>NZ_JFCA01000021.1 GCF_000612585.1 Pseudomonas sp. CHM02
GCCGGCAAGCCGGGCTCCTACGGGTCATTGTTCACGGCGGACCATGTCGTCTCAGCGATTGCCGTCGACGGGATCAATGTCGGCCAACTCGGCCTCATCCAGGCCATTGCCGCCGCCAATTTCATCTTCATCGACGATACTCAGGTCCCAATCCGCCTGTTCGCCCTCACCGGCCTCCCGGGCATCCCGCGCGCCATCTTCATGGATCAGCGTTTCCGGGCTCATGTCATCATCCGTGGACTCATGATCCGCCGTCGAAGCCCCGGTCATTCCCGCTTCGCGTACCCGTTCGTCGGGCATCAGGTGTTCGCGCTCGCTTTGCGGGATCTCATCGCCAATTTCTGCGGTCGGTTCTTCCTCGTCAAAATCCAGCTCACGCATCGAACCCATGCGATCTTCGTTGTCATCAATGGGTTCGGGCTGCGTAGCACCGTAGGGACGTCGTGATTCAGTCATGGCCAATCCTCATACTGTGGGGCTTATAGTGTGTGGACAGGCTGGGCTCCCCAAAGATTCAAGCTAATTTGCGCGCGGCGTGACCTGGACGAGGGGTTGTCAGTCACAAAACTGCGCATCATTCCTGAGGCTTTCCCTGATGAACGAACTACAAGACCTGCTTGATAACAACGAACGCTGGGCGGACGCGATCAAACAGGAAGATCCCGAATTCTTCGCCAAGCTCGCCCGCCAGCAAACCCCGGAATACCTGTGGATCGGCTGCTCCGACGCCCGGGTCCCGGCCAACGAGATCGTCGGCATGCTGCCGGGTGATCTGTTCGTGCACCGTAACGTGGCCAACGTGGTGCTGCACACCGACCTCAACTGTCTGTCGGTGATCCAGTACGCGGTGGACGTGCTCAAGGTCAAACATATCCTCGTCACCGGCCACTATGGCTGTGGCGGCGTGCGTGCGTCGATGCAGGACCGTCAGTTCGGCCTGATCGACGGCTGGTTGCGCACCATTCGTGACCTTTATTACGAAAACCGCGACGTACTGGCCCAGTTGCCTACCGAAGAAGAACGCGTCGACCGCCTGTGCGAGCTGAACGTGATCCAGCAGGTAGCCAACGTCGGTCACACCAGCATTGTGCAAAACGCCTGGCACCGTGGGCAGAGCCTGTCCATCCATGGCTGTATCTACGGCATCAAGGATGGCCGCTGGAAGAGCTTGAACACCACCATCAGTGGCTTCGAGCAACTGCCGCCGCAGTATCGCCTGCGTCCGTTGGGTGAAGCCTAAGGGCGTTTGCGCTCGCGCCACTGGGCCATGAACGCCTGCCCTTCGGCGTTCAGCGGCTCATCGCGACCGGTAATCCAGCCCCGGCAGCTCAGTTCGCCGCATCGGCAGGCGAACTGCCGGAACAGTACGTCATCGGTCATGGCGTAATCCATGGTCAACCGCTCGCCGGGATGGATTTCATGCAGGGCCCAGACCTCCAGGTAGTGCAAGTCGAGAAACACATTCGGTTTGCACGAATGCGAAAACAGGCCGCTGAACCAACAGTCATAGAGATGGGTGCGCGACGACAGTTGCAAGGTGTGTCGGCGTCGCTCCCTGAGGACGTAGCCGGAAATCGTGGCGATGCATACACGGCTGTCGAAGGCCACGCGCGCCTTGACCACGGCACCACTGCCGCCCGTGTCCTGCACCACTTCGAATTGCTCGCTTGAAGGGTAGCCTTGTCCGAGCTTGGATTTGAACGGGTAAAGGCAGTCACTCACAGCGGTTTTAGCCTTATCCATGGCCTGAGTTTTCATGACTCTCCTGGTTTAGGCTGCATCGACCTGCGGGTGGTGTCTGACTGCCAGTCTTGCAGCTGATGGACGCGGCTCAAGACTCGCTGAAGACGAAACCGATTTCTACTGTCAATGTTGACAGTAGAAATCGGTTTTTTGTGCGCACTACAGCGCCGGGGCTGCAATGGCTGGCGTCGGGGCCGCGTTCCTCAATTGTTTCAACTGGGTCTTGATGCCCGGCGTGGCGCATTTGGCGTTGGCCTCCTCCGGGGACAGGTTGCGCACCGAGGTATAGAACAACTCACAGGTTTGCTCCTTGCGCGTAACCTGCCAAGTGTTCATGCACGCCTTGAGCAACACATTCGGATCGCTCGCCGGTTTCTGCCCCATCCCGGCTTGCCAGCAGGCGGCGCTCAGGTCCTGACCCATCACCTTCAACCCGGCCTCGTCGGCTTTCTGCTCGTTGCCGTCGTAAGTGTCGGGGCTTGCCGCATACCAGATGTAACTCGGGTGGTTGGCGCCCAGCACCGGGACGGTCTTGCCGGCGACCGGGCTGATCTGCGCCAGGCCCAGCACCGCCACGGTCTGCCCGTATTGTTGCTTGATCCAACTGCGCACCGGCGCGCCGAACGCCACCATCGGCAACGCCCCTTTGGCGGAGAGGCTCAGTTCCTGGACCATGCGCGTCTGGTAATCGGTGAAGTAGCTGTAGACGGTTTCCAGGTCCTTGCCGGCGTTGGACGGCGCGGCGATGGGCGCGATATCGATGATGGTCTGGTAAGCCGGCGTTTCAGTGGCTGGGATGCCGTTATCCGTGAGCAGGGTGGCCCAGCGGTCCGTGGTGGCCGATTGCAGGTAGTCCTGGGCCTGGGTCAGCGAGTAATCCGGTGGGAAGTGCAGCAGCTCGACGCTTTTGCGGTTCTCCAGGGCCATGCCCAGCGGCAGGAACAGGTACCAGTTATAGGCCCACTTGCCGTCGCTGTTGAGCTGCCTGGCGCCTTGATAGGCCAGGTCGGCGGTGTTGAGCAACGTGGTCAGGGGTTGGCCGTAACTGTCCGGTACGCCGCTGAAGGTCGCTGAGACCTGCCCGTCATGGGTTTTGACGCTGACTTTCGCCCGGCTGTAGCCATCCCGTTGCAGGCTCTGGTTCAGATAGTGCTCGGCAGTCTGCTCCAGCGTCCATGGCCGAAAGCAGATCACGTTGCAGTTATTGGGATAGGCGAACAGTTGGGTCACGCGCTGGGTGCTCCCCAGCGGAACTTCGATATCGGCCTGTACGACCGCACTCGCCATCAGTGCGGCCAGGGTGAAGGTCAGCCTGGTCGGTTTGAACATGGTTGTTTCCTTGTCAGCGAAAGCCCGTCTGCGCGGGATGGAAGCCCACCTCCACACAGTAGCGGCTGACCAGGAAAACCGCGTGCTAAATCGCCAGGCGTGTCGCTATTGGATAAGAAAACCTACAGGTTGAACTGCAAGGCGTTGCTCAAGTCGCCCATGGGCGTCTGGCCGCGGGCGATCATCGCGTCATCCCGCTGCTTGAGGCCGTCCAGGGTCTCCAACTGGAACACCCGAGTAATCAAGCGCAGGATCGATGCCGTGTCATACACGGTATGGTCCACCGTGCCTTTGCGTGCGAACGGCGACACTACAATCGCCGGGATCCGCGTGCCCGGGCCCCAACGGTCGCCCTTGGGCGGTGCCACGTGGTCCCACCAACCGCCGTTTTCATCGACGGTCACCACCACCACCATGTTTTTCCACTGCGGGCTCTCCTGCAGTACCTTCAAGGCGCGTGCGATATGGCGGTCGCCCGAGGCCACGTCGGCATAGCCTGCGTGCATGTTCAGGTTGCCCTGGGGCTTGTAGAAGGTCACGGCGGGCAATGTGCCGGCCTGGGCATCGGCAAAGAACCTGTTGGTGCTCGACTCGTCCCCCAAACCGCCATCGCGCAGGCGCTTGTCACGCTCGGCCCGGTTCTGCGGACCTTGTTGCTTGAAGTAGTTGAACGGCTGGTGGTGATACTGGAAGTTCGGAATCTTCGGGATACCGCCCGAATCCTTGAACTGGTCCAGCGTCGCTTGCCACGCACCGGCGTACCACGCCCAGTCGACATTCTTTTTCGACAGCTTGTCACCGATGTGCTCGTGGGTTTGCGGCACCAGCACGTTAGGCAGGTCGGGCTTGGAGTAGTCCGGGTTTTCCGGGTCGCGAATCCAGGTCGGCCAGTATGGCGGGGCCAGAGTGTTCACACCGTAGCCATCCGGGGTCAGGGCGCTGGGGCCGAACTGCGGTGGGCCGGTCATGGCGCTGGCGGGAGACTTGTCCAGCGGCTTGAGGCGCGGGTCGGTGGGGTCATCGCTTTGCAGCGTGGCGATCTGTGCCTTGGCCACCGATTGCGCGGCATTCGGGTAAAACGGCGCGGTGGCGCTGATCAGGTACTGATGGTTGAGGAATGAGCCACCGAACGCACCCTGGAAGAAGTTATCGCACAGCACGAACTCCTTGGCCACATCCCACAAACGCAGGGAGTATCGGCTCTGGGCGTAGTGGCCCATCACCAGGCCACCGGAATCCGCCCAGGCGACGAAGCCGTCGTTCTTGCCACCGTTGATCTGCATCTGGTTCTGATAGAACACGTGCCACAAGTCGCGGGTGACCAGGCTCAGAGGCAGGTCCTCGGCGTTCGGGCCCTTGAGGGCGAACGGCGCATTGGGCAGGTTTTCCTGGAATTGCACTTCGCTGGGGTAGGTCACCCCATCAACCGTCTGTGGGCCGACCTGCAACACGCCACCCCAGGCGGGGGGCAGCGTGGTCAGCACGCTGCCGTCGCGGTCGCGTTGCTGAGTGTCGACGGCAGACAATGCCGACAGCGGTTTCTCCACACCGGGGAAGTCCGCAAACAGGTTGTTGAAGCTGCGGTTCTCGGCATAGATCACCACCACGGTTTTCACCTGGTCGTGCAGGGCTTTGTCTAGCTCTTGTGGCGTGAGCGGCCGCGCCACCGGTTTGCCCGGTGCTTCGCTGGTATTGCCACAGCCACTCAAGGTCGCACCGACCCCCAACACCGCCGCGCCCCCCAGGAAGCGCCGACGGCTGGTGTCTACCGGCGGTTGGGCTACGGAATCGGGGGTAGGGTGGTCTTTGTGATCGTCACTCATTGTGGGGGGAGTCCTGGCGAGATGTTGCAAGATATTTCGCAGGACGGTAGCAATGGAATGTGACGGAACGAAGACAGCTGCAAGTGGCGAGCTTCAAGCAACACGCTTGAGGCTGACCGCTTGCAGCTTATTGCTGCTTCTATGGCATTACCTATGGCATTACCGGCGGCAAATACTTCAACGTTGTCCCCAATGCCCACAGCAGGAACAACACCAGCGGCGTGTGCACCAGCAGTTGCACGAACGAAAAGCCGATCAAATCCCGCGCCTTCAAGCCCAATACGCCCAGCAACGGCAGCATATAGAACGGGTTGATCAGGTTCGGCAGCGCCTCGGCGGCGTTGTAGATCTGCACCGCCCAGCCCAGGTGGTATTGCAGGTCATTGGCCACTTGCATCACGTAAGGCGCTTCGATGATCCATTTGCCGCCGCCCGACGGGATAAAGAAGCCCAGCACCGCCGAGTACACGCCCATCAGCAGCGCGTAGGTGTCGTGGGAGGCGATGGAGGTGAAGAAGGTCGAGATATGGTGCGCCAGGGTCTGGCCGTCGCCGCCCTTGACCACGGTCATCAGCGCGGCGATCGAGCCGTACAGCGGGAACTGGATCAGCACGCCGGTGGTGGTCGGCACCGCACGGGCCACTGCATCGAGGAAGCTGCGCGGACGCCAGTGCAGCAGGGCGCCGACCATGATGAACAGGAAGTTATAGGTGTTCAGCCCCGAGATGGCGCTGATCGCCGGCTTGGTCGAAAACTCATGGAACAGCCAGCCGGCCGCCAGCAACGCCAGCAGAATGGTCAGCAACGGGCTGTGTTCCAGCCACTCGCCCGGGCGTGTCGGGGCTTGCAGCTTGGGCAGGTTGAACGCCGGGTCGACCCCGCACGCCTTGGCGTCGCGGGCGCTGTTCGGGCCGGGCGCGGTGGCGTAGGCGATGATCAGTGACACCACGATCAACGCCAGCAGCAGCACTCCGGACTGCCACAGAAAGATGGTGTCCGTGAACGGGATCACGCCGGTGATCGACAGAATCGACGGAGGCAGGCTGGCCGGGTTGGCCTGCAACTGTGCGGCGGACGACGACAGCCCTAACGCCCATACGGCGCCAAGACCCAGGTACGCCGCAGCGCCGGCAGCACGATAGTCCATGCGCAAATCCGTGCGACGAGCCAATGCCCGCACCAGCAGGCCGCCAAATACCAGGGACAGGCCCCAGTTCAGCAAGGAGGCGACCATCGAGATCAGCGCCACCCAGGCCACGGCCGAGCGGCCGTTCTTCGGGATACGCGCCAGGCGGTCGATCAGTTTTATCGCGGGCGGCGAACTGGCCACCACATAGCCCCCGATCACCACAAAGGCCATCTGCATGGTGAACGGAATCAGGCTCCAGAACCCATCGCCAAAGGCTTTGGCGGCTTCGGTCGGCGCGGCGCCCATGCCCAGGGTCGCGACGGTGACGATGATCACGGCGAGGGCTGCAAACACCCAGGAGTCTGGAAACCAGCGTTCGGCGAAGTTGGAACAGCGCAGGGCAAATCGGGCATAGCGGCTTTCTTCGATAGCATCGGCCACGAGTCTTTCCTCTTGTATTTATTATGGTGTTGGCAGTTTTACGGCATGTTCCGCTACGGCGATTGATATGGGAATGCAGTTATTTTCATCGATCCATGAGGAAAACAAATATATCTGTTGCGATTGCCATCATTGGGCTCAGCTCATAACCTGCACGCCATTTTGTTTGTCTGCCGAGCCTTCACATGACTGCCACCTTTTCCCCACAGGCGCAGCGTTTTTCCCGCTCCGACTACAAAACCCTGGGCCTGGCCGCCCTGGGCGGCGCCCTGGAAATCTACGACTTCATTATCTTCGTGTTTTTCGCGCTGACGTTGAGCCAACTGTTCTTCCCGCCGGAAATGCCCGAGTGGCTGCGCCTGCTGCAAAGCTTCGGCATTTTCGTCACCGGCTACCTGGCACGCCCGCTGGGCGGCATCCTGATGGCCCATTTCGCCGATCACCTGGGGCGCAAGCGCGTGTTCAGCCTGAGCATCCTGATGATGGCCTTGCCCTGTTTGCTCATCGGGATCATGCCCACCTATGCGCAAATCGGTTATTTTGCGCCGCTGATCCTGCTGGCGCTGCGCGTGCTGCAAGGCGCAGCGGTAGGCGGTGAAGTGCCCAGCGCCTGGACCTTCGTCGCCGAACACGCGCCCCCCCACCATCGCGGTTATGCCCTGGGCTTTCTGCAGGCCGGCCTGACCTTCGGCTACCTGCTCGGCGCGCTCACCGCCACACTGCTGGCGCAAGTCTTCACCCCTGCAGAAATCCTCGACTACGCCTGGCGGTTTCCTTTCCTGCTAGGGGGCGTATTCGGTGTGATTGGCGTGTGGCTGCGCCGTTGGCTCAGTGAAACCCCGGTGTTCCTCGAAATGCAGGCCCGTCGCCAGGCTGCCGCCGAGCTGCCCTTGCGCACCGTGCTGCGCGACCACCGCGCCGTGCTGCTGCCGGCAATGATCCTCACCTGTGTGCTCACCTCCGCCGTGGTAGTACTGGTGGTCATCACCCCTACCATGATGCAGAAAACCTTCGGCATGAGCCCCAGCCACACCTTCGCCTTGAGCGCGTTGGGCATCGTGTTCCTGAATATCGGCTGCGTCCTGGCGGGCCTGCTGGTGGACCGCATTGGCGCCTGGCGCGCGGTGCTGGTCTACAGCCTGTTACTGCCGGTGGGCATTGCGCTGCTGTACGCCAGCTTGATCAATGGCGGTGTCTGGCTGGGCGCAGCCTACGCCGTGGCGGGCCTGAGTTGCGGCGTGGTGGGTGCGGTGCCGTCGGTGATGGTCGGCCTGTTTCCGGCGCACGTGCGGGTGTCAGGGATATCCTTCACCTACAACATTGCCTACGCGCTGTGGGCGAGTACGACACCGCTGCTACTGATTGCGCTGATGCCCACCAGCCCGTGGATTTGCGTGGGGTACTGCGTGGTGATGGGGGCGGTGGGCGTGGGGAGTGTGGCGCTGTTTGGCAAGCGCCACACGTTGGCTGCCTAGTTTCAGGTCAAGAAGTGCCACATCAGCAACGTACCGACCAACCCCACGACGGACACGATGGTCTGCAGCACCGACCACACCCAGATCGTCTGCTTCAACTGCAAGCCAAAGTACTCACGCACCATCCAGAACCCGGCGTCGTTGACGTGGCAGAAGAACACCGAGCCGGCGCCGATCGCCAGCGCTACCAATGAGCTTTGCGTCGCGGCCAGCCCCGCCATCATCGGCGCGAGGATGCCGGCGGTCGTGGTGGTGGCGACGGTGGCCGAGCCGGTGGCTTGGCGCAACGCAACCGCAATCAACCACGCGAGTAGCAGGTAGGGCATGTGTGCGCCTTCGGCGACCTTGCTGATGGTCTGGCTGACGCCGGCGTCCAGCAGGGTCTGCTTGAGGCCGCCACCGGCGCCGATGGTCAGCAGCAACACGGCGATGGGGGCGAGGGCTTTGCGCAGGGTGTTGCCGACGTCGGCACGCGGCATGCCGGCGGCCCAGCCGAGGCAGATCACTGCGGCGATCACGGCCAGGCCGAGGGCGATCAGGGGTTCGCCGAGGAACTTCAAGGTCAGGCCGACGGTGCTTTCGGCCGGCAGCGCGACCTTGGCCAGGGTGCTGCCCAGCATCAGAATCACGGGCAACAGAATGATCAGCAGCGACACGCCAAAACTCGGCTGGCGCGGCGCCTTGGGCGGAGCACTGAACAGTGCGCCGATGTCAGCCGGCTCATCCACGTGCAGGCGTTTGGACAGCCAGTTGCCGTAGATCGGGCCCGCCAGAATCACTGCCGGTACCGCGAGGCAGAAGCCCAGCAACATGGTCAGGCCCAGGTCGGCGTGCAGCGCGCTCACCGCAATCAGCGGCCCCGGATGCGGTGGCATCAGGGCGTGCAGGGTGGTCATGCCCGCCAGCGCCGGAATGGCAATTTTCAGCAGCGGCTGGTTCGAACGTTTGGCCATCACAAAGATGATCGGCACCATCATCACCAGGCCTACCTCGAAGAACAGCGGCAAACCAATCACCATCGCTACCAGCGCCATCACCCACGGCAATGACTTGCCCTTGCCCAGCCCGAGCAAGGTGGTGGCAATGCGATCGGCCGCGCCGGATTCGGCCATCAGCGCGCCGAGCATCGAGCCCAGGGCGATGATGATCCCGGCTTCACCGAGTATCGCCCCGGCGCCCTTGCTGAACGCCTTGGCCACTTCTTCCGGCGGCAGGCCGGCGCCGACACCGGCGATAAAGGTGCCGATCAGGATCGACAGGAACGGCGGCAGTTTGGTCGCGCTGATCAGCACGATGATGCTGGCGATGGCCAGCAGGACGCAAAACATAAGGCGTGTGTCGTGAACCATCCACGCGGCAGTCGATAACTCCAAAGCGGGACTCCTTATCGAACAGGTTGGGAAAATTGTTTCTTTTTGTTTCCTGCTCGAAAAGCATACCTGATACCGCGATAGCCCAGTGCTTATGTGCCGTTTTGGTGCAACCGTCAATAACGGTCCGAAATACCTGCCGCAGAGCCATTGCTGTCGGATTTGTAATCTTTGCTCCACCGCTGTGATAAGTCGCGACCGCTACATTGCCCCCGCTTGTACTTCATGGGCGTGGAACTCTCGTTATGGCAATTTCCGTTAGAAAACTTCTGGGGGCGGGTGTGTTGTGGGTGATTGCCAGCAGTGCTCACGCACAGACCCTGACCCTCGATTCGGCGCTGCAGACCGCCTTTGCCAACAACCCGGACCTGGCGGCCGCGCAATGGGAAATCGACATCGCCCAAGGCGGTCGCCAACAGGCCGGCTTGATCCCTAACCCGGTGGTCTCCTGGGATGCCGAAGACACCCGTCGCGATACACGTACCACCACGGTGAAACTCAGCCAGACCCTGGAGCTGGGTGGCAAGCGCGGCGCTCGTATCGACGTCGCCACGCGTGCCCAGGACGCTGCCGCGCTCACCCTGGAACAACGTCGCAACACATTGCGCGCCGATGTCATCGACAGCTATTACGGTGCCCTACAGGCGCAGGAACGCCTCGATCTGGCGCAGCGTTCCATGGCCTTGGCCGAGCGCGGCCTGGTCGTCGCCAACGGTCGTGTCAGCGCCGGGAAATCCTCGCCGGTGGAAGCCACCCGCGCCCAGGTGCAGGTGTCGGAGATCCGCCTGGAGCTCAATCGCGCGCAAACAGGCCTCACCGATGCCTATCGCCGCCTGGCCGCCAGCACCGGCAGCGCCATGCCGGACTTCCAGGCCGTCGCCCCACCACAATCATCCACACCGTCGTTGCCGCCAGCCGTCCAGTTGCTGGATCGTCTTGAACAAACCGCCGAACTGCGCCTGGCCGAACTGAACATCCTGCAAAACGAAGCCAGCGTCGGCCTGGAAAAGGCCCAGCGCATTCCCGACCTCGACGTGTCCATCGGCAGCCAATACGACGCCAGCGTGCGCGAGCGCGTGAACCTGGTGGGCGTGTCGATGCCCATCCCGCTGTTCAATCGCAACCAGGGCAACGTGCTGGCGGCGACTCGCCGCGCCGACCAGGCCCGCGACCTGCGCAACGCCGCCGAATTGCGCCTGCGCACCGAAACCCGACAAGCCCTCGACCTGTGGCAAACCGCGAATACCGAAGTGCGCGCCTTCAACCAGCAGATCCTGCCGGCCGCCCAAAGTGCGGTGGACAGCGCCACCCGCGGCTTCGAGATGGGCAAGTTCAGTTTCCTCGACGTGCTCGACGCCCAGCGCACCCTGATCGCGGCCCGTACCCAATACCTCGCGGCCACCGCCCAGGCCACCGATGCCTGGGTGCGTATCGAACGGATCTACGGCGACCTCGCCCGGTTTTGATTTTTCCTGGAGTCCTCTATGAACAACACACGTGGCGTGGCGCTTGCCGTCGCCTTGAGCCTGATGCTGTCCAGCGTTGCAAAGGCTGATGAAGAAGAAGGTGAGCTTGAACTCACCGAGCAGCAGATTCAGGCCGCTGGCATTCAGATCGCCCAGGCTCAACCGCGTGCGATCAGCACGTTGCTGGTGCTGCCGGCAGAGGTGCGCTTCGATGAAGACCGTACCTCCCACATCGTCCCGCGTGCGGCGGGTGTGGTGGAGTCGGTCAAGGTCAATCTCGGCCAGTCGGTGAAGAAGGGCGAGTTGTTGGCGGTGATCGCCAGCCAGCAGATTTCCGATCAGCGCAGCGAGTTGGCCGCCAGCGAGCGTCGGGTCGAACTGGCCCGCACCACCTTCCAGCGAGAGCGGCAATTGTGGCAGGACAAGATCTCCGCCGAGCAGGATTACCTGCAGGCGCGCCAGTCTCTGCAGGAAGCCGAAATCGCCCTGAACAACGCCCGCCAGAAGATGAGCGCGTTGAGCGGCAGCGTTGTGCTGGTGGGGGGCAATCGCTACGAACTGCGTGCGCCTTTTGCTGGCGTCGTGGTGGAAAAACACCTGGGCGTCGGCGAAGTCGTGAGTGAGAGCACAAACGCCTTCACCCTCTCGGACTTGTCCCAGGTGTGGGTGACCTTCGGGGTGTTCCCCAAGGACTTGAACAAGGTGCGCGTCGGCAAACCGGTAAAAGTCAGCTCCACGGAAATGGGCACCGAGGTACACGGCACCGTGGCCTATGTCGGCAACCTG
This sequence comes from Pseudomonas sp. CHM02, assembly GCF_000612585.1. Classification (GTDB taxonomy): domain Bacteria; phylum Pseudomonadota; class Gammaproteobacteria; order Pseudomonadales; family Pseudomonadaceae; genus Aquipseudomonas. Next base: position 11,563 of record NZ_JFCA01000021.1, read on the forward strand.
CTCGGCGAGCAGACGCGCACCGCCACCGTGCGTGTGAGCGTGCCCAACCCCGACGATGCCTGGCGCCCTGGATTGTTTGTCAGCGTGCAACTGGCCACCGACACATTCCAGGCCAAGGTCACCGTACCCCAGGAGGCGATCCAGACCGTCGAGGACAAACCTTCGGTGTTCGTGCGCACCGAGCACGGTTTTGTCACCCGTCACCTGGAACTGGGCGCGCGCGAAAACGGCTACGTCGAAGTCCGCCAGGGCCTGGATGCCGGGGCGCAGGTGGCCACGGTCGGCAGCTTCATCCTCAAGTCCGAACTGGGCAAAGGCTCGGCCGAGCACGCCCATTGATCCTGCGAGTGATTTCCCATGTTTGAGCGCCTTATCCAATTTGCCATCGAGCAGCGCATCATCGTGCTGCTGGCGGTGCTGCTGATGGCCGGTGTTGGCATCGCCAGCTACCAGAAGTTGCCCATCGACGCGGTGCCCGATATCACCAACGTGCAGGTGCAGATCAACTCGGCCGCGGCCGGGTTTTCGCCGCTGGAAACCGAGCAGCGCATCACCTTTCCCATCGAAACCGCCATGGCCGGCTTGCCCGGTTTGCAGCAGACCCGTTCGCTGTCGCGTTCCGGTTTGTCTCAGGTGACGGTGATTTTCAAGGACGGCACCGACCTGTTTTTCGCCCGCCAACTGGTCAACGAGCGCCTGCAGGTGGCCCGCGAGCAATTGCCCGCCGGTATCGAAACCGCCATGGGGCCGATTTCCACCGGCCTCGGGGAAATTTTCCTATGGACCGTGGAGGCCAAGGACGGCGCGCTCAAGGACGACGGTACGCCCTACACTCCGACCGATCTGCGGGTGATCCAGGACTGGATCATCAAGCCGCAACTGCGCAATGTGCCCGGCGTGGCCGAGATCAACACCATCGGCGGCTTTGCCAAGGAATACCAGATTGCGCCCGACCCCAAGCGCCTGGCCGCCTACAACCTGACCTTGAATGACCTGGTCACGGCGCTTGAGCGTAACAACGCCAATGTCGGCGCTGGCTATATCGAGCGCAGCGGCGAGCAATTGCTGATCCGGGCGCCGGGGCAATTGGCCTCGATTGACGACATCGCCAATATCGTCATCACCAGTTCGGACGGCACGCCGATTCGCGTGCGCAATGTGGCTCAGGTCGAGATCGGCCGTGAGATGCGTACCGGTGCCGCCACGGAAAATGGCCGCGAAGTGGTGCTGGGCACGGTGTTCATGTTGATCGGCGAAAACAGCCGCAGCGTGTCCCAGGCCGTGGCGAAAAAGCTCGAAGAGATCAACCGGTCGCTGCCCGAAGGCGTCGTTGCGGTCACCGTCTACGACCGCACCAACCTGGTCGAGAAAGCCATCGCCACCGTGAAGAAAAACCTCTTCGAAGGTGCACTGCTGGTGGTGGCGGTGCTGTTCCTGTTCCTCGGTAATATCCGCGCCGCGCTGATTACCGCGATGGTGATTCCGCTGGCGATGCTGTTCACGTTTACCGGGATGTTCACCAACAAGGTCAGCGCCAACCTGATGAGCCTCGGCGCGCTGGACTTCGGCATTATCGTCGACGGCGCGGTGGTGATCGTCGAGAACGCCATCCGCCGCCTGGCCCATGCACAACAGCGCCATGGTCGCCTGCTGACCCGCAGCGAACGCCTGCATGAAGTGTTTGCGGCGGCCAAGGAAGCGCGACGGGCGCTGATCTTCGGGCAACTGATCATCATGGTGGTGTACCTGCCGATCTTTGCCCTCACCGGTGTGGCCGGGAAAATGTTCCACCCGATGGCGTTTACCGTGGTGATCGCCCTGTTGGGCGCGATGATTCTGTCGGTGACCTTCGTGCCGGCGGCGATTGCGCTGTTCGTCACGGGCAAGGTCAAGGAAGAGGAAAACTTCGTCATGCGCGGTGCGCGCCGGGTCTATGCGCCGGTGCTCGATTGGGTGATGGCGCGTCGTCCGCTGGTATTCGGCCTGGCCGTATTGGCCATCGTCGCTTCGGGCGCTGTCGCCAGCCGCATGGGCAGCGAATTTATCCCCAGCCTCAGTGAAGGCGACTTTGCCCAGCAGGCCTTGCGCGTGCCAGGCACCAGCCTGACGCAATCGGTGCAGATGCAGCAGCAACTGGAAAAAACCTTGATGGCCCAGGTGCCGGAAATCGAGCGGGTGTTTGCGCGTACCGGCACCGCGGAAATTGCCTCCGACCCGATGCCGCCGAACATTTCCGACAGCTACGTGATGCTCAAGCCCAAGGACCAATGGCCCGATCCGAGCAAGTCCCGCGAGACACTCATCGCCGACATCCAGCGCGCCAGTGCGATTGTGCCGGGCAGCGCGTACGAGTTGTCGCAACCGATCCAACTGCGTTTCAACGAGTTGATTTCCGGGGTCCGCAGCGACGTCGCGGTGAAGGTATTCGGCGATGACATGGATGTGCTCAACAAGACCGCCGCGGAAATCGCCGAGACCCTGCAAAAACTCGACGGCGCCTCGGAAGTCAAGGTTGAACAAACGTCCGGGCTGCCGGTGCTGACCATCAATATCGACCGCGACAAGGCCGCGCGCTTTGGCCTGAATGTGGGCGATGTGCAGGACACCATTGCCGTCGCCGTCGGAGGGCGCCAGGCCGGTACCTTGTACGAAGGTGATCGGCGCTTTGACATGGTCGTGCGTTTGTCCGACGCGCTGCGTACCGATATCGACGGGCTGTCGCGGCTGTTGATTCCGGTGCCGGGTAATGCATCTGGCCAGTTGGGCTTTATTGCCCTGTCCCAGGTCGCCAGCCTGGACCTGGTACTCGGCCCGAACCAGATCAGCCGTGAAAACGGCAAGCGCCTGGTGATCGTCAGTGCCAACGTGCGTGGGCGGGATATCGGCTCATTCGTGGAGGACGCCGAGGCGGCGCTCATCGCTCAGGTGAACGTGCCGGCGGGTTACTGGACCACGTGGGGCGGCCAGTTCGAACAATTGAAGGAGGCGTCCGACCGGCTGCGCATCGTGGTGCCGGTTGCGTTGCTGCTGGTGTTCGGCTTGCTGTTCATGATGTTCAACAACCTCAAGGACGGCTTGCTGGTATTTACCGGCATTCCGTTCGCTTTGACCGGTGGGATCATGGCGCTGTGGCTGAGGGATATTCCGTTGTCGATCTCGGCCGGCGTGGGCTTTATTGCCTTGTCCGGCGTGGCGGTGCTGAACGGCCTGGTGATGATCGCCTTCATCCGTAATTTGCGCGAAGAAGGGCGCTCGTTGTCGGTGGCCATCCACGAAGGCGCACTGACGCGGCTGCGCCCGGTGCTGATGACGGCGTTGGTGGCGTCGCTTGGGTTTATTCCTATGGCGCTTGCCACCGGCACCGGCGCCGAAGTGCAGCGGCCGCTGGCGACGGTGGTGATCGGCGGGATCATTTCCTCGACGTTGCTGACCCTGCTGGTGCTGCCGGCGCTGTATCAGTGGGCGCATCGCAAGGAAGAGCAAACACCTGAGGTGTGATCGTTGTGGTGAGCAGGCTTGTCCTGCGTTGGGTGGCGAAGCCGCCCCAAAACCAGGCACCGCATTTCTATTTGAGGAGACATGCTGTTCGTGATGGGGCTGCTCCGCAGCCCGGCGCGGGGCAAGCCCACTCACCACATCAATCCTGCTCACGCAAGGAAGAGCAAACACCTGAGGTGTGATCGTTGTGGTGAGCAGGCTTGTCCTGCGTTGGGTGGCGAAGCCGCCCCGCTCACCACATCAATCCTGCTCACCACATCAAGCTTGCTTACTGAAACACGGCTTGTTCAAGGAAGAGGAAACACCAGGCTGAACCGCGTGAAGCGGCCCGGCTGGCTGCTGACGTCGGCGTGCCCCTGATGCAGGTGCATGATCGACTGCACAATCGCCAGCCCCAGGCCGGTGCCGCCTTCAGCGCGGGTGCGGCTGCTGTCGGCGCGATAGAAACGTTCGAACAGGTGCGGCAGGTGATGGGCCTCGATGCCGCGCCCCGGATTGCCGACCGACAGCGATACTTTCTGGTCATAGCTTTCCACCAGCAGCATCACACTGGAAGCGCTGGGGGTATGGCGAATCGCATTGGACAGCAGGTTGGAAATGGCGCGCTGGATCATCAAGCGGTCACCCGTCACCCAGGCGTCGCCGCGCAGGCTCAGGGTGATGTGCTTGTCCTCGGCACTCAGGGCGAACAGTTCCATCACCCGCTGCGCTTCCTGCGCCAGCGACACCGGGGCAAACCCGGCCCGCGCCGCCGGGTGGCTGACCTGGGCCAGGAACAACATGTCGGAGACAATCCGCGACAGGCGCTCCATTTCCTCGGTACAGGATTCCAGGCCGGCCTTGTATTCCTCCGAGGGCCGTTCGCGAGACAGGGTCACCTGGGCCTTGCCCATCAGGTTGGTCAACGGTGCACGCAGTTCGTGGGCCAGGTCGTCGGAGAACTGCGACAGTTGCTGCACCCCGGCGTCGAGGCGGTGCAGCATGAAATTGATGCCCTGGGCCAATTCGCCCAGCTCCTGGGGCAGGTTGTCCAGGGACAGGCGATGGGTCAGGTCCTGGGTGCTGACTTTGGCCGCCACGCGACTGAACTGCTGCAAGGGCGCGAGCCCGCGTTGCACCAGCCACCAGGCGCCCATGCCGATCAGGATCAGCAGCATCGGCAAGGCGATGACCGTGGAGCGCAGGTAGGCACTGAGTAGCGCTTCATCATCGGAGCGATCCAGCGACAGCAGCACGCGCACGTTCTCGCCCTTTTGCAATGACATCAGGCGCGTGGCGCTGAGGATGCGATTGCCCAGGCCATCGACCCAATTCAAATAGGCCAGGGTTTTGCTTGCGGGCACGTCGAGCAGCAATGGCTGCTGCGGTTTGGCGCCGACACTCAGCAACACGGGCGCATCGGGGCGTGCGCCGATGATGGTCAGGTAGATGTTGTCGTGGCCCATCACCAGGTCCAGTAGTGAGTGGGGGCGACTGGTGATGTCGTGAGCGTCGAGGCCCTGGCCAAGGCTGTGCTCCAGTTGCTCCATCTTGTTTTCCAGGCCCTTGCGCGCCAGCTTGTCCAGCTCGTGGGTCAGGGCCAGGTAAGCCAGGGTCGCCAACAGCACGACCAGCCCGGCGCCCATCAGGCTGACGGTCAACCCCAGGCGCATCGACAGGCTGCTGGTCCTCATGTGCGCGCCTCCAGCACATAACCCACGCCGCGTATGGTGTGGATCAACTTCACCTCGCTCTGGTCATCGACCTTGCCGCGCAGGCGGCTGATGGAGACTTCCACCACATTCGTGTCGCAGTCGAAGTTCATGTCCCACACCAGCGAGATGATCTGCGTGCGGGTCATCACCTCTCCGGCCTGGCGCATGAGTACATGCAGCAGGGCGAACTCCTTGGTGGTGAGGTCGATGCGGCGGTTGCCGCGATAGGCGCGATGTCGGCGCGGGTCCAGCTCCAGGTCCGAGACGCGTAGCACCTCCGGCACCGGGATGTGCTCGCTGCGCCGCAGCAGGGTGCGCACTCGGGCCAACAGCTCGGGAAACTCGAAGGGTTTGACCAGGTAGTCATCGGCGCCCATGTCCAGGCCCTTGATCTTGTCGGCCAGTCGGCCGCGCGCGGTCAGCATCATCACGCGCTGGTTGCCGTCGCGACGCAGTTGTTCCAGCACTTCCCAACCGTCGGTGTTGGGCAAGTTGACATCGAGGATTACCAATTCGTAGCTGTGTTGCCGTGCCAGGTGCAGGCCATCAATGCCGCTGGCTGCGCAATCGACGACATAACCGCTTTCGGTCAGGCCTTGCTGCAGGTAGTCGGCGGTTTTCTGCTCGTCCTCAACCACAAGGATACGCATGGGGGGTTACCTTCAAAGAAAACGAAAAAGGGCATGGCCTCATAGCGAGGCTGAGTACGCTGTAGGAAAACTCTGAACCGTGAAGTAGCTTTAGGGTCAAGGCAAGTCAGGCGGGTGCGACGATTCGTCACTGAGCCCGCGCACAAAAAAAACGCCCCGGTGGGGGCGTAAAAATTCATCTCTGTTCCAAAGGAGCTACACAAAAGCCGCAGAGATGAGATGTGTTCGATGTGCAGTGTAAAAAGTGCAACTTAACGCGAAGGTGAGGCCGATATTACAGTTCTGACAGACTTCAACGTGTGAACAGATGTAGGCCATCGGCAAGTGAATGTAAGTGCGATGCCTTAGAGCACGGCGAGTGGGTACTCGACAATTAGCCGAACTTCTTCGAGGTCCGACTCGAATGCACTTGAGCGCACCGTTGCCTGGCGAAGTCGCAGCGATAAATCCTTCAAGTTTCCGCCCTGCACCACATACTTGGCCTCGATATCCCGCTCCCAGCGGCGTTGATCGGTGAGTGGGTCGCCTGCCGCATCGCGGCGCATGTACACCGCGTTGGCGTTGCTGTAGTCGGCGCCGGTGCCTTTGCCGTAGCGGGTCATGAACGACAGGCCGGGGATGCCGAACGCCTGCATGTCCAGGTCGTAGCGCACCATCCATGAGCGCTCCTTGGGCGAGTTGAAGTCGCTGTACTGGATCGAGTTGTTGAGGAAGATCGAGTCCGATTGGCGCAGGTAATCGAAGTCGTCATCGCCGTTGTTACGTTGGTGCGATACGGCCAGGCTGTGGGCGCCGACCTTTACACCGAGCCTGGCGCTCCAGATGTTGTTGTCGAATTCACCCAGGCGTTTTTTACCTTCGTCCACGGCTTTGTAGTAGTTGAAGTCGCCGAACAGCGAAACGTCCTCACCCAGCGGATAGCTGGCGGCGGTGCCGAAGTAGTACTGGTCCCAGGCATCCTTCAAGCGGCTGCCGTAGAGGCTGACGCTGAGGTGTTTGTTTACAGTGTAATCGCCGCCGAAATAGCCGATCCAGGGCGAGTCAACCTGGCCTGCATAAAAGGTCGCGAAGCCCTTGTTCATGCCACTCTGGGTGGGTTGGCTCATGCCGCTCAAGCGTCCGCCTTGCAGGGTCAGGCCCTCGAGGCTGGTGTTTTGTGCGGTCACGCCACGAAAGCTTTCCGGCAAGACGCGCGAATCGCCGTAAGCCACCACCGGGTTCAGCGGGAATACGTCACCGGCCTTGACCACGGTGTCCAGCACACGCAATTTCGCGGCGCCGCCGAATTTGCTGTAGTTGTCCTCGGGGTGGTTTTCGCTGTCCACCGGCAGCATGCCGAACGAACCCTTGCCGCCACTGCGACCGGTGCCCGAGTCGAGTTTCACGCCGACCATCGCGAACGCATCCAGGCCAAAACCCACGGTGCCTTGGGTAAAGCCGGATTCGAATTTGCCGATCAACCCCTGCGCCCATGCCTCTGAATAGCCGTTGCCGGTAGGGCTGGACTGGCCCTTGCGATCATCGCGGTTGAAGTAAAAGTTACGTGCCAGCACGTTGAGGCTGCTGCCTTCGATAAAGCCTTGCGGTGTGTCTTCCACGGCCGCTGCGGCCAGCGGCAACGCGGCACAGAGTGACAGGGGAAGGCTGTAGTGACGAATACGCATGGTTCGCTCCTTGGTAATGGCAGTTATCAGCTTCTTATGAGAGTGGGCGTTCTTATTGATTTGGCCCGGGCTGATAGTTGCAAACCGTGGATAACGAAGAAGTGGCACGAAGATTACAATTCTGGAAACTCACTGTTATCTAACAAATAAGTAATGTTCTGGTGAAGATGGCGTCAGGGTCCGTTGGTTAATCTCGGCACTGAACTTTTCAGTCGAGGAACTAACCATGAAGTTTTATACCATCGGTCTGGGTGTGTTAACGGCCATGTTGTCTTTCGGTGCGTTGGCCGAAGGCGGGGGCGATCGTACGTTCGCGCTGATGATGGAACGCAATGAAAAAGCCATGGCCGACTACGCCGCCAAGAACGGCAAGCCGGCGCCCGAGGTACGGGCTTATCGCTATGGCATGAAGCTCGACATCGTCAAGGTGGTCAACGTCACCCCACCGATCCGCGCGTGCAACCCGGTGCCGTCGCGCATGACCTATGAAGATTCCAGCGGCAAGCTCAATACCCTTGAATACCAAGTGATGGGCGTGTGCCGGAACAATGGCAGTTAATGGATCCAAAAATATAGTTGAGCGCGGGGCTAAAGCCCTCTTAAGAAAACGCCGGGAGCGCCGATGCAGGTCAGATCCATCTCCATCATTTGACCATCGGTGCCTCATGTTCAACACCCGCTTGAAGCAGGAGCTGTCGGCTCTTCGCGAAGAATTGTCCAGCCTGCAGCAGGTCAAGGAGAGCCTGGAAAGCGAAATGCTGTGCCTGACGCTGGATCCCGAGGGCCGGGTTGAATGGGCAAACGCCAACTTCCTGCAGGAACTGGCGTATCAGAACGGCCAGCTGCTGGGGCGCCCGATCGAAGACCTGGTGCCGGCCCATGTGCGCAAGGATGAATTCCAGCAGCGCTTCAGGAACGCCCTGGTACGTGGCGAACACTTCGCGGGCACCGTGCGCCTGATGCGCGGCAATGGCCAGGAAGCCTGGTTGCGCTCGATTGTGCAGCCGGTGCGCAGTTCCGAGGGGCACATCAAGCATTTTTCGATTTATTCCAGCGACCTCACCCGCACCATCGAGGCCTCCCGCGAGCATGAAAACCTGATCACCGCGCTGGTGCGTTCCACGGCAGTGATCGAGTTCGACCTCGGTGGCCACGTGCTGACCGCGAACGATCGGTTCCTCAGCGGCATGGGTTACAGCCTGGCGCAGATCCAGGGCAAACATCACCGCATGTTCTGTGAGCCGGAGGAATACAACAGCACCGAGTACCAGGACTTCTGGAAGCGCCTGAACGCCGGTGAGTTCGTCGCGGCACGCTTCAAGCGGGTGGACAGCCATGGCCGTCTGGTGTGGCTGGAAGCTACGTACAACCCGGTGCTGGATGCCACCGACCGGCTGTACAAAGTGGTCAAGTTCGCCACGGTGATCACTGACCAGGTCAATCAGGAACAGGCGGTCGCCGAGGCGGCCAACATTGCCTACAGCACCTCGCTGCAAACCGACAACAGTGCCCAGCGCGGTACGACGGTCGTGACCCAGGCCGTGGATGTGATGCGCGACCTGGCCAAGCACATGCAGCAGGCCGGCGAAGGCATCGAGGCGCTGAACGCGCAATCCCAGGTGATCGGCTCCATCGTCAAGACCATCAGCGGCATTGCCGAGCAGACCAACCTGCTGGCGCTCAACGCCGCCATCGAAGCGGCGCGCGCCGGCGAGCAGGGCCGTGGTTTTGCCGTGGTGGCCGATGAAGTGCGGCAGTTGGCATCGCGGACCAGCAAGGCGACCGAAGAAATTGTCGGCGTGGTGCGTCAGAACCAGGACATGGCCCGCGATGCGGTGACCCTGATGACCGACGGCCGCCTGCAAGCCGAGCAAGGCCTGGCGCTGGCCGCCGAAGCGGGCACGGTGATCGTGGAAATCCAGGACGGCGCCCAGAAAGTGGTCAGCGCGGTGGGCCAGTTCGCCAACCAACTGTCGAGTTGAGCGTAGGGCTTCAGGTATCGTAGGTTCTTTCTTGCACGAAGAGTCGACCTTCCATGAGCCCTACCCACCGTCGCGCCGTTCCGCTGTCCAAGGCCTACCGCTTGCTCAACCACGGCCCCACCGTGCTGGTGAGCGCCGCGCACAATGGCCAGCGCAATATCATGGCCGCTGCCTGGGCCATGCCGCTGGATTTCGAACCGCCCAAGGTCGCGGTGGTGTTGGACAAAGCCACCTGGACCCGACAACTGCTGGAAGGCGCCGGTACCTTTGTACTCCAGGTGCCTTGTGCAGCCCAGGCCGACCTTGTGCAAACGGTGGGCAACATCACAGGTTCCGAGACTGACAAATTCGCCACCTACGGCCTGCAGGTCTTCAACGGCGAACACACCGAAGCGCCGTTGCTGGAAGGCTGCGTGGCCTGGCTGGAGTGTCGCCTGCTGCCCGAGCCTCACAACCAGCAGACCTACGATCTGTTTCTGGGTGAAGTGGTCGCGGCCTATGCCGACGAGCGCGTCTTCAGCGACGGTCACTGGCACTTCGAAGGGCACGATGAACTGCGCACCCTGCACCATGTGGCGGGCGGGAACTTCCTCACGATCGGCCAGCCCATCATCGGCAAAACCCTGCCCTGACAGGCCCTTGTAGGTGCCGGCTTGCCGGCGATGGCGTCCTAACGTTCAACGTACCTTTCATTGGCCGCATCGCCGGCAAGCCGGCTCCTACAGGGTTACCATTTCGCCTGGCTCAGGGCTTCGGCGAAGGCCATCAGCTTGGGCGAGCGGATAAACCAGCGATATGCGGGTCAGCGGGCCTGGAAGCGGTCTGACATCTTCACCCAGCGCGATGGCGGCATGCCGTAGGTGCTGCGAAATTGCCGGGTCATGTGGCTCTGGTCGGTAAAACCGGCGGTCAACGCGGCGTCCACCAGCGATTGGCCCTGGGCCAGCAGGCTGCGCACCAGGTCCAGGCGGCGCATGGTCAGGTAGCGGTAGGGGCTGGTGCCGAACAGCAAGCGAAAATCCCGCGACAGGGCCCAGCGATCGCGACCGGCGTGGTCGGCCATTTCATCCAGGGTGATGCTGCGGCCCAAGGCGCTGTGGATAAACTCCCGGGCGCGCTCGGCGGCGACGTAATCGAAGGTCTTGCGGCTGACGATCCCGCCGGAGACGTTGTTGAGGGCGTGGGCCAGTTCGAACAGGGCGTCCTGTTCCTGCAGCGGGTCGATGGGGTTATCCAGGTTCTGCAGCAGCACTTCGCTGGCGCGGAACAGCCGTGGGTCGGTGGATAAACCATTGGGGATAAACGGCAACGGCCGGCCGCCGAGGATTTGCTGGATCAGCGCCGGCTCGACGTAAATCATCCGGTATTTGAAGCCCTCGTCGCTGCCGGCATGGCCGTCATGGGTTTCATCGGGGTGAAGCACCATGGTCGTGCCGGGCACGCTGTGGATCATGTCGCCGCGATAATGAAAGCTCTGCACGCCAGTCAAGGTGCGGCCGATGGCATAGGTGTCATGGCGATGCGGGTCGAAGGCAAAGCCGGCAAAGTACGCCTCGATACGGTCCAGGCCACTGGCATGCGGCGCGCGGTGCAGCCAGTCGAGGGTGGCGGTGGGTTTGCCCATGGTGACTTGTCACGAAAAATAGAGATGGAAACACGTTAACCCAGTCTGCATTCCTTGTCTGCCGGGGTCTTGTACGATTGTGCAGGGCAGGGTCGAGGCCTATGATCGCCGTTCGTGACTTGTGCTGATGGAGCTGCCCCTCATGGAATTTTTCAGTCCCGCCTACGTGGCGCCCCTGGTTTCGCTGGCCCTGCTGTGGACGGTGGCGGTGGTGACGCCTGGCCCCAACTTTTTCAACACGGCGCAATTGGCTGCCAGCTGTTCGCGTCGGCATGGCGTGGTGGCGTCAGTCGGTGTGGCCACGGGCACGGTCATGTGGGGGCTGGCGGGTGGCCTGGGCATCAAGTCGCTGTTTACGGCGGCGCCGATGCTGTACCTGGCGTTCAAGATCATTGGCGGCTGCTACCTGATTTACCTCGGGTTGAAACTGTTCAAGCGCTCGGCGCCGAGCATGGGCCAGAACGTGTTGCCGGATGAAGCCCGGCGCTCGTTGTTTTCTGCCTGGCGCCTGGGGTTGCTGGGTAACTTGTCCAACCCCAAGGCGGCCTTGTTTGTCGCCACGATCTTCGCGTCCACCATGCCGCCCTCTCCGTCGCCGATGCTGCTGACCCTGGCGGTGATCACCATGGCCACCTTATCGTTCAGTTGGTATTCCAGCGTGGCCCTGGTGTTTTCCAGCGAGCGCATGGCCAATCTCTACAGCCGTTCGCGCAAGTGGCTCGACCGCTTTGCGGGGGGCTGCTACGTACTGTTCGGTGCACATCTGGTGGCGAACCGCTGACGGCCCGTGGTAAGAAACCATACGTTCAACAGTGAGGCCGGGTCATGAGCAAGGTGCGGGTAGGTATTATTTTTGGTGGCCGTTCGGCGGAGCATGAAGTCTCGTTGCAGTCGGCGCGCAATATCGTCGATGCGCTGGATCGTTCACGTTTCGAACCGGTGCTGATCGGCATCGACAAGGCCGGCCACTGGCACCTCAATGACACCTCGAATTTCCTGCTCAACCAGGAAAACCCGGCCCTGATCGCCCTCAACCAGTCCAACCGCGAACTGGCCGTGGTGCCCGGCAAGGCCAGCCAGCAACTGGTGGAAACCTCAGGCGCCGGCCTGCTGGAACATGTCGATGTCATCTTCCCCATCGTCCACGGCACCCTTGGCGAAGACGGCTGCCTGCAAGGCCTGTTGCGCATGGCTGACCTGCCTTTTGTCGGTTCCGACGTGCTTGGTTCGGCAGTGTGCATGGACAAGGACATCAGCAAGCGCCTGCTGCGCGATGCTGGTATTGCCGTGACCCCGTTCATCACCCTGACCCGTAGCAATGCCGCACGTACCGCCTTTGATACGGCGGTGAACAAACTCGGCCTGCCGATGTTCGTCAAACCGGCCAACCAGGGCTCTTCGGTGGGCGTGAGCAAAGTCGGCAACGAAGCCGAATACCTCGCTGCCGTCGAACTGGCCCTGGGTTTTGATGAAAAGGTCTTGGTGGAGTCTGCGGTAAAGGGCCGCGAAATCGAATGCGCCGTGCTGGGCAATGAGAATCCGATTGCCAGCGGTTGTGGCGAGATCGTGGTGAGCAGCGGCTTCTATTCCTACGACAGCAAATACATCGACGACCAGGCCGCCCAGGTGGTGGTGCCGGCTGCTATAAGCCATGCGGCCAGCGAGCGCATTCGCGGGTTGGCCATCGAGGCGTTCGAGGTGCTGGGCTGTTCCGGTCTGGCGCGGGTCGACGTGTTCCTTACCGACGACGGCGAAGTGCTGATCAACGAAATCAACTCGTTGCCCGGCTTCACCCGTATCAGCATGTACCCCAAGCTGTGGCAGGCAGCGGGCATGAGCTACAGCGAGCTGGTGAGCCGCTTGATCGAGCTGGCGCTGGAGCGGCATGCGGGGCGCAAGGGGTTGAAAATCAGCCGGTGATGCGAGCAATCCACGAATAGATCAACGTCTTCATCTCCTCCGGGTAATGCGTCCTGCGGCGGTAGCTGGCAAAGGTGGGGGAGGTGCAGTAAGTGCACACCTCACTCACCTCGATCTGCTCGCGCCGAACGCCCGCCGCTTGCAGCAAGAGCACCCCAAAGCCGCTCAAGTCAAACCAGGCGCTTCCCGTTTGCCTCGCATCGGGCGGGGCAATGTCGGGGCGCAGCAGCGACGCCGGTTGCACATGGCTCCACGGCGCCTGGCCGTCGCGCCACAAGTGGCCCTGGTCAGCTTGAAACCGGGTGATGAACTCCCCGCTCACTTCATAGCAGCACGGCTTGATCGAGGGGCCGATCGCTATCCGCAACTGGTCGATGGCAATCCCTTCAGCGGCAAAACGCTGTATCGCATTCGCCACAATCCCGGCTTGCAGCCCTTTCCAACCGCCGTGCACGGCAGCTACTTTCTCAGCGTTTTTCGAGGCAATCAGGATGGGCAGGCAATCGGCGGTGATCACCGCGATGGGGTGATGCTCACCCGTGCACACCCCGTCAGCCTCGACCGTATTGCTCACTTGGCCCGCTTGCCATTCAATCACTGACGCACTGTGCACTTGCTTGCAGATGAATACGTCTGCCGGGCGCTGCGGATCATTGATCGAACAAAAACCGTGGTCGACGCCAGGGATGGCGCCGAGATTATCTGCCTGTTGCACGAGCGCTATCTCCGTTGATTGAGGTGTTCAGTCGCCGACCGCTTCGCCTTCGCGCCGAGGGTCGGCGCCGCCGCTCAGCGACACTTTGCCCTGGGCATCCCGCGTGCGCACGATGGCCTGGATGCCGCTGGTCATATCGATCTCGCTCAGTGCATGGCCCTTGTCCTTGAGCGCCTGTTTCAGCGAGGGGCTGAACATACCGGTTTCCAGCTCGGTGGCGCCATTGCGACTGCCGAAGTTGGGTAGGTTGATGGCGGCTTGCGGGTCGAGTTTCCAGTCGAGCATCGCCACCAGGGACTTGCTCACGTACTCGATGATCTGTGAGCCGCCAGGTGAACCCACGGTGGCCAGCAACTCGCCGCTCTTGCGGTCGAATACCAGCGTGGGCGCCATGGCCGAACGCGGGCGTTTGCCAGGCTCGACGCGATTGGCCACGGGTTGACCATTTTCTTCAGGGATAAACGAGAAGTCGGTCATCTGGTTGTTGAGCAAGAAACCCTGGACCATCACATGGGAGCCAAATGCGGCTTCCACCGTGGTGGTCATCGACACGGCGCCTCCCAGGTCATCCACGGCCACCACTTGCGAGGTGGAGATGCGCAGCGGCGAGCGGTCCGGCGCATACGCGACCTGGATGCCCGCAGGCACGCCCGGCTTGGCGATGCCCATGCTGCGTTCGCCGATCAGCGCGGCGCGCTTGGCCAGGTAGTCCGGTGCGATGAGGCCGGCAACCGGCACGGGGATAAAGTCGGCGTCGGCGACGTACAGGCCGCGATCGGCGAAGGCCAGGCGCCCGGCTTCGGCCAGCAGGTGCACGGCGTCGGGCGTTGGCTCAAGGCCGGCGGGCGATGAGCTTTTCAGTGGTTGCATCGGTGCGATCGCGAGGTGCGGATCGCGTGCCTCCAGTGCTTGCAAGGTCCCCAGGATCTGCGCGATGGCGATACCGCCTGACGACGGCGGCGGCATGCCACAGACTTTCCATTGCTTGTAGTCGGTGCACAGCGGCATGCGTTCCTTGGCGGTGTAGCCTTTCAGGTCCGCCAGGGACAGGCTGCCTGCGTTGCGATTCCCCTGTACCTTGCTTGCGATTTCCTCGGCAATCGGCCCGTGGTACAGCGCGTCGGGCCCTTCTTTGGCAATGCGTTTGAACACGTTGGCCAGCGCCGGGTTTTTCAACACCGTGCCGGTGGCTTTCGGTGTGCCATCTGCGTTGAGGAAGTACGCCGCCATGTCTGGCGACTGCTGGATGTAGCGGTCAGCCGCGATCAGGCTGTGCAGGCGTGGAGAAATCGCGAAGCCCTGTTCCGCCAACCGGATCGCCGGCTCGAACAGCTTGGCCCATTGCAGGTGGCCGGTCTTCCTGTGTGCCATCTCGAGCGCTCGCAGTACGCCCGGTGTGCCGACTGAACGCCCACCTATCTGCGCCTCGGGAAACGCCATCGGCTTGCCGTTGGCCTTCAGGAACAAGCGCTCGGTGGTCCCGGCCGGGGCGGTTTCACGGCCGTCATAGGCGTGCACGTTTTCCCCATCCCACAGCATGATGAACGCGCCTCCGCCGATGCCGGAGGATTGCGGCTCTACCAGGGTCAGCACGGCCTGCATCGCAACCGCCGCGTCGATCGCCGACCCACCCATGCGCAACATCTCGCGCCCGGCCTCGGCCGCCAATGGGTTGGCGGCGGCAGCCATGTGGCGCTCGGCATGTTGGGGGGTGAGGTCGGTGCGATAACCCGAACCCAGCTCCGGTGCGGGGGGCTGCTCGTTGACAGACGTGTTGCAGGCAGCCAGGGCGAGGGTTGCGGCAAGTACTGACAGTTGACGGCGGGAAATCGAAAACACGGGCTGAACTCCGTTCATTTTGAGAATGATCTGTTGTCCTTGAAGTACTGCTTTTTACAGGGAAAACATGCCTTGCGGGTAGGGCTGCGGACATGAAGTCGCCGTCGTGATGAAGCAGGTGTGGAACCAAAAACAGCAGTTGCCCACTAGACAGCAATGATTGATTCGTTCAGGGGGCATTGCCATGTACAAAGGACCAGACCCGCTATCGACGTTACAGCACGACCGTAGCAAATGGTTGACGGACTGGAGCCAGAAGCTCCCGCCGCGCAATACCCTGCCACGGTTGCCGCCCGTGTCGTTGACCCACAATCAAACGCTGCAACCGACCTCGATGCAGTTCGATGTCCGTCTCAGCGATGGCAAAGTGCACGCCGATACAACACTGGCAGGGCGTGACATCGCCCGTCATCTCAACCAACCGAATAAACACTATGTCACCGATGGTCCTGCTGCAGCCGACACCTACACGCTGCGGATGAAGGATGAGCGTCACTACCTGTTTCATATTCAGTCCACGCCGGCTGTCGTGGCGGTGTTCAAAAGCAGCCTTCCTGATGTGGTCGCCAGCCCTGGACGTGCGCATATAGGGAGCGTCAGCGGTGTTCAAACGACGTTGGAGGGCCAGCAGTTTCGCCTCGAGCGCGGGCGACTGTTTCGCTTTGAACCCCTCGCACTGTCCTGGACGCCCGACGCGGATACCCGTGCTTTCAGCCGCATTGGCCTGACGAAGGAAGGGCAATTGTTGAAAACGCCCAAGGGGTTCGCCGACAGCAGTGTGCAAGGGCGCACGACAGTCTTGCTGAGTCAGGTCCAGGAGGGATCTGTCGTGCATATTCAGGGTGTTGGCACGCAGGTCGTGCACCCGATCGACGAAGCGGGTTCGCCTGTGCAGCTTACGCGTATCGGGTTGTCGGGAAATATCGTGTACGGCGCTACCACGGACGGTGAGCTGGCATGGGCAGACCTGCGTACGGCGGGGGATCAAGCGCTGCCGATGGTCCTGCAATCGGTCGATTCGCTGGAGCGAGCGTTGAAGGGGGCCATCAGCGTGGAGGGGTTCTTCCATGATGACACGGGGCAACTCAATGCCCAGGTTCGCGACGCACGCCAGCAATTGCACAGTGTGCCCTTGGGGGACGCAAACGTTCTTCGTCCGCAGTGGAACCTCAGCGACGTGCTAGTCAAGGGCATCGAGAAAGGCCTGCCTCTGCCCAGCGTGCAGGCGCTGGCGTCGGCGATCGATCTCGGGCAACGGGGCAAGGTTGCACTGGATGCGGGCAATCTGTTGACGTGGGATGGCG
This sequence comes from Pseudomonas sp. CHM02, assembly GCF_000612585.1. Classification (GTDB taxonomy): domain Bacteria; phylum Pseudomonadota; class Gammaproteobacteria; order Pseudomonadales; family Pseudomonadaceae; genus Aquipseudomonas. The sequence goes on from NZ_JFCA01000021.1 coordinate 28,453, forward strand.
CTGCGCAACGCTGGGAAGATGCTGCGCAACCTGGTGTCGAACACCTGGAGCGCGGACTGGATGGCCGCGCTTATGTGCTGCAAGACGGGCAATTGAAGGCCGTGGCTATCAGTCAGGTGCGTGACCCGCTGATTGAAGGCGCCAGTCATGATCTGGCCGCGCTTCCCGCGCCGCACCCGCACGTGTCTCTTGGCGAGGTGCTGGCCGGGGATGGCCACCGGCGCGTTACTGGATTCGCAGTAGCTGACGGCCGCAATTTCGTGACGGTCGATCAGCGTAACCAGCTTCAGGTCCATCAGGAGGTGGGCGCCAGGCCGTTGCAACTCTTGCCCTTGATCGACATAAAAACACTCGCCCTGGATCACGCGGGCAATCTTTATGCACACACGCGGGGCGGCGAATTGTTCAGGGTGGATCGCGATGCCTGGCAAGACGCCCCAGGGAGCGTGCACAGCTGGAGCAAGGTTGAATTGCCGGATCGCCAACCCTTGGCGTCCTTGCGCATGGGCGCCGATCAGCACCTGATTGGCGGCTGGGATAAACAGTTCCATCGACTGGATAATGCCTGCGCCAGTGCACTGGCGTGGGGCCCTGTGCAATCGACGACTCACGTACCGTCACTGGCCGATCAGTTGGCGGGCATGCAGGTACGCACACCGTTACCCGCAAGCGCGCTGTCCGTCGGCAGCAATGTCATGGGGCAATCCCGTGAGGGGGTACCGCTCAAGCGCGATTTTTTCCAAGGGATCAAAGCACATTTTCATCCCTTGGAATCCCTTGGCCAAATGGGAAGGGATATTCAGCACACCTTCAAGGGGCGCCGTGGGTTGGAGGGGGTTTATGCAGACGACAAGCGACTGCATGAACAGCTCAAGCCTCTCGCACAAAGCAAGCCGATTCCTGCTGATCTGCAGGCTCGGCTCACTGTCCTGAACGAGCCTGGGCCACGACAGGTGTTGGCCGGGCAGATTCGCCAAGCGCTGACCGAAGTAGAAGACAGCAGCCAGTCACGTGCACGCCGCCTGGGAGAGGTGCACGGGATAGCGTTCGACCCTCGGCCGACATTGAGCAGGGCAGCGATCAACCCTGGTTCGACGCTGCATCAACTGTATGAGGTGTTCAAAAAAGTCTCGCCCTCGGCGCAGAAGCCGACGGCTGCACTGTTGGCCAACCTGGAGGTGCAGGACCTGGTGCTCCCCGCTTGGAAGCCCGAGCGCAAGCGCGATCCTCGCCACCCCTCGGCACTTATCGAGGGCGACCTGATTCACCATGCGATCACGCTCAAGCAATTGACGGATCTGGCTCAGGCGCTCGACGGTACGTCAGGCCAAAACCCAAATACGCTGGCGCGCATAGAAACGTCTTTGCAGGGCATCATGCAGGCGTTCAAAGACAGTCCTGTGCACACGTTGGCCAGCCAGGGCATCGCCAGTTACGACCAGGCGGAATCGTTGTATGGCAACTTCAAACTGTTGGCCAAGGACCTTGGAACACCAGGTTCGGCCCTTCATTGGCATCTTTCGGGCCTGCTGGGGCTGCCCGCCGATGCTTCCATCAAGGAGGCCATGACGCAGCAGGTACAGCGACTGGGGAGTGGCCAGACCCTGGCGCCCAGCCGAACCCAGGGCAAAAGCCTGGAGTTGATGGTGACGGAGATAAAACCCATCGCCCCCGTGGAGTTCTTTTTGGGCGCTTCCAGGTCCCATACCCACAGCGTGAGTATCAGCCGTACCGACAACGGCGCGCGGGTTGAGATCAGCACAGACGACATGCGGCGACTGGCCGGCTCGCTAGGCTCTGGCATGACGCTGGGGCGAGGGCCGGGGGCGCTGGGACCAGGCTTGAGGGTCGCTGCTGAGCTGACTGCCGCGGTTGCGAAAAATACCGGCTCGAGCATCGGCTTCGACGTGAAGGAGGCCGATTTCGGCAGGATGATGTCGATCCTGACCGGCGAGAACGGTAGCGTCTACGACTTGCTGGCGCTGGGTGACGGGCACGCTGCCGGCAAGAGCTCGAAGCTCAGTGGCGACATCAATCTGGATGCACTCGCGCAATTGCGCCTGATGTACAGCCCGCAGGAAAACATCGCCGAGCTGGACGCAGTGATCCGCGCCGGAATCGGTGTGACGGGCAACCTCAATCTCGCACATGGGGACAAGAGCCAGTCCACCACGCGCACTGCAACAGGCACCAGCCAAGGCACTGCAGGCAGCGTGCAGTTACTCAGGCAGGGCGGTGTGGGCGCCACTATCGTGCCGCTCAGCGCGTTGGCGTTGGGCAGGGGCGAAAGCGGCGGGCCGAGTATGGCGGCGTTTGCGTTGCCGGAGCTTTCGGTCATGGTGAAGTTTGATCGGGGAGAATCCCAGGCCTTCAGTTTTTCCTTCAAGCATCCGCAACCGGTCACTCAGTCGCAGGTCGATGACCTCAAGCGCGCCGTGTCGCTTTATTCGCCGGCGTTCAGGCGTGATCTCGCTGCCACCGAACTGTCGGGATCCACGCCGGATCAACAGGTGGGCACATTGCAGCAGTTTCTCGCGATGCATCCGCCCCTGGCGACAAAGCCGGATGCGTACCATGCCATCCGCCAGGCGCTGGATACGTTGATGACCCAACAGGACCTGGCGAAAAACGGGCTTCGCCAACTGGCATCGGTCGAGTCCTCCGTCACGCGCGTCGGGTTACGGGACGATGGCCGTCATGCCTGGCTGGATGATGTGGCGCCGGCCAACAAAGTGGCCATTGAACAGTGGCTGAAGGACGACCCGCAGTTTGCCCAGGTGTTCGATCAGTTGCAGCACGGCGAGGGCACCTCAGTGAGGCTCGGCATGGAGCTCAAGCCGCAGGTCCTGCGCGCGATAGAGCGTCGCCATCTTGGCGGGGAAAGTACCGAGCCATTGATCAGGCAGGCACTGAGTGATCGTCACAACCTGCGTGTGAAAAACATGAGTTTGAGCTACACCGCCACCCAGTCCCATGGCATGTCGATACCGGCCATGACGAACCTCAGCTTTTCCAGCAGCGCCACGCTGAGTCACACCCATAAGCGCGTCAATGCCGACCTTGAATACGGAATGGATGCCGATAAGCCGTTGCGAATGAACTTGAACGATACGCTGGGCAGCCTGCCGAGCCACGACCTGACCATTGACCTGGCAGACCTGCGCGTGCGGGCACAACACCGGCCTACGTCCTGATTCGTCTCGGCGATTTTCTCCAGGCATAAAAAAAACGGCCTACCTTTCGGTAAGCCGTTTTTAGTACTTGGTGGTACAACGACAACCAGCGAACAGCGATTTCAACATCGTCGAGATCCCAAAGTAGACAGTCGACATCCACACCGGCGATCTCTAGTTCTATGCCGTAATCAATGTCCACTGAGTTCTCCCCGACGCCCCAAGGCCAGTGGGCTAACGCAGCGGTTTTCGGAGGGAAACGCGTATGCCAGCAGGGTTGCGGGTGTGGCCTTTCTGTAACACGACTGCTCGGTGTAACACCTGGTGTTCAGAGATTGCGCATTGCGTGTAACGCTAAATATATTCAATGAAAACAATTGGTTATTGGTTGGCGTAACACGCGTAACACCCGTAACACGATTTTTGAGGGGGTATAGGGTTAACAACTTCATACAACCTTCCCAAATTGACCTTGCACCACATTTCCTGCCTTCAGGGAATCGAGATGGTCGGCGTACCATTGCATCATCTGTGTGCGCTGCTCAAGGTACTGAGCCTTGTTGTAAATCCCTCGAACACCTTGTGCCTTGTGGCTGAGTTGGGCCTCGATATGGTCAGCAGGATAGCCATGCTCGTTGAGGATTGTGCTGGCGATGTGGCGGAAGCCATGACCTGTCTGGCGGCCTTCGTAACCAAGGCGCCGGAGTGCCATAAGGAAAACGGTATCACTTCGAGGTTTGGTGCGGTCGCTTCGACCTGGAAACAGGAGTGGGTAAGCGCCGGTTAGTTGCCGAAGCTCTATCAGTGCTTCCACTGCTTGAGTGCAGAGTGGCACCAGGTGCTCACGACCTTTCTTGCGACCCTTGCGCTCGACTGGAACGGTCCACAGTCTTTTGTCGAAATCGAACTCTACCCATTGTGCCTCTCGGAGTTCGCTGGGGCGTACAGCCATCAGGGTCAACAGCCTCAGGCCGAGCTGAACATCTTTGGCGTGGGGGTAGGAGCGTATCGCTCGAAGTAACCCCGGAAGCTCATCAGGGGGGACGTGGGCGTAGTTCTCTGCTTTTCCCGAGGACAGAAATTTATGCACACCCTCCAACGGGTTGTTGACGGCTCTGCCTGTTACGCGAGCCAGGTCATAGATATCTTTACAGTAGGCCCTTACACGGCTCATCTGCTCCAGAATCCCCTGACGCTCAAGCCCTCTCAGTAGCTCCATCCACTCCATCGACATGATAGAGGTGTAGGGGCGTTTACCGAGCAAGGGGAATACATGGCGTTCGAGTGCGCCAAGTATCCTTTTGGCCGTACCAGCATCCCAGCCGCTCAGGCGAGACGTGTGCCACTCCCTTGCCAATGCTTCAAAGGTATCGTTGGCTGCATCGATCTCGGCGGCTTGGCGAGCTTTCTTGGATGTGATCGGGTTCTTACCTTCCGATGCGTCGGCGCGTAGATCAGCCGCTTTCTGCCGAGCGAAAGCACCGCCCACTTCCGGATAGCCGCCAAGGCCAAGCCACGACCATTTGCCGTCTGGCTTCTTGTAGCGTAACTCCCAAGACTTTTGGCCGTTCGGCTTGACCCTGAAATATAGCCCTGGGCTGTCTAGCTCGCGGTATGCCCCTGCCTCAGGCTCCAGGCTGGAAAGCGTAGTGTCAGCGAGAGGGCGCCGCTTAATATCTGTGCGTTTCATCCTTGTATGCCTTCAGTTCAATTATTTATGAAGCATACACGTGGGCATACACGGTGGGGAAGGATAAGGGTAGATAGAGATGAACAGCCAGAAACAAGAAAGCCCGCACTAGGCGGGCTTCTTGAGGTGATTCATAGACTCCTGTAGACATCTATGGATCGGTACTTGGTGGCTACACAGGGACTTGAACCCCGGACCCCAGCATTATGAATGCTATGCTCTAACCAACTGAGCTATGTAGCCAAGTGGCGCGCATTATTCGCGTAGAACGGCAATGCGTCAAGTATTTATTTTGAATTTTTATCTACGCTTTCAACTGTTTAAGCGAAACGGGCTCGTCTGGCGACGAGTGGTTCGCGATTCAACCGGCCAGGCACCCGAAAAGCCGGGTCGCGTCGGGCAGATATCCCTGCCGCCCAACGCGGGGCCTGACTTTAAGGATACGTCGAGTTGTGCGTCGCGCGTTTAAGCTGCTCGCGTGCCCGTGACAGGCGCGAGCGAACGGTGCCGATAGGTATCGCCAGTGCGTCGGCGGTATCCTGGTAGCTGCCGTCGGTTTCGAGTGAGGCGTACAGCGTCTTGCGCATTTCCATCGGCAGGTGGTCGATGGCGCTCAGGGTTTTTTCCAGGCGACGATTGATCTCGAATTCCCAATCCAGATTGCGATTGTCCTCCTGGCCATGCCACAACGCTTCATCGAATTCGCAATGCACGGGTTTGGCGTACAGGCGCCTGAAGTGATTGCGGATCAGGTTCTGCGCGATGCCGCACATCCACGTGCTGAGGCTGGCATTGCCGCTGAAACGCTCACGGTTTCGCCAGGCTTCCAGGTACGTCAATTGCAGCAGGTCGTCTGCATCTTCCGGGTTGAGTACGCGTTTGTGAATGAAGCGGCGAAGTTTTTTTTGCTGGTCGTCTGTCAGGTGAAGCATGAATTGAGGCGAGCTGCCAACCAGGTGCGCTAAAGCTTCAATAGGGATATTCATGGTTTTTTCCTTGGTGTAGACGCAGTCGAAAGGGTGTCGACGGCAACCCTGTTTGCACTGGCTGTGCCAAAGAAAAATTTCTAATAACTAATTGATTTTTATAGATAAATATCTTGTATTGAAGCGATTTTGTGCAGCGGTTTGCATAGGGCGTCGAAGGCTTGTGCAAGTCTTTTCAATTTTGCTGTGCGATCGTTTATTGATGGAACCGCATGGGCTGGTCTTGCCACACAGGGAAACACTCTTCCTGTTCAGGCGTGTCCATGAAAGTTGAATTCTCCCCCGATGTGCAAACGGTCCGGCAACTGGATCAGCCTGCTGTCAGCCCGACTTCCGCTTCTGCGCCCGTCGTCGGCATGGATGAGCTCGCTCATCTGTTCAGCCAGGAAGTGGACCTCAACAGTCGCGCGCTGAGCGAGAGAACGATTGGCGTGCGTGTGCTCCCGGCCGAGCAGCTTGCGCACATTTATGACCAGTTGGGCCATCCGGCCCAGGCAACCCTGGCGAGCATTTCACGGCGTGTCCGCTGGCAATTGCTGCAGCAGCCCGATGTCGGCAAATTGCTGGAAATTGCTGGTGGTGACCCTGCGCGCGCGTTCGTGGTGCTCAAGTACGTGGCGGCACTGGCAGACACTGAAGTGCGTCCCTCTGAAGCGGCCTTGGCGCGGGACGCCATTGCCAAGCTGGAAGTCCGCTTCAAAGGGCAGATCCAGGCCGGCCTGAACATCGCCGTGGCGTTGCAGGCGGCCAGTGTCGACCCACAGGAGCGCCAGGCGCTGCGTACGCTCTACTACGCCAGTGTGGTTACGCGTCAATCGCTGGCGACGATGATGCAGGCGCTGCTGGATGTGTACGGTGGCGAACGGTTTTCCGACGGGCTCAAGCTGATGCGAAAGGCGTTGGCTGACGATATCGCGGCCAAGGTGTCGTCATTGCCTACACCCTTGCTGCGCACCTTGTTGCTGGGGCTGCAAAGCTGTGGGCAGTTGAGCGGGGTGCTGGCGGGTTGTCACGCGCTGCTCCAGCGCCTGGGCATTGACCATGACGCAGTGAGCCTGTTGCAGCGCCTGCTGGGTTTCGCCGGCACCGGTATTGCCGCGGCTGAAATTCTGCGGCTTGGGGCCGACTTGCTGGGTGATTCGGGTGCCCAACGGTTATCGGCCCTTACCGCGCTTTACCCCTTGGTCCAGCAATTGCCATTGGCGTTATGGCTCGACAGCCGAGTCCGTGAGGAAACCCTGCGCGGCTTCCTGGCGGTGATGGACGAGCTGGATCGGGTCACACGCAGCCCCGCACGTTTTCCCGGTGAGCTGGGAGCCCTGGCGTGACTGCACTTTCGGCCATCAACCGGGTTTTGCTCAAGGTCGCGCAGCGTGCTGAAGTGCTGGGCGCCGTGGTGGTGATGGCCATCGTGTTCATCTTTATCGTGCCGCTGCCCACTTGGCTGGTGGACATTCTGATCGCCCTCAACATCTGCATCTCGTGCCTGCTGATAGTGTTGGCGCTGTACCTGCCGGGCCCCCTGGCGTTCTCGTCGTTCCCGTCGATTCTGCTGTTGACCACCATGTTCCGCCTGGCGCTGTCGATTGCGACGACGCGCTTGATCCTGCTGGAGCAGGACGCCGGTGACATCGTCGAGGCCTTCGGTAATTTCGTGGTCGGCGGCAACCTGGCCGTGGGGATGGTGATCTTCCTGATCCTGACCCTGGTCAATTTCCTGGTGATCACCAAAGGCTCTGAACGGGTGGCCGAGGTGGCGGCGCGTTTCAGCCTGGATGCGATGCCCGGCAAGCAGATGTCCATCGACAGCGACTTGCGTGCCGGCTTGATTGACGGCGTGCAGGCACGGGACAAGCGCGAGCAGTTGTCGCGTGAGAGTCAGTTGTTCGGGGCCATGGACGGCGCCATGAAGTTCGTCAAGGGTGATGCCATTGCGGGCTTGATCATCGTCGTGGTCAACCTGTTGGGCGGGTTCTCCACGGGTATGTTCCAGCACGGCTTGAGCGCCGCCGACTCAATGGCGCTGTACTCGGTGCTGACCATCGGTGACGGCCTGATTGCACAGATTCCGGCGCTGCTGATCTCCCTCACCGCGGGCATGATCATCACCCGCGTGGCGCCGGATGGGCGCAAGGGTGCCAATAACATGGGCGTTGAAATTGCCCGGCAGATGACCAGTGAACCCAAGAGTTGGATGATCGCTTCGGTCGGGATGCTTGCCTTTGCAGGGGTACCCGGCATGCCTACCGGGGTGTTTATCCTGATAGCGCTGATCACGGGTTCCCTGGGGTATTACCTGCTGCGCCAGCGCCAACGACGGGAACAACCCGAAGCTGAAGCCGCCGAAGCGGTGCGTCCCGAAGAGAACGGCCGTGAGGACTTGCGTGGGTTTGATCCTTCAAGGCCCTACCTGCTGCAATTCTCCCCGACGCTGCGCGGGACGCCCGAGGTGACGGATCTCATTCACGCGATTCGCCAGGCGCGAAATGCGTTGGTCGCCAACATCGGGCTGACATTGCCACCGTTCGAAGTGGAACTTGATGACGCGCTGGCCGACGATGAAATGCGCTTTTGTGTGCATGAGGTGCCGATGGTCAAGGCGTCGGTCGTCAGCCATGTGGCGGTTGAGCGTAAGGCGCTGGCGGTAGAGCCTGCGCATGCCCTACCGGGGCTGGCAGAGCGCGATGAACAGGAGTGGGTCTGGCTGGCGCCGGATGACCCGCTGCTCGATGATCCACAGTTGGAACGCTTCACGGCGTCGAGCCTGATCGTTGAGCGCATGAAGCAGGCCATGATGCTCAGCGGACCGCAGTTCCTCGGGGTCCAGGAGAGCAAGTCGATCCTCAGCTGGCTGGAGCACAACCAGCCGGAATTGGTCCAGGAGCTGCAGCGGATCATGCCGCTGTCACGATTTTCAGCGGTATTGCAACGTCTGGCCAGTGAAGGGGTGCCGCTGCGGGCAGTGCGGCTGATTGTCGAGTCGCTGATCGAGTACGGTCAGCATGAGCGTGAACCTGACGCACTCGCCGACTACGCGCGCATTGCGCTCAAGGCTCAGATCTACCACCAGTACAGCGAAACCGACGGTCTGCACGCCTGGTTGCTGTCGCCGCAAGCCGAAAACGTCCTGCGTGAAGCGCTGCGCCAGACCCAGACCGGGGTGTTCTTCGCACTCAGCGACGAACACAGCGCGGCATTGGTCAACTTGCTCAATCAAGCCTTTCCCGTACGCGCCAAACTCAAGAGTGTGATGCTCGTTGCACAGGATTTGCGCAGCCCTCTGCGCGCGTTGTTGCTGGAGGAATTCAACCGCGTACCGGTGCTGTCTTTTGCCGAGCTGGGCAGTACCTCCAAGGTCAAGGTGCTAGGGCGCTTTGACTTGGGCCGGGACGAGTTGATGCGGGGTGCGGTGGCATGAGGGCGAGTCGATGTCCGGCACGGAGGGCTCGATGATGTTCGAGTTGCGAGTGCTTGATGGACAGCATCAGGGCGCTGCGTTGCCCCTGTTTGGAGAGCAGTGGAGCATCGGCGCCCATGCCGATGCCGACCTGGTGCTGAACGATCCGGGCATTGCCGAGCAGCATGCCAGGCTGCGCCTTATCGAATCGATCTGGTCGGTGCAGGCCGAAGCGGGGCTGTTGCACGGGGCGGATGGTCGGGTGCTGGCACAGATCGCGCGCCTGGCGCCGAACATGACGTTTTCGGTGGGTGGCGTGCGGCTGTGTGTCACCTTGGCCGATGAGCCCTGGCCGCCGGCCCCTGCTCAGGTTTCGCCGTCACAGGCCAATGAGCCGGCGCAGATGCTCACGTTGTCGACCCTCTCGCACTCGCAGCAAAAGCGCCTGCTGACCTTGGTGCTGGTGGCAACGCTCATCTTCATGGGGGTGGGCATGGCCTCCATTGGCGAGCCTGAGGCCCAGGCTTCGTTGATGCCGCCGACGGTGCAGAAACAGGAGCTGGCCTCGCCGTTTGAGGTGCGCCAACAGTTGCTGAAGATGCTCAGTGAGCGTGAATTGAGCCAACGCGTCGATTTGCAGGTGATCAATGGGCAGATCGCGCTCAGTGGGGACGTCTCGCAGGATGAGGTAGAGCTGGTCGCGCGCATGCTCAGCCGATTTGGTGAGCAATTCGATAGTGCGGTGCCGGTAATCAGTCGTGTGCGTGCGCGTGATGGGACCTTGCCGTTCAAGATTGTGCAGATCGTGGGTGGGCCCAGTGGTCATGTGGTCCTGGAGGAGGGGCGGCGGCTTTTTGTCGGCGATGAAGTGAATGGCCTGCGCCTGGTGCTGATCGATAACAGCAAGGTGGTGTTCGATGGCGCACAGCGTTATGAGGTGCGCTGGTGAACGCGCAGTTGCAAGCCCGTCTCGACGCCTGGCAGCAGCGCCAGGCCCAGTCGCTGGCCACCTTCGCGCCCGTAACGATGCGAGGTCGCATTCAGCGTGTGAATGGGATGTTGCTGCAGTGTCGACTGCCCCAGGCGCGTATCGGTGATTTGTGCCAGGTGGAGAGAAAGCCCGGCGACTACATGCTCGCCGAGATCATCGGTTTCGATCAGCAGGATGCGGTGCTCAGTGCCCTGGGCAATCTGGAAGGGGTGCAGGTGGGCGCCAGCGTGGAGCGCCTGGGGGTGTCGCATCGAGTGCAGGTCAGTGAGGCATTGCTCGGTCAGGTGCTGGATGGTTTCGGCCGCCCGATCTCGGGAGAAGGCCCCAGTGCGTTTGTCGAGGCCGACCTGCCGGATACCAGTGCGGTGTTGTGTGAGGCACCGTTGCCCACCGAGCGGCCACGAATCAACCGCGCGCTCGCCACCGGGGTCCGTTCGATCGATGGCCTGCTGACTCTGGGCGAAGGCCAGCGCGTGGGCCTGTTCGCCGGGGCCGGTTGTGGCAAGACCACCTTGTTGGCCGAGATCGCCCGGAACGTGGAGTGTGATGTCATCGTGTTCGGCTTGATCGGTGAACGGGGGCGTGAGCTGCGCGAATTCCTCGACCATGAACTCGATGAGCAACTGCGCTCCAAGGCCGTACTGGTGTGTGCCACCTCCGACCGCTCCAGCATGGAGCGGGCGCGCGCGGCCTTTACGGCAACGGCATTGGCGGAAGGTTTTCGGCGCAAGGGGCTGCGCGTGTTGCTGCTGATCGACTCCCTGACCCGATTCGCCAGGGCCCAACGTGAAATCGGCCTGGCCGCTGGCGAACCCCTCGGTCGCGGTGGCCTGCCGCCTTCGGTGTACAGCCTGCTGCCGCGGCTGGTTGAGCGCGCCGGGTTGACCCGTGACGGTGTGATCACGGCGATCTACACCGTGCTGATCGAGCAGGACTCCATGAACGACCCGGTGGCCGATGAAGTGCGCTCGCTGCTCGACGGTCACATCGTGCTGTCCCGTAAGTTGGCCGAGCGTGGGCATTACCCGGCGGTGGATGTGCTGGCGAGCCTGTCGCGGATCCTGAGCAACGTCGCCGAGCCGACGGATATCCAGGCGGGTACGGCGTTGCGACGCTTGTTGTCGGCCTACCAGCAGATCGAGCTGATGCTCAAGCTGGGGGAATACCAACCCGGCAGCGATGCCTTGACTGACCTGGCCGTGGACAGTCGCCAGGCGGTCGATCAGTTCTTGCGCCAGGACTTGCGTGAGCCTTCGCCGATGGCCGCGACGCTTGCGCAACTCAAGGAGCTGACCGCCTATGTCCCATTCTGATGAGCTGCTCGGTGAAGTCGAGACGCTGCGACGCCTGCGCCGGCACCGGGCAGACCGCGCCGAACGTGCCCTGCGCGAGGCGAAGCGGGCCCAGCAGGCGCTGCTTGCGCATATCCAGCAGGCTCAGGATGCCCTTGAGCAAACCCGGCAGGAGGAAGCGCTGCGAAGCGCCCAGTTGCTCAGCCAGCACCAGGGCCAGGTATTGACCCTGCAGGCCCTGAAGTCCTGGGGGGTACAAGAGCGCTGCCTGTCTGCCAATACCCGACGAGATATCGGGCAGTTGGAGGCATTGCAGGGCCAGCGGGAACAGAAACAAGCCTGCATCGGCAATGCCCAGAAGCAGGTCAGCGAGTGCCTGCGGCAGGTGGAAAAACTTCAAGAGTTATCCCTTTTATTGGCGCAGGAGTCGACATGACCCAGGTTTCAGATACCCCCGCCCAGCGGCCACGCGGGCGTGAATCACGCGAGGAGCGAGAGCTGGTCACGACAGGCGTGGTGCCCGCGGAGTTGACGCGGTTGTTTGCGCAGTTTTGGGCCGCTGACGATGAGGGCTCAGGGGCGGGGGCTTCCCGATTGGGGACGATGGCTTCGGGCGGTGCGGCCATGATGGAGGCGCTGGCCGAGCAACTGGCGCCGCGTCTGCACGCCGCTTCGCAGTGGCCGCTCAATGCTGTCTTGTACTTGCCTCGCCTGGGGCGGATCAACGCGAGTGTGCGCCGCGAGCAGGGGGCCTGGAGTATCGACCTGGAGGCTGAAGAGCAGGCGACGGTGCGCTGGCTCAGCGGCGTTCGACAACAGTGTGAGGAGCGGTTTGCGGTCACGCTGGGGCAGCCGGTCTGCCTGCGTCTGACCAATGTCGGCTGCGCATGATAGTGCCGCTGCTGACCTTGCCGTTGCTCAAGGGCGCCACGGTTGCGGCGCGACGTCGACTGGGGCGCGGCCTGTGCCTGGCGTTTCAGGTGGCGGGGCAGGGCGGTCAACTGCGGCTCGAGCCTGGACGTGCCCCGGCAGGCGGCCCGGCGGTGTGCATCGAAACCGTGTGCGGCGTGCTGGCGCTCGCCGAAGCCGGGCCGTTGCTCAGCCTGCTGGGCGACTGCCCGGTGACATTGGCCTCGTCCGGCAACGACCCGGATTCATGGTTCTGGGCATTGTTCCAAACGCACCTGAGCCCGCAGGTGAGGTCGCTGTTGGGCTATGTGCGGTTACTGGAGACTGACCCGCCCAAGGCATTTGGTTGTCGGCTCGCTGTGACCCTGGGGAAAGCCCGGGTCGAGGGGTATGTGTGGCTGACCCCCGAAAGCTTCCTGGCGTTGTGCGATGCCGGGCCGTGGCGTGCCATCGCCGGGCCGATGCCGGCATCGTTTCGACTGTCGATTGCGGTGACCCTTGGGCGCTTGCAGTTGCCGATCGCGCAGGCACGCAGTCTGCGCACGGGTGATGTGCTGGTACTTGAACAGACCTTTTTCCTGGCCGAGGGCAGCGGCTATGTCCAGGTTGGCATGCGGCGATTGCATGGGCGCATTGACGATGACAGCGGGCCGTTATGCCTGAGCCTTACTTCAATCGAGGAGACGTCTGTGGACGAAGAATTCATCGCCCCCCACTACGCAGGGGATGAGGACGATAAACCGGTAATGGACGTATTCGGCCATGAGCCGTTCGATGAGCTGAGCATGGCACTGAACGTACGCTGCGGCACGTTGAACCTGACCCTGGGCGAGTTGCGCAACCTTGCGCCGGGCGCGGTGCTTGGCATTGCCGGCTACGCGCCGGGCATGGCCGGCCTGTATTACGGCGACCGGCCGATTGGCCAGGGGCAGTTGGTGGAAGTTGACGGGCGCCTGGGCTTGCAGTTGTCCCGCGTGATGGTCGGTCGATGACATTCCAGGGGGTAGATCCCCTCGTCCTGGCACTGTTCGTGGGGGCGCTGTCGCTGATGCCCATGCTGCTGATCATCTGCACATCGTTCTTGAAGATTGTCATTGTGCTGATGATCACCCGCAACGCCATTGGTGTGCAGCAGGTGCCGCCGGGCATGGCCGTCAACGGCATCGCATTGGCAGCCACGCTGTTTATCATGGCGCCGGTCGGTTACGAAATCGCCGAGAGCATCAAGGCTTCTCCCCTGGACACGAGCAACCTGACGATGTTTCTGCAGACCGGGCTTGAGGCTATCCAGCCGTTGCGCGTCTTCATGCTGCGCAACGTCGACCCGGATGTGCTGACGCATCTGCTGGAAAACACCGCGCGCCTGTGGCCCGTGAAAATGGCACAAGAGGTCCAGCGCGAAGACCTGATCCTGCTGATTCCGGCGTTTGTCCTGTCGCAACTGCAGGCGGGGTTCGAGATCGGCTTTCTGATCTACATCCCCTTCATCGTCATCGATCTGATCGTCTCTAATCTGCTGCTGGCGCTGGGCATGCAAATGGTCTCGCCGATGACCATTTCCTTGCCGCTCAAACTGTTGTTGTTCGTGATGGTGTCCGGTTGGTCGCGTCTGCTCGACAGCCTGTTCCTTTCCTATCTCTGAGTGGCTTATGGAACCGATCGTGCTGTTCAAGCAGGGCATGTTGCTGGTGGTGATGCTGTCGGCGCCGCCGTTGATTGTGGCGGTGGTGGTGGGTGTGTTGACGTCGTTGGTGCAGGCGCTGATGCAGATACAGGACCAGACGCTGCCCTTTGGCATCAAGTTGGTGGCAGTGGGGATCACGCTGATCATGACCGGGCGCTGGATCGGCGTGGAGTTGATCCAACTGATCAACCTGACCTTCGACATCATCGGCCGCTCGGCCCTGAACTGAGGTATCGCCTGTGCTGCTGTATCTCGAGTTCCTGCCCAGCCTGCTCATTGGCATGGCGCGTATCTACCCCTGTGCCCTGCTGGTCGCAGCGTTCTGTTTTCAACACATCCGCGGCAGGCTTCGGGGCACCGTTGTGATGGTCATGGCACTGCTGCCCGCACCGGGTATTCATGCCGCGCTGGAGGGGCATGACTACTCGGCGCTCATACTGGGCGCGCTGGTGCTCAAGGAGATTGCCCTGGGCGTGTTGCTGGGCGTCCTGCTCTCGATGCCATTCTGGATGTTCGAGGCGGTGGGGGCGTTGCTGGATAACCAGCGTGGCGCTTTGGCCGGTGGTCAGCTCAACCCTTCGCTGGGGCCGGATGCCACGCCAATCGGGCACATGTTCAAGCAACTGGCGATTTTCCTGCTGATGGTCAGCCTTGGGTTGGGAACGTTGACCCAGGTGATCTGGGACAGCTACCTGATCTGGCCTGCCACCGTATGGTTTCCACTGCCGGCGGCGAATGGAATGAGCGTACTCATCGACCTGCTGGGCGATACCTTCACGCACATGATGCTCTACGCCGCCCCCTTTATTGCGGTGTTGCTGTTGCTGGAGTTCGGTATCGCGTTGCTGGGGGTCTACAGCCAGCAATTGCAGGTCAGCACGCTGGCGCCACCGGTCAAATGCCTGGCAGGTATCGGTATCCTGCTGCTCTACTTTGCGCTGCTGCAGGACCTGATTGTCGGGCGCATGAGCCAGTTGGGCGACCTGAAACACTCGCTGAGGCTCTTGATCAAGGTGGCAAGCCCATGAGTGATTCCGGCGAAAAAAAACACCCGGCTTCAGCGAAAAAACTGCGTGACCAACGCAAGAAGGGCCAGGTTGCCCAAAGCCAGGATGTTGCTAAGCTGCTGGTGCTGACGGCCATCAGTGAGATTGCCTTGTTCACCGCCGAGACCAGTTTGCAACGCTTCCAGCAATTGATGCTGCTGCCGATGTCACGCCTGACCCAGCCCTTTGCACGAGCGCTGCAAGAAGTGCTGTTTGAGGGGCTGGTAATGTTTTTCTCGTTCGCCTTGTTGATGGCCGGGGTGGCGATTGCCACCAAGCTGATCAGCAGCTGGATGCAGTTCGGGTTGCTGTTTGCACCGCAGACCCTGAAGCTGGATTTCAATCGCCTCAACCCTGTCAGCCAAATCAAGCAAATGTTCTCTGCCCAGCAGTTGATGAACCTGCTGATGAGTGTTGCGAAAGCTGTCCTTATCGCGTTGATTCTGTATGTCGTGATCCATCCCTCATTGGGCACGCTGATCAACCTGGCCACCAGTGATCTGCAAAGTTACATCCTGGCGTTGATTGCGCTGTTTCGTCACCTGCTGCATGTCTGCCTTGGCATGCTGCTGGTGTTGGCGCTCATCGACCTGGTACTGGTGAAGCACTTTTTTGCCAAGCGCATGCGCATGACCCAAGTGGAGGTCGTCAAAGAGTACAAGGACATGGAGGGCGATCCCCACGTCAAGGGACAACGGCGGTCGCTGGCGTATCAATTGGCCCAGGAAGAACCCAAGGTCAAGTTGCCCAAGCTGGAGGAGGCCGACATGCTGGTGGTCAACCCGACTCACTTTGCTGTCGCCCTGTATTACCGTCCGGGTAAAACGTCGCTGCCGTTGCTGGTCGATAAGGGCACGGATGCCCAGGCCCGCAAGCTGATCCAGCGCGCCAAGGCCGCCGAAGTGCCGGTGATCCAGTGCGTATGGCTGGCCCGCACGCTCTACACGAAAAAACTGGGAGCGAGCATCCCCCGCGAAACCTTGCAGGCTGTGGCGCTGATTTACCGTACCTTGCGCGAACTCGATGATGAGGCCAAGCGCGAAACCCTGGAACTGCCGGAGCTTGAGCAGCGTTGATCAGCGGTTCGAACCAACATCCAGGGCTCGCAGGTTTGCCAGTGCCAGCATCCGGCTGAGGAGCCTGTCGCGCGCGCTGTGTATCGCCGGCAGCGCGTGCCAGATCACCAGCGCGTCCTGGGCGTCGAGGTAAACAAAACAACCGTCGAACGCCAACGGCTGCTCAAAGCGTCGCTCCAGCGCGCGCTGTAGTTGCCCCGACTGCAACGCTTCGCGAGCAACTTGAAGGGCAAGTCCCGGGCGATTTCCAGCGTTCAGTGCGCGTACTGTGATACCGGGCGCGAGGCACAGGTGAGCGGCACTGCCGCTCACCAGATTGTCCAGAAACACCTGGCGTTGATCGTCGGGCATGCCTGGTACTTCACCGCTCCAGCGATACCGTCTGGTAATCCGCCCGCTCGCCGGCGGGGCCAGGTTCAACGCGCATTTGCGGCGGCCACCAGATCACCATCTTGTCCTGGGAAGATTGTGGGCGTGAGCACGAATCACCTTTGCAGGTGGGTGTACAACCGGTGAGATGCAAGGCTGCGAAGATCAGGGTGACGCACAACAAACGAGGTTTCATGGCGTGGCCTTCCGGGCTGGAGTGATCAAGGAGGGGCGGGGCACACTGAGGTGTTCATTCTTCACCACCGGACGCATGGCGATAAACACCTCGGCTTCTTCGCCTGGCTTGAGCCAGGCGCGCGGCCACACGGTGACCGCCAGGGTTTGCGAGTTGCTGCACTCTTTCTCGTCGATACGTACGTTGCGCTTGAACTGGTTGCGCAACACCACGACTGCTACGTTGTAATTGGGGCCTGCGTACCACTGGCTGCGGTCGGTATTCAGCGCCAGCAAGTCACGGGTGCTGCACAAGGTGTTCAGGCCCAGAGGCATCGGCGCCGAGGTGAACGATTTTGGCACCTCGCCACTGACCAGGCGCGCCAGGGTGCCAATGATGTCACTGCGTTTTATCACCGGCTCATGGGGGGAAGTCCGCCTGGCCAGCGGTGTGAGGGCGGCTTGCAACTCGGCCTGGTCGGCTTGCGGCAAGTAGCGTGACGGGTCTTCCTGGTCCCCGATGACACGGGGTGTGAGGATAAACAGGCGTTCGCGTCGATTGTTCTGGCGCTCTGTCGAGGAAAACAGCGCCTTGCCCAACAGCGGAATATCACCCAGCAGGGGAATCTTTCTTTGCTTGTCGGTGCTTTCCGTGACATGGAAGCCGCCGACCACCAGCGAGCGTTTTTCCGCCATTACGGCTTGGGTGCTGACCTTGCCCCGGCGTACATCCAGGTGATTGGGGTCAGGATTGGTCTCGTCGAAATTGCCATCCTCAATATCCACAGCCAAATGAATCTGGTGACCGCCGCGGCTTGTGGTCACCCTGGGGACCACCTGAAAACTGGTGCCCACGGTGACGGGCAAAATGGTTGCGTTTTCCCTGCCGGGGGTGAGGTATTGAGTGCGGTTGAAATCGATCACCGCCGGTTGGTTTTCCAGGGTGAGCACCGAGGGGTTCGAGACCATGGTCGCCAGCCCCTTGGCTTCCAGCGCACGGATATCGGCGTAGAAACGATCACGGTTTTCAATCGACAACTGCGACGAGGTGCCGGGTGCCATGTTGACGCCGCCCCGGAAACGGCTGTTCTGGAAGCCCCAGTTCACCCCGAATTCGCGCAAATGCGTACGCTCGATATCCAGAATGATTGCATCGATTTCGATCAATTTTCGCGCGACGTCGAGTTGGGTGATCAGTTCGCGGTACATGGCCTGGCGTTCCGGCAGGTCATAGATCAGTACGGCGTTATTGCGCACATCGGCTTCGACACGGATCCGGCTGGCGGATACCGATGCGCGTGGCGTCACTGCAGGCGCGGTATCTACGTGCGCTGTGCTGCCAGTTGTACCGAGCATTTGGCCCAGCAGCGGGTTGCCCAACCGTGGCAGAGTTGGCGTGAGAGGGGTTGGTTGAGAGGTTGGCCGCGGGTTCAGTCCTGTGAGCGTAGAGGTGGCACGTGGTTCCAGCAGTCCGCGTAAAATGCTGGCGACACCGGGAACGTTGAGCTTTTCGCCTCGGTAGTCCACCTGGCGGTCTGCCGCATTGGCGAACTTCAATGGGTAACTCAACACGCTCTGTTTTTCATCCGGCGAGCGGCGTTGGCTGCTGAACTGCTTGATTTGTTCGATATAGCGCTTGGGACCGGAGACGAGTACGACCCCATCTTCCGGCAACTCGCCCCAGCCGAAACGGCTATCAAGCAGCCCGATATCGGTCAGGGCCTGTTTGAGGTCGGAGATCGTCTCTGAAGAAACCTCCAGTCGCGCGGACTCCTGCTGATCCAACGTGCTGATGTAAAGGGTATTGTTGTAGAGGTACCACTGAAAACGGTGCTCGACGCCTAGTCTGTCCAGCAGTGATTGTGGGGTGTTCGCGCGGATCTTGCCGTTGACGTCGCCCTCCAGCAGGCCCTCGATTTGCAGTTGCGTGCCAAAGGTCTGGGCGAAGTCTTCGAGCACTTCACGTAGCGGTTTGTGCTCGGCCTCATAGGCGTAGGCGGTATTTTTCCATTCGGGTGGAATGGCAGCAAGGGCGTCATGCACGGGCGCCAGCAAACAGGCGAGTGCGATCAGGCATCGCCAGTCGGCCCGCCGGGATGAAGCTACAGGCGGGTTAACGCGCAAGCTGCTGCGCTTGTAGATCTTGTTATGCATAGGTGTTTCCCTGTTTAGTGCAACAACGAACGTAGCGAGGTAGGTTTGAGCCGATGTGCCGTCTTATTCAGGCGCGCCACGGTGGCGCGCCAGGTATCGCGTTGGTTGAGCAGGGACTCGATACAGCGCTGCAGCTGCTGCTCGTCGCGTGGGTTATGCACGCAATGAATCAGCCAGAGTTCACCACCGGCTGGGGACTGGGCGAGAGCACCCTGAAAGTGAGCCAGGCTGACCGCTCCGAGTCGCATCCAGCTCCTCAGCATTGATTCATTCGGGGGGTGTTGGGTCAGTTGGACGCTTAGCCACAGGGTGTTTGGACCGTGACGCAATACCACTTCGTCATCGTTCTCGAAAAACCTGAATACCCCGGTGCGACTTTTCAGGCACTCGGCAAGTAACGTTTTCAATTTACTGGGCGCTGTCCAGGCCAGACTTCATAAGCATGAAGTTGACTCGGGTTTGCTCATTGACCAGGTATTCGGATTTACGGTGTTGCATGAGAAGTTCGTAAAACTGATTCGCGTCCTCCTCTGACCCTGAGTAATTCTCCAGGGCCTGGTCGACTTCCCGTTTAACGAGTGTTGCGTCTCTAAGAAGCCTGTCTTTAAGGCCATCGAAAAAATTCATGTGGGGTGCCTTCGTAGGTGTGTACCCCTTCTTGGCTTTTATTTCGAAATGGTTCCATGCGCAGTGGTTTTATATTTCATGAAATGTGCTCCAGCCGTCTTTTACCGCAGGGCTGTCAGCGTTTTTCATGAGCGCGTTAACCATGGAGATCCAGTCAATACGGAAATCGCCCTCTTCGGTATTCAAGATGAGCGTCTGGGGTTCAAGCGTGTTTTCCGCGCGCAACGTCCAGTGATGACACCTGCAGCTTTCAAGGTATTGCCTCACCGTTTCAAGTTCATAGGGATTGCAAACCAGTGTGGCCTTGATGGCAGGAACATGGCATCCCAGCAGTTGCTTGATCAGGGCTGAAATACGTCGGGGGGCAGGCGTTTCTTCAAGCAAAAGGTAAATAGTCTGGTTGGCAATTGCAGTGGCGTATCGTTCGAGGTTGTCACACAAGGCTTGGCGGTCGGCTTCCCAGCGTTTGAGCTGGGCATCGGCACGTTGCCATATTTCCAGGCCCGCTTTTTCAAGCATGTCTTCACGTTGCTTGTTTGCCTCCCTCAGTAACTGTTCGGCACCCGCTTTTGCCTGTTCCACCACGTCATCGGCCTGGGTGTAACTTGCCAGGGTTTCGCAGGAGATCAGGCTACCCGACAGGGCCGGCTTTCCTCCAGGCGAGTTGATTGTGCGTCGACATAACATCGTTAATCTCCATGCTCCGGTGGGCCGAGAGCGCTACTGGTGCCGCTCGCACCCATACGCCACACCACCGCATGCCAGAGGGTATCGAGGCGGCTGTGCGAGCCGTTGAGCGGCAGTGGCCTTTCTTCCAGCTCAAGCACGCGTCGTCGAGGAAAGCGCAGCCTGATCCTTTGCCAGGTGGCAGGGGGGACCCAGGCGCGTAGTAACAGCAACGGGTCGTTATCAGGCTGCACGATATCAAGGGGCAGGGCCTTGGACAGGCTGTTGCACCACTGGTGATGGTGCTCATCCAATGCTGCCGCATAGGCAGGACGGCAGATGCCATCAATCAGTGCGACCGCCAGGTCAAGTTGGTCCGCTGAAGCAATTGCCAGTTGAAGTAATGCGGGGTCAGGCATGGGAGGCAGGCAGGGGGCAATGCCGTAATGGGGCCCGACGGCTACCTGCCCGCTGCGATGAAGTTCTACAAGTGCTGCGTGGATAGTCGGGCTTTTCCAGTCCTCATGTGCATACAACCAGGGGGCTGCCCACCACTGGACCCATGAAAGATTACTCATTGCTTGAATGAGCAGGCCCGCCAGGAGAAGGCGTATGCGCTTGGGCGCGTAGGGCAGATGCCTGCATGACCCGTTGCTTTTGCTTTAGCCAGAAGATGCCTGCCGACACCATAAGTACCAAGGCGAGCAGCGAAACCGTCACACTGGTTCGCCAGAAAGCCAGGTCATCCCCAGGCACCAGAAACGGCCCGAAGTAAGCCAAGCGTTGTTGCTCCAGATAAGCCGTTGCAGGCACGAATACGACGGTCAATTTTTGCGGGTTATCGAACGCTGCGGCCATGCCTGGGATGCTGCTGGCAACCATCCTGCGCACACGTGCCCTGATGTTGTCGGGGTCGAGCCTCGGGTCATGCTTGATGAACACCGACGCGGAGGCTGGCTGTACGGGTTCGCCTGGAGCAACGCGCTCGGGCAGTACCACATGTACCCGGGCGACGATGACGCCGTCGATATTCGATAAGGTTGTTTCCAGTTCCTGGGACAATGCGTAGATGTAGCGCGCTCTTTCTTCCAGTGGCGTTGAGATCACGCCTTCCTTGCGAAAGGTGCCACCCAGCGTGGCGCGTGCTGCCCGAGGTAGTCCTACAGCCTCCAGCGTTCGTACGGCGCGCGCAATATCGGTGGCGTTGACTACGACGATAACGCCATCTTTAGCAGGAACCTTAGTGGCGCGAATATGTTTGTCTGCCAACTCTGCTACAACCTCATTGGCCTCTTGTTCTGTTAACTGCCGATGCAACTCGACACGTTCACTGCAGGCACTCAGCATGAGGGTGAGAGAAAGCGTTACTACGGTAAGCAACGTGCGGGTCATTTTTACCTACTGGAGGTTGCTGATCTTATCGATGCCTTGAGCGGCTTTACCGACACACTTCGTCAACATGTGTTGAAGCAACACCGCCTGAGAGAGTTGCTCCGGGTATTTTCGAGCCTCTTCATATTTGTCACTGCTGCCCAACGCGCGCAGGCTTTTCGTCATGCGGTTGGTCATGGAGTTCAGCGTGCTTGCTGCCTCGGATAACAGGTTCTGTGAGTGCGCAGGGTGGGTTGTACCAGGCTGCAGTGACGGGGGCATCATGGCGTTGAAAAAGTTTACATCGGTGTTTGAAACGGATACGCCATCTATTTGAGAGGTGCCGGGAATCTTGAGTTCGGTCGTATTTAAAACGTTTATCATCATGTCGCCCTACCACCGAGTTATTGAAGTTTCAGTGTGTATGTCTGGTAATAGAAGTGCTTGTTCGAATGACCTTCCCGACAGCGTATGTCGGAAAGGCCAGTACGCTTTAAGATGATTACAAACGCAGAGCGTCAACGGCGCTCTTGATACCGCTGGTATTGGCGTTCTCTGCAGCTTTAAATGCGTTTTTTACGCCGTCTGCACGCTTCTTTGCTTCCGAAGCTTCCAAACCGGCGTCAGCATCTTGAGCAGACATGCTGCCGCTGCCGAAACCGCCGGAATAAGGTGAGTAGGATGATCCGCTAGGAATAGTCATATTGTTTCTCCGTGGATAATGTCAATTTACTGGGTTCGGCAATACATTGAGAAAATTTCGCACAACAGTACTGCCGTTCCATCATTTATGTGGTTCAAGAGATTTATACGTTCCATGCATTTCTGAATACGACGCTTCAAGAAATGTAACTGTTTACTTCTGGCGTGCCTCTGTGGCCATCACTCAGTTCAGTGACACGCCCAGGTGTTTCATTCGGTGATAGAGCGTTCTTTTGGCGACACCCAGTTCCACGGCCACGCTATCAACGCAGTGGCTGTTCTGACGTAGAGACTCCTCGATCAGCGACTTTTCCATCTGATGCAGACGAGCCTTCAGGCTCATTTCCATTTCCTGACGGGTTATCACTGTCGCTGAAAGCGGTGGCAGTCCCAATACAAAGCGCTTCGCTGTGGAGCGTAATTCGCGGACATTGCCCTTCCATGAGTGACACAGCAACTGTTGTAACAACTGCTTGTTGGGCGGCGGCGGGGTGGGGAGTTTGAAATGACCAGCCTCCTGCTCAATCATGTCTAGGAACATCGGGATGATTCGCTCTCGCCGATCCCGCAAGGCCGGGAGGTGAATGCTGACGACATTCAGGCGAAAGTAGAGGTCACGTCGGAAGGTGCCCTGCTCGACCATCTCGTGCAGGGCGTGCTGGGCAGACGCGATCACGCGCATGTCTACCGGTATGAATCGGGTGGAGCCTAAACGCTCCACCCCACGGGACTCCAAAACGCGTAACAGCTTGGCTTGCAGCGTCAGCGGCATGCTATCGATCTCATCGAGGTACAAGGTACCCAGATGGGCCGCTTCAACGAATCCGGCCCGGGATTGCATGGCGCCCGTATAGGCGCCAGTGTTTACGCCGAACAACTGGCTCTCGGCGAGGCTTTCCGGAATGGCGGCACAGTTGATTGCAACGAAGTTTCCTTTGCGCCGGGACAGGTGGTGTATACGCTGTGCCAGCGTATCTTTACCGGTACCTGTTTCTCCCAGCAGGAGAATATCTATATCGAGGGGGGCCGTGTTGTTTACAGTCGCTTCGATGCTCGGGCAATCAGAAAAAGTTATATCTGTCATAAGCCTGTTCTGGCTGAGCGTTGACACAGTATTTTGCTCCAGTGCGTTGGCCGCTTTTTAAAGGGCTATTCCCTGTGCGTTCAGTTAAACAGGATTTTTTTATATTGTCATGATCTTGTCAGGGCATCAGGTAACTTTAAAAGTGTGAGTGGTAATTAGTCATTGGGTTTGAATTTAAATGAGTAAACTTGGCCGTGTTATGTAAGAGAAGTCTTAATATTGCAGGGAATAACTTTAATGGGGCGGCTTTTTGGGTATATATGTAAAGCAGTCTTGCTCATGAGGTTCCCACATGAGAGGACCTATCAGGTTATTTCAATGTCCGACATTCGATGAGAATCAAGCGCGCACAAAAAAGCCGATGCAATGCATCGGCTTTTTATTTACAGCGTAAACCGCAGGTAACGCTTACACGTTGAAACGGAAGTGCATCACATCGCCATCTTTAACGATGTAATCCTTGCCTTCCAGGCGCCATTTGCCCGCTTCCTTGGTACCGGCTTCACCCTTGTACTGGATGAAGTCGTTGTAGGCGATCACTTCGGCGCGGATAAAGCCTTTTTCGAAGTCGGTGTGGATCACGCCAGCGGCCTGTGGCGCGGTGGCGCCGACCTTGACGGTCCAGGCGCGGACTTCTTCGACACCCGCGGTGAAGTAGGTCTGCAGGTTGAGCATCTCGTAACCGGCGCGGATCACGCGATTCAGGCCAGGCTCTTCCAGGCCCAGGGCCTCGAGGAACATGTCCTTTTCTTCGCCGTCATCGAGTTCGGCGATTTCGGCTTCGATCTTGTTGCACACCGGAACAACGATAGCGCCTTCTTCGTCGGCGATGGCCTTGACCACGTCGAGCAGCGGGTTGTTCTCGAAACCATCTTCGGCGACGTTGGCGATGTACATCACAGGTTTGGTGGTCAGCAGGTGGAAGCCTTTGATCACGGCCTTTTCGTCAGCGCCCATGTTCTTCATCAGGCTGCGAGCAGGCTTGCCTTCGGTGAAGTGCGCGATCAATTGCTCCAGCAGGCCTTTCTGGACCACGGCGTCCTTGTCGCCGCCTTTCGCGTTGCGTGCGACTTTCTGCAGTTGCTTCTCGCAGCTGTCGAGGTCGGCGAAGATCAGTTCCAGGTCAATGATCTCGATGTCGCGCTTCGGGTCGACGCTGTTGGAGACGTGAATCACGTTCTCGTCTTCAAAGCAGCGGACCACGTGGGCGATGGCATCGGTCTCACGAATGTTGGCCAGGAACTTGTTGCCCAGGCCTTCGCCTTTCGATGCGCCGGCAACCAGGCCTGCGATGTCGACGAATTCCATGGTGGTCGGCAGGATGCGCTTGGGATTGACGATGGCCGCCAGAGCCTCCAAGCGCGGATCGGGCATAGGCACGATGCCGCTGTTGGGCTCGATGGTGCAGAAGGGGAAGTTCTCCGCTGCAATACCGGACTTGGTCAGGGCGTTGAACAGGGTGGATTTGCCGACGTTGGGCAGGCCGACGATGCCGCAATTGAATCCCATGGTGTTTCCCCTCGGTAAGAGTCAGGCCTTCTGGCTGTGCAGGTTTTTCATCGCGCGGTTCCATTCACCGGCGAAGATATCCGGCAGCACGCCGAGGGCAAAGTCGATGCTGGCATCGAGTTTTTCCTGTTCGGCGCGTGGCGCACGACCCAGGACGAAATTTGAAACCATACTGGCAACGCCTGGGTGGCCAATGCCGAGCCGCAGACGGTAGAAATTATTCTGATTGCCCAACTGCGCGATGATGTCGCGCAGGCCGTTGTGCCCGCCATGCCCGCCGCCCAGCTTGAGCTTGGCAACACCGGGTGGCAGGTCCAGTTCGTCATGGGCCACCAGGATTTCCTCGGGTTTGATCCGGAAGAAGCCCGCAAGCGCCGCGACAGCCTGGCCGCTGCGGTTCATGTAGGTGGTGGGAATCAGCAGACGAACATCCTGACCCTGGTGCGAGAAGCGCCCGGTCAGGCCAAAATATTTGCGATCGGCCACCAGGTTCACACCTTGGGCGTGGGCGATGCGCTCAACAAAAAGGGCCCCCGCGTTATGCCGGGTCTGTTCGTATTCGGCGCCTGGATTTCCCAGGCCAACGATCAGTTTAATGGCAGTCACGACAGGGGCCCTTCCTTTGGAGTTGTGGATAAGATCGCCAGACCTGGGTGCGGCGAAAGTGGACAACACTACATCATTTACTCAAGAGTAAACGCCGCGTTATCGCCCGCTTTCTCGCTACGTTTCGGTCCGCGATGTTTCCTCAAGCTCCGGCAATACAGAGTGAATTACTCTGCAGCGCCTTCTTCAGCTTCTGGAGCAACGCGTGGAGCGTGAACGTTGGCAACAGCTTTGTCATCACCGTGAGCCAGTGCGACAAACTCAACGCCTTTAGGCGCTTTGAGGTCGGACAGGTGGATGATGGCGCCAACTTCAGCAGCCGACAGGTCGACTTCGATGAACTCAGGCAGGTCTTTCGGCAGGCAGGTCACTTCGATTTCGTTCACAACGTGAGAAATCTCGCCGCCTTTCTTGATCGGTGCTTCTTCACCGACGAAGTGCACAGGGACGATAGCGGTCAGCTTCTGGCCAGCCACAACGCGAACGAAGTCAGCGTGCATGATGAACTGCTTGGACGGGTGACGTTGCATCGCTTTAACGATGACGTTCTGCTTGGCGCCGTCGACGTTCAGCTCGATAACGTGGCTGTAGGCAGCTTCGTTTTCGAACAGCTTGGCGATTTCCTTGGCCAGGATGGTCACGGATTCAGCAGGCTTGTTACCACCGTATACAACGGCTGGGATGTTGGCGGCGTGACGCAGGCGGCGGCTCGCACCTTTCCCCAGGTCAGTACGCGCTTGGGCGTTCAGAGTAAAGTCAGTCATTTTGTATCTCCAAAATAGCCATCATCGAGCGGCGTTTGCGACCAGCGCCAGACTCGACATGGGCAAAAAAGCCCCGCCCCAACAGAATGTCGGGGCGGGGCGCTTTTCGTCAGTGAGATGTACCGAAGGTTTGACCCTTAACGGAACATCGCGCTGATCGATTCTTCATTGCTGATGCGGCGAACCGCCTCGGCAACAACCGGTGCGATATCCAGTTGACGGATACGCGAACAGGCTTGAGCAGCAGCGGACAACGGAATGGTGTTGGTCACCACCAGTTCGTCCAGCATGGAATTTTCGATGTTCTCGATCGCTCGGCCAGACAGCACAGGGTGTGTGCAGTAGGCGAAGACTTTTGCTGCACCGTGCTCTTTCAAGGCTTTCGCCGCGTGGCACAGGGTGCCGGCGGTGTCGACCATGTCATCGACCAGAATACAGGTACGCCCTTCGACATCACCGATGATATGCATCACTTCAGAGTGATTGGCTTTCTCGCGGCGTTTGTCGATGATCCCGAGGTCCACGCCCAGGGATTTGGCAACAGCCCGTGCACGCACGACGCCACCAATGTCCGGGGACACGATCATCAGGTTTTCAAAGCGCTGGTCTTCGATGTCATCCACCAATACTGGGGAGCCGTAGATGTTATCTACCGGAATATCGAAGAACCCCTGGATTTGGTCAGCGTGCAGGTCAACCGTGAGAACACGGTCGATACCTACCACGGTCAGCATGTCAGCAACGACTTTCGCGCTGATGGCCACACGTGCGGAACGCGGACGGCGATCCTGACGGGCATAACCAAAGTAAGGGATTACAGCTGTGATTCGAGTCGCTGAGGAGCGGCGGAAGGCATCAGCCATCACGACGAGTTCCATCAGGTTATCGTTGGTCGGAGCGCAAGTCGGCTGAATAATGAAGACGTCTTTACCGCGGACGTTTTCATTGATCTCGGCTGTAATTTCGCCGTCGGAGAATTTACCGACAGAGATGTCACCGAGAGGGATATGCAGCTGACGTACGACACGTCGAGCCAGATCGGGGTTAGCGTTCCCCGTAAAGACCATCATCTTGGACACGCGCAGTACCTAGAGGCTGAGGGTAACCTGGATGAGTATAGGAAAATGGCAGGGGCGGCTGGATTCGAACCAACGCATGGCAGGATCAAAACCTGCTGCCTTACCGCTTGGCGACGCCCCTGTATCTGTTGCAACGAGTGCCTAACACTCGGTTCCTTTTAGAGCAGACTTTGCAGCTTGCGATGCAACATCGAAACGTTGCTTCCCTTTGCTACAAACCCTGTAAGGGTCTCTGTAAGAAGGGCCGAGACTTTATCAGCTTCAGCTTTGCTTGGGAAGCCCCCAAACACACAACTTCCAGTGCCGGTTAATTTTGCTTCGGTAAATTTACCTAACAAATTCAAAGCGTTACGTACCTCTGGATAACGCCTTGCTACAACCGGTAAGCAGTCATTTCGACTGTTTCCCTTGGGAACGGGGCGCACTTTAATGGGAGGAGAGTTACGTGTCAACAGTGGATCTGAAAAAATTTCTGCTGTACTTACAGATACTTGCGGAACAAGCACGACATACCACGGCTCTTCGGGGTATTCCGGGGTGAGTTTCTCGCCCACACCCTCGGCGAAAGCCGCATGCCCACGCACGAAAACCGGGACGTCCGCGCCCAGCGTCAGGCCCAGCGCCGCCAGGCGATCGTGGTCCCAGCCCAGTTGCCACAAGTGGTTCAGACCCAGCAAAGTTGTCGCGGCATTCGAGCTGCCACCGCCGATACCGCCGCCCATGGGCAGGATCTTGTCGATCCAGATATCGATGCCGAGCCGGCAGCCGGATTGTTCCTGGAGTTTTTTCGCCGCTTTCACGATCAGGTTGCTGTCATGAGGCACACCTTCGAATTCGGTGTGCAACTGGATGACGCCATCGTCGCGCACGGCGAACGTCAGCTCATCGCCGTAGTCGAGAAATTGAAACAGCGTCTGCAACTCGTGATAGCCGTCTTCACGGCGACCCAGGATGTGCAGCATCAGATTGAGTTTGGCCGGGGAGGGCAGGGTCAATGTTTGTACGGACACGTTATTGCCCCAGCTTGCGCGGTTGCCAGTCCTTGATCACCAGCGTGACGTCAAGGTCAGTGCCATGCAGCTTGATGCGCTCAGGCAGCCAATAACCGCTTTGTTCCACGTAGCTCAAATATTCGACCTGCCAGCCATCCTGCTCCAGTGTGGCCAGACGGCTGTCGCCGTTCAGGCCCAGACGGCTCTTGCTGTCAGGCGCGGGCAGGCCGCGTACCCACCAGACCAGGTGAGACACCGGCAGCTTCCAGCCAATCTGCTCTTCCAGCAGGGCTTCTGGCGAAGTCGCTTCATAGCGACCCTGGTTGGCCACTTCGAGGCTGACTTGACCCGGACGGCCGGTCAGGCGGGCTGCGCCGCGACCGAGCGGGCCGGAGAGGCGAATGTCGTAGTAATCCTGGCGTTGCAGCCAGAACAAGGTGCCGCTGCCAGAGTCTTTCGGCGCACGTACACCGACTTTGCCTTCGATCTGCCAGCCATCGATGCTACTGAGCTGATCCTTGTGCTGCTTCCATTGCGCCGGGTTGCCCTGACCCTCAACGGATTCACGGGCACCGAAGCCCGCGCAACCGGCGAGCAGGGCGATGAAACTGAAAACGACAATGTGGCGCAAGAACATAAGCTTAAAGGGTCTCGGATCCGGTCAGGCGCTTGATGGTGCCGCGCAGGATGGGGCTTTCGGGTTGTTCCTTGAGGAATTTTTCCCAGATCTGGCGTGCTTCGCGCTGCTTGCCGTTGGCCCACAGCACTTCGCCCAGGTGAGCGGCGACTTCCTGGTCCGGGAAGCGCTCCAGTGCCTGGCGCAGCAAGCGTTCGGCTTCGTCCAGGTTGCCCAGGCGGTAGTTCACCCAGCCGAGGCTGTCGAGTACGGCCGGGTCTTCCGGGTTGAGCTTGTGAGCTTGTTCGATCAGCTCCTTGGCTTCGGCGTAGCGCGTGGTGCGGTCGGACAGGGTATAACCCAGGGCGTTGAGGGCCATGGCATTGTCCGGGTCGCGCTTGATGATCAGGCGCAGGTCTTTTTCCATCTGCGCCAGGTCATTGCGTTTTTCCGCCTGCATGGCGCGGGTGTACAGCAGGTTCAGATCGTCGGGGAATTGCAGCAGGGCTTGTTGCAGTAGTTTCCACGCACGCTCGCCCTGATTGTTGGCCGACAGGGTTTCGGCCTGGATCAGGTACAGCTGGATCGCATAGTCCGGTTCGGCATCCCGCGCAGCGGCCAGGCGTTTCTCCGCCTCGTCGGTACGACCGTTGCTCATCAGGATGTCGGCCTGGCGCAATTGGGCCGGCAGGTAGTCGTTGCCGGGGCCGACCTGGGCGTATTCGAGCAGCGCAGCCTGCGGGTCGTTGCGTTCCTCGGCAATACGGCCGAGGTTCAGGTGCGCCGAGTCCACATGGCTTTCACGCTGGATCAGTTCTTCCAGATAGCCTTTGGCCTCGTCCCAGGCCTTGGCTTCCAGGCACACCAGCGCCAGGGAATAACGCAGCTCGTCGTCGTCCGGGTATTGCTGGACGAGATTGGCGAACTGCACCTTGGCGTCCTCCATGCGGTCCTGTTCCACCAGCATGCGGGCGTAAGTCAGGCGCAGGCGCTTGTCATCCGGGTATTTCTTGATGCTTTTTTCCAGCAGCGGAATTGCTTCCTTGCCGCGATTGAGGTTCTGCAGCAAGCGTGCGCGCAACAGGATCGGGGCGATCTCGCCTTCTTCCGGCGGGTTCTGCTCCAGCAGCTTCAGCGCGGCGTCGGCTTCGTCGTCCTGTTGCAACAGCAGTGCCTTGCCGAACACCAATTGGCTGTTTTTCGGATGCTTTTGCAGCAGGCGGTCGAAACTCTTCATCAGGCCGTTGCGGGTGTCCTGGTCGGTGTCGGCAGCCGACAGCGCGAGGAAGTCGAAATGGGTGTCGCCCTTGCCCTGCAGGACTTTCTCCATATAGACCATGGAGTCGTCATAACGCCCGGCACGCGCCAGTTGAATGGCGGCCGCCCGTTGTGCTTCCAGGTCGTCCGGGGCGTTTTTCGCCCAGATCAGCGACGTGTCCAGCGCAGCCTGGTCGGCGCCCAGGTATTCGGCGATACGGAAGGCCCGCTCGGAAATCCCCGGATCCTGAGTGTTGATGGCCTGGGTCACGTAGTTATCCAGCGCAATGTCGAAGCGATTGCGTTGGCCGGCCAGCTCCGCGGTCAGCAGGCTGTACACCGTTTCTTCACTGAACGAGGAATAAACCTTGGGTTTTTCAGGGGCGGGGGTGCTGTCTTCCACCGGCGGCGTACCGTCCGGCGACACGGGTGCCATGGCCTGGCAGCCGCTGAGGAAGACAAAAGCAAGGAGCAACGCGGAAGATCTATTCATATAGGAAGAGGACGACTAACCTGCGGTCGGATCATCATGACACAAGCCTTCGGCCAAACATAACCGGGGCACCCGTAATACGCTTATTGCTCCCCCGTGTAGGAGCAAGCTCGCTCCTGCGCGGATGCCATTTATAGGCACAAGGTATAGGGACAATAGACGACGGTGGTTGTTCTGAATCTTTCGAAGTAGGACAATTGTCGGCTTCCCGACATCATCAGCGATATTGAATGGCCTTCCTCGCACTCGGTATTAACCACAAGACTGCCTCCGTAGACGTGCGCGAGCGCGTGGCGTTTACGCCAGAGCAGTTGGTTGAGGCCTTGCAGCAGCTCTGCCGGCTCACCGACAGTCGCGAAGCTGCGATCCTTTCGACCTGCAATCGCAGCGAGCTTTATATAGAGCAGGAACATCTTTCAGCGGATGTCGTGCTGCGCTGGCTGGCCGATTACCACCATTTGAACCTCGACGACCTGCGCGCGAGCGCTTATGTGCACGAAGAGGATGCGGCAGTTCGTCACATGATGCGGGTGGCGGCCGGTCTCGATTCGCTGGTGCTGGGTGAACCGCAGATCCTCGGCCAGATGAAGTCCGCCTACGCCGTGGCGCGTGAGGCCGGCACCGTCGGTCCGTTGCTGGGTCGCCTGTTCCAGGCCACGTTCAATTCGGCCAAGCAGGTGCGCACCGACACCGCCATTGGTGAAAACCCGGTGTCCGTGGCATTTGCCGCGGTCAGCCTGGCGAAACAGATCTTCAGTGATTTGCAACGCAGCCAGGCCCTGCTGATCGGCGCCGGCGAGACCATTACCCTGGTCGCCCGCCACCTGCATGACCTGGGCGTCAAGCGCATCGTGGTGGCCAACCGTACCCTGGAGCGCGCCAGTATTCTTGCCGAGCAGTTCGGCGCGCACGCCGTGCTGCTGGCGGATATCCCGGCCGAACTGGTGCGCAGCGATATCGTCATCAGCTCCACTGCCAGCCAGTTGCCGATCCTGGGCAAGGGCGCGGTCGAGAGCGCATTGAAACTGCGCAAGCACAAACCCATCTTCATGGTGGACATCGCCGTTCCGCGGGATATCGAACCCGAAGTCGGCGAGTTGGACGACGTTTACCTCTATAGCGTCGACGATCTGCACGAAGTCGTCGCCGAAAACCTCAAGAGCCGCCAGGGCGCTGCCCAGGCCGCCGAGGAAATGGTCAGCACCGGCGCCGAAGATTTCATGGTGCGCCTGCGCGAGTTGGCGGCGGTGGACGTGCTCAAGGCGTATCGTCAGCAAGGCGAACGCCTGCGCGACGAAGAGCTGATCAAGGCCCAGCGCTTGCTGGCCAACGGCAGCAGCGCCGAGGAGGTGCTGATGCAACTGGCCCGTGGCCTCACCAACAAGTTGCTCCACGCACCCAGCGTACAATTGAAAAAGCTTACCGCCGAAGGCCGCCTCGATGCGCTGGCCATGGCCCAGGAACTCTTTGCCCTCGGTGAGGGCGCGTCAGATAGCTCTTCGGATAAAAAACCGCAATGAAAGCGTCACTGCTCAATAAACTGGACGTGCTCCAGGACCGTTTCGAAGAACTGACCGCCTTGCTCGGCGATAGCGAGGTCATTTCCGATCAAACCAAGTTCCGTGCGTATTCCAAGGAATACGCCGAAGTTGAGCCGATTGTGGCGACCTACAAGCACCTGACTAAAGTGCAGGCCGACCTCGAAGGCGCCCAGGCGCTGCTCAAGGACAGCGACCCGGACATGCGCGAAATGGCCGTGGAAGAAGTCCGCGAAGCCAAGGAAAAGCTGGCCGAGCTGGAAGGTGACCTGCAGCGCATGTTGCTGCCCAAGGACCCGAATGACGGGCGCAACGTGTTCCTCGAGATCCGTGCCGGCACCGGTGGTGACGAGGCCGCAATCTTCTCCGGCGACCTGTTCCGCATGTATTCGCGCTATGCCGAGCGTCGCGGCTGGCGTGTCGAGATACTGTCCGAGAATGAAGGCGAGCACGGCGGCTATAAAGAAGTCATCGCGCGGGTCGAAGGCGACAACGTCTACGGCAAGCTCAAGTTCGAGTCCGGCGCGCACCGCGTACAGCGCGTGCCCGCGACCGAGTCCCAAGGCCGTATCCACACCTCGGCGTGCACCGTCGCAGTGTTGCCCGAGCCGGACGAGCAGGAAGCTATCGAGATCAACCCGGCCGACTTGCGTGTCGACACCTACCGCTCGTCGGGCGCCGGTGGTCAGCACGTCAACAAGACCGACTCGGCGATCCGTATCACCCACTTGCCCTCGGGCATCGTGGTGGAGTGCCAGGAAGAACGTTCCCAGCACAAGAACCGAGCGCGGGCGATGTCCTGGCTGTCGGCCAAGCTCAACGACCAGCAGACCAGCGCCGCCGCCAATGCGATTGCCAGCGAGCGCAAGTTGCTGGTGGGCTCGGGCGACCGCTCCGAACGCATCCGTACTTATAACTTTGCCCAGGGCCGGGTCACCGACCACCGGGTCAACCTCACGCTTTATTCCCTGGACGAGATCCTCGCCGGTGGCGTTGAAGCAGTGATCGAGCCGTTGCTCGCCGAATACCAGGCCGATCAACTGGCGGCGATAGGTGAATAAATGACCATCATCGCCAGCCTGCTGCGCGCCGCCGACCTGCCTGACTCGCCCACTGCGCGCCTGGATGCCGAATTGTTGCTGGCCGCTGCCCTGGGCAAATCCCGCAGCTACCTGCACACCTGGCCCGAGAAGATCGTCAGCAGCGAAGATGCGCTGACGTTTGCCGACTACTTGCAGCGCCGTCGTGGCGGTGAGCCGGTGGCCTATATCCTCGGCCAGCAAGGCTTCTGGAAGCTGGACCTGGAGGTCGCGCCGCATACGCTGATCCCGCGTCCAGACACCGAACTGCTGGTGGAGGCTGCCCTGGAACTGTTGCCCGCCACGCCCGCCAAGGTCCTCGACCTGGGCACCGGCAGTGGCGCCATCGCCTTGGCCCTGGCCAGCGAACGTCCGGCCTGGCAGGTCACCGCGGTCGACCGCGTGCTGGAAGCGGTGGCCCTGGCCGAGCGCAATCGCCAGCGCCTGCACCTCAAGAACGCCACCGTGCTGAACAGCCATTGGTTCAGCGCGCTGCACGGTCATACCTATGACCTGATCATCAGCAACCCGCCGTACATCGCCGATAACGATCCGCACCTGGTGGCGGGCGACGTGCGCTTTGAGCCGGCCAGCGCACTGGTGGCCGGCCATGATGGCTTGGACG
Organism: Pseudomonas sp. CHM02; assembly: GCF_000612585.1. Classification (GTDB taxonomy): domain Bacteria; phylum Pseudomonadota; class Gammaproteobacteria; order Pseudomonadales; family Pseudomonadaceae; genus Aquipseudomonas. The sequence continues at coordinate 62,402 of NZ_JFCA01000021.1, forward strand.
ACTTGCGGCTGATCATCAAAGAAGCCCCCGCCCACCTGAATGCCGGTGGGCGACTGCTGCTGGAGCATGGCTACGACCAGGCCCCGGCCGTGCGCGACCTGCTGCTGAGTGAAGGCTTTGAAGAGGTGCACAGCCGTATCGACCTCGGCGGCCACGAACGCATTACCCTGGGACGCCGGCCGTGCTGACCGATCAGGAGCTGTTGCGCTATAGCCGACAAATTCTGTTGCAGCATGTCGACATCGACGGCCAATTGCGCCTGAAAAACAGCCGGGCGTTGATCATCGGCCTCGGTGGCCTGGGCGCCCCCGTCGCGCTGTACCTGGCGGCAGCCGGTGTGGGCGAGCTGCATGTCGCGGATTTCGACACGGTCGACCTGACCAACCTGCAGCGCCAGATCATCCATGACACCGACAGTGTCGGGCAGACCAAGGTCGACTCGGCCCTGCGTCGCCTGACCGCGATCAACCCCGACATCAAACTGATCGCCCACCGCTGCGCACTGGATGCCGATTCCCTGGCCGCCGCGGTAGAAGCGGTGGACGTGGTGCTCGATTGCAGCGACAACTTCTCCACCCGTGAAGCGGTGAACGCCGCCTGCGTGGCGGCCGCCACGCCATTGATCAGCGGCGCGGCGATTCGTCTTGAGGGGCAATTGTCGGTATTCGACCCGCGTCGCGCCGACAGCCCGTGCTACCACTGTTTATATGGGCACGGCAGCGATACCGAACTCACTTGCAGCGAAGCCGGCGTGATCGGCCCTCTGGTAGGGCTGGTCGGTAGTCTGCAAGCCCTGGAGGCCCTGAAGCTGCTGGCCGGTTTTGGTGAGCCTTTGGTGGGCCGCCTCTTGCTGATCGATGCCTTGACCACGCGTTTTCGCGAGTTGCGCGTCAAGCGTGACCCCGGTTGCAGCGTGTGCGGGACGCCGCATGGTTAAGGGCGCGCCGATCGGTGTATTCGACTCCGGTATCGGCGGCTTGACCGTGCTGGACGAAATCCAGCAGCTTTTGCCCCATGAATCGTTGCTGTACGTGGCCGATTGCGGGCACATCCCCTATGGCGAGAAAAGTCCGGCGTTTATTCTCGAGCGTTCGCGGCGAGTGGCGGCGTTTTTCCGGGAGCAGGGCGCCAAGGCCTTTGTGATTGCCTGCAATACCGCCACCGTCGCCGCTGCCGCCGACCTGCGCCTGGATTTTCCCGATTGGCCGCTGGTGGGCATGGAGCCCGCCGTCAAACCCGCCGCCGCGGCCACTCGCAGTGGCGTGGTGGGGGTGCTTGCCACCACCGGTACGCTGCAAAGCGCCAAGTTCGCCGCCTTGCTTGACCGTTTCGCTACCGACGTGAAGGTCATCACCCAACCGTGCCCGGGCCTGGTCGAGCTGATTGAAAGCGGTGACTTGAACAGCCCGGCCCTGCGCCAGTTGTTACAGCGGTACATTGAACCGCTGCTCAACGCCGGTTGCGACACCATCATTCTCGGCTGCACCCACTATCCCTTCCTCAAGCCGCTCCTGGCGCAGATGCTGCCCCCCAGCATCATCCTCATCGACACTGGCGCCGCCGTAGCCCGTCAGCTCAAGCGTTTGCTGGACGAGCGCGACCTGCTGGCCGATGGCAAGCCTGAACCTGCACAGTTCTGGACCAGCGGCGATGTGCCTCACCTAAGAAAAATCCTACCGACACTATGGAAATATCCGGGCGTTGTGCGAAGCTTCGGTGCGTGAAAAATTCGTGAAATTCCAGCGTAATCAGCTGGAACTTCTGATTACGCGCCAGCTTCTATAGCGAGATAGCCTGTACAAAACCATATAACTTCGTTCGGAAAGGATGTTTCTTATGAAGCGCTTGTTCTGTTTGGCTGCGATTGCGGCCGCTGTAGTGGGGCACTCTGTTTCGGCGCAGGCCGCTGGCCTGGAGTTGGGTGTGGGGAGCACCAGCGATTCGACCATGACCTATCGGCTGGGTCTGACATCGGAGTGGGACAAAAGCTGGTGGCAGAGCGATACCGGTCGACTGACCGGCTACTGGAGCGGCGCCTACACCTATTGGGACGGTGACAAGCGCGCCAGCGTCAGCAGCCTGTCGTTCTCTCCGGTGTTCGTGTACGAATTTGCCGGTGAGTCGGTCAAGCCTTACATCGAAGCCGGGGTCGGTGTGGCGGTGTTCTCTCGCACCAAAGTGGAAGACAACAACATCGGCCAGGCCTTTCAGTTCGAAGACCGCCTGGGCTTCGGCCTGCGTTTTGCCGGCGGGCATGAAGTGGGCATTCGTGCCACGCATTATTCCAATGCGGGCATCAGCAGCCATAACGACGGGGTAGAGAGCTACTCGTTGCACTACACCTTGCCGCTCTAAACACACACCTAACTGTAGGAGCCGGCTTGCCGGCGATAGCATCACCTCGGTGTGACTGATTCACCAAGGTGTCTGCATCGCCGGCAAGCCGGCTCCTACAGCATCTATTTCAATCAGCGATAGGCTGTTGCAATCCCTTCGCGCTCGGCCAGGCATTCCGGTGCGCCCATCTCGAACTCCCGGCAAATCAGCGGTCGTCGCTCGTAGATCGTGCACATCATCGTGTCCCGATCCAGCGCCGCGCACCAGCCATCGTCCAGGCGTAGCATCACTTCGCCGCCCCAGTCATCGGTGTCGATATAGCGCTCCGGCACGCCCGTGTCGGTGATCAGCATGACTTCCAGCTGGCAACAGCAGGCCGCGCATGTCGAGCAGGTGACGGCGGGTTCGGCGATTTGAGTGTGGGGGATGTTGGTCATAGGCGCGCAGTGTAAGGCAAGCGGGTGACACAGGTGTGAAACGACTGACAGGCGTCAGCGCGCAAGTCGGTGCAATCCCACAAACACCCCGGCCCACAGCAACGCCAGTGCAACCATCGTGGACGCGAGGCCGAAGCCAAATTGCACCCCCGCCAATTGGCTGCCGGCATAGTAGGAAAGCGGGCCGCCCAATGCGCCCAGTAGCGCCGCACGCCACCAGGGGCGGGCACTCCAGGCCAGGCAATGGCGCAATGTCGTCGCCAGCAACGCCCACAACAGGATCAACCAGAAGGGAATCAGCGGCCCCGGTTCGGTGAACTGGAATACGCCCAGCGCACGCAACGCGGTATCCAATAATGTGCCCACCACCGTTACGCCGAGAATCAGCTTGCCGTCTTCGGCCCACGAACTTATCCACAGCAGATGGATGGCCAGCACGGCCAGCCCTGCCAGCAACCACCGGCTGTCACCACCGAGCACACAGGCAAACCAGCCGCACTGAAAGAGCGCGGCATTGGCCAGAGTCTTAAGCATTGAAGCGCCCGAGCAGCGGCGGGTTGATCGCCGAGGGTTTGGCCAGCAGCAACTGCGCCGTGCCGATGGTGCGTTCCATAAACCCGCCTTCGCAGTAGCACAGGTAAAACTCCCACAGACGCAGGAAGTATTCGTCGTAGCCCAGTTCCGCGAGGCGACCGTGGGCACGGCGAAAATTCTCATGCCACAGGCGCAAGGTTCGCGCGTAATGCAGGCCGAAGTCCTCCATGTGCAGCAGGTTCATATCGGTGTCGCGGCTGACGATATGCAGCATGTTCTGCACGCAGGGCAGGGCGCCGCCGGGGAAGATGTAACGCTGGATAAAATCCACACTGCGCTTGGCCTGTTCAAAGCGTTGCTCACGAATGGTGATGGCTTGCAGCAGCATCAGGCCGTCGCTCTTGAGCAGGTGCGCGCACTGCTTGAAGTAGGTCGGCAGGAAGCGATGGCCTACCGCTTCGATCATTTCGATGGACACCAGCTTGTCATACTGGCCGGTCAGGTCGCGGTAGTCCTGCAGCAACAGCGTGACCTGATCGTGCAGTCCGAGGGTCGCGATGCGTTTCTCGGTGTAGGCGAACTGCTCCTTGGACAAGGTCGTGGTGGTGACCTTGCAACCATAATGCTGCGCCGCGTAGAGCGCCATGCTGCCCCAGCCGGTGCCGATTTCCAGCAGGTGGTCGGTGGGCTTGAGGGCGAGTTTCTGGCAGATGCGCTCCAGCTTGTTCAACTGTGCCTGTTCCAGGGTGTCGTCGGGGGTCAGGAATTGCGCCGCCGAATACATCATGGTCGGGTCGAGGAATTCTTCGAACAGGTCGTTGCCCAGATCGTAGTGGGCGGCGATGTTTTTCTGCGAGCCCTTGCGTGTGTTGCGGTTGAGCCAGTGCAAGCCCTGGGTGAACGGCTGCGCCAAGCGCGCCAGGCCACCTTCCATCGCGTCGAGGACGTCCAGGTTGCTGACCATCACGCGCACGACGGCGGTCAAGTCGGGGCTGGTCCAATAACCGTGGATGAATGCCTCTCCGGCGCCGATGGAGCCGTTGGCCGCCACCAGGCCCCACACGGCCGAATCAAGGATCTGGATTTCCCCCAGCAAGTGCGCTTCCCGTGCGCCGAATACTTGCCGTTCGCCCTCTTCGATCACCACCAGTTGACCATGGCGCAGTTGGCTGAGTTGACGCATGACAGCCTTGCGCAACAGCGCGGCAGTCATGCCGTTGACGTTCAGGCGGTGGGTCTTGACCGATAAGCTAGGGGATTTCATGGCGGCGATCCTTGGTATACCCGACTGCGGTGCGAGAGGCGCCATCGGCGGCCTGATGGGAAAAAATCGGTGTGCGTTTAAGCAAGAGCCGCATGGCCTGCCAGTAGATTGCGAGGCAGGTCTTGGCGGTCATCCACGGAAAGCGCCACAGGTAGCGATGCAGGCTGGCGCGGCTGAGCGTTTCTTTTTGCAGGCTCAAGGTGGCGTCGAAGACTTTCTGTGTGCCCTGCCAGTCGGCCATGTGCACGCCGAGCCTGGCGGCGGGCGGGCTGAAGCTCATGCGGTATTCCAGGTCGCGTGGCAAAAACGGCGACACATGGAAGGCCTTGGCCACGGCGAAATGCTGATGCTCGTCTGCGCTCAAGGCCTGGGCCGGGAGTACGTAGTGATAGCGCTCGCGCCACGGGGTGTTGGTCACTTCACACAGGATCGCGGCCAGACGTCCGTCGGCCTCGAAGCAGTAGAAGAAACTCACGGGGTTAAAAGCCAGGCCCCAACTGCGGGCCTGGGTCAGTAGGCAGATAACGCCCTGGGGGATACGCCCCAGTGCCTTGCCGACTTCCTGGCGCACGGCATCGCTCAAGCTCATGCCGGTACGCGTCAATTCACGCAGGTAGTCCTGCTGGCGAAAACCGAAGGGCGCCAGGCGGCTGCACCCGGCCAGGGGGGACAGCCCGAGCACTTCATGTTCTTCGCTCAGGTCCAGGTACAGCAGGCCGATGCGGTAGCGAAAGGCGTGAGCCTTGGGCGCAAACCGGCGATGGGCGATCCAGCCGCTGTACAGGGCGCTGTTCACAGGGTTTCCCCAAATGCCTGGGCCACGTGCAGGGCGCTGACCACGCCATCTTCGTGAAAGCCGTTGGCCCAGTAGGCGCCGCAGTAAAAGGTATTGCGCACGCCGGATATCTCATCGCGACGCGCCTGCGCCGCCACCGCGCCCAGGCTGTATTGCGGGTGGGCGTAGGTGTACCGGGCAAGCACTTTCAGCGGGTTGATCATCGGCGTCTGGTTGAGGCTGACGCAAAACGTAGTGGCGCTGTCGATGCCCTGCAGGATGTTCATGTCATAGGTCACAGCCGCCTGTGTCTGCTGGTTGGCGGTCAGCCGGTAGTTCCAGCTGGCCCAGGCCAGTTTGCGGTCGGGTAGCAGGCGCGTGTCGGTGTGCAGCACGACATCGTTATCGGCGTAGGGCAGCGCACCGAGTATGTCCTGTTCGGCCTGGCTGGGGTCGCCGAGCAACGCCAGCGCCTGGTCGCTGTGACAGGCAAACACCACCTTGTCGAAGGCTTCGGCGCCGGCGGCACTGTGGACAACCACGCCCTGCGCGTCGCGCTCTACCCGATGCACAGGGCAATCGAGGCGGATGTGTTCGCGAAAGCTGCGGGTCAGGGGCTCGATATAGCTGCTGGAGCCGCCCTCGATCACGCACCATTGCGGCCGGTTGTTCACCGAGAGCAGCCCGTGGTTCTTGAAAAAGCGCACAAAGAACTGCAGCGGAAACTTCAGCATGTCCACCAGTGACATCGACCAGATAGCGGCCCCCATCGGCACGATGTAATGCAGGATAAACCGCGGGCCATAACCGCGGGCCTCGAGGTAATCGCCCAGGGTCATGTCGGCGCTGATGCGTTGCGCTTGCAGGTCCAGCGGTGCCTCGCGATTGAAGCGCAGGATGTCGCGCAACATGCCCCAGAACCCTGGCGACAGGATATTGCGACGCTGGGCAAACAGGCTGTTGAGGTTATTACCGTTGTACTCGAACCGAGTGTTCTCGTCGCACACCGAAAAGCTCATTTCGGTGGGTTTGAACTTCACCCCGATCTGCCCCAGCAGGCGGATGAAATGCGGGTAGGTCCAGTCGTTGAACACGATGAAACCGGTGTCCACCGCGTAGCGTTTACCCTCGACCGTCACGTTGACCGTGTGGGTGTGCCCGCCGATGCGGTCGCCCGCTTCGAACAAGGTGATGTCATGGCGACGGCTGAGCAGGTAGGCGCTGGTCAGCCCCGCGATGCCGCTCCCGATAATGGCGATCTTCACAGGTCGTCCTTTTTCGGCGGTGGGCTGCGCAACATGCGCTTGCCGATGATCAACTGGGCACGGTTGGGCAGTTTCGACAATGGCCAGAGAGTGGCGATAAACAGGGCGGGAAAGGCGATTTCCAGCGGGCGCTTTTCCAGCTTGGCGAAGATATGCCGCGCGGCTTTGTCTGCCGACCAACTGAGCGGCATGGGGAAGTCATTGCGTTCGGTCAGCGGCGTATCGACGAAGCCTGGACTGATCACGGTCACGTCGATACTTTCCGGCGACAGGCTGATGCGCAGGGATTCGAACAGGTAGCGCAAGCCGGCCTTGGATGCGCCATAGGCTTCGGCCCGTGGCATTGGCAGGTAGGTCACGGCACTGGCGACGCCCACCAGGTGCGGCGTCACCCCGGCGCGCAACAGCGGCAGGGCGGCTTCGATGCAGTAACTGCTGGCGAGCAGGTTGGTGCGGACCACGTGCTCGACAATGGAGGCGTCAAACTGCCGTGCGTCCACGTATTCACAGGTGCCGGCATTGAGGATCACCGTGTCCAGTGAGCCCCAGGTCGCGCCGATCTGTTCACCAATTTCGCGCACAGTCTGGCTGTTGGTCAGGTCTCCCGCCACCACCAGCACTTGGCCGGGGTAACGTTGGGCGAGGGCTTCCAGCGGGCCTTTCGACCGTGAACTCAAGGCCACGTGTGCGCCGCTGTTGAGCAACTCCACGGCCAGTGCGGCGCCGATGCCACTGCTGGCGCCGGTCAGCCAATAACGGCGGGGCGTTGTAAGGCTCATCCCAGTCTCCTTTTCAGCCAGCTGACGACGCTGCCCAACACGGGCAAGTGTTCGTACAGCAGGGCGCCGGCATCGAAATAGTCGCGGTGGCGGTACACCTTGTCGTGCCACATCAGGTGCGAGCAGCCTTCCACCCGGATCACCTTGCCGTTGGCCAGGCGGGGGTGGCAGAAGCTCATTTTCCAGCGCAGGTAACCTTCGCCTTCGGCCACCTGATCGAACCCGTGGAAGTCGAAGCGCAGCTGGCTGACGTTGCTGTACAGCTCGGCGAAGTAGCGGCGCATGGCGGGCAAGCCATGGACGTCGTGCAGCGGGTCGGCAAACGCGATGTCCTGGCTGTACAAGCTGTCGAGCAGGTGCAGGTTGTGCTTGTCCAGCGTGGCGAAGGCCTGGGCGAAACGGCGCAGGAAGTCACTCATATTCGCCCCCCGCTGCTTGGCGCGAGGGCAGGCTGCGGAAGGCAGCCAAGGCCCGTTCACGGGATTTTTTCAGGTCGACGATCGAGCGCGGGTAATCCGCCACGCCGAACAGGCCACCGGCAGCTTCGGGGTTGTGCACTTCCTTTTTATTCAGTGCGGCCAGCTCCGGCAGCCAGTGCTTGATGAAAAGGCCTTCGCTGTCGAATTTTTCCGATTGGCTCAAGGGGCTGAATATCCGGAAGTACGGCGCCGAGTCGGTGCCGGTGGACGAGCTCCACTGCCAGCCGCCGTTATTGGCTGCCAGGTCGCCGTCGATCAGATGACGCATGAAGAAGCGTTCGCCTTCGCGCCAGTCGATCAGCAGGTTCTTGGTCAGGAACATCGCCACGACCATGCGCAGGCGGTTGTGCATCCAGCCGGTTTCCAGCAGTTGGCGCATGGCGGCGTCGATAATCGGCAGGCCCGTGCGTGCTTCCTGCCAGGCAGCGAGGTCCTTTGGTGCGTTGCGCCAGGCCACGGCTTCGGTCTCGGGACGGAACGCACGGTGGCGCGAGACACGGGGGTAGCCCACCAGAATGTGCTTGTAGAACTCGCGCCACAGCAGTTCGTTGATCCAGGTGATGGCGCCCATGTCGCCACTTTCGAACTCGCCGCCGTTGGTTTGCAAGGCGGCATGCAGGCACTGGCGCGGCGAAACGACGCCCGCCGCGAGGTAGGCGGAGAGCTGGCTGGTGCCGGGCTTGGCAGGGAAGTCGCGCTCGTCCTTGTAGTAGCTGATCTGCTGATCGACAAAGGCATCGAGACGACGACGGGCTTCGTCCTCGCCGGCCGGCCACAGCGCCCGCAGGGCTTCGCTGGGTGGCTCGAAACCGTCGACTGCCGTGGGCACCGGATCGCTTTTCAGCGTGAGCGCGGCTTGAGCCTTTGGCGCTGCGACCGTGCGGGGCAGGGCGCTGTGCAAGCGGGCGTAGCAGACCTTGCGAAACTGACTGAACACCTGGAAGTAAGTGCCGGTCTTGGTCAGCACGCTGCCGGGCTGGAAGAACAGTTGATCGAGGTAGCTGTGAAAACTGACGCCTTTCGCTTCCAAGGCCTCGGACACGGCCGCATCGCGACGGCTTTCGTGAATGCCGTATTCCTCGTTGACGTGCACCGACGCCACCGACAGTTCACCACACAGCTGGCTCAGCACGCCCGGCGCCTGGTCCCAGGTGGCTGCGGTGCGGATCAGCAGGGGAATGTTCAGTTCGCCGAGCGTTGTGCTCAGCTCTTGCAGGTTGCGCAGCCAGAAATCCACTTTGCACGGCGCATCGTCGTGGGCCAGCCACTGCTCGGGCGTGATCAGGTACACCGCCGCGATCGGGCCCCGCTGGCGTGCGGCGGCCAGGGCGGTGTTGTCGTGTAGGCGCAGGTCGGTGCGCAGCCAGATCAGATGCATTTAAACGAGTCCACGCTGGATCAGTAGCTGGTGGGCCGACAACGGTTCTTCGGCGACGAGCAATTCAGGGATGTCATGGGCTAATACGGCCAACTCGGCCTGGTGGATGCATACCGTTGGTCCGACGATCAGCTTCGGGCAGCCGATGCCACCCAAGAGTTTGGCGAACGTCGACAAATGCAGTGCCTTGCTCGAATACAGCAGCACTGCGCGTGGTTGCAGGTGTTCCACCGCCAGGGCCAGTTCACCGGCGGGCAGCGGCCAGTCGAACACTTCCACCGGGCAGTCGGCACTGCTGGCCAGCCAGGCGCTGAGCCACAGATGCGGTTCCAGCGGCAGGTCGGACTGGTTCACCAGCAACAACGGTGCGCCGTGCAACTGGCGGTTGTTGTGGTAGATGCGCGCACCGAATTTGCTGCGCAGCCAGGACAGGAAAAACACCCGCTCCATCTGCGCGCCGAATTGACCCTGCCAACGCTGTTCCAGCTCCTGAAGCAGCGGCAGCAGCAGTTGTTCGCACAGGGTGCGCGGCGGGTACAGCGCCATGGCCTGGTTGAAGGCGTCGTCGACCCGGCGCTCGGTCAATTCGCTGATGGCTTGCACCAGGTTCTGGCGCAGGGTGTGCCATTCATTTTCGACGGCATCGGGAAGGGCCTGGGCGGAGTCGATCAGGCCTTTGACCTGGCTGACCGGCACGCCGCGATTGAGCCAGGTGAGAATAGTGTGGATACGTTGGACATGTTCGGCGCTGAACAGTCGATGACCCTTGGGCGTGCGCTGGGGCACGATCAGGCCGTAACGGCGTTCCCAGGCGCGCAGGGTCACGGCGTTGACGCCGGTCTGGCGCGCCACTTCGCGGATCGGCAGCCAGCCGTCTTCGAGGGCTTGGGCGATGTCTTCGCCGGGTTCGTCTAGCAGGGCAGCTTTCATGGTCTAGATCGCATTTCGCAGGCTGAGGTTTTCCGGGTGCGGTTGCAGGTAGGCCTGCTGCGCGATGTAGCGGTCCGGGTGTTGGCGAAAGTGGTGTTTGAGCAGGGTCATCGGCACGACCAAGGGTACGATGCCGTGGCGGTACTGGCCGATGACGGTTTGCATTTCCTGCTTGTCGTCGGCATTGATGGCCTGCTTGAGGTAGCCGCTGATGTGTTGCAGCACGTTGGTGTGGGTGCCACGGGTGGCGCACTTGGTCAGGCCGGTCATCAGCTCGCTGAAATAACCGCTGGCCAATTCATCCAGGTTGGCGCCCTTGGTCATGCTGCCCAGCAGGTGGCCGAGGCTTTTGTAGTGCGCCGGGCTGTGGGCCATCAACAAGTATTTGTAGCGCGAATGAAACGCCAGCAGGCGGTGACGGGTCAGCCCTTCGGCCAGCAGTTGCTGCCAACTGGTGTACACGAATACGCGGGTCAGGAAGTTTTCGCGCAGCACCGGGTCATTCAGACGACCGTCTTCTTCCACCGGCAGGTTGGGGTGGCGGGCACAAAAGGCCTGGGCGTAGATACCGCGCCCGCCGCCGTCCACCGGGGTGCCGTTTTCGCGGTACACCTTGACCCGCTCCAGGCCACAGGACGGTGACTTCTGCATGAAGATGTAGCCGCACAGGTCAGTGTGTTCCGCCGCCATCTGCTGGCCGTAGTCGTGCAGCGGCTGGGTGACATTCAACTCGCGGTGCACAGTGCCGACGGCTTGCGGGTGGGCAGGGTCGCCCACCAGGCGGATGGGTTCGCGTGGGATGCCCAGGCCGATGGCGACTTCGGGGCACAGCGGCACAAAGTCGAAATAATCGGCGAGGGTCTGGCTGCACAGCAGGGATTGTTTATGGCCGCCGTTGAAGCGCACGTTTTCGCCCAGCAGGCAGGCGCTGATGGCGATCTTCGGTTTGGTGGTGCTGGACATACACGAACCCTCGCAAGATACCTGTACAAGGTTTTAATCTTGTACAACTAAATCTCATCATAGGTTCGATGTTGTACAAGTCAAATTATTTGTACAATTTCTGCGGGTTGGCTATTTCCAGCCGATTTTCCAGCGGTCGATATCCTGCAGGGTTTGCCAGGGCAGGCGTTCGCTGCGCAGGGTCATGACGGCCTGCAGTTCGATTTCCAGCACGGTGCCTTCGTTGTCACGAAACAGTTCGGTGACCAGGAAGTGTTTTTCCTTATTTCGGGGGCGCGCTGCTGTCCACTTCGACAGCAGCAATTTGGCGGGATTGATGCGGTTCATTGCAGGTGCTCGATCAAACGGCGCGCGGCTTCCTGGCCGCTGAGCCATGCGCCTTCCACGCGGCCCGACAGGCACCAGTCGCCACACACGTAGAGGCCCATGTCGGCATCGGCCAGCACGCCGAATTCGTGGCTGCTGGAGGGTCGCGCGTAGAGCCAGCGGTGCGCCAGGCTGAACGACGGCGCAGGCATGGCGCTGTGCAGCAGCTCGGCGAAGGCGCCGTGCAGGTGCTCGATCACCGCCTCTTTGGACAGGTCCAGGTGCGCCTTGCTCCACGCGCTGGTGGCGTGCAGCACCCAGGTGTCGAGGGTGGTGTCGCGCCCCGGTTTGCTGCGGTTGCGCGCCAGCCAGTCGAGAGGGCTGTCTTGTACAAAGCAGCCTTCCATGGGCGTATCCAGGGGTTTGTCGAAGGCCAGCGCGATGGCCCAGGTCGGGTCCATTTTCACCCCGGCGGCGGCACTTGCCAGCTTGGGCGCGGCAGCCAGCAGCGCGGTGGCCTGGGGCGCCGGGGTGGCGATGATCACGTGGCTGAAGGGGCCGTGGTTTTCGCCATCGGCATCCAGCAGGTTCCAGTGTTGTTTGCCCTGGAACACTTCGGTGATGCGGCAACCGAATTCCACCGGCAGGTCATCGAGCAGTGCGCGGGTGATTGCGCTCATGCGCGGTGTGCCGACCCAGCGGATCTGTTCATCGGGAGAGGGCGTGAGCTGGCCGGACTTGAAGTTGTACAGCTGGGGCTTCCATTGCTCGGCCCAGCCGTTGCTTTGCCAGCGCTGCACTTCGTTGACGAAGCGCCGGTCGCGGGCGGTGAAGTATTGCGCGCCCATGTCCAGGGAGCTGGCGTCGCTGCGCTTGCTGGACATGCGGCCACCACTGCCGCGGCTTTTATCGAAGAGTTGTACAACGTGCCCCGCGTCTCGTAACGCTCGGGCGGCGGAGAGACCGGCGATGCCGGTGCCGATGATCGCGATGGGAACAGTCATGGGAGGCCTCGTTTTACCGTTGGGTACAGACTACGCCGACACCAATAGCTGTACAATATTGTTTTTTGGTATAAGTTTTGGCTGACCTGTTCTTATGGCGTGGCCTATGGTTAAAGCAGAGGCTTAATCCAACGTCACGCCCGTTCAAATTGATCCCTGCTTATAAAATAGACCAGTGATGGGCGGCGAACGTTACATGAGGAAGATCCCATGCACATTTTGCTGACCGGCGGTACTGGCCTGATTGGCCGCCAACTCTGCAAGCACTGGCTTGCCCAGGGCCATCGCCTGACGGTGTGGAGTCGTCATCCGGACCAGGTCGCCAAACTGTGCGGCGAGCAGGTGTCGGGTGTGGCTGGCCTGCAAGAGGTTATCGGCCCGGTCGACGCGGTCATCAACCTCGCCGGCGCGCCCATCGCCGACCGCCCGTGGACCCACAAGCGCAAGGCGTTGTTGTGGAGCAGCCGCATCAGTCTCACCGAAACCTTGCTGGCATGGCTGGAAACCCTGGCGCAAAAACCAGCGGTGTTGGTGTCCGGTTCGGCGGTGGGTTGGTACGGCGATGGCGGCGAGCGCGAGTTGACCGAAGCCAGCGGCCCGGTGCAGGACGATTTCCCCAGCCAGCTGTGCATCGCCTGGGAAGAAACCGCCCAGCGCGCCGAAGCCCTGGGCATTCGCGTGGTGCTGGTGCGTACCGGCCTGGTGCTGGCGGCGGAGGGCGGCTTTTTGTCGCGGCTGTTGCTGCCGTTCAAACTGGGGCTGGGCGGGCCTATCGGTAAGGGTCGGCAGTGGATGCCATGGGTGCATATCAAGGATCAAATCGCCCTGATTGATTTTCTTCTGCACAAGCCTGACGCCAGCGGTCCTTATAATGCTTGCGCGCCACGCCCGGTGCGCAATCGCGAGTTTGCGAAAACCCTGGGACAGGTACTGCACCGTCCGGCGTTCATGCCGATGCCGGCCTTTGCGTTGAAGGTGGGCCTGGGCGAGTTGTCCGGCCTGTTGCTGGGCGGGCAGAAGGCGGTGCCCGAACGGTTGCTGGCCGCCGGTTTCACTTTTCAGTTCACTGAGTTGCGCGCGGCCCTGGACGACTTGTCCAGCCGCCTCTAGAGATAGGATGTTGCATGACGGATCACGCGTTGTTACTGGTCAACCTCGGCTCACCAAAGTCCACCTCGGTGGCCGATGTGCGCAGCTACCTCAATCAGTTCCTGATGGATCCTTATGTGATCGACCTGCCGTGGCCGATGCGCCGCTTGCTGGTGTCGCTGATCCTGATCAAGCGCCCCGAGCAGTCGGCCCATGCCTACGCGTCCATCTGGTGGGACGAAGGCTCACCGCTGGTGGTGCTGAGCCGGCGCCTGCAACAGCAGATGACCGCGCAGTGGACCCAAGGCCCGGTGGAATTGGCGATGCGCTATGGCGAACCGTCGATTGAAAGTGTGCTGACCCGCCTTGCTGCCCAGGGCATCCGCAAGGTCACCCTGGCGCCGTTGTACCCGCAATTTGCCGACAGCACCGTGACCACGGTGATCGAAGAAGCCCAGCGCGTGGTGCGCGACAAAAAGCTCGATGTGCAGTTCTCGATCCTGCAACCGTTCTACGACCAGCCCGAATATCTCGACGCCCTGGCAGCGAGCGCGCGGCCTTACGTGGAACAGGATTACGACCACCTGCTGCTGAGTTTCCACGGCTTGCCTGAGCGGCACCTGACCAAACTCGACCCCACCGGCCAGCATTGCTTCAAGGATGCCGACTGCTGCAAGAACGCGTCCGCCGAGGTGCTCAAGACCTGCTATCGCGCGCAGTGTTTCAGCGTCGCCCGTGACTTTGCCGCACGCCTGGGCTTGCCGGAAGATAAATGGTCGGTGGCGTTCCAATCGCGCCTGGGCCGTGCCAAATGGATCGAACCCTACACCGAAGCTCGCCTTGAAGCGTTGGCCCAGCAAGGTGTGAAAAAGCTGCTGGTGATGTGCCCGGCGTTTGTCGCCGACTGCATCGAGACACTCGAAGAAATCGGCGACCGCGGCCTGGAGCAGTTCCGCGAGGCCGGCGGGGAGGAGTTGGTGTTGGTGCCGTGCCTGAATGATGATCCGCAGTGGGCGAAGGCGCTCAATACCTTGTGCGAGCGGGCGCCCACAGCGCTGTAACCGAACCAAGTGAAGATCAGAATGTGTGCGGGCTTGCTCGCGAAGAGGGAGTGTCAGCCGATAGAGTTGTTGGCTGATACACCGCTATCGCAGGCAAGCCAGCTCCCACATGGTTTGACCGCGTTTACAGATTAAGGGTCAGGCTGACCGTGAGATTGCGCGGCTCACCCGGATTGATCCAATAGTTGCTGTAGGATCGCTCGTAGTATTTCTCATCAAACAAGTTGTTGAGGTTCAAGCCCACCGTGACGTTGTCCGTGGCCCTGTAATGGGCCAACAGGTCGACGGTGTGGTAGGCCGGCAGTTCGAAGCGCGTGCCGGCCTCGCCGGAGCGGTCACCTGCATAAGTGAACGCCGCCCCCAGGTCTGAGCCGCGCAATGCGCCGTCCTGGAATTCATACACGCCCAACAGGCTGCCGCTGCGCTTGGCCACGCCGAGAATCCGGCTGCCGGCAGGAATGGCTTTATCGCCCTTGGTCACTTCGGCGTCGATGTACGCAAGTGCGCCGATCACCCGCACGGCATCGCTCACTTGCCCGCTCAGTTGCCGGTCTACACCCAGGCTGCGCGCCTTGCCCATGGCGCGGTTGGTATTGGTGGGCGGGTCCAGCGCGAGCACGTTTTCCTTCTCGATATGGAACACAGCGACGGTGGCGCTGAGACGGTCGTCGAACAGCTCGCTCTTGACCCCCACTTCATAGCCCACGCCTTCTTCCGGCTTGAAGGATTGACCGTCGGCATCCAGGCCACTGTTGGGCTTGAACGAGGTGGACGCGTTGGCGAACACCCCAACCTGCGGCGTGAGCTGATACAGCAGGCCGGCACGCTGGGTAACGGCGTCGTGGGTTTGCCGGCTCTTGGCGTGGTGGCGCGTGAAGTCATCGGTGCTCTGCTCGAAGAAGTCGGTGCCGGAGCGCGCCCCGTTGGGTTTGGGTTGGCCATAGACCGGGTTGTGGAGGTCGATGGTGTAGCGGCTACCGCCGATAGCCGTCACGCGTTCTTTCTTGCGGTAATCCTCGTATTCGGTGCCGATCAGCAGTTCGTGCTGCCAACTGCCGATATCGAACAGGCCGCGCAGTTCCAACTGGGTAATGCTGTCGTGCCAGCCCATGGAGCGCTCACGGTAGCGGCGGTCGAGGGTGTGGCCGTCGGCATTCAGCGCACGGTTTTCCGAGGCGTCGCCCCACAGGCTGCCTTGCTTGTAGTGGCTGGCCAGGCGCAGTGTCCAGGCGTCGTTGAGGTGATGTTCGAGGGTCGCCTGGAGGCGGTTGTTATGGTTGTCGATATCACCGTCATTGGGTTCGCCGAGGAAGGTGGAGCGCGGCACGCCCGGTGCGTCGACGATGCCGCGGTCGAAGGTGGAGCGGTGGCGCACGAATTCGCTTTCCACGAGAAGGCGGGTGTCCGGCGCCAGTTGCCAACTGAACGAGGGCGCGACGAATACCCGTTTGCTCTGCACGTGATCGCGGAAGCTGTGGTTGTCTTCCACCGCCAGGTTGACCCGCGACAGTACGTTGCCTTCGCTGTCCAGCGGGGTGTTGAGGTCGATGGCCGTGCGATAGCGGTCCCAGCTGCCGGCGCTGGTTTGCACCGTGGTGAATGCGTCGGGCTGGGGCTTCTTGGTGACGATATTCACGGTGCCGCCGGGATCGCCACGGCCGTACAGGCTGGCGGCTGGGCCCTTGAGCACTTCGATGCGTTCGAAATACCAACTTACAGGTACCCGCGAACGGGTACCTGTACGAGGCGCTTTATTCTTCTTCTTTGACCGGCGCAGGCGGTGGGCGCAAGCCGATTTCCGCCAGCAACTTGATCTCCTTGCCATTGCGCATGACTTGGATCGCCACCTTCTCGGTCGGCTTGATCCGCGCCACCTGGTTCATCGACTTGCGGCCATCGCCGGCCGGTTCACCGTTGATGCTGAGGATCACATCCCCCAGTTGCAGGCCGGCTTTCTGCGCCGGGCCGTCGCGGAAGATCCCGGCGACCACGATGCCAGGGCGACCGGTCAAGCCAAAGGACTCGGCCAGCTCCTTGGTCAACGGCTGCACTTCGATCCCCAACCAGCCGCGAATCACCTGGCCGTGCTCGATGATCGACTTCATCACTTCCATCGCCAGCTTCACCGGGATCGCGAAGCCGATGCCCTGGGAACCGCCGGACTTGGAGAAAATCGCCGTGTTGATACCGGTCAGGTTGCCATTGGCATCCACCAGCGCGCCGCCGGAGTTGCCCGGGTTGATCGCCGCATCGGTCTGGATGAAATCTTCGTAGCTGTTCAGGCCCAACTGGTTGCGCCCGGTGGCGCTGATGATGCCCATGGTCACGGTCTGGCCCACGCCGAACGGGTTGCCGATGGCCAGCGCCACGTCGCCCACGCGCAAACCGTCGGAACGGCCGAGGGTGATGGACGGCAGGCTTTTCAAGTCGATCTTCAGGACCGCGAGGTCGGTTTCCGGGTCGCTGCCCACCACGCGGGCCAGGGTTTCGCGGCCGTCGCGCAGGGCCACCACGATCTGGTCGGCGCCGGTAGTCACGTGGTTATTGGTGAGGATGTAGCCTTCGGGGCTCATGATCACCCCGGAACCCAGGCTGGACTCCATGCGGCGCTGCTTCGGCCCGTTGTCGCCGAAATAGCGGCGGAACTGCGGGTCCTCAAACAGTGGATGAGCCGGTTTGTTGATGACCTTGGTGGTGTACAGGTTGACCACGGCAGGGGCGGCAATGGTGACCGCGTCGGCGTAGGTCACCGGGCCTTGCACTACGGCACTGGTCTGCGGCGCCTGCTGCAGGTTCACATCAAGGCTGGGAAGACCCACCAGCTCGGGGAAACGCTGAATAATCAACATCGCGATCAGCACGCCAGCCAGCAATGGCCATCCAAAAAAACGCAGCGCCTTGAGCATCAAGTAAGTCCTGACAGGTTGCAGGGGGCGGGAGAGCGCCCATAATGTCGCGCATTATACGAGGCTGCGAGCGCCTTCGAACGGGATATTTAGGAGTCTTTTATGGCCGTCCCCCTTACCACCCTCGTCGAGGAAGCGGACCGCTACCTTGGCAGTGCAAAAATTGCCGATTATTGCCCCAACGGCCTGCAGGTCGAGGGGCGGCCCCAGGTCATGCGCATCGTCAGCGGCGTGACCGCCAGCCAGGCCCTGCTGGACGCGGCCGTTGAAGCCCAGGCGGATCTGATCCTGGTGCACCACGGTTATTTCTGGAAAGGTGAAAACCCCTGCATCACCGGCATGAAGCAGCGCCGCCTCAAAACCCTGCTCAAGCACGACATCAGCCTGTTGGCCTACCACCTGCCGCTGGACCTGCACCCCGAGGTCGGCAATAACGTGCAACTCGCTCGCCAGCTGGACATTACCGTCGAAGGCCCGCTGGACCCGAGCAACCCCAAAATCGTCGGCCTGGTTGGCTCCCTCGCCGAGCCGCTGTTGCCCCGCGACTTTGCGCGCCGCGTGCAGGAAGTCATGGGTCGCGAGCCCCTCCTGATCGAAGGCAGCGAGATGATCCGCCGCGTCGGCTGGTGCACCGGGGGTGGCCAGGGCTACATCGACGACGCGATTGCCGCCGGTGTCGATCTGTTCCTGAGTGGCGAGGCTTCCGAGCAGACCTTCCACAGCGCGCGGGAAAACGACATCAGCTTCATCGCCGCCGGCCATCACGCCACCGAGCGTTACGGCGTGCAGGCGCTGGGGGATTACCTGGCGCGGCGTTTCGCCCTGGAGCATTTGTTCATCGATTGCCCAAACCCGATCTGATCACGCCTGCAGGGGCCGTGCGCACCCGAACGGACGGGCATATTCATATACCGTTTCGATCTAGCCCGCTCCCTGAATAGAAGCAGGTGCTGTGCTAGCATGCCCCGCTCGAACACGGCCCGCTGGCCGTCCATAAGATCGTTTTTCCGTGAGTAACCATGGTCGACAAACTGACGCATCTGAAACAGCTGGAGGCGGAAAGCATCCACATCATCCGCGAGGTCGCCGCCGAGTTCGACAACCCGGTGATGCTCTACTCGATCGGTAAAGACTCCGCCGTGATGCTGCATCTGGCGCGCAAGGCCTTCTTTCCGGGCAAGCTGCCGTTCCCGGTGATGCACGTCGACACTCGCTGGAAATTCCAGGAGATGTACACGTTCCGCGACAAGATGGTCGAGGAGCTGGGCCTGGAACTGATCACCCACGTCAACCCGGACGGCGTGGCGCAGGGCATCAACCCGTTCACCCACGGCAGCGCCAAGCACACCGACATCATGAAGACCGAAGGCCTCAAGCAGGCCCTGGACAAGCATGGTTTCGACGCCGCATTCGGCGGTGCCCGTCGCGATGAAGAGAAATCCCGCGCCAAAGAGCGCGTGTACTCGTTCCGTGACAGCAAGCACCGCTGGGACCCGAAGAACCAGCGCCCCGAGCTGTGGAACGTCTACAACGGCAACGTCAACAAGGGCGAGTCCATCCGTGTGTTCCCGCTGTCCAACTGGACCGAGCTGGACATCTGGCAGTACATCTACCTGGAAGGCATCCCGATCGTTCCGCTGTACTTCGCCGCCGAACGCGAAGTGATCGAGAAGAACGGCACGTTGATCATGATCGACGACGACCGCATCCTCGAGCACCTGTCCGACGAAGACAAAGCCCGAATCGTCAAAAAGAAAGTACGTTTCCGTACCCTTGGCTGCTACCCGTTGACGGGCGCGGTGGAGTCCGAAGCCGAGACGCTGACGGACATCATTCAGGAAATGCTCCTGACGCGAACTTCCGAGCGCCAGGGCCGTGTCATCGACCACGATGGTGCAGGCTCGATGGAAGATAAAAAACGTCAAGGCTATTTCTAAGGGGCTGTCATGTCGCATCAATCTGATTTGATCAGCGAGGACATCCTCGCCTACCTGGGCCAGCACGAGCGCAAGGAAATGTTGCGCTTCCTGACCTGTGGCAACGTCGACGACGGCAAGAGCACCCTGATCGGGCGCCTGCTGCACGACTCCAAGATGATCTACGAAGATCACCTGGAAGCCATCACCCGCGATTCGAAGAAGTCCGGCACTACCGGTGACGATATCGACCTGGCCTTGCTGGTCGACGGCCTGCAGGCCGAGCGTGAGCAGGGCATCACCATCGATGTTGCCTACCGCTACTTCTCCACCGCCAAGCGCAAATTCATCATCGCCGACACCCCCGGCCATGAGCAGTACACCCGCAACATGGCCACCGGTGCGTCCACCTGTGACCTGGCGATCATCCTGATCGACGCCCGCTACGGCGTGCAGACCCAGACCCGTCGCCACAGCTTTATCGCCTCGTTGCTGGGCATCAAGCACATCGTGGTGGCCGTCAACAAGATGGACATCAATGGCTTCGACCAAAGCGTATTCGAGCAGATCAAGGCCGATTACCTGAAGTTCGCCGACGGTATTGCCTTCAAGCCGAGCACCCTGGCCTTTGTGCCGATGTCGGCGCTCAAGGGCGACAACGTGGTGAACAAGAGCGAGCGTTCGCCTTGGTACACCGGACAGTCGCTGATGGAGATCCTCGAGACCGTCGAGATCGCCAACGACCGCAACTACACCGACTTGCGCTTCCCGGTGCAGTACGTCAACCGTCCGAACCTGAACTTCCGTGGTTTCGCCGGCACCCTGGCCAGCGGCATCGTGCACAAGGGCGACGACGTCGTGGTGCTGCCGTCGGGCAAGAGCAGCCGCGTCAAATCCATCGTCACCTTTGAAGGTGAGCTGGAGCACGCAGGCCCAGGCCAGGCCGTGACCCTGACCATGGAAGACGAGATCGACATCTCCCGTGGCGACTTGCTGGTACATGCCGACAACGTGCCGCAAGTGACCGACGCCTTCGACGCCATGCTGGTGTGGATGGCCGAAGAACCGATGCTGCCGGGCAAGAAGTACGACATCAAGCGCGCCACCAGCTACGTGCCGGGTTCCATCACCAGCATCGTGCATCGTGTGGATGTGAACACCCTGGCCGAAGGCCCGGCGAGTTCGCTGCAACTGAACGAGATCGGTCGCGTCAAGGTCAGCCTCGACGCCGCCATCGCCCTGGACGGCTACGACAGCAACCGCACCACGGGCGCGTTCATTGTCATCGACCGTCTGACCAATGGCACCGTGGCTGCGGGCATGATCATCGCGCCGCCGGTCACTCACGGTAGCTCGGCGCAACACGGCAAGTTGGCTCACGTCGCCACCGAAGAGCGCGCCCTGCGCTTCGGCCAGCAACCGGCCACCGTGTTGTTCAGCGGCCTGTCCGGCGCTGGCAAGAGCACCTTGGCCTACGCGGTCGAGCGCAAGCTGTTCGACATGGGCCGTGCGGTGTTCGTACTGGATGGCCAGAACCTGCGCCACGACCTGAACAAGGGCTTGCCGCAGGACCGTGCCGGCCGTACCGAGAACTGGCGTCGTGCCGCCCACGTGGCGCGGCAGTTCAACGAAGCGGGCCTGCTTACCCTGGCCGCGTTTGTGGCGCCGGATGCCGAAGGCCGCGAACAGGCCAAGGCGTTGATCGGCGCTGATCGTCTGCTGACGGTCTACGTGCAAGCGTCGCCGCTGGTGTGCGCCGAGCGTGACCCGCAAGGCTTGTACGCGGCGGGCGGGGATAACATCCCGGGCGAGTCCTTCCCCTACGACGTGCCGTTGAATGCCGACCTGGTCATCGACACCCAGGCCCTGTCGCTGGAAGAGAGCGTCAAGCAAGTGCTGGAGCTGTTGCGTCAGCGCGGCGCGATCTAACCCTCGCGGCCACAATGCAAAAGCCGCCACCGACGTGATCGGTGGCGGGCTTTTGCATTGTGGGTGTTGCGTCGGATGCTATCGCCGGCAAGCCGGCTCCTACATTGGAATGCGATCAATTGTAGGAGCCGGCTTGCCGGCGATGAGGCCCTCAAGGCTTGCGCGGATATTCCTGATGCAGCGTGTCCAGCAGCGCATCCTTCTCTTCCCACAATCGATTGATCCACCCCTGGAACGCCAACCGATACGTCCCATCCTGCTCATAATTCTTGCCAATGAATTCAGCCGGAATCTGCACTTCTTCAAAGTGCACTACGACATCCTTCACATTCCCACACAGCAAATCCCAATACCCGGGACGCCCGGTCGGATAGTGAATGGTCACGTTGACCAGCGATTTCAACTGCTCACCCATGGCATCCAGCGCAAACGCGATACCACCGGCCTTGGGCTTGAGCAGGTAGCGAAACGGCGAGTTCTGCTGCGCATGTTTGCCCGGCGTAAACCGCGTGCCCTCGGCAAAGTTGAAAATGCCCACCGGGTTGTTGCGAAACTTCGCACAGGTCTTGCGGGTGGTTTCCAGGTCCTTGCCTTTCTTTTCCGGGTGCTTTTCCAGGTACGCCTTGGTGTAGCGCTTCATGAACGGGAAGCCCAGCGCCCACCACGCCAGGCCAATCACCGGCACCCAGATCAGCTCCTGCTTGAGGAAGAATTTCAGCGGGCGAATCCGGCGGTTCAGCACGTATTGCAGCACCATGATGTCGACCCAGCTCTGGTGGTTGCTGGTCACCAGGTACGAGTGCTGATAGTCCAGCCCTTCCAGGCCGGTGAGATGCCAGCGTGTGCGCTGCACCAGGTTCATCCAGCCTTTGTTGTTGGTCACCCAGGCCTCATGGGTGTGGTTCATCAGCCATTCGCTGAAGCGCTTGGCAAATGGCAAGGCCTTGAACAACGCGACGATGAACAGGAACGAGCACAGCAGGATCGTGTTCAGCGCCAACAACAGCGAAGCGATCACCCCGCGCACGGCGGCAGGTAGAAAATCCAGCATTTAGATATCCATAGGTCGGTTGGCGGCTTGGATCGCGGTGAGCGCGATGGTGTACACGATGTCGTCCACCTGGGCGCCGCGTGGCAGGTCGTTGACCGGTTTGCGCAGGCCTTGGAGCATTGGCCCCAGGCTCACGCAATCGGCGCTGCGCTGCACGGCCTTGTGGGTGGTGTTGCCGGTGTTGAGGTCGGGGAACACAAATACCGTGGCCTTGCCGGCGACCTGGCTGTTGGGGGCCAGTTGCCGGGCCACGTTTTCGTTGGCGGCGGCATCGTATTGCAGCGGCCCGTCGATCAGCAGCGAGCTTTGCTGCTCGTGGGCGAGCAGGGTGGCTTCGCGGACTTTTTCGACTTCCTCACCGCTGGCCGAGTCGCCGCTGGAGTAGCTGATCATTGCCACGCGCGGGGTGATGCCGAACGCGGCCGCCGAGTCGGCGCTTTGCAGGGCAATCTCCGCCAGCTCGGCGGCGCTCGGGTGCGGGTTCATCACGCAGTCGCCGTACACCAGCACCTGCTCGGGGAACAGCATGAAGAACACCGACGACACCAGCGTGCAGCCCGGTGCGGTCTTGATCAGCTGCAGGGCAGGGCGGATGGTGTTGGCGGTGGAGTGAATGACGCCGGAGACCAGGCCATCGACTTCATCCAGCGCGAGCATCATGGTGGCGATCACCACGGTGTCTTCCAACTGCTGCTCGGCCATCGGCGCGTTGAGGCTCTTGCTCTTGCGCAGCGCCACCATTGGTTCGACATAGCGTTGGCGAATCAGGTCCGGGTCGAGGATCTCCAGGCCTTCGGGCAGTTCGATGCCCTGGGCGCGGGCGACCGCTTCCACGTCCGCCGGCTTGGCCAGCAGCACGCAACGGGCAATGCCCCGCGCCTGGCAGATGGCGGCAGCTTGCACGGTCAGTGGCTCGCTGCCTTCGGGCAGTACGATGCGCTTGTTGGCCGCCTGGGCACGCTGGATCAGTTGGTAGCGGAACACTGCCGGTGACAGGCGCATTTCCCGTGGCGTGCCGCAGCGTTGGTGCAGCCAGCGCGCATCGAGGTGGCTGGCGACGAAGTCGGTGATGATCTCCGCACGCTCGCGGTCATCAATGGGAATTTCTTTATTGAGGCTGTTGAGCTGGTTGGCGGTGTCGTAGGAGCCGGTGCTCACTGATAGCACCGGCAACCCGGCCTGGAAGGCGCCACGGCACAACTCCATGATGCGCGGGTCGGGCAGGGTGTCGCTGGTCAGCAGCAGGCCGGCCAGGGGCACACCGTTGATCGCCGCCAGGCTGACGGCGAGGATGATGTCGTCGCGGTCGCCGGGCGTCACCACCAGCACGCCGGGCTTGAGCAGCTCCACGGTGTTGCGCATGGTGCGGGCGCAGATGATGATCTTGGTCATGCGCCGGGTTTCGTAGTCGCCGGCGTTGAGTATCTGCGCGCCCATCAGGTCGGCGACGTCGCGGGTGCGCGGTGCGTTGAGTTCCGGCTGGTAGGGGATACAGCCGAGCAGGCGGAAATCGCCGCTGCGCAACAATGGCGAATGTTCTTTGAGGCGTGCCGAGAAGGCTTCCATGCTTTCGTCGGTGCGCACCTTGTTGAGGATCACGCCGAGTACTTTCGGGTCTTTCGGGCCGCCGAACAGCTGGGCCTGCAGTTCCACGCGCCCGGAGAGTTCGGTGAGCACTTCGTTTTCCGGGGCCGAGACCAGGATCACTTCCGCATCCAGGCTCTTGGCCAGGTGCAGGTTGACCCGCGCCGCATAGCTGGCGCTGCGGGTTGGCACCATGCCTTCGACGATCAGCACGTCCTTGCCCACGGCGGCTTGCTGGTACAGCGTGATGATTTCTTCGAGCAGTTCGTCGAGCTGGCCGTCGCCGAGCATGCGCTCTACGTGAGCCAGGCCGAGGGGCTGTGGCGGCTTGAGGCCATGGGTGCGCGCCACCAGCTCGGTGGAGCGCTCGGGGCCGGTATCGCCGGGGTGCGGCTGGGCAATCGGCTTGAAGAAGCCGACTTTCAGCCCGGCTCGCTCAAGGGTACGCACCAGCCCAAGGCTGATGGAGGTCAGACCCACACCAAAATCGGTGGGCGCGATAAAAAAAGTCTGCATGCGAATTCTCTGGAGGTGCATGGCTTGGGTGGCGCTCTATAGCTGAGCGTCTACCGCGAATCAGGCGCCAAGGTTATCGTTATTCGCGCTCCTGCGCACACCAGCCGCAGGCAAAGGGCTGGCCTATTTTTTCAATACGTTGCGCAGGCTCGAGTACCCAGGCGCGCGACTGCCAGGGCGGCTGGTGGCGCAGGTGCTGGGTGTGGCCGCAGGACAGCTCGGCCACCCAGTGCCGGTCCTCATCCTGGTGGAACCCGATGATGAAGGATGCCGTTGATCGGTCCCGTCCGTCCGGGTTCTATTCGCTTTCGGGCAAATCCTTGTTTAGACTTGTCCGTTCTTCATTCTTATGCAAAAGGTCTCGCCCCATGACGATCGCCGCTAACAAGGCTGTCTCCATCGACTATACCCTGACCAACGACGCTGGTGAGGTCATCGACAGCTCCGCCGGCGGCGCGCCGCTGGTCTACCTGCAAGGCGCAGGTAACATCATCCCAGGCCTGGAAAAGGCGCTGGAAGGCAAGAACGTCGGTGATGAGCTGACCGTTGCCGTAGAACCTGAAGATGCCTATGGCGAGTACTCGGCCGAACTGGTCAGCACCCTGAGCCGCAGCATGTTCGAAGGCGTTGACGAGCTGGAAGTGGGCATGCAGTTCCACGCCTCCGCGCCGGACGGCCAAATGCAGATCGTCACCATCCGTGACCTGGACGGCGATGACGTGACCGTCGACGGTAACCACCCACTGGCTGGCCAGCGCCTGAACTTCCAAGTGAAGATCGTTGCTATCCGCGACGCCTCCCAGGAAGAAGTGGCTCACGGTCACGTCCACGGTGAAGGCGGTCATCACCATTGATCGTGGTTTGATCAAACGGTAGCAAAAACGCCCCGACTGGTTCGGGGCGTTTTTTTTGCCTGTGTTTTTTGGTGGACCGGTTTCCTGTGGTGAGCGGGCTTTTTGTGGTGAGTGGGTTTTTTGTGGTGAGCGGGCTTGCCCCGCGCTGGGGCGCGAAGCGGCCCTAAAACCTGAAATTGGATTCTGTCTGGAGGAACGCGTTGAATGTATTGGGGCTGCTGCGCAGCCCAGTGCGGGCAAGCCCGCTCACCACAGAAGCTTCCCACCACAAGAGGGTTTGTAAGGCACAAACAAAAATGCCCCGGACCTTTCGGTACGGGGCATTTCTTAACTGTTTCGCAACCGGGGCTGCGTTGCAGTTGTTACCACTTAGGCTGCAGCAGCAACGCTCAGAGCCTTGATGTGGCCATTCAGGCGGCTCTTATGGCGAGCGGCCTTGTTCTTGTGGATGATGCCTTTATCGGCCATACGGTCGATAACTGGCACAGCCAGAACGTAAGCAGCTTGGGCTTTTTCAGCGTCTTTGGTGTCGATGGCTTTAACTACATTCTTGATGTAGGTACGAACCATGGAACGCAGGCTGGCGTTGTGGCTGCGACGCTTCTCAGCCTGTTTTGCACGTTTTTTGGCGGAAGGTGTGTTGGCCACCGTCGAGCTCCTCGAAAGACTTTTTAGGAAATAGCAAACAAAATAGGCCGCGAATCATGCCGATGACTTGATGGGTTGTCAAGGGCGGCTGATGCGAACTGCTGAGTGGTCGATCTGAAGAGGCGGGTGATTTATTTCCGGCGCTTGACCTGTAAACTCGCGAGCTTTGGCTCTGTGCTGTTGCAGGCGCGCAGTATCGCATAAGTGGGCGCTTTGTTCGCCTGCTCTTTATCTATAGGCGCAAACTCTTTCAATGAATCTGCTCAAATCGTTGGCCGCCGTCAGCTCTATCACGATGATCTCCCGGGTTTTGGGGTTTGTGCGTGACACCCTGCTGGCGCGCATTTTTGGCGCCAGCATGGCCACGGATGCCTTCTTTATTGCCTTCAAGCTGCCCAACCTGCTGCGGCGGATCTTCGCCGAAGGCGCGTTTTCCCAAGCGTTCGTGCCGATCCTGGCCGAATACAAGACCCAGCAAGGTGAGGAAGCCACCCGTACCTTTATTGCCTACGTTTCCGGCCTGTTGACCCTGGTACTCATGCTGGTGACCGTCCTCGGCATGCTCGCGGCTCCCTGGGTGATCTGGGCCACGGCTCCTGGTTTTGCCAATACGCCGGAAAAATTCGCGCTGACCACTGACCTGCTGCGCGTGACCTTTCCTTATATATTGCTGATCTCCCTTTCATCCCTGGCCGGGGCGATCCTCAATACCTGGAACCGCTTCTCGGTGCCAGCGTTCGTGCCGACCCTGCTGAACGTCAGCATGATCATCTTCGCGCTGTTCCTGACGCCGTACTTCGATCCGCCGGTAATGGCCCTGGGCTGGGCCGTACTGGCCGGGGGCCTGGCGCAACTGCTGTACCAGCTGCCACACCTGAAAAAGATCGGCATGCTCGTATTGCCGCGCCTGAACCTCAAGGACACCGGCGTGTGGCGTGTGATGCGCAATATGTTGCCGGCGATCCTCGGTGTGTCGGTCAGCCAGATTTCGCTGATTATCAACACGGCGTTCGCGTCGCTGCTGGTGTCCGGCTCGGTGTCGTGGATGTACTACGCCGACCGCCTGATGGAGTTGCCGTCCGGCGTGCTGGGCGTGGCGCTAGGCACGATCCTGCTGCCGACCCTGGCGCGCACCTACGCGAGCAAAGACCGCCAGGAATACTCGCGCATCCTCGACTGGGGCCTGCGCCTGTGCTTTGTACTGGTGCTGCCATGTGCCCTGGCGCTAGGGATCCTGGCCGAGCCGCTGACCGTGTCGCTGTTCCAATACGGACAATTCGATGCCCATGACGCCCTGATGACCCAGCACGCGCTGGTTGCCTACTCCGTCGGCCTGCTCGGCATTATCGTGATCAAGGTGCTGGCCCCTGGCTTCTACGCCCAGCAAAACATCCGTACACCGGTCAAGATTGCGATTTTCACGCTGGTCGTCACGCAGTTGCTCAACCTGGTGTTTATCGGCCCGCTGGCCCACGCCGGCCTGGCCTTGGCCATCAGCGCGGGCGCGTGCATCAACGCCGGGCTGTTGTTTTACCAGCTGCGCAAGCAGCAAATGTTCCAGCCGCAGCCAGGTTGGGGCCTGTTTGCTCTCAAGCTGCTGGTGGCCGTGGGGGCGATGTCGGCTGTGTTGGTGGGCCTGATGCACTTCATGCCCGCCTGGGACGAAGGCCATATGCTGGAGCGTTTCATGCGCCTTGGCGTGCTGGTCGTCGCTGGCGTGGTGGTGTACTTCGGGATGTTGCTGCTGCAAGGCTTCCGGCTGCGGGATTTCAATCGCAAGTCGCTGAGCTAGAGAGTTTGCTGCGATAAAACGGTTGTTTTATCGATTCGATCCATTTGGCCGGTGCTGTTGCCTGTCGTCCGGGGCCGGGTGTGGTTATAATCGACCACTTTATGAGCAAGAAGCGCGTTATGCAGCTGGTTCGAGGTCTCCACAACCTGCGCCCCGAGCATCGGGGCTGCGTCGCCACTATTGGCAACTTTGACGGTGTTCACCGTGGCCACCAGGCTATCCTGGCCCGGCTGCGCGAGCGTGCGGTCGAGTTGGGCGTGCCCAGCTGCGTGGTGATTTTTGAGCCACAGCCGCGGGAATATTTCACGCCCGAGACAGCGCCGGCGCGCCTGGCCCGTCTGCGCGACAAGCTGCAATTGCTGGCTGAAGAAGGCGTGGACCGCGTCCTCTGCCTGGCTTTCAACCAGCGTTTGCAAAGCCTGAGCGCCGCCGAGTTTGTCGACCGCATCCTGGTCGATGGCCTGGGTGTGCAGCATCTGGAGGTCGGCGACGACTTCCGTTTTGGTTGCGACCGCGTCGGGGATTTCGATTTCCTGCAGCATGCCGGCGTTAAGCAAGGTTTTACCGTCGAAGCCGCGCAAACCGTCGAACTGGACGGCCTGCGCGTGAGCAGTACCCAGGTGCGTAATGCCCTGGCCGCCGCCGACTTCGCCTTGGCCGAGCGTTTGCTCGGCCGCCCGTTCCGCATTGCCGGACGGGTCCTGCACGGCCAGAAGCTGGCGCGCCAATTGGGCACGCCAACCGCCAACGTGCAACTCAAGCGCCGTCGCGTGCCGCTGACCGGGGTTTACCTGGTGAGCGTCGACATCGACGGCCAATCGTGGCCGGGAGTCGCCAACATAGGTGTCAGGCCCACGGTTGCAGGTGATGGCAAGGCCCACCTGGAAGTTCATCTGTTGGATTTTGCCGGTGATCTGTATGACCGGCGTTTGACGGTGGTTTTCCACCAGAAGCTGCGTGAAGAGCAGCGTTTCGCCTCGCTTGAGGCGTTGAAAACGGCGATCAATGCGGATGTCGCCGCCGCCCGTGCACTAGCCGCACCTAGCGCCCATCGCTAACCGAAGAGCCTTAAATGACCGACTATAAAGCCACGCTAAACCTTCCGGACACCGCCTTCCCAATGAAGGCCGGCCTGCCACAGCGCGAACCGCAGATCCTGCAGCGCTGGGACAGTATTGGCCTGTACGGAAAGTTGCGCGAGATTGGCAAGGATCGTCCGAAATTCGTCCTGCACGACGGCCCTCCTTATGCCAATGGCACGATTCACATCGGTCATGCGCTGAACAAGATTCTCAAGGACATGATCCTGCGCTCGAAGACCCTGTCGGGCTTCGACGCGCCGTATGTCCCGGGTTGGGACTGCCACGGCCTGCCGATCGAACACAAAGTCGAAGTGACCTACGGCAAGAACCTGGGCGCGGATAAGACCCGCGAACTGTGCCGTGCCTACGCCACCGAGCAGATCGAAGGGCAGAAGTCCGAATTCATCCGCCTGGGTGTGCTCGGCGAATGGGACAACCCGTACAAGACCATGAACTTCAAGAACGAGGCCGGTGAAATCCGTGCCTTGGCCGAGATCGTCAAGGGTGGTTTCGTGTTCAAGGGCCTCAAGCCCGTGAACTGGTGCTTCGACTGCGGTTCAGCCCTGGCCGAAGCGGAAGTCGAGTACGAAGACAAGAAGTCCTCGACCATCGACGTGGCCTTCCCGATCGCCGACGACGCCAAGCTGGCCGAGGCCTTTGGCCTGGCCAGCCTGGGCAAGCCTGCGGCCATCGTGATCTGGACCACCACCCCGTGGACCATCCCGGCCAACCAGGCGCTGAACGTACACCCGGAATTCACCTATGCCCTGGTGGACGTCGGTGATCGCTTGCTGGTGCTGGCCGAGGAAATGGTCGAGGCCTGCCTGGCCCGCTACGAGCTGCAAGGTTCGGTGATTGCGACCACCACCGGCTCCGCGCTGGAACTGATCAATTTCCGTCACCCGTTCTATGATCGCCTGTCGCCGGTGTACCTGGCTGACTACGTCGAACTGGGTTCGGGCACTGGCATTGTTCACTGCTCGCCGGCCTATGGCGTAGACGACTTTGTCATCTGCAAAAAATACGGCCTGGTCAACGACGACATCATCAACCCGGTGCAAAGCAACGGCGTCTACGTGCCTTCGCTCGAGTTCTTCGGCGGCCAGTTCATCTTCAAGGCCGACCAGCCGATCATCGACAAGCTGCGTGAAGTCGGTGCGCTGATGCAAACCGCCACCATCCAGCACAGCTACATGCACTGCTGGCGCCACAAGACCCCGCTGATCTATCGCGCCACCGCGCAGTGGTTCATCGGCATGGACAAAGAGCCGACCAGCGGCGACACCCTGCGTGTACGTTCGCTCAAAGCCATCGAAGACACCCAGTTCGTTCCGGCCTGGGGCCAGGCGCGCCTGCACTCGATGATCGCCAACCGTCCTGACTGGTGCATCTCCCGCCAGCGTAACTGGGGCGTGCCGATCCCGTTCTTCCTGAACAAGGAAAGCGGCGAGCTGCACCCACGTACCGTCGAACTGATGGAAGTCGTGGCCCAGCGCGTTGAACAGGAAGGCATCGAAGCCTGGTTCAAGCTGGACGCCGCCGAGCTGCTGGGCGACGAAGCGCCGCAGTACGACAAGATCAGCGACACCCTCGACGTGTGGTTCGACTCCGGCACCACCCACTGGCACGTGCTGCGCGGCTCGCACCCGATGGGTCACGAAACCGGCCCGCGTGCCGACCTGTACCTGGAAGGCTCGGACCAGCACCGTGGCTGGTTCCACTCGTCGTTGCTGACCGGTTGCGCCATCGACAATCACGCGCCGTACCGCGAACTGCTGACCCACGGCTTCACTGTCGACGAGACGGGCCGCAAGATGTCCAAGTCGTTGAAGAACGTGATCGAGCCGAAAAAGATCAACGACACCCTGGGCGCCGACATCATGCGTCTGTGGGTCGCGTCGACCGACTACTCGGGCGAAATCGCCGTGTCGGACCAGATCCTGCAGCGCAGCGCCGATGCCTACCGCCGCATCCGTAACACCGCGCGCTTCCTGCTGTCGAACCTGACCGGTTTCAACCCGGCCACCGACATCCTGCCGGCCGAGGACATGCTCGCCCTGGACCGTTGGGCCGTGGACCGTACCCTGCTGCTGCAACGCGAGTTGCAGGAGCACTACGGCGAATACCGTTTCTGGAACGTCTACTCGAAGATCCACAACTTCTGCGTGCAGGAGCTGGGTGGCTTCTACCTCGACATCATCAAGGACCGCCAGTACACCACCGGCGCCAACAGCAAGGCGCGCCGCTCGGCGCAGACCGCGCTGTACCATATCAGCGAAGCGCTGGTGCGCTGGATCGCACCGATCCTGGCGTTTACCGCCGACGAACTGTGGGAATACCTGCCGGGCGAGCGCAACGAGTCGGTGATGCTCAACACCTGGTACGAAGGCCTGACCGAACTGCCGGCAGATTTCGAACTGGGCCGCGAGTTCTGGGAAGGCGTGATGGCCGTGAAGGTCGCGGTGAACAAGGAGCTGGAAGTGCAGCGTGCGGCCAAGGCCGTTGGTGGCAACCTGCAAGCCGAAGTCACCCTGTTTGCCGAGGAAGGCCTGACCGCCGACCTGGCCAAGCTGAGCAACGAACTGCGTTTCGTGCTGATCACCTCCACCGCGAGCCTGGCACCGTTTGCCCAGGCCCCGGCGGACGCGGTCGCCACCGAAGTACCGGGCCTCAAGCTCAAAGTCGTCAAGTCGGCCTTCCCCAAGTGCGCCCGTTGCTGGCACTGCCGTGAGGATGTTGGCGTGAACCCCGAGCATCCGGAAATCTGTGGTCGTTGCGTCGACAACATCAGCGGTGAAGGCGAGGTTCGTCACTATGCCTAACTCAGCCAGTCGTTTCGGACGTCTGGGCTGGCTCGTGCTGAGCGTGCTGGTCCTGGTCATCGACCAGGTCAGCAAGGCTCATTTCGAGGGCTCCCTGGAGATGTTCCAGCAGATCGTGGTGATCCCCGACTATTTCAGCTGGACCCTGGCCTACAACACCGGCGCCGCCTTCAGCTTCCTGGCGGATGGCGGCGGCTGGCAGCGCTGGCTGTTCGCCCTGATCGCCGTGGTGGTCAGTGCGATACTGGTGGTGTGGCTCAAGCGCCTCGGCCGCGATGACACCTGGCTGGCGATCGCCTTGGCCCTCGTGTTGGGCGGCGCGCTGGGCAACCTGTACGACCGCATTGCCCTGGGCCATGTGATCGACTTCATTCTGGTGCATTGGCAGAACCGCCATTACTTCCCGGCGTTCAACTTTGCCGACAGCGCCATCACCGTCGGTGCAATCATGCTGGCGTTGGATATGTTCAAAAGCAAGAAAACCGGAGAGACCGTCAATGACTGATCAGGTATTGGCTGAGCAACGCATCGGCCAGAACACGGAAGTCACTTTGCATTTCGCATTGCGCCTGGAGAATGGCGACACGGTCGACAGCACGTTCGACAAGGCACCGGCCACCTTCAAGGTCGGTGATGGCAACCTGCTGCCGGGTTTCGAAGCGGCCCTGTTCGGCTTCAAGGCTGGCGACAAGCGTACCCTGCAGATCCTGCCGGAAAACGCCTTTGGCCAGCCCAACCCGCAAAACGTGCAGATCATCCCGCGTTCGCAGTTCCAGGACATGGACCTGTCTGAAGGTTTGTTGGTGATCTTCAACGATGCGGCCAATACCGAACTGCCCGGCGTGGTAAAAACCTTCGATGACGCGCAAGTGACCATCGACTTCAACCACCCGTTGGCCGGTAAAACCTTGACCTTTGATGTTGAAATCTTCAGCGTTAAAGCGATCTAGCAGACGACTCTGGCCTATTTTGGGGTAGGGCTTGTGTGGGAGCTGGCTTGCCTGCGATTGCATCACCTCGGTGTACCTGATACACCGAGTCGTCTGCATCGCGGGCAAGCCCGGCTCCCACAAAGGCTTACTCTTATAGAGCTGAGTTGATCCAATTTCTTGCGCTGCAAGACACGAGGCACAGCATGCAAATCAAACTCGCCAACCCCCGTGGCTTCTGCGCCGGTGTGGACCGGGCGATCGAAATCGTCAACCGCGCCCTGGAAGTCTTCGGGCCGCCGATCTATGTGCGCCATGAAGTCGTCCACAATAAATTCGTGGTCGAAGACCTGCGCGCGCGCGGTGCCATCTTTGTCGAAGAGCTGGACCAGGTGCCGGACGACGTCATCGTCATCTTCAGTGCCCACGGTGTTTCCCAGGCGGTGCGTACCGAAGCGGCAGGCCGCGGCCTGAAAGTCTTCGATGCCACCTGCCCGTTGGTTACCAAGGTGCACATCGAGGTCGCGCGCTACAGCCGTGACGGTCGCGAGTGCATCCTGATCGGCCATGCCGGTCACCCGGAAGTCGAAGGCACGATGGGGCAATATGATGCTAGCAATGGCGGGGCCATTTACCTGGTGGAAGACGAAAAAGACGTCGCCAACCTGCAGGTGCACAACCCCGAGCGCCTGGCATTCGTGACGCAGACCACCTTGTCCATGGATGACACCAGTCGCGTGATCGATGCGCTGCGCAGCCGCTTCCCGGCCATCGGTGGGCCGCGCAAGGACGACATCTGCTACGCCACGCAGAACCGGCAGGACGCGGTCAAGCAATTGGCCGATGAGTGCGATGTGGTCCTGGTCGTCGGCAGCCCTAACAGCTCCAACTCCAACCGCCTGCGCGAGCTGGCTGAGCGCATGGCAACGCCGGCGTACCTGATCGACGGCGCCGAAGACATGCAGCGCAGCTGGTTCGATGGCGTCGAGCGCATTGGTATCACCGCGGGCGCGTCGGCCCCGGAAGTGCTGGTACGCGGCGTTATCCAGCAGTTGCATGCCTGGGGCGCCACTGGTGCCGATGAACTGGCCGGCCGCGAAGAGAACATCACGTTCTCGATGCCCAAGGAACTGCGGGTTCGCTCACTGCTGTGAGTGTTCGGGGGCCGGACTCGCTCCGGCACAACGCCTGCTCGGCACGGTCGCTGCGCAGGCTGATGCGCCCGCTGGGCGCCAGCACGATCTGATGCAGGCTCTGCGCCTGGTCCGTGGTACACACATGCACCGTGCCCGCGCGAAACCCTCCCCCTGAAAATATCGGCTCGCCCATCCCGCTGAAGCGCACCTGGCTCTTGAGCGGCCCATTGCCCACGATCGGAGCCTGCCCACTGTCCTGGCGTTCCAGCAACACCGGGTTGTCATTGTCCTGGTGGCCGCGCCCGCTCATGTCCACGATTACCCGCCAACCCAGGCTCCAGTTGTCTTCCCGCGCGTGAATGACCACCGCCCGGTTGCGTGCGATGGCTTCCGTGCGGGCGTAGCGCAGCCCTTGCGTCAAGGCGTGAGCCGCGCTCTGTCGCTCCTGTGATTCCAGCAGGTGCTTGAAACCAGGCACTGCCAGGTTGGCGAGGATGCCGCTCAGGAGCAGTCCGAGCAGCAGTTCGATCAGGGTAAAACCGCGTTGGTGCATGTGCCATCCCTCCGTGGATATGAGTGCAGCCCTAGGTATAGCGCCCCGGTTGGGGCGCTGGATGATGGCCTTTATGTCCAAAGTATTTCCCTTTGTTCCCGGAGCAGCGCAGGCGAAAAACCGGCGCTAGTCTTGGGCCGCACAGCAGGTTTTACCTGCTCTATTTCGGACCTCGACACGGATGACGACGGTAATGCTTGCCTGCACGAACACTTGTTTGCCCCAAGACCTGAACCGGCACCAAGCCGGCATGACGCTGATCGAGGTACTGGTCGCGACGCTGATTCTCGCCGTCGGCCTGCTGGGCGCGGCGGTGATCCAGCTCAATGCGCTCAAGTACACCGACAGTTCCAGGATGACCAGCCAGGCCAGTTTCATCGCCTATGACATGCTTGATCGGATTCGAGCCAATGTTGGCGCTGACTACGCTTGGGGCCGGTCCGAGGGGGCCCTGGCCAACAGTGCCAGCGCGAACGTGCGCAACCAGGACTTGCATGATTTCGAGGCGAACATTCTCGGTTTCGCCGGGGAGAGTGCCAGCGGCTCGGTGTCGATCAGTGGGAGCGAGGTGACCGTCAGCATCAGTTGGGATGACAGTCGAGGCGCCAACAGGTCGGGCGCTCGGGAAACTTTCACCCTGACCAGTCGCATTGGCGATAACCCCGAGGTCGCGCAATGAGGTGCCGCGCCCGAGGGTTCAGCCTGGTGGAGTTGTTGCTGGCTTTGGCCATGGGGTTGGTGCTGGTGCTTGGCGGTGGCCAGGTGGCGATCAATTCCAGAGCTACTCACGCCAGCCAGCAGGCCGCCATGTTGCTGCAGGATGATGCGCGGTTCGTGCTGGGCAAGATGATTCAGGACATTCGCCAGGCGGGCATGTTTGGCTGTTTGGCCACGGGTTTTATCGACAATGCGCCGCCGGCTTTCGATCAGCCTGTGCGCTGGAGCGTCGGGGCGGGTACACAGTCGCTGACGCTGGTGACGGCGGAGGTCGGTGATGGAGCTGGCAAGCCGGACTGGACGGTATTGTCCGATTGCACCGGTACCGCCCAGGCCTATGTCGGGCATGCCCCGGCACCCGCACCCGGACAGATCCGTTTTGCATTACGCCAACTTACCTACACCTTCGAAGCAGGCCAATTGAAGGTCAGCACGCCTGCATCGCCCGCCAAGGCCGTACTGGTGGATAACGTGAAGGCGTTCGATATCAGTTTTGGCGTCGCCGCCAAGCCGGCATCGTTAAACGTTGTGCGCTACGACGCTGCTCCGGCCGATGCGTCCTTGATACGCAGCGTGCGCATCCTGTTGACGCTGCAAGACCCGGCCGGCCTTGTAAAGGATCAAACCTATAGCGTCGCGGCAGCGCTGCGCAACCGTCTGGGGTAGCACGGCCATGACGCTTACTGAGGGTATTCGTTTACGGCAGTCGGGCATGGTGTTGCTCATCAGCCTGGTGTTCCTGCTGCTGTTGTCGCTGGTCGGTTTGTCATCGATGCAGGGTGCAGTCACCCAGCAAAAAATCGCCGCCAGCCTCTGGCTCCGCAATCAGTCGCTGCAAAGTGCCGAGAGTGGCCTGAGGCGTGGGGAATCGGCCGTACAGCGGTCATTTTCGACGTTGCGTTTATGTCACTCGATTGTGGCGTGTGCGCCGCCGGAAGGGGCATTTTCGGTAGTAGGCCCCGGAGTGGACCCTGTGTCGGGCGTCACCTGGATGACGCTGAAGGGCGGTCTGTACGGCGTCCAATTCCTGGGGCCCGCGACAGGGCTGGCGCATTTACCGCCGCAAACCCCGGCCGCGGTGTATCGAGTGACGGCAGTCGGGCTGAGTGGCCCATTGCGCACGGTGCTGGAGAGCATCTACGCGCGGGTGGAAGAGGAGGGCGATTCGCGTTTTCGGCGGGTGGCATGGCGGCAACTTCAATAAGGAGCAACGGAATGGGCATGGACAGCCAAGGCTTTACCCTGATCGAGCTACTGATCGGCGTGGCGATCATCGCGGTTCTGGCCGGGATCGCATACCCCGGCTATACCGGCCACGTCAAAAAGGTGTATCGCGCAGAAGTCGTCGGGCTATTGACCGAGCAGGCTCAACACCTGGAGCGCTTTTATGCGAGGAACGGCACTTTTATTGATGCAAGCGGCGTCAGTGCGGGCAATGATCGCTATAGAATCACCGCTGCATTGAACCCTCAGGATTTCCTGCTGGTGGCTACGCCCGTCGTCGACTCGGTGATGCGCGGCGACCCTTGTGGCGACTTCAGCCTGACCAGCACCGGTACGCGGACCAACCCAGGCGCGGCACCTGAAATGTCGCGCAAGCTGTGCTGGGGGCAATGATGAGGGTGCTGGATGATTGGGCGCCGGGTGCGCTTGTTCCTATTTATCGGCTGGATCAAATGATGGCAGAGCAACAGCAGGTAGTGATTGTCGGTGGCGGAGTCATCGGTTTGTTGACGGCGTTCAACCTGGCCACCCAGGGGCAGGCGGTGGTGCTGCTGGAGCGCGCAGGGGTGGGGCAGGAGTCTTCCTGGGCGGGTGGTGGCATTGTCTCGCCCCTGTATCCGTGGCGCTATAGCCCGGCAGTCACAGCGCTGGCCCATTGGTCGCAGGATTTTTATCCACAGTTGGCGGAGCGCTTGTTCGCGGCTACGGGTATTGACCCGGAGGTGCACACCACAGGCCTGTACTGGCTGGACCTGGATGACGAAGCCGAAGCGCTGGCCTGGGCTGCACGTGAAGGTCGCCCGTTGAGCAAAGTGGATGTCTCGGCCGCCCATGACGCCGTTCCGGTGCTGGGTGGTGGTTACTCCCAGGCGATCTACATGGCCAACGTCGCCAATGTGCGCAACCCGCGCCTGGTCAAATCCCTCAAGGCCGCGCTGCTGGCATTGCCTGGCGTGACCGTCCATGAGCAATGCGAGGTCACCGGGTTTGTACTGGACGGCGGCAGTGTGGTGGGTGTGAACACGGCGCAGGGCCCGATCCTGGGCGATCAGGTGGTCCTGGCAGCGGGGGCCTGGAGCGGTGAGTTGCTGGGCACACTGGGCTTGTCGCTACCGGTGGCGCCGGTCAAGGGGCAGATGATCCTGTACAAGTGCGCCTCGGACTTCCTGTCGAGCATGGTCCTGGCCAAGGGGCGCTATGCGATCCCTCGGCGTGACGGGCACATCCTGATCGGCAGTACCCTGGAGCATGAAGGCTTTGACAAGACCCCGACTGAAACGGCGCTGGAAAGCCTGAAGGCGTCAGCGGTGGAGTTGATTCCCGCCTTGGCGGACGCCGAAGTGGTCGGGCATTGGGCCGGATTGCGCCCCGGTTCGCCGGAGGGCATTCCTTACATCGGCCAAGTGCCGGGCTTCAAAGGGTTGTGGCTCAACTGCGGGCATTACCGCAACGGCCTGGTGCTCGCACCGGCGTCCTGCCAGTTGTTCGCCGACTTGCTGCTGGCGCGTGCGCCGATCATCGACCCGGCGCCCTATGCGCCTGAAGGTCGGATCAACGCTGGATAGACTTCGGCCCTTGCTCAAGGTGCGCCTGGGTGCAATACCATTCCTGACGGGAACTCAAGGCGCGATCCTGCGGCAGATGCACACCGCAGTGAGCGCAACGGACCATCAAGGCAGCATCGGGCTCATTGGCGCGTTGCTGTTTGGCGGCCGGGCTTTTGAATTTGCGCCAGAACCATACTGCGGCGGCAATGACAGCAATCCAGAACAGTAGACGAAGCATGATGGGCAGTTTCTCGACAAGGAATGCGCCAGTTTAGCCAAGGACGTGCCAGGCGCACAGCGCAATAATACCGCCCACAAAAAAGGAGCCTCGAAAGGCTCCTTCTTGATGACGCAGGCTGCAATCAGTCGAACACGCCGAAGGTCATGTAGCTGAACCACGAGCGGTCCTGGTTGTTGCCGAGGGCCTGCGGCTCTTCCTCTTCGATCACGTCGCCGTTCTCGTCGTGTGGCTTGAGGTCCGAAGGAATGGCTTCCTTGGCGTCCTGGAACTGCTTGATCACGTCCTGGTTGGCGCGGGTTTCGCCCGGCGGCAGCGGTGGACGGGACTCGATCAGACCCAAGGTGTACTTGCTCAGCCACGAGCGGTTGTCCGCTTCAGCCACCTGAGGCACGAACTGGCCGTCTTTCAGGCTTGGGTGGTCAGGGTAGTTGAGCTTGAGGGTTTCCAGGCTGGTACTGGCCAGCTCGTCCAGGTGCAGGCGCTGGTAAGCCTCGGTCATCACCGCCAGGCCATCACCCACGGATGGGGTTTCCTGGAAGTTTTCCACCACATAACGACCACGGTTGGCGGCCGCTACATAGGCCTGGCGAGTCAGGTAGTAGTGGGCGACGTGGATCTCGTAGGAAGCCAGCAGGTTGCGCAGGTAGATCATGCGCTGCTTGGCGTCCGGTGCGTAGCGGCTGTTGGGGTAGCGGCTGGTCAGCTGGGCGAACTCGTTGTAGGAGTCGCGGGCAGCGCCCGGGTCA
Source organism: Pseudomonas sp. CHM02 (assembly GCF_000612585.1). Classification (GTDB taxonomy): domain Bacteria; phylum Pseudomonadota; class Gammaproteobacteria; order Pseudomonadales; family Pseudomonadaceae; genus Aquipseudomonas. Next base: position 101,196 of record NZ_JFCA01000021.1, read on the forward strand.
CGCTTGGTCATGTCCAGCGGCAGGAAGCGCGCCAACAGGCCGACGTCCTGGTCGAACGAGGTCAGGCCCTTCATGTAGTAGGCGTAGTCGACGTTCGGGTGCTGCGGATGCAGGCGGATGAAACGCTCGGCGGCGGACTTGGCAGCTTCCGGCTCGGCGTTCTTGTAGTTGGCGTAGATCAGTTCGAGCTGGGCCTGGTCGGCGTAGCGCCCGAACGGATAGCGCGACTCCAGGGCCTTCAGCTTCGCTGTGGCGCTGGTGTAGCTATTGTTGTCCAGGTCTTTCTGAGCCAGTTGATACAACTCGACTTCACTCAGGTTTTCGTCGACGACGTCCTTTGTTGACGAGCAAGCAGCAGTCATGGCGAGGATGGCGATCAGCAGCAGGTGTTTCACTTGCATGGCGGCTTGCGTCCCTATGACGGCCGCTGTCTTGGGCGGGGCCGTCCTGTTATGATGAGCGCCCCGTTGAAAGCCTCGGGGCAAAAGACGCCGTATTTAACCACAAGCGCGCAGCCGAAACCAAAGGCTGTGCCACGCCTAGTCTGAGCATGTCCGATAAAATTGAACTTCGCGCAGAGGTGCCGTCCGAATTGGGCGGCCAACGCCTCGATCAAGTCGCCGCACAATTATTCGCTGAGCACTCGCGCTCGCGCCTTTCCGCCTGGATCAAAGACGGCCGCCTGACTGTGGATGGAGCGGTTATCCGCCCGCGAGACATAGTGCATGGCGGTGCGATTCTTGAGCTGACTGCCGAGCAGGAAGCCCAGGGAGAATGGGTTGCCCAGGACATCGAGCTGGATATCGTCTATGAAGACGACGACATCCTGGTCATCAACAAACCCGCAGGCCTGGTGGTTCACCCGGCGGCCGGGCACGCTGATGGCACCTTGCTCAATGCCTTGCTGCACCACGTGCCGGACATCATCAATGTCCCGCGCTGCGGCATCGTGCACCGCCTGGACAAGGACACCACCGGCTTGATGGTGGTAGCCAAGACCATTCAGGCGCAGACGCAGTTGGTCACACAATTGCAAAGCCGCAGCGTCAGTCGGATCTACGAGTGCATCGTGATCGGCGTGGTGGTGGCCGGTGGCAAGATCAACGCGCCTATCGGTCGCCACGGCCAGCAGCGCCAGCGCATGGCGGTGATGGAAGGCGGCAAGCAGGCCGTCAGCCACTACCGTGTGCTCGAGCGTTTCCGCTCCCACACCCACGTGCGGGTCAAGCTGGAAACCGGTCGTACTCACCAGATTCGCGTGCACATGGCGCACATCAATTTCCCGTTGGTCGGAGATCCGGCCTACGGTGGTCGCTTCCGTATTCCGCCAGCGGCCAGTGCAACCATGGTCGAATCGCTGAAAAACTTCCCGCGCCAGGCGCTGCATGCACGCTTCCTGGAACTTGATCATCCGACGAGTGGTAAGCGGATGAGCTGGGAATCGCCTCTGCCGGACGACCTGGTCTGGTTGCTGTCGTTGCTCAAGCAGGATCGCGAGGCGTTTGTCGGGTGAATGACTGGCTGATTCCTGACTGGCCCGCGCCGGCTCAGGTGAAAGCCTGCGTCACCACTCGGGCCGGCGGCGTCAGCCTGGCGCCGTTCGACAGCCTCAATTTGGGCGATCATGTCGAGGACAGCCTGGAGGCCGTGCTTGAAAATCGCGGTCGTCTAACCGACGTATTCGACATACAGCCTGCCTGGTTGCGCCAAGTCCACGGGATAAACGTGGTTGAGGCCGATCCGGCGCGTACCGCCGAAGCCGATGGCAGTTGGACCGGCACCCCAGGCATCGCCTGTACGTCAATGACCGCCGATTGCCTGCCGGCGTTGTTCTGCAACCGCGCTGGCACTCGCGTGGCGGCGGCTCACGCCGGTTGGCGTGGCCTGGCGGCGGGCGTACTGGAAGCTGCGTTTGAAAGCCTCGACGCCGAACCTGGCGAAGTGTTGGTCTGGCTGGGCCCGGCGATTGGCCCGCAAGCCTTTGAAGTCGGCCCGGAAGTGCGTGAGGCTTTCATGCAGCAACTGCCGATCTCTGCCGAAGCCTTTGTGCCAAGCCGCAATCCGGGCAAGTTCATGGCCGACATCTATACCCTGGCTCGCCTGCGCCTTGCAGTGCGTGGCGTCACTGCTGTTTATGGGGGTGGGTTCTGCACGGTGACCGACCCGCGCTTCTTTTCCTACCGGCGCAGCCCTCGCACCGGGCGTTTTGCCTCCCTTATCTGGCTTGAACGCTAGACTCAGCTGATCTGGGTCAACACTGACTCACATCAAGCATCTGTCGCTTGAATCTTCCAGAATCCACCCCATCTATAGGGGTATCTGGCAGGTTTCTTCATTCAGGATGTGTTTACTAGCTCCGGCCTGCTCAAAAGGAAGGTGACTAATGCGTATTGATCGTTTAACCAGCAAATTGCAGTTGGCACTGTCTGACTCTCAATCCTTGGCGGTGGGTCTCGACCACCCGGCCATCGAGCCTGCGCACTTGATGCAGGCGCTCCTGGAACAGCAAGGTGGTTCTATCAAGCCCTTGCTGATGCAGGTGGGCTTCGACGTCAACAGCCTGCGCAAGGAGTTGAGCAAAGAGCTCGACCAATTGCCGAAAATCCAAAACCCGACCGGCGACGTGAATATGTCGCAGGATCTGGCGCGCCTGCTTAACCAGGCCGACCGTCTGGCCCAGCAGAAAGGCGACCAGTTCATCTCCAGCGAACTGGTGCTGCTCGCCGCCATGGACGAGAACAGCAAGCTCGGCAAGTTGTTGCTGGGCCAGGGCGTGAGCAAGAAAGCCCTGGAAAACGCCATCAACAACCTGCGTGGCGGCGACGCGGTGAACGACCCCAACCATGAGGAGTCGCGTCAGGCCCTGGATAAATACACCGTCGACCTGACCAAGCGTGCCGAAGAGGGCAAGCTTGACCCGGTGATCGGCCGTGACGATGAAATCCGTCGCACCATCCAGGTGCTGCAACGTCGTACCAAGAACAACCCGGTGCTGATCGGCGAACCTGGCGTGGGTAAAACCGCGATTGCCGAAGGCCTGGCCCAGCGCATCATCAATGGTGAAGTGCCGGACGGCCTCAAAGGCAAGCGCCTGCTGTCCCTGGACATGGGCTCCCTGATCGCGGGTGCCAAGTTCCGTGGTGAGTTCGAAGAGCGCCTGAAATCCCTGCTCAACGAGCTGTCGAAGCAGGAAGGGCAGATCATCCTGTTCATCGACGAACTGCACACCATGGTCGGCGCCGGCAAGGGCGAAGGTTCCATGGATGCTGGCAATATGCTCAAGCCTGCTTTGGCGCGGGGTGAGCTGCACTGCGTCGGTGCTACCACGCTCAACGAATACCGCCAGTACATTGAAAAGGATGCGGCCCTTGAGCGTCGCTTCCAGAAAGTGCTGGTAGAAGAACCGAGCGAAGAGGACACCATCGCGATCCTGCGTGGCTTGAAAGAGCGCTATGAGGTCCACCACAAAGTGGCGATCACCGACGGCGCGATCATTGCGGCGGCCAAATTGAGCCATCGCTATATCACCGACCGTCAACTGCCCGACAAAGCCATCGACTTGATCGACGAAGCGGCCAGCCGTATCCGCATGGAGATCGACTCCAAGCCGGAAGTGCTCGACCGTCTGGATCGGCGCCTGATTCAACTGAAAGTCGAGTCCCAGGCCCTGAAGAAAGAAGAAGACGAGGCGGCGAAGAAACGCCTGGAGAAACTCCAGGAAGAAATCGTCCGCCTGGAACGCGAGTATTCGGACCTGGAAGAAATCTGGACCTCGGAAAAAGCCGAAGTACAGGGTTCTGCGCAGATCCAGCAGAAGATCGAGCAGTCGCGCCAGGAGCTGGAAGCTGCCCGCCGTAAAGGCGATCTGAACCGCATGGCCGAGTTGCAGTACGGGGTGATCCCGGACCTGGAGCGCAGCCTGCAGATGGTCGACCAGCACGGCAAGCCTGAGAACCAGTTGCTGCGCAGCAAGGTGACCGAGGAAGAGATTGCCGAAGTCGTCTCGAAGTGGACCGGTATTCCCGTGTCGAAAATGCTCGAAGGCGAGCGCGACAAGCTGCTGAAAATGGAACACCTGTTGCACCAGCGTGTGATTGGCCAGGAAGAGGCCGTGGTGGCAGTGTCCAACGCGGTACGGCGTTCGCGGGCCGGGTTGTCCGACCCGAACCGCCCGAGCGGCTCGTTCATGTTCCTAGGTCCGACCGGCGTGGGTAAGACCGAGCTGTGCAAGGCCTTGGCCGAGTTCCTCTTTGATACCGAAGAGGCCATGGTGCGGATCGATATGTCCGAGTTCATGGAGAAACACTCCGTGGCTCGCCTGATCGGTGCGCCACCAGGCTACGTGGGCTACGAGGAGGGTGGTTACCTCACAGAAGCCGTGCGGCGTAAGCCTTACTCGGTGATCCTGCTGGATGAGGTCGAGAAGGCGCACCCGGATGTGTTCAACATCCTGCTGCAAGTGCTGGAAGATGGCCGTCTGACCGACAGCCACGGCCGTACGGTGGACTTCCGCAATACGGTGATCGTGATGACATCCAACCTGGGCTCGGCGCAGATCCAGGAACTGGTGGGTGATCGTGAGGCCCAGCGTGCGGCGGTGATGGATGCACTGACCTCGCACTTCCGCCCGGAATTCATCAACCGGGTCGACGAAGTGGTGATCTTCGAACCGTTGGCACGGGATCAGATCGCGGGCATTACCGAGATCCAGCTGGGTCGCCTGCGCGGCCGTCTGGCAGAGCGCGAGTTGTCGCTGGAACTGAGCCGCGAGGCGTTGGACAAGCTGATCGCGGTGGGTTACGACCCGGTGTATGGCGCACGGCCGTTGAAACGTGCGATCCAGCGCTGGATCGAGAACCCGCTGGCCCAGTTGATCCTGTCGGGCAGCTTTATGCCAGGCACCAGCGTCACGGCGACTGTGGAAAACGACGAAATCGTCTTCCACTGAGCCCGGCCTGTATGGCGATAAGAGAAGGCCCCGCGTTGCGGGGCCTTTTTTTTCGATAGGGCGTTGAACTGTAAGGCAAAGGCTTGTAAAGTGCGCCCCGCAGCAACGTCAGCCCACAGGTTTCTTCTCCCCAAGAAGAAATCAGAAACAAGCGCAAATCATTGTCTTAAAAGCAATTTAAAGGGTTGACAGGGGTTTTTAAGATTGTAGAATAGCGCGCCTCAGACACATGAACGTAGCGATACGGACAAGTCGAAGAGAAGGTAGTACGCAGTAAAAGTTGTAATTTGAAATATGTAGTTCCGTGATAGCTCAGTCGGTAGAGCAAATGACTGTTAATCATTGGGTCCCAGGTTCGAGTCCTGGTCACGGAGCCAATTTCAAATCGGGGTATAGCGCAGTCCGGTAGCGCGCCTGCTTTGGGAGCAGGATGTCGGGAGTTCGAATCCCCCTACCCCGACCATATTTGGGTCGTTAGCTCAGTTGGTAGAGCAGTTGGCTTTTAACCAATTGGTCGTAGGTTCGAATCCCACACGACCCACCATTTTTGAGACCAGTTAACGCTGGAATCGAATCTTAAGATCAGAGGCCAAAAGCGCTGATCGAAGAAGGCGACTGAGAGGTCGCCTTTTTTTACCGGGGTATAGCGCAGTCCGGTAGCGCGCCTGCTTTGGGAGCAGGATGTCAGGAGTTCGAATCCCCTTACCCCGACCATATTAAAAATCCCCGTATCGAAAGATACGGGGATTTTTTTTGTCCGCCATTTCATCATGCGCTACCGGCCCCTTTAGGAGCCGGCTTGCCGGCGATGACGTCAGCGAGATATTGGTGATCTCAAGGTCGCCTTCGCCGGCAAGCCGGGCTCCTACAGAGGGGGCGTTGTCAGTGAAGCTTGAGGCGTGGCTCGGTGCCCCGGCCAATCTTGCTCCCCAGCATCAGCATCGCCGTGCGGAAGAACCCGTACAGCGCCATCTGGTGCATGCGGTACAGCGACACGTAGAACATCCGCGCCAACCAGCCTTCCAGCATCACGCTGCCGGTGAGGTTGCCCATCAAGTTACCCACCGCCGAGAACCGCGACAGCGAGATCAACGAGCCGTAGTCGGTGTACTTGTAGCTCGGCAGGTCCTTGCCTTCGATGCGCAGCTTCAGCGACTTGGCCAGCAACGATGCCTGCTGGTGAGCCGCCTGGGCCCGCGGCGGTACGTTGCGGTCGGTACCCGGTTGTGGGCAGGCAGCGCAGTCGCCAAAGGCGAAGATGTTCTCATCGCGGGTGGTTTGCAGTGTCGGCAATACCTGCAGTTGATTGATGCGGTTGGTTTCCAGGCCATCGATATCCTTGAGGAAGCCAGGGGCGCGAATCCCGGCCGCCCACACCTTGAGACTGGCAGGGATGACCTGGCCGCTGCTGGTGATCAGCGCATCGGCAGTCACTTCGCTGACCGCCGAGTTGGTCAGCACCGTCACCCCAAGCTTCTCCAGGGTCTTATGCACAGGCACCCCAATACGCTCCGGCAGGGCAGGCAGTACCCGTGGGCCGGCTTCGATCAGGGTGATGTGCATGTTTTCCGGCTTGATGCGGTCCAGGCCATAGGCGGCCAGCTCGTGCGCGGCGTTATGCAGCTCGGCGGCCAGTTCGACCCCGGTGGCACCGGCACCGACGATGGCGACGCTGATTTTTTCCACCTCATCCGTCTGCCCGGCATGGGCGCGCAGGTAGTGGTTGAGCAGTTGCTGGTGGAAGCGCTCGGCCTGTTTGCGGGTGTCGAGGAACAAGCAGTGCTGCGCAGCGCCTTCGGTGCCGAAGTCGTTGGTGGTACTGCCGACCGCGATCACCAGGCTGTCATAGCCCAGCACGCGCGCGGGTACCAACTCACGGCCTTCTTCGTCGAGGGTGGCGGCCAGCTGGATCTTCTTCTGCTCACGGTCGAGCCCGCTCATGCGGCCCAGTTGGAACTCGAAGTGGTTCCATTTGGCCTGGGCGACGTAGTTGAGTTCGTCTTCCGAAGAATTCAGCGAACCGGCCGCCACTTCGTGCAGCAAGGGCTTCCAGATATGGGTCAGGTTGGCGTCCACCAGCGTGATGCTGGCGGTGCCGCGCTTGCCCAGAGTCTTACCCAGGCGGGTAGCCAACTCCAGGCCGCCGGCGCCGCCGCCGACGATAATAATACGATGGGTCATGGGGATATCTCGCAAGGCTAAAAGAAATCGGAGCAGTTACCCCCGCGAGCGCCAGGCAGCTCATAGCGTCAGGTAACTCAAAAGTCGGCTCAGCAGGCCCAGGCCGATCACCACTACCAGCACCACACCAAGGAGCAGCCACGGCCGGAAAGGCTTGCGCTCGACTCGATTCTGGGAGAGTTGCAGGTACTCTTCGACATGCTGTTGGTCATCGGGGTTCAGGCGGCTGGTCATAAAGGCCTCGTCAGGTAGACGTTGCAAAAGGGCGCCACGTTACAGTGCGGGGCCTCAGAGGCTGATGCCCACGTCGAACACTATGCTGCGGCCCAGGTTGTTGCGCAAGAAATCCGGCGCGTCCGGGTGGGCGAACAACACCCGTGCAAAGGTAGGCCCCACCAGCGACAGCGAGCGCCAGCCCTGGCGCAGGTATTCCGTCGGCGGCGGGAAGTGGCTGTTGAGGTCGAGCACTTCGCGCTTGAGGCTGGTGAAGGCGACGATATCCAGCTCCCCCAGATCCATCCCGCGCTCTTTGTAGTTATGGGCCTTCTTGCGCAGCGTGGGCGCCAGGCGCAGCAGGAACTCATGCGCCGGGATGCGTCGCGGCTTGGCCTCCCGTCGTACCAGTTGGCTCAGGGAGAACGCGCTGCGTCGGCGCAGCAACTCGTCGCGCCACTCGTCATTCAGGCGGCGGCCCTCGTCCAGCACAAAAAACACCTCGAAGCTGGCATCGCGAAACAGCACGTCCGGCGGCTCTTGCCCGGCGGCGTGGAATTCCTCTGCACGGTAGGGCACGTTCAAGCCTTGCAGCAGGCGCTGGCAGACCCAACGCTCACGCTCCCATTTGCGGGCATTGGACAAGAATGCGTTGGCTTGTTCGGCCGCTACAGTGAGCAGGCGCAAGTAATCTGAGTCATCCATAGCTAGCAGCTTAGCGCCCAAATGATGACCGCAGGAAGTACCCCTGTGAAACGTCGGTGTAGACTGATCATCCGAGCAATATTCGACGCAGGGGAGTGCAGCCGTGATCAGTGCCGCCATGTTGGCGCCGACAACAATGGGCATCGGCTGGCTGTTGTATGCGCCGCTGGTACTGTGGGCGATCCTGCGTTCGCCGTGGGTCGAGTTGTTCGCCGACCGGCGCCGCCAGCATTTGCTGTTCGGCACCGTGTTCGCGTTGTTCATGCTGTGGCTGGTGCGGCGGGATTTCGATACCGGCGTGTCCTACCACTTCATCGGTATGACCGCCGTGACCCTGCTGCTGGATTGGCCTCTCGCAATTGTCGGTGGCTTTGCCGCCCAGTTGGGATTGATGGCGCTGGGGCGCCAGGACCTCGCGGCCCTGGGCGTCAACGGCCTGCTGCTTGTCGCGTTGCCGGTGCTGGTCACCGAAGCCTGCGCGTTGCTGGTCGAGCGTGCGCAACCGCGCAACCCCTTTGTGTATATCTTCTGCTCCGGCTTTTTCGCAGCCGCGCTGTCGGCTTTGCTCTGTCTGTTGGTCGGGCTGGGCCTGTTATGGTTCGACGGCCGTTTCGCCATGCCGGAATGGCTGGAAGATTTCGTCGGCTACCTGTGGCTGATCATCTTTCCCGAAGCCTTCATCAACGGCATGGTCATCAGCGCCCTGGTGGTGTTCTGCCCGGAATGGCTGGAGACCTTCAACCGTACTCGCTACCTGTCGGCCCCCTGGAAGGATGACGATTCACAGCGTTGACCCAGATCAAATCCCGCCCAGCCGAGCAGGCCCATGCTCTGCGAAATTTTTCCAGGCAAGGCGGGAGCACGGATCATGAGTGTGTATGAGTGGGCACGGCAGGAGTTGCGCAGAAGCCAGGACGCGGCACAGGAAATCGGATTCGACCCCGGCTTGACTCTACGTGCCATGCTCAGCGCGGTGGTGCAGCAAAGCAAGGGTGTGCGCACCTTTGAAGACCTGGCCGACGAGCTGCAATACCTTGCAGAGAACCTCGACGACCAGCAGGAATACGCTTTTATGCGCCCTTAGTGGCGCGGCTGCAGGTCTTCGGAAAATAGCTCGTCTTCGGCATCCGGGGCGACGGGGATCTTGTGTTCTTCAGCGGCCCAGGCGCCCAGGTCGATGAGTTTGCAGCGCTCCGAGCAGAACGGCCGGTTGAGGTTGGTCGCTTTCCATTCCACGGGTGCACCGCAGGTTGGGCAGTCGACGGTCAAGGGTTGGCTCATGATCGGCCTCCACGCAAAGTAAGGTAAAAGTGATGCAGTCGTTCGACCTCGCTGTGCAGCCAGGCGAGGTCCCGGTCGTTGACCAGCACGTCATCGGCATGGTTCAGGCGATCGTCTCGGCTGGACTGGGCCTTGAGAATCGCGTGTACCTGTTGTTCGTTGATGCCGTCGCGCTGCAGGGTACGCTGAATCTGCAGCGATTGCGGCACATCGATCACCAGGATGCGCTGGGTCATGCTGTACTGGCCTGATTCGATCAGCAGCGGCGACACCAATATCGCGTAGGGTGACTTCGCGCGCGCCAGGTGGCTGCGAATCTCCTCGCCAATCAACGGGTGCAACAAGGCTTCGAGCCAGCGGCGCTCTTCGGGAACTTCAAAGATCAGCTTGCGCAATGCGCCTCGGTCCAACTGGCCGTCCGGCTGCAGCACGCCGGCACCAAAGTGCTCGGCGATACGCGCCAGCGCCGGCCGACCAGGCTCGACCACCCAGCGGGCAGCGTGGTCGGCGTCCACCAGGTCGATGCCCAGGTCGATAAAGTGCTGGGCCGCCGCGCTTTTACCGCTGCCGATGCCGCCGGTGAGGCCAAGAATCCAGGGTGTTGCAACAGAAGTGGTCATCTGAAACCGACAGACTGCAAATAGAAGTCGGTTATTTGACCACCCCAGAGCAATGCAATCCAGCCGGCAATCGCCAGATACGGACCAAATGGCATCGGTGCCGACGCCTGGACCTTGTGCAGGCGCATCAGGATCAAGCCCACGAACACACCGACCAGCGACGACATCAACAGCGTCAGCGGCAGGATCTGCCAGCCGCCCCAGGCACCGAGCAGCGCCAGCAGCTTGAAGTCGCCGTGGCCCATGCCGTCCTTGCCGGTGACCAGCTTGAACAGCCAGAAGACGCTCCACAGGCTCATGTACCCGATCACCGCGCCCCACAGGGCATCGGACAGTGTCGTCAGCAGGCCGAACCCGTTGACGATCAGCCCCAGCCACAGCAGCGGCATCACCAGCACATCCGGCAACAGCTGATGGTCTGCATCGATCAGGCTCATTGCCAGCAACCCCCAGCTCAACACCAGCACCGCGCCCGCTTGCCAGCCAAAGCCGAAATGCCAGGCTACCCAGGCTGAGATCAGCGCGCACGCCAGTTCAGTGAGTGGATAACGGGCGCTGATCGCACCTTGGCAATGGGCACAGCGGCCTCGCAGAAACAGGTAACTGAGCAGTGGGATATTTTCCCACGGGCGTATCGGATGATTGCAGTGCGGGCAGCAGGAATTGGGGTGCATCAGATTGCAGGTCGGCCCGGCAGGTTCAGCGGGCAAGCCGAGCACCTCATGGGCCTGAGCGCGCCATTCCCGTTCGAGCATTTTCGGCAGGCGCCACACCACTACGTTGAGAAAACTGCCGACGATCAGCCCGAGTACTGTCGCCATCGCAACAAACGCCCAGGGGGAGTCAGCCAGCAGCAGGCTCAAAACGCACTCCCCAATTGGAAGACCGGCAGGTACATGGCAATCACCAGCGCGCCGACGATGCCTCCTAATACCACCATGATCAGCGGCTCCATCAGGCTGGTGAGGTTATCGACACAATTATCCACATCCGCCTCGTAATGGTGGGCAACCTTTTCCAGCATGCGATCCAGCGTGCCGGACTCTTCGCCGATGGCCGTCATCTGGATTGCCATGCCGGGGAACAGGCCGCTGGCGGCCATGGATTGATTCAATTGCATGCCCGTCGCTACGTCGCGTCGCATCTGTTCGATTGCCTGTCTGAAGGGATCGGAACCGACGGCACCGGCCACAGAGTCCAGCGCCTGCACCAACGGGACGCCGGCGGCAAACGTGGTGGACAGCGTGCGGGCGTAGCGGGCCACGGCGGATTTGCTCAGCAGTTTGCCTGCCAGGGGCGTTTTCAACAAACAGCTGTCCAGCCATAGACGGAAATCCGCTAAGCATCGATACGCTTCGCGCAGCCCCAGGCCTCCCGCAAGAATACCCAGCGCCACGACCCACCAGGCTTTCTGCATGAACTCGGAAAGGGCGATGACCTGCAAGGTGAAACCAGGCAGTTCGCCGTCGACCCCGGCGAACAGCGTCTGGAATTGTGGCACGACGTGGACCAGCAATACGCCGGTAACGACGCTGGCGACCACCAGGACGGTGAGCGGATAGGTCATGGCTTTTTTGATCCTGGCCTTTAGCTGCTCGCTCTTTTCTCGGTGTATCGCAACACGTTCCAGCAAGGTTTCCAGCGCTCCGGCCTGTTCGCCGGCGGCCACCAGGTTGCAGTACAGCGCGTCGAAATAGCGAGGTTGCTTGCGCAGTGCTTCGGCAAGACTGGTGCCAGCGGCGATCGCCTGTTTCAAGCCTTGCACCAGCTCGCGCACGGCGCGGTCATCGAAACCTTCGGCGATGATGTCGAAGGCCTGCAGAAGAGGAATGCCGGCCTTCAGCAGCGTGGCCAGCTGGCGGGTGAGCAGGGTAATGTCGGCCGGCCTGATCGCCGATGCGAGGCTCGGCAGCACCGCGGACTTCTTGCGTACACGCCCCGGGCTGATGCCTTGCCGGCGTAACTGCGCCTTGACCAGAGCAAGGGTGTGCCCGGTGGTTTGCCCGGACACCCGGCGTCCTTTGCGGTTGATGCCTTCCCAGGCGTAGAGCGTTGCAGCGTTGTCCATGTCACGGTTCCGCACAGAGGTCGTCGAAGATTTATAGCTTAGTCAGCTGACGGATTCGGGCAGGCCGGTAGCGGAGGATAAAATGTCAGAATGTGCGTCTTGTGCGCGATCGACCGCCTGCAGATGAGTACACTGGCGCCGCTGCACAACACGGGGCGCAGGATGCGCCTTGTCATGAGTTCTATCCTGGAGAGTGAATGTGATACGTCAAAAAGGTTTTACCCTGATCGAGCTGTTGATCGTCGTGGCAATCATCGGCATTTTGGCCACCATCGGCCTGCCCATGTACACCACCCACCAGGCCAAGGCCAAGTTCACCGCCGGCCTGGCTGAAATCACCGCGTTGAAGGCCGGGTACGAAGACACCCTCAACCAGGGCACCGTACCGACCCTGGCATTGATCGGCGGCACCAGCCCGACAGCCAATTGCAAGATCGAAGTGGCCGGGGATGTCGCCACGGGCGCAGGTGCCATCACGTGCGAAATACTCGACGCGCCGGCACCCGTGTTGGGCAAGAGCATCAGCCTGACGCGCAATGCCGCCACCGGTTGGAAGTGCACCACAACCGCTGAGGCCAAATATGTCGCCAAAGGCTGCGGCGCCGACGGCGTATAACTGCTAAACCATCCACAGGGAAGTTGAGGTGGCCGATGGCGTTATCCTTGCAGCAGCGCGGCAGTGTTTTTCTGGTAGCAGTGGTGTGCCTGCTGGTCGTCGGGATCTGTGCACCGTTCAGTGGGCACGATTTGCAGCGGGCGATGCAAATTTCCATCGGGCTCTGCGCGGTGCTGTATGGGCTGTCGGTCACTCGCGCGGCGCAGCTGGTGGACCGTCCCACCGCCCTTGGCCTGGCGCTGATTATCGGGTTGGGCCTGGTGTCATCCGCGTTGGCTCACCAGCCGCTCTGGGCGTTTACCGAAGTGGCGTTGTTTGTCAGCGGCGGGGCGATTGCCGTGGCGTTCGCCTGGCTGCGTCGTCACGGCGGCGAGCCTTTGGATCGAGCCTTGATCATGGTGGTGGTGCTGCTGTGCCTGATCAAGTCGATTCAATACGTGTATGCGGGCGCGCTTGCATTCACCAGCGCCGAGCGGACGCTGGACCCTGACTTGCTGCTGGCTGGCTTTTCCAACAAACGTTTCTACGGTCAATTCCAGACGTTCACCTTGCCGCTGCTGGCACTCCCCTTACTGATCCCAACGCTCTCTCGCTCGCTCAAAGGCGCAGTGTTTGCGTTGCTGTGCGGGTGGTGGCTGATCGCGATTGGTGGCGGCACGCGCGGCACCTGGCTTGGCATGGGCGCGGCGGGCGTGGTACTGGCGGCGCTGGGACCCTGGGGCCGGCGCTGGTTGGGTTGGCAACTGGCCGCAGTACTCGGCGGGCTGTTGCTGTACTGGCTGGTGTTTACGGTGCTGGCGGACTGCCTGGGGATCCAGATCCTCAATGGCGCCAGCGATCGCCTCACTACCTCCCTGTCGGGGCGCGGTCCGATCTGGTGGCAGGCCTGGCATATGCTCGTCGAGCGGCCATGGCTGGGTTTCGGACCGATGCATTTTGCCGACATCGCCAATAAGATTGCCGCGCACCCGCACCAGGCCATCCTGCAATGGGCCAGTGAATGGGGTGTGCCCTCGGCATTGTGCGTTGCGGTTCTGGCGTGGCGAGGTGGTTGGGCCACCTTCGGATTGCTGCGTGGGCGTGCGCTGTGCGCCGAGCGTGCCGACCTGATGCGGCTCTGCCTGTTTGCGGCGCTGGTGGGGGCGTTGGTGCAGTCCATGGTCGATGGCGTGATTGTGATGCCCAACTCTCAAGTCTGGCTGGCGCTGGTGGTGGGCTGGTTGATGGCGCTGCATGTATGGCGAACCCCGGTAACCGCCGAGCTGCCATTGGCCTGGGGTGCCTGGAAAGCCCTGAGTGTGCTGGCCGTTGGTCTGTTGGTCGTGATTGCCGCGCGTGACGTCCCGCACATCACGCAAGCCCAGCAGCAGTACTTGGGCAGCCAGGGTGGCTTGCTGCAACCACGCTTCTGGGCCCAGGGTGTGATTGCTCGCTGACGGCGGCAAGTTGCCGGACTCCCGATGCGGTGCTAGCTTTAGCCCACCGCCCGTGTAGCTCAGCCGGTAGAGCAGCGCACTCGTAACGCGAAGGTCGCAGGTT
>NZ_JFCA01000022.1 GCF_000612585.1 Pseudomonas sp. CHM02
TTTTCAGCAGCCGCCTTGAAGCGCCCATCTGTGGCCAACGACAGCGGCAGCACCACCAGACTATTGTGGCGAGCGGGCTTGCCCCCGCTGGGCTGCGAAGTGGCCCCATTCAATGAGGCACACAGTGCATCAGGCACTCATCAGTGCGTGGCTTTCGGGGCGGCTGCGCAGCCCAGCGCAGGGCAAGCCTGCTCACCACAAAGGGAGGCTCGTGTTCACCTGGCAAGGGTTTCCAGCAGCCGCCTTGAAGCGCTCATCTGTGGCCAACGACAGCGGCAGCACCACCAGACTATTGTGGCGAGCGGGCTTGCCCCGCGTTGGGCTGCGAAGCGGCCCCATTCAATGAGGAACACAGTGCATCAGGCACTCATCAGTGCCTGGCTTTTGGGGCGGCTGCGCAGCCCAGCGCAGGGCAAGCCTGCTCACCACAAAGGGGTTCCAAAAGCGTGAGAGACATGGGCCGTCCTTGAAAAGGTATTGAGTCAGTCATCAATCTACTTGACCAACCGCTTTTCCTTGGAGGGGCGATATCCGAAATACGAGCTGTAGCACTTACTGAAATGACTCGGCGAGACAAACCCGCACGCCACCAGCACCTCTACCTGTGACAGCTCTGTGTGCTGCAACAGGCGGCGCGCTTCGGTGACGCGCAGTTCCATGTAGTAGCGCTGGGGCGTGGTGCCCAGTTGTTCTTTGAACAAACGCTCCAACTGCCGGCGGGAGCGGCCGGCGTAGACCGCCAGTTGGTCCAGTTCCAGAGGCTCTTCGAGGTTGGCGTCCATCAGCTTCACGACTTCACGCAGGGGCGCGCTGACGCTGACGTTTTCGGTGGGTTTGATGCGGCGGTAGCGGGACTCTTCGAAGGCCAGGATGTCTTCAATGCCTTCGACCAGGGCTTTGTCATGCAGGCCCTTGATCCAGTCCAGCGCCATGTGGAACGCGCCGGACGGGCTTGAAGCGGTCAGGCGGTCGCGATCGATCACATAGGGTTCGCTGGTGACGTGGGTGGCTTTGGACACTTCCGCCAGCGCCGGGCGATGTTCAGGGTGGATCGCGCAGCGATAGCCTTGCAACAGGCCGGCGCGGCCCAGGAACCACGCACCGTTCCACAAGCCCGCGAGGCTGATGCCGTGTTCGGCAGCGCTGCGCAGCAGGTGGATGAAGTCTTCACTGGCCTTGAGTTCGGTGCGAAAGCCGCCGCAGATCACCAGTAACTCCAGGTCTTGCAGGGCCGCCATATCCAGGCGTGCGTCGGGACGGATGACCAGGCCCAGGTCGCTGATGACTTCTGCGTCGTTCCAGCCGAAGGTGCGCGTGGCAAACAGTTCAGGGCGCAGCAGGTTGGCGGTGACGAGGGTGTCGAGGGTCTGGGTGAATGCGGGCAGGGAGAAGTGTTCGAGCAACAGGAAGCCGACGCGGGTGACCAACGCCGGCTGCAGGGTTTCGTTGAGGTAGCGCAGGTTCTTGCCTTTCATGCCACCGCTGAATTGACGTCTTTCCATCGAGGGTTGGCCCACTCTTATTGTTGATGCAGTGGGCGCCATCTTAGGGGGAAACGCGCGGTCTGTCTCAGGCACTGATCTTGAGAAAACGGCCAGCCCTCAAAGCCCGCAGCAGAACAGTGCAAAGCGCATCTGATACGGTTTTTTCTTTGCTATCTGCGTCTGTATTGAAAAACCGCCCGGGCGGACAATAGCGCCATCCCCACTCCCTTCCCTTCGGAGGCCTTATGACCAAGATGGCACTTTTCCTGTTCGGCTTTTTGGTATTGACCATCGGCATCGGCCTGCTGGCAACCATCTCGCCGGTCTGACTTCGGCCTGGTCAGTGGACAAACAACATCGGGTAGAGCGACAGCACCAGTAACCCGGCCATCGACCAGTTGAACATCCGCAACCAGCGCGGCTCACGCAACACATTGCGCAAGCCGCTGCCACAGCCGACCCACACGCACACGCTGGGCAGGTTGACCACCGCGAACACCAGCGCAATCACCAGCACATTGGTGACGTAGCCTTCCGCCGGCGTATAGGTGGTGATCGCCCCCAGCGCCATGATCCAGGCCTTGGGGTTCACCCACTGGAACGCCGCTGCGCCAAGGAAGGTCATGGGTTTGCCCTGCTCATCGCTGCTGTCGGACATGCCACCTGCCGTCGCGATCTTCCACGCCAGGTACAGCAGGTACGCCGCCCCGGCGTAGCGCAGCACCGTGTAGGCCCACGGAAACACCTTGAACACCTCGCCCAATCCCAGGCCGACCGAGATCACCAGCAGCATGAACCCAATGCTGATCCCCAGCGCATGAGGCATCGACCGGCGGAACCCGAAGTTCACCCCCGACGCGAGCAACATGGTGTTGTTGGGCCCCGGTGTGATCGAGGACACAAAGGCGAATAGCACAAACGCTGACAACAGACTGGTAGACATGAACATGACGCGGCATCCAAACGGAGGTGGTGTGCCTGCGACAGTAGAGGGTTACGGGCCGCCCCGCCCCGTACAGCCAGGGGCAGATTGAGGCATACACTTTTTTGCCGAGTCTTTCACAAACCTTTCACAGACAACCGCCTATGGTGATTCCAGCTCCTAATGAACATCCTTTTAGCCCGCGCGCCCCACGCGGGCTTTTCTTTGCCCGGTATTTGCCACGGGCAAAAAAAGAGGCAAGCCATTGTGCATGGCTTGCCTCCAGTGCCTGTCCGTTGACGCGGGCCGCCGCCACGCTCGACGGTACAGCGCGCCGTCAGTTCTGCGGCCGTTGCTTGGTCGAGTCCAGTTCGGCTTTTTTAGCGGTGCTGATTTCGGTGATCTGCGCGGACTTGGCAATCGCCAGGTCGAACGTGTCTTGCATCTTGGCAATGGCATCGGTAGCGGTGCCTTTCAGGCCACCGTTGGCGGCCCAGTCGAAGTTCCACACGCCCGACAGGTTATCGGCGCCCGCCACGTCGTGGGTTTCGATGGCGGTAAATACATCGGGGTGACGCTCCATGTACTTGGCAGCATCGGAGACATCCGTCGGCACTTTGCCCGAAGCGTTGTTGGCCAACTGGGTCAGTTCCTGCTTGGTAATGGCCGACTTGCCGGTCTGGCGCATGTAATCGGCGATCACCTTGCTGGACTTGGCAATATTCAACTTGTCATCGAACGCCGAAGGTGACGCTTTAGGCGTGTTTGCCCCGCTGCCGGCGGGCGTTACGGTAGTAGACATCGGCGCTGCTCCCCTGAAGGTACGAATGAAATCGTCGTGCTGACGATAGCCTGGCGCCGACGTTAGCATGGGCAATGGGCCATTAATCATGCGCTTCACAACAATTCACAAGGAGCAGCAGAGTTTCGGCAAATGGTCGCTCAGACATGCCCCCCTCCACATGAATCGTGTCAGCCGCAGCGTCACTTCCATCGGCAGCACGACGAAACGATCATCGTCGATGGCGCCACCGTCGCCAGTGGCGGCGAACCTGGCCGCGTGGATCGCGTCAAGGACAGCATTCCGATGGGCCGCGGTGGCGAGCCCGAAGAAGTGGCACGCGCAATCCTGTGGCTGGCCGGTTCAGAGGCGTCGTTTATTACCGGGACGTTCCTGGATGTAACAGGCGGCAAATAAGCGGCAAACCGCGGTTATCGGGAGGTCTGCTGGTCACGGTGACGGGCCAGGCCTTCCAGGGTGAACCGCGCTTGCATCAGCACCACATCCCGTACCAGCTCCATTTCCTTCTGGCTCACTTCGCTCCACTTCAAGGCTTCGAGCAGCTTGGGTTTCTGCACCCGGAAGGCCAACCCCTGGGTAAACAGCGCCATCGAGTGAATGACCGTGCGCTCGTCTTCCACGGCAAACCCGGCCAGGCGCGCGATCAGTTGACGGATGACCCGCGCAATACGTGACTTGAAACGTTCTTCGAAGGCCATCGTCGCACTTTGCGGACACAAGCCGGCTTGATGGCGATCCATGAATGCCCGCCAGGCCGTGGTCTGCGGGCTGTCCTGGATCGTCGACACCACGGTACCCAAGATGCCCAGTGAGGCGTCGATCAGCGCGTGATCGTCTGAGCCTGCGTCGTCCAAAGCGTTTTCCGCAGCCTCCACCGAAGGCGACATCTTGTGCCATAACAGCGTGACCAGGTGCTCAACGCACGCCAGGTACACGCCTTCCTTGCCATCGAAGTAGTACTGGATCGCAGGCGCATTGACGCCAGCGGCGGTGGCAATATCGCGGGTAGAGGCGCCATCGTAGCCGCGCTCGCCAAACACCTCGACAGCCGCGTCGATAATGCGCGCGCGGGTTTCTTCGCCGCGCTGGTAACCACCCTCGGCGGCAGGTTTGTGTCGTGCCATGTGCAGCTCCATTCGAATACCCGACCAAAATATACCAGTTGACAAAAATTCGCGAAAAAAGGAATTTATTCCACCTGTTATAAATCTGGAGTGACCTCGATGTCCGCTGCACCTCCCTCCCCTCAGGTCAGTCATGAAGATACCGTCAACGGTCAACGCGGCAAGGCCCGACGCATCCTGCTCAGCCTGGCGGGCGTCGCACTGCTGGTGGGCGTGTCATGGGCCGCCTGGTGGTGGATCACCGGGCGTTTCATCGAAACCACCGACGATGCCTACCTGCAAGCCGACAGCATCAGCGTGGCGCCAAAGATCAACGGCTACGTGGCCGAAGTGCTGGTGAGCGACAACCAGAACGTCAAGCGCGGCGATGTGCTGGTACGCCTGGATGCACGTAAATACCAGGCGGTGAGTGATGAAGCCTCCGCGACTATTGCCGCACGCAACGCCGACTACGCCAAGGCCCAGGCCGACCTGATACAACAGGATTCGACCATCGCTGAAGCCCGTGCCCAGTTGCAAGGCGCCGAAGCCGATGCGCGGCACGCGCAGACCGAAGTGGCCCGGTACGCGCCGCTGGCCCGCTCCGGCGCCGAACCGGAAGAACGCCTGGCCCAGTTGAACAACCAACTCGCGCAAGCCCGCAGCACGGTGGCGGCCAAACAGGCGGCGCTGCGTTCCAGCCAGACCCGCTACGGCACGCTCCAGGCCCAGCTCAAGCAGGCCCAGGCCCAACTGGGTGTGGCCAAGGCCAGCGAAGCGCAAAGCCAATTGGACGTGGACGACGCCGTCATCCGCAGCCCGCTGGACGGACGCGTGGCCGACCGTGGCGTGCGCGTGGGCCAGTACGTGCAACCCGGCACGCGGTTGCTGACGGTGGTGCCGATCAGCGCGATCTACCTGACCGCCAATTACAAGGAAACCCAAATTGGTGACATGCACCCCGGCCAGACCGTCACCGTGCATGTGGACGCCCTGCCCGGCCGCGACCTGCAAGGCCACATCGACAGCCTGGCGCCTGGCACGGGTGCGCAGTTCGCCTTGTTGCCGCCGTCGAATGCCACCGGCAACTTCACCAAGATCGTGCAGCGCGTACCGGTGCGTATTGCCCTGGACGTGCCGGATGACCTGCGCGCCGCGTTGATGCCTGGCCTGTCAGCCACCGTGGAAGTCGACACCCGCACCCACGCCGCGGACGCCAACCATGGCTGAGGCAATCATGGCCGGGGTGGCCGCCGAGAAACCGCGCAATGCCTCGCTGACCGACTGGATCGCCGTCGCCGCCGGGGCGCTGGGCGCCTTGCTGGCAACCCTGGACGTGTCGATTACCAACTCGGCCTTGCCGCAGATCCAGGGCCAGATCGGCGCCACCGGCACTGAGGGCACCTGGATCGCCACCGGCTACCTGATGTCGGAAATCGTCATGATCCCCCTCGCCGCCTGGCTGACTCGAGTGTTCGGCTTGCGTCGGTTCCTGATCGGCACCGCGTTGACGTTCACCCTGTTCTCGATGTTCTGCGGCCTGTCCACCAGCCTCGGCGCGATGATCGCCGGGCGCATCGGCCAGGGCTTCGCCGGTGGCGCGATGATCCCCACCGCGCAGACCATCGTGCGCACGCGCCTGCCGCCGCATCAACTGGCCATCGGCACCACGATGTTCGGCATGACCGTGATCCTCGGCCCCTTGCTCGGCCCGGTGATTGGCGGCTGGCTGACGGAAAACATCAATTGGCGCTGGTGCTTCTTTCTCAACCTGCCCATCAGTATCGCGCTGATCACGCTGCTGATCACCGGCCTGCCCAGCGAGCGCATGAACCTGCAACGCTTCATCAGCGCGGACTGGCTGGGGATTCTGGGGCTGGCCATGGGCTTGAGTTCGCTCACCGTCGTGCTGGAGGAAGGCCAACGCGAGCACTGGTTCGATTCGCTGTTGATCGTGTGGCTGAGCATCGCCACGGTCACGGGGTTTTTCCTGATTGCCGTGGGCCAGTTCCGTTCGAGCACGCCGATCCTGCGTCTGCAACTGCTGCTCAATAAAAGCTTCGGCAGCGTGTTGCTGATCGGGACGGCAGTGGGCGCCGGCCTCTACGGCACGGCGTACCTGGTGCCGCAGTTTCTCGGCATTTTGTCCGGTTACAACGCGCAGCAATCCGGCTCGATCATGCTGCTGTCAGGCATCCCGGCATTCCTGCTGATGCCGATCCTGCCGAGGATGCTTGGCCGCTATGACCTGCGCTGGATGGTCGGCGCAGGCCTGTTGCTGTATTGGGCCAGTTGCTTTGTAGACACCCAGCTGACCGCCGACAGCGTCGGCCATGATTTTGTCTGGTCGCAGCTGCTGCGCGGCTTCGGGCAGATCCTGGTGATGATGCCCCTCAGCCAACTGTCCATGCGCTCGGTCGACACCCGCGACGCCGGCGATGCGGCCGGGCTCTATAACATGTCACGCAACCTCGGCGGCACCATCGGCCTGGCGCTGCTCGGCGTGTTGATGGACCGTCGCAGTCATTTCCATGACGACATGCTGCGCGAAGGCATCCTGGCCAACAGCCAATTGACCCAGGACCAGATGGCCAGCAACACCGCCAGCTACCTGGCACAGACCGGCGACGCCTCCACCGCCTCGTTGCAAGCCATGGCCCAACTGGCCAATGACATCGCGCGGCAAGCGTCAGTGCTGGCCTACAACGACTCGTTCTACGTACTGGGACTCGCAATGCTGGCGTGCCTGCCCCTGATCTTCATCCTCAAAAAGCGCACGGTATAACCATGATTGCTCGTTCCTTTCCCTTGCTCCTGACCGTTGGCCTGCTGTCCGCCTGCACGGTGGGCCCGGACTACTCAGGTGCCCCCAACGCCGCGCCGAAAACCCTCGCGGCCGGGCATTTGCCCCATGCCGACCGCCAAGCGCCCAGCGCACCCGCCGTGGCGCAGTGGTGGCGAACGTTGAATGACCCGCCGCTCAATGAACTGGTGGACATGGCGCTGCAAAACAGCCCGGATATCGCCACCGCCCAGGCCCGCTTGAAGCAGTCCCGCGCCAGCCTCAGCGGCGCACGCGCCGACGGCATGCCCAAGGTCACCGGCGACGCGGCGATGCTGAAACTGCGCTCGCCCGACACCTCCGCACTGGGTGGCGGCGGTGGCGGTCGTGGCCCGCTGACGCTCTACCTCGCCGGCTTCGATGCCAGCTGGGAAGCCGACCTGTTCGGCGGCACGCGCCGTGCAGTCGAGGCGGCGCAAGCGCAAGCCGATGCGGCCCAGGCACAACTGGCCGACGCCCAGGTGCAACTGGCGGCCGAAGTGGTACAGGCCTACACCGACCTGCGCGACCAACAGGCGCGACTGGCCCTGGTCGACGCCAGCGTCGACATCGAAAACCAGGCCCTCGACCTGACTCAGCAACGCCGCAGCCGTGGCGTGGCCTCACAGTTGCAACTCGAACAAGTCCTCACCCAGGCAGAAAACACCCAGGCCCAACGCCTGCCCTTGCAAGCCGCCATCGTTGAATCCCTGGACCAACTCGGCTTGCTCTGCGGCCAGGAACCCGGTGAACTGGACAGCCGCCTCGCCACCGCCAAAGCCCTGCCCGCCATTCCCGGCGTGGTGCCCGTAGCCGATCCCGCCGCCGTGCTCAAAGCGCGCCCCGACATCCGCGTCGCCGAACGTAAACTGGCCTCCAGCAACGCGCAGATCGGCGAGAAGACTGCCGACTGGTTTCCCAAGCTCAGCCTGATGGGCGATCTGTCATTCTCTGCCGGCGACCCCGGCCACCTCGCCCGCAAGGACAACGGTAGCTGGCTGATCCTGCCGCGACTGACCTGGAACGCCTTGGACTTCGGCCGTGTGGCTGCCAGCGTCAAAGGCGCCGAGGCCGGCCGCGATGAAGCGCTCGCGCAATACAAAAGTGTTGTACTGAGTGCGCTGCGCGACGCCGATGTCGCCCTGGCTCGGTACGGGCATCAGCGTCAGAACGTGGTGCTGCTGCGCAGTGTGGAATCCTCGGCGGTGCGTGCGGCCGACCTCACTCGCCAACGCTACCGTGCCGGCACCGCGAGTACCCTGGATTGGCTGGATGCGGAGCGCACGCGGTACCAGGCGCAGGAGAGCCGGATTTCGGGGGATGCGGAATTGCTCAAGGATTTTGCTTCGCTGCACAAGGCATTGGGGTTGGGCTGGGCGATGTGACACACATCTTCGCCATGCGCCGCCTGACCTGAGGGAACAGGCCGATCTGGCTGAAAGTGGGGATGGATATCACGGGGTTTGCTCTGAAGCCTTTGGAGCAATAATCAGATCTGACGCGCTGTAGCGACGATTACAGCTCGCACTGGAGCCAGTCCCCATCCATCCGCCGCAAAGTCTACATATCAGCGAACCCCAGGCTCTGGCTGCTCAGGATAATTAACCTTGTTTAGCAAGACGATCAGTTGGGTAATTTTGTCTCCCGCCAGCCTGATGTAATTGGTGAGAATGACGGGGTCGGGTAAACCGGTTTTGTCGAAGTCGCCATCATTTTTGAGATGCACAATGTAAGTTCCCTGGTTTTCGTACGCACTCACCAGTTCAACCCGAATGTTATCGCCAAAAATTTCCTTCTCCGCCCACTTTGAGATCGCATCCACCCCAAACCATTCCCGGCTCGCGTCATTCAGTAAAGCGTCCGAAGCAAAGGTTGCAGCAAATGCCTTGGCATCCGGTGTGTTGTGAGCCTGAATATGCTCAAGAATGACCTGTGGTAGAGCGTGGGTAACGTCTTTCATAGGAACCTCCTTAGATAGAGTCACCAGCATAGAGCACCCGACTGACAGAACCTGTCAGGAGCGTTGTCTTGAGCTTTGAAGCCAGGCGTACTCGACTCAGCTTGCTCGTTGATCAATCCCCCCTGAAGTTTCGGCTCCCCCACCCTTTTCTTCGGGCAATAAAAAACCCCGTAGACGTTAATCTACGGGGTTTTCAAGAGTGGAGGCCGAGGTCGGAATCGAACCGGCGTAGGCGGATTTGCAATCCACGAAAATATCAATTTTTATCAATAGCTTATGCATAGATCTATTCCGCATCTAAAGCATTTTAGGCTGGCTGTAGCCCGCTGAAACCGTGTGGTTTCATTTCCATTGCGGAATTGATTTTCTACGCTTCGTCGCCTGAGGTCGCACCAGCTGACAACCTCGATTACTGTATGCACATACAGTTACTGAGTTTACCCACCATGAACATCGACGAAGACACCTCCAAGTGGCTTGGCTGCCCCACGCCCCTCGAAATGTACCAACACCAGTGCGCCCTTCTTGAGGACGAGCTCATCCAGACTGAGGCGATGCTCAGAAAGGCGCGCGCCAATGTAGCCGGTCTGGTGCAGATGAATGACCTGCTCGCCACCGGCAAGGCATCAGCAGAGGCTGCGCTCAGGCAAGCACTTGAGCGCAACTCAGCCATGAATGATGAAGCACCTGACAATATGAGCTTTCGACCCATCGATTTAGTTACCGGTCAGCGCGATCACCTACTTAGGGAGAATCAGCGGCTGTTGATGGAGTTGAAAGTCCTCAGGGGGCCACACCCCTGACGTACGCCTGGCAAGCCCGCAGCGCGATCAGTCCTTGGTCACCGGCGTCGGTGATGGCGATAATTCGTTGAGCATGCGCTGGGTCAAGTTTGGCTCGACGGGCTGCATGAACCAAGCCGACGGCGCCGGGGGTGGAAGGCACGCTGCAGCCACTGGCTGAATCCTCGAGTAGGACTGACAACCGCAAATCAGAAGTGGCAAGGCGATCGCGCAGGCGAGCCTGATCACGCTGGGCATCGGATAACTCCTTGGTGTGTTGTTGGTCTTGGCGGGCTAGCTGCTGTTCTGTGGCCAGGCGTTTACCCTGCTCGGCGCGGGCCTGAGCGGTGGCGGCATCGCTGATCGTGGCCAGGTCATCCTTGTGCAGGCCGGCCTGCGCGGCGAGCTTCTCGCCCATGCGCCAGTCCTGCACCTGCCAGGCGCCCCCAAAGCCGATGGACAGCGCCAGCAGGATCGACGCCAGGATCTGACCCGGCGTCATCACGGTACATCCTTGAAGAAAATGTGGTGACCGAGGCGCAGCGTCTCCTTGGCGCCCGACGCCCAGTCCGGCGCCTTAGGCATGGTCGTGGCGTAGTAGTGGGTGGCGCCGCCAGTTGGATCGGCCGCCGCACCGGACATCACCAGGTCGGCGGCTTTCTGGGCCTGGGCGAACTGCGCGGCCGGGATCGGCTTAGCTCCACTCAGGTAGGCGTAGTTCGGGTCGTTCTGGTTCCAGCAACTGAATTGCCACGGCTTCAGGCATACGCCAGCGTAGCCTTCGCCCCACCAGGACTTGGCCTTTCCGTCGAGCACGCGGTTGCGGATCGTCCAGGCCACGGCAATCTGGCCGGCCAGCCCTTCGCCGCGAGCCTCGCCCCAAAGCGTGCGCGCCAAAACATCGCGGTCTTTCTCGGTTGCGCTCATACTTTCTCCAGGCAAAAAAATACCGGCTCGAGGCCGGCGTACGGAAGAATCTGCAGCAACTGCTGCTCGGTGATCGGCATGGCTTTCCCCGCGCAATAGCTGATCTGTATTGTTAACGAGCGCCGCTATTTTCAGGCGGTTTTCGAGACTGAAGAGCTTATTTCCATCCCACCAGACGGTTTGGCTGGCCAAGACGCTTCTTGCGGCCAGCCGACTTGACTGGTAACACGCCCGAGCAGGATCCCGTACTGTTTCCACTTCGTCAGCTGGGTTTTACGCACTGGCAGCTCCGCCTCTTCCTCGGGAGTAGCCCAGAACTCTTCGGCATCCGGATCATCCTTGGCGGCGATCGCATCTTGAAGCGTGGAGATACGCGAAGTCAGAGCAACCTTTTGCGAGTCGCACTCTTGATTCAAGCTAGCAAGCACCGCGGCCTGGCCAGCCAAGATGTCAGCAGCGGTAGGCGGAGGGTAAACCGGATCCCCTGGCGGCCCTTGGTCGGCCGGCAGGAAAACAACACCCTCGGTAATGACATTCATCGAAGTAATGCCGACCCAGTTTTTAATCCCATGCGGGGTGCCGTCCGGGTTGAACCAGTAGTAGACCGCCCATCCTAGAAATGTTTCCTGCGGCAGAACTTCGCTAACTTCGCTTTCTGGAGCTTCGATTGCATCGGTCATATGCTGTCTTCCCATCCAAAAGCGCTAAGGTGGCTAACTGTGGCATTCGACGCGTAATAGACGTTTCCGCTCTCCGGCACTATCCGCATCAAGAAATTATTCTGGTTTGAGTTCGCCGAGCTGTTACTGATGTTGGACATCGGCATATTTGTTGCGGAGTTGACTGCACCATAAGAATTGTTAGGTGCTGCGGTTGTCTGCGTTGAGGCGCCTTGGTTGTATAGCCCTAGGTACAAGACTGCATCTGTCGGTGCTAAGAATGGTGCCAAGGGCACAGGGGTCCATGTCGGCGTGACCGGGTTGCCCGATATGCCGGAGATTAACCTTGGCAATCCCGGGACGTTTCCTCCAACCACGTATTGCCCATTGCGACCTCTCTGCAAATAGCTGAGCGGGAATCTGCTACCCGTAGCATCCGTAAAGTCTCGGGAAACCCGAGCCCGGTGGGTAAACGCGCCAGGGAGTGGAGTGGCCGGGTTTACGTCCGGGGTTAGCCATCCCTTCGGTGCGGTGCCGTCCCAGATCACATGAACGTAATAAAGAGTTGATGCCAGCTGACTATTGGCAGCGCCAGATGCCAAGCCGCCTGCCCCAGCCACTGCGAACGACGCCGTACATGACACGTTACGCAGCGTGATGAATTGGCCCGCCGCGTTCTCGACCTGCAACTCATCAGCAGTGATAGTAATCACTGAATCTGTTCCCGTGGCCGACACTCGAAGATTAAGCGCGCCCCCACGAATGCCAACTAGGTTTGTAGTTGGAAGAGGATCAATCAATACAACATCTGTGCCGTCATATTGAATATCAGCGATTTGATCGATTGCGAATGTCGCCGCAACCTTTGCACCAAGCGCGTCGTATTGTTTTAAAGCTTTCGCACCTTTCCCTGAAATATTGATGGTGTCCGCGCCGGTACTTGCACGGTTGAATTTCACGTTGAACCGCTGATTAGAGTAGGCCGTGATGGCTGGGGCTGGAGTAAGCGTCAACGCACCCGCTGGACCAGCAGTAGTGAATGCAGTTGCCGACTGACTTTGCAGAGCAGTTGACAGTTTTTTCGATGTCACTGCTGCAGCATCATCCGTGCCTGCATTGACCTGCGCCTGGGTTGCGATCTTGAGCCAGCCGAACGCTGACTCAGTAGCCTGCGTGATCACCTTGGCAATTGCCTGGAACACTCGGAGCGGGCTCATTGCCTTGGTAGACGACTCGCCTGCCTCGGCCTCGGCCTGGGTTGCGAACGCAACAGAGGACTCCGAAATTTTCAGATCAATGGCCGCGCTCAGCTGCGCGTTGTCGTCTTCGTCGGGCGTGAGGCCAGCATCTTCGATAACCTTAATCATTTCCAGGGTTACAGCATTACCCCAAGCAGAAGGAATCAGCGAACCAGGTGTGGCGGCCAGCGGATCCTCATCAATAAACTTTCCATCGACCAGACCTACGCCGGGAACACTTTTAGGAAAATCCACGTTTCACCCCTTAGTCATAATTGATGTGCACAACGGTGTGCGCCGGAGCCGGTCGACGGATAAGGCACTCAAGCGCGTCTCCAGGATTGGTTCCGAACCGCTCACCCCAGAAGCTCGCGCCGAATCGTCGGCCAGTACGCAGACGGCCGCCTGTGTTAAGTACCCACATAAACTGGGCGCCCCACGTGCCGAAATGCGCGGCGCCAAAACGGGAACGCCCCATACGGGGCGCTCGGTATTCGGAGATGGTTGCCCCTGGATAACCTTGACTCACTGCGATTTCGATGAAGTACGCTCGGCTCTGCCCGCCTACCTCTACCAAGCGCCGGCGAACAGCAAGACGGCGATCCTCAAACGCCGGATTGAGACCCAAGCATTGGTCTGGCAGCCCCATAATCTTTTCCCAGTCAGGTACCAGTTCGCTCACTCCGCCTGGGTCCATTTCGTTGAGAAGGTCCGCCGCTCTGCCGTCAAGCCTTGCGAACTCCAGGGAGACGCCTGACAGGATCAGCCCAACCTCAGGGACCAACTCCGGATCCCACGCAGGACCGGCCGGGAGCAGTGCTTGCAGTTGGGCGCGGTATTGCTCGGCCGTTCTTAATCCAGCCATAGGCAACCCCCAAAGGTCAGCAACTGATTGCTTGCGGCCGGAACGTCAGCAGTTGGCAACAACAACACATGATCGGTTTCGCCCGTGGCACTGCTGATGGACTCGCGAATGTGACTGATCAACAGCTTGTCGCCCAGCCCAGCCTCGCGGCTGTGGAGATCCTGCAGCTGCGCTGCGACAGCCGCACGCACCGTGCCGGTGTCGGGTGTAAGGTGAATCTGGTACACCACCGGCACCTGCACCGGCGCGAGCACGTACAGCTCTGCTGTGACGGGCCGCAGCGGCTCGATATAGGCTTTTACCTCCGCGAGCTGTGCGGCGTCAGGGATAGGATTTGCGTCATCATCGCGCATGACGAACAGACCGACGGTGCCTGGCCCAAGGAAATTACGGCGGCACCAGGCACGGGTAATGCCGGGCACTTCCAAGGCCCAGGTTTCGTAGTCGTCGCCGGAGCCGCCGTGAGGGATAACGCGGTACGATCGCACAACCCGCGCACGTAGAGACTCGATGCTTTCCTGAGCGATACCGCCGATCAATCCGGGCGCCAACACAGTGAAGGTACTTACAAGCCCCTCGACTGGCTGAGTAAGCGTCAGCACCATGCCAGGTTCAATGTTGCCAAGAACGCCCGCATCGACAGCTTCAAGCTTGGCGATGTTGGTACCCGCGACAGTAGTCACGCCTTCGGTCACGCGGTACGCCCGGCCATCATTGGCTTGCATTACCGTATCAACATCCACCACACGGCCAGCGGCCGCCGTGAAGCTGGCAGTACCTTCGGCCGGCTGGGCAGCCTTACGCGGCTGGCTCAAGCGCAAGTTGGCAATGCGCTCCAACGTTTCTTCATCTGCTGTGTCGGGCAAGATCTGTTCAGCAATCCAGTCCAGATAGCCATACAGCCCGTAGGCCACGCCACTCAATGCACGCGACAACACCTGCGCATCGGAGCGCCGTAGCGCATCGCTGGCCAGGTCACTCTGGGTACGGCTGACCAGCACCGGTAACGTTGGCGTTTCAAACGGCATAGATCACCTGCCACAGTTGGTTTGAGTTGATTTCCAGGCGCGCCCCGGTGCTGATGGTGAGGATGACCCGCAGGTTTAGCCGGTTGACGTCAGCCTGCTCGCTGAGGATCTCGATGTCGGTCACACCTTCGTCTTCAACCAGCCAGCGCAACGCCTCACGGGCGTAGAACTCAGCATCACGACGGGTATCGGCCGTCAGCTTGACTCGCCGCAGCAGCCACAGCCGCGAGCCAATACGGTCGTCGGCGATGCTGGGATAGCTGTCACCCCACCAGCCATAACGCTCATCGTCATCGAGTGGGTCATCCGTCGCGGCGCGACGCCAGGTGAACAGGCTGATCACCACAGCACGCACCAGTGACGCCTCTCGGTTGGGTGTGATGATCATCCAGCACCTCCCACGGGCGGCCCGCTTTGGCCTTGGCCGGGCATCACGTCGCCATGCAGGTGCTCAATCTGACTGACGCCACCGGCGACCTGGTCGCCTTCGGAAACGATCTGCCCGGTCTGCGTGATCATCGGCGTATCGAAGTTCACTGCCACACCCGCCTTGATATTCAGGGTCTGGGTTTCGATGTCGATGATTCGACCGCGCTTGAAGTGGATCTTGTCGCCTTCGTCGGTGTAGATAGCCACCTCCCCCGGCTTCATCGACTGAATCCGGTAACGCCGGTCAGACACCACCAGCACAATCCCATGGGAGCGATCGCCACCCAGGAACGCAGTGATGCCCTCAGCACCAGGTAGCGGGTGACTGGTTAGTCCATAGGGCTCGAAATGCTCCAGGTTGTCTTTGACCTCACCAGCGAGCAGTCGCATTTGCAGGGCTTGCATTTTTTTCGCGGCGTTGCCCAGCACCACCGTACCGCGCACAAGCAAGTTCATCAGGCTCATTCGGATGGCTTCCAGTCAGCGGGGAGTAGGTATTCGAAGTTGTCGGCCTTGCCGCCCTTCTTGAGCTTGCGGTCTTTGTGGCGGTCGTTGGGTTCGGGCTCGAAACTGTCCGGTGGCCCCACCACCATCGTGGTGATGGTGCCGCTGTCCGTGAGCGAATAAGTGATTTCGGAAATCAGCATGTCGCGGTCCATCCCAATGATGGGATCCACCACGCGCACCAACATGTTGTGCTTCCACAGCGCGCCGTTCGACTGCCGCCATCCCTGGACTTTATAGGTGGTGCTCAAGGCTTTGCCGATGCGGGTGACGCTTTCCCAACGAGCCCTGTCCATTGCGAGCTTGTCGCTCAACTGGCCCGACTCCTTGATGATCATCACCCGCTTGCGCGTGGTGCGGTCATCCGTGACAACGGCTGAGACCTCTGCCGCTTTTTCACCGAACTCGGTGTCGGTCCCGCTACGCTGGCCAAGCACCCGGTACTCAGAAAAAACCCCTGAGAAATCCAGGCCCGCGTCTCCGGTCAGGATGTTGCGCCCCACCTCCAGCTTGTCGCTCGCCCAGCCTTCACTCCCTGGCTTCGCCAGCACGGCCATGCCGGTCGCGTCATCGGTGGAGAACACCCGGAACAGAGTCAACAGTCGGTCGATGGATTCAAACACCGTCTCGCCCGGTTCGATCGTGTGATCCGACAGCGTGCCGGTGTCGGCAATCTCGCTCCGTACTTTGATGCCATAGGGCGCAGCCAGCGCCTTCACGATGGCAAGCACGCCCTGCCCGCTCCACTGACCCGGCTTGTTGATTGCCGCACAGTCCACCAGATCAGCGGTCAACGATCGACCGGAGATCGTCAGGGTGATGCTTTTGTCGTCGTAGCTGATCGGCGAAGCGAACACCCAGCCAGTCAGCACCAGGTCGCCACCAATGCGCACCTGGCATTTGGAGCCCTGGCGAATCGGTATCGCGATCGGTTGGCCTGGCCACTTCCAGGTTATGCCCAGGTTGAAGTCGCGGGCCTGACGTTCCAGCCCCGCGGAGATCTCAACGTTTTTCCAGCCGCCATAATCCAAGCCGTCAACGGTGAGGCTGACGGCATTCTCTGCATCGAGCATGGGTTACTCCTGAGCGATCTTGAGCGACACCGGCGGAACAAACCCTGGGTGACTGATGCGGTTGCGCTGCACGATCTCCCCAGCACGCGTGGAATCGCCAAAGCGCCTGTACGCAAGTACCAGGGCCGGGAGCGTTTCAGCGGGTGTCATGTCCACCAACCGCACACCAGATGCAGCCACGGCGGTCAGATGCTTTACCAGCACCTGCCGCATGGTGGTCAACGCTCGGTAGTGATCAGGATCAGCCTTGAGCGATGCCTGCCAAATGGCCTCATTGAGCGTGTCGCGCAACTCGATCACATCATCAGCCACCGGCACCTCTGGCCGATCCACCGGCGACACAGCTTGTTGATCGATCGCAGGCACCGAGTCCATCACCGCCGGGCGAATAGACACGGGCATCTCGCTGATGATTAAACCGACCTGCACCAACAGGGCGTCCTGCACCAGATCGGCAGTGGCCTGGGCCATGGCACTGGTGTCCACCCCATTGGCCTGGGTGACCGTGTTGATATCGGTCACAGCCGACGTGTGTTGCGATGCGGTGGCCACCGTTGCGCGGTAGCTGGAACCGGGACTGGAAAAATCCAGCCCGGTGAAGTCGCTGAAATAGCTGGAGAACAAGCCCCCCAGCGCGCCGGGCGAGTTGATCAGGGACTGCACGAAACCACTGAGGTTGGTGAACAATCCCACCAGCGGAGCGAACTGGCGCTGGATCGCGCCATAGACGCCCGACAAGCTGTTGCGCAACCCGATGACACTGAGCCGCGCTTTGTCGATCTTTTCCATTGCCGTCTTGTACCGGGCCAGGGCTGAGTCCAATAGCCCTTCCGAAGACTTGACCACCTGTTGCCGAGTGTTCGCCGTGGCCGTGGGAAACTTGCGCGGCGTGTCGGGGTAGAACGTCAGTTCAAACCTGGCGACGCCGCCCTCCCGACGATCATGAGTCAGCTCACATTCCCCGGCCTTTACCAGCATTCGGCCAAGCCAGGGATGCACCAGCTCGCCGGAGCCCTCCGTCTGCAAAGCCTCTTGCAGCTTGTCGCGCCGCTCAAAGCAATCGTCGCCGATCACCCAGGCGCTCATCCGATGGACTTGCGCCTGTTTGCCCAGGGCTTCGAAGTAGGGTTCGTCCCGCTGTGGGAATTCATGCAGCTGGCCTTTCTGACCGACCGGCACGGCGGCCTGCTCGATCAGAAAGCTGATGCCCCGGTACGATGCGAGCAGCAGCTGATCACGCCACGTTTGTTCCATTGGCTACCTCTGCGTGCCGACTGTACGCTGGCCGATATTGGGTTTTATGGTCAGGCCGCGTTGGTTGGTTTGCGACTGTTCCACGGTCGTGCCTGGCGGCGCGCCGTTGAGGTTGATGTCGATTTTGCCATTGAGGTTCTGTGCATTGGCAGCGGCGGTTTGCTGCAACAAGCTACCCGGTGCAGCCATCTTGCTGGGGGCCTGCAGCAACTGGCCGGGATTGATACCCAGCTGGGAGTTGTTAGCCAACTGGCGGCTCTGGGCCATCTGCACTGCATTCGCCTGAAGGAACTCACCAGTGCCGCCGCCGACGCCCGCATTGCGCAATCGCTGCTGATCGGCAAAGGCGTTGGCCTTGCTGGTGGCGGTTTCGATGAGCCCGTCACCACCCTCCCCGCCGCCGAAAAACTTCATCATGGGCTCAATGATTGGACGCAGTTTTTCCCACAGGTTCTTGAACCATGCACTGATCGGTTCCCAGTTCCTCACGATGTACCCCAACGGCGACCAATCGAACATCGTTTTGAGGAAGTCCATGACCGGTACAGAGAGCGCAACAACCACTCCCCATAGCGCCTTGAAAAAGCCCGTCAAAGGCTCCCAGTTCGACATAATCAAACCGATGGGCGTCCACGAGGCAAACGTCTTGAACATCTCCCAGGCAGCCATGGTAGGGCCTTTGATCTTGGCCCAGATGGCCTGAAAGTACGGGGCAATCGCTGACCAGTTTGCGACGATGAGCCCAGCTGCCAGCGCGATGCCGGATGCTACTAGGCCGATGGGATTGGCTTTCAACGCAAACGAAAGCAGCTTGGTAGCCACGATCGTCGAAACTATACCAAGCCGCAGCGCCGTGAAGGCAATCCCGGCAGCCGCAACACCCCGCACCACTTCGGGGTTAGCCTCTATCAGCTTCGCAAACTGAACTACCATCGGCCGAACTGCGTCCACGACCGCGTTGACGGCAGGCAACATTGCATTGCCGATCGCCTTGGACACGTTGGTAGTTGCGTTTCGCAGAAGCCCCAGGTTGTTCTCAGTTGTTGCCGCGCGAGCCGCGTATTCCTTTTCCATCGAGCCCGCGTAAAGCGAAGCATCACCCACCTTGTTGAGGTTGCCTTTGAGCAAGTCGAGGTTGGAGACCAGTGACACGATTGAGGTAACCGACTCTGAACCGAACAACTCGGTCAGCAGGCCAACACGCGATGCAGCATCAACCTTTCCGATCCGCTCCAGGATGTTCAAGATGGTGCCCTGAGCGTCGGTCTGCATCGACTTCGCCACTTGCTTGGAGTCCAGACGAATAGCCTTGAACGCCTGCGACTGAGCCTTCGTCGCCGACGCCCCTTTAGTCATCGCCAACATGAAATTCTTGATGCCTGTAGCCGCGACCTCCTGCTCCACGCCCACTCCGGCCATTGTTGCACCGAGTGCTGCGATCTGACCCGATGCAAGCCCCGCCACTTCGCCGAGGGGACCAATGCGGGTAACGATATCTGAGATTTTTTTGGTGTTTGCTGGACCGGTATTGCCCAAGTAGTTGATGCGATCGGCGAGATCCGTCACGCCGTCCTGCGTCAATTTGAACGACGTTCGCCAGGTCGCCATCATCTCCCCGCTTTGATCGGCAGTCTGGTCAAAAGCAATGCCCATTTTGACCGCGGATTCAGCGAAGCCCAGCAGCTCATTGCTGGCAAAACCAGCCTGACCTCCAGCGGCTACGATCTTGGCGATATCACCCGCAGCCATGGGCAGCACCTCTGACATCCGGGTGATGTCGTCACCCATTTGCTTAAATTGCTCCGGGCTTTTGAAGTTAACCACCTTGTTAACGTTCGCCATTTCGGATTCAAACTCGATGGCCGACCGCGTACCGATGGCAAAGGGCGCCGCCAGTGCGCCGCCAGTCACCAAATCCTTGATGCCGATTTTCCCCAAACCGGTTTTTTCCAGATTCTTCCTAAACGTCCCGACGTTCTTTTGAATTCCGGCAAGCTTCGGCGACAACTTGTCGACGCCGGTGATCAACGCCTTGAGCTGAAACTTATCCATGGTTATGCCTGCTGCGTTTTATTGATGCGCTGTGCGTGCTCCAGTGATTCACAGAGCACATCCAGGGGACGGGCCATCATCAGCTCAGGGTCTGTTTTCCAAAACCAAGCCAAGTCATAAGCGACGGCTATCAGGTCGGAGACTTCGCTGATGCCGCGTTCATGAAAAAACGGGTGACGGCCCAAGCGAGGTCGTTCAGGTCTGAAAGATCCAGCTGATTGACCGAGGAAGCCGGGATTGCAGCGCAAACAGCGATATATTTGGCCGCGACATCCGTGTCGATTTTTACCTCTTCGTCTTGACCGATCTTGTAGGGCAACGACTTTATCGCCCGCACCTCTTGAACTGTCGGCCGGCGGAGATTCAATTGGGTCACGGTCTCGCCGTGGGCTTCGATTGGGACTTGCAACGTTACTGTTAAGCTCATTGCCATGACCCCTTGATGCCATCGAATTGCAACTCAACAGTGCCGTCGTCAGCCTTGAACGAAGGCTCATCGACCAGGTACGCACCGGCCAGGACGTACACACGCCCGTTTTTGAACTCGGTCGTGACCGTCATATCGCGGCCATTCGCCAACGTTTTGATAGGAAAACCCGGCTCAAGGATCGCCGTCATCTTGACGTAAGGCGCCAACTCCTCTTCCTTGTAGAAGCCCGGAAAAATCGTTTCCCGCTTCACATCCATCAAAGGGGCTTCCGCGCCGCCGGTGATAGTCAGTTGGACGCCATCCACTTTTACGTAGGTGGTACCCGCCACTAATTGACCCATGGTCATAGTCTCCAGAATGCAAAAGCCCGCGCAGGGCGGGCCAGGGTTGGTCAGAAAATACGGCGAGGGGGATTAAGCGGCGTCGCTGTATTGCAGGCGGAACTGATTGAGCAACGCAAACACCCGCAACCCATTGATGTAATCAGGCGGGAACAACACGTTGACCCGGCTCGGGTCGTTACTGTCCCGCTCAACAATCAGATGCGCGGCGAACAGTTCGGCGTTTTCCACGTGGCCTTCCAACTCCAACTGCATGTACTGCGCGATCAGCTCGCCACGAATAGTGCTCGGAGTCACGATCGGCTGGCCGGCACCGAACCGGGTACCATCGTTGGCCAGCTTGTGGCGCCCGTACTTGCTGGTAATGACGCTCTGCATCCGACGAATGATAAACGCCGACTGGTGCATGGTCTCGCTGTCCAGGTAGGAGTTATCCGCCTGGCCGTAAGCGTTTTTCTGGTACGTGGTGATTGAGCGCTGGATGCGCACATAACCACCTTCGTAATACGCCGTGGCGATACCGTAGCTGAGCAACGACTGACGTTCCGTGAGCGTGAAACGCTCACTGGCCGGAGCAGGATCCAGACCTGGTAGGCTACCGCTTTGCGTCGGGCGGCTGGCATCAGCAGAGATGAACACCGCCGTACGCGCGGCCAACGTCGCAGCCTGCACCCAAAACGGCTGGGGCACACCTGCCTCCATTGCCTGGATCGTGACATGCTGATCATTGCGCGTCTGCCCTGCCGCAACCAGAGTGCCTAAGGTTCCGCGCTTGGCGGCGTACACATGGCCGAACAGTTGCTTGGCCCAACTCCAGCGGCCAACACTGTCATCCATCGCCCCCTTCCAGGCGTCCAAGGTGTTGGTGTCGGTCCACGGAACGCACAGAAACTCGAAAGGCTCATCGCCCAAAGCGGCCAGAGCGTCAACCTGGTCGGGCACACCGGCTCCCTGAGTCATTTTGGTCAGAACAACCGTGAGGCCCGCCGGAGTGACTTCGCCATTTGTTCTGCCCAGGCGGTTGAGTTGCAGGTTGATATCGTTGCCGCTCTCACCCTTCCACTTGCAGGTAAGGGTAACGACGCCTGCCGCTGCAACAGCGGTGACCGGTAGATCTTCCGTGGCGTTGATCTTCACCGCCAGCGCCGAGGCGGCGATGGCTGGTGTTGCGGCGGCGGTGACTGTTGCCTGTACACGCACGCCGCCGACGTACAGGTTCAGCAGTCCGGATTCCGTTGCAGCACCAGTGACCGTAACGGTAGCAGTGGCCACAACGCCTTCGTCATTTTGCAAGGGCAGGCACCACACCTCACCGACCGGGTCCACTTTGCGCCATGCTTCGTACATTGAGGCGAGCATCGAGCCGGCCCCGCCGATGCTATTCGCCAGGCCCAGGCTTGGTACCAGCACCAGACCGCCGATATTGTCACCGGCAGCATCACTGTTGACCTGGGCGACGATCAGCCGGCGCATTGCCGACGACGCCGTGTTAGCCGCCGAGTTGTCCATCTCCGCGTAAAACAGCGGTACCCGAATGTCGGCCGGGATATTGCTGAATCCAATAGCCATTATTTAGGCTCCTCGGGTTTCGCCGCCTTGGCGGCCTTGGTGGTGGTTTCAACGGTGATGTCGCCGTCTGCCAAGCGGCGGCGCCAATACGCGTTATCGGGAACCTCACGACCCGCGCCAGGCAACAGGTCGCCAGCCTCCGGGTCAGGCACGGCACGGCCAGCGGCCGGCACCACAGTGATGCGCTTGGTCATGGTGTTACATCTCCTGAGAATTTCACTTCGATGCGCCCATCCGGGCCAGGTCGTTGCAGGTTGGGGTCAGCAGGATCAATGCAGTCCATGTCAAAGTTGACGCCGGTAAATCCGGGCAACCCATCCAGTTCCAGTTCGTGCCAGGTCTCCGCAGGATCATTGGCCGCGTTCCGCCCGATCTGGAAGCGGGCCGAGAAGGTGAAGCGGTAGACCACTCGACTACGGTTGATGGAAAGCAGTTCGCCTCCCTCGTACTCGATCGGCGTGTATTCCGGGGCGGGCTTCCAGGCAATCAAGGCCCGCCAGATCTCCGCCCGGAATAGATGGGTGAGGTCCGCCGCCTCCTGGCCGCGCTCATCCCGGGTATCCACCACCAGAACAACGTCGAAAAAATCGGTGATTGCCTGGCGCAGACCATTCTGAACATCGTTTTCAGCGGCCTTGTCGGATACCGCGATCACGTACGCTGAGGGATGGCTCAGCTTTGCGCTGGCGGCAACCGCCTCGAAATCAATGCCACCCGCTACGCGACCTGAAAAACTTGGGCAGTACTGGCGCAGGTGAGCAACGATTGGGGAGATCTTCATGGGCGAATTCCAGGTAATAAAAAACCCCGCCGTGGCGAGGTTGTTTATTGAGTCGATATTGATCAGCTCTTTTTGAACTGCTCGACGATTGCAGAAACGTCGATGTCAGACGGCAATGGCAGTGGCGACACCTCAATCACGCTTTCGTTGGAAAACGTCGTTGAGGCTTTGCCACTTGCGGTGCCGTTGATGGATTTGAATTTACCACCAGCGTACTCCCAAACTTGAGGTGCGCTGGTTGCGCCTACGCGCACGCCAACGCAGCCAACGTAGGAGCGACTACCAATTACCTTTGGAGTGCAAGAAACCGATCCATCGGCATACACCTTGTGTTTCAGATACAGCAGCGTGATCTCGTCAATAGCGGCGCCCGGGGCTTCCTTTACCGTTGACTCGTCCGTTGCCTGCCGCGCAGCAACCGCGTTTTCATTCGCGGCCTGCCGGTCGCGATCAATCGTCGCCTGCGCCTGCTTTTGGGCCTCTGTAGGCTCGGGTGCGACCACAGCCAGAACAGCTGTTGCAACGACAATCCCGACAATGGCCCCCACCAGGTTGCCCGCAACCAAGCTCAGCTTGCCGCGTTTCCGTACAACAAGAACCCATACGGCAGCCCATATAGCCAGGCTTAAGGCCAACAACATCCCTTCCATCACAAACACTCCTTTAATGACGAAAAGGAAGCCTACAACATCTACAGGCAGTAAGTCATAGCGAAACAATCAGCCCAGTGCATCCGCAAAAGCTTGCGACAAAATCGCTCGCACAGCCGAGGAAGAGTCCTGCAGGGCGTCACTCATGTAGTTTGCCCGAGGCTCAATACGCCAGCCGTTGCTCTTGCGTTCAGCGACCAGAGCAGCGCGGGCGCCCTTACGGCGTCGGTTGCTCTTGCCGCTCCCGGCACCCGGTGCCAGCTTCTTGATACGACCACCCAACCGCACGCCGTAGTGCAGGTAAGCTGGATAGTATTCCGACATGGCACCTGTTTTGTAGGGCGCAATCTTCACCAGGAAGCCCGAGCGGGACACCTTGAAGTTGATCGAATCCAGCAAGGCCCCGGTGCGATTCACCGGGTAGCTTTCCTGGCCACGGGACAATGCCACGTTGAGCTGTGCTCGCTGCCGCACCAACTTGCCGGCTTTGCGCATTGCTGCGCGGATCTTCTTCTTGTCGAAGGCTTCGCGTTCGAACTTTTCGAAGCCTTCGATGTGAATGTATCCATCAACACCAACTGAGTTAGCCATATATCCCCCCACCAGGCTGAGCCGCGCCCAACTCCTCGACTTCCAGCAGCGTGTAGCGCCGAGTCCCATTCATATCAGCCACACGCTTCACCCGATAGATCGAGCCACCGTGAACAACCTCATGCGCATCACTCATGCCTTTCAAGTAATACAGGATGACGCGGTGGGTGATCTTCACCTCTGTCTGAACGCCATTAGCGTAGACAGCGGTGCCGACCGGCTCTATCTTCGCCCACCGCTGCTTCTGATCGGTGAACAGCGAATCGAGCCCCAGGTCAGGCGCCGGTGTGTCTGACCGCAATCGCAGGGTGATACGCCGGTCCAGTTCGCCGGCACTCGGTTCGCGCATTGCCATGGTCAGAACCTCGGCGGTACGGTGATCTCAGCCACCAGGTGATCAAGAAACGCTGACGGCAACTCAGAGAGTGTCTGTCCCACCAGGAACATTTCCGGGTGTCTGTAGATCGTCGCCGCCGCCATCAACAGCCAGTTGCGTACGCCGGGGT
The DNA here is from genome assembly GCF_000612585.1 of Pseudomonas sp. CHM02. Taxonomy (GTDB): domain Bacteria; phylum Pseudomonadota; class Gammaproteobacteria; order Pseudomonadales; family Pseudomonadaceae; genus Aquipseudomonas. The sequence continues at coordinate 24,772 of NZ_JFCA01000022.1, forward strand.
GGAGGCTTACATCCAGCCCCGCCTTGTAACGGATACGGAGCCGACCAACCGGCCGAGTTCCAGTGAAGTGCATGAAACTTTCCCGCTGATCCTGGCGCAGTTCGAAGGGGCCAACTTGCTCGACCCAGCCACCGTCGGCCTGCTGGGAGAACACCGAAACGATTTCGCTTGCCTGGCCAACATCGAGGGCATGCCCGCTCTGCCTGTCTGCGGGCCACTCTTCTTCGTAAACAGCACCGCGAATTGCCGCGCCTGTTTTCGACTCGCATTGAGTGGTGACGCCAGGGATGATGATTTGCTCGATCAGCTCCGGCGCCATGTCCTCCGGCTCGACACGACACTGAAACGCCACCTGCTCAAGCGTCAGGACCGGATCACCGAAGTACTCAATTCGACGGGCCATGACTTATGGCTTCTCGTCGATTTCTTCGTTTTCCTGCTCTTCCTGCTCTTCCTGCTCTTCCTGCTGCGATGGCTTTTGATCTGCAGGCTTTTTGGCCGCTGATTTCTTGCCAGCAGGCGTTTTGGCTGCTTTTCCACTGGCAGCCTTTTCTACGTAAAGCTTTGCTCGGCCTGACTCAATCAAGGCGTCTGCAGCGGCAGAGTCAAAACCAGCAACTTCCCCGACTGCGTATCCGCGCCAGCCCTGCTTGAATGTGACGATTTTCATATCGGTCATGATGTTACCTGCTCAAGAGGTAGGCCCCGCCAAGCGGCAGGGCCAAGGGGCTTACATACCGGCGCCCCAAGTGATGCCGGTACCCACAGAAATCGACTCGACGTGACGCGGGCCGAAGTCGTGCTTGCTGATCACGCGGATCAGGGTCTGATCACGCTGGAACGCGCTGACGGTATTACCAGCGCCATCCTTGTAGGAGGCCTCGGTGCTGATCGCAATCGCCAGCGTGGTGTCTTCACCGATGTAGCAGTCGGCGAAGTTCACGAAGTAGATCTCGGACTCGTTACCGCCGGCGCCCAGGTTGACCGGCACTTGAGTGGTCAGTGCCACTGGATAGCCCTTCAACATACCGCCGTCGATTTCTGGGTAGGCCTTGTTGCCATTGCCGTCGCGCAGCGATTGCAGCCAACGGATGGTGCGTGGCGCCATGATCCAGCCACAGCCCGCCAGGTCCACGTTGGCCCCTTCCAGGCGCAGCATCATGCCGCCCAGGTACAGGTCGACAATAGCGAGCGTTGCACCGGCAGGCGCACCCATCACGTTGCCAGGCAGGGCCCAGTAGCGCAGACCCTTCGGCAGCGAGCCGGTGCCAGCACCACGGATGAAGTGAAGATCTTCCGACAGACCCATGCTGACCGCGAGATCGCTGCTGACTTGGGAATCAATGCGCGGATTAACGCCCGCATACGCCAGCAGGTCATTGGAGATCGGCACGATCGCAGCCGCCTTCTTGGCGGACAGCTTGAGGTCACCGAACTGCATATCGGTGATCGCAATGTCTTCCTCGGTGCCCAGGTAGGTCACCTGAGTGTTACCCAGCACACGGGGCATGGTCAGGTTGCCATTGTTCAGCGGAAGGCTGATGGCTCCCATCTTGCGCACCACGGACTTAGGCCGCAGCGATTCGATAACACTGGTGCTGAAGTTCTCGGGCACCAGCACACCACCGGAGCCCGGAGTCACAGTGGAAAGCGCCATATGCACATCGGCGCCGTAACCGCCCGTCTTGGCCATTTCAGCAGCGACGTGCTGATTGCCGCCGGCCTGGACCATGAGGCGCACCATTTGCGCCATCGCAACACCCGGCTTCGTTGGTTCGCTGTGAACGCTGATATGAGTTGGGGAGCCTTTATTGCCCTGCGCACTTTCTTCGACAGGTACCGCAGTTGCTGCCGCAATACGCTCAGCGCTTTCAGCGCGAGTAATTTTCGCGGTCATTTCGTTGATCTGGGTTTCCAGCTGCGCAAACTGCGCCAGCTGCTCAACGTTCAGATTCCCGCCGCCCGATTCGATCTGGGCCAGTGCCTGGACCTGCTCAACCAGTTTGGCGCGTTCGCTACGCATTTGAAGTACAAGGGACATGGTGCCTCCTGGGCATTAAAAAACCCGCACAAGGCGGGCTTCGACGAGTGCCGCGAACGCGGTCAGCTCAGTGTTTGAAGATTCAGTGCAGCGGCGCGAACCGCGATGCGGCCACCCTGCCGGCTCGCCCGGCTCACAGCGACAGAATGGGAAAGATCATCAACGGCCTGTTGCGGGCTCTGCATTCGATCTGCCAGCCCAGCGGTGATGCCGGCCTGGCCACGATAAAGCCCGGCCTCGGTTGCCATGACCTGTTGTACGGACAGCCCCCGGTATTCGGCGACGGCGTTAACGAAGAGCTGGTAACTCTCCTGCACCACATCGTTGAGGTACTTGAGCGACTGGTCGCTTAAAGGTTCGTGAGGGCTGAGATCGTTTTTGTGTGCACCGGCGAACACAGTGGTCACCTTGACGCCCATGCCCTCCTCCATCTTGGAGCGGTCCATGTGGCTGGCAATGACGCCGATGGACCCGACACCACTGGTCTGACTCACTACCAGCTCACTACAGGCAGAGCCGAGCAGATAGCCACCGCTGTAGGCCATGAAGTTGACGATGCCTGTAATCGGTTTCTGCTGGGCCATCGCGCGGATATCGGCCGCCAGTTCGAAAGCCCCCACGGCAGAACCGCCTGGGCTGTCGATGTCGAGCACGATCCGCTCGACCATTGGGTCAGCAACAGCGTTGCGAATTTGCCCACGCAGCTGTTCATAGCTGGTCATCGTTTCGCACATGCCGATGTGGCTGCCGCGACTGACCAACACGCCGCTGACAGGAATCACCTCGATACCAGTGCGCGCGATTGCGGTTCGGCGCTCTTCTTCGCGCTGGGCGATGCGGTCCATTCCGTCATCCGACCACAGGCCGGGGGTACCCTGCCCACCGATGTTGACGATGTTCAAGCTCATTACCTGGTTGGCCCAGCGAACTCCTAGGTCCAACATATCAGGCATTACCAACAGCGGCTGGTTGAACAGCAGGCTTGAGGCTCTCAGGTAGTTTTTCATTGCGCCAGAATCCTCTCAATTTGTGCGTGCTGCATTTCGAGTTGCGCGCGCACCGCAGGGTTGGTCAAGTCGGCGCCGCTCTTGCCTGCGTCAACCATGTTCAGCGGCTGCATGTAGATGTCGCCACCGGTAACCGGCGGCATGTTCTCCAGACGCCGAATGTCGTTGGCACTCAGCCAGCCCCACTGCCGTCCAATGGCATAGGCTTCGTATCGGCTCTTCTGATCGCCGCGCAGTAACCCGGAGAGGTTGAACTCGATGAAGTAGTTGCGGCGGTCGGCCGGCAACAAGAAGTCGCGCATCATCGATTGTTCGTGACGCTTGACCCATGGCAGCAACGCGAACACCACGAACTGAATCATCAACTGCTCAAGGGTGTTGTAGTTGGATTTCTCCAGGTCGTTAACCATAGGCAGCGGGATCTTGTAGATCCGGGCGATATCGGTACCGGTGGTTTTGAGAATCCCCAGCACCTCAGCATCCACGTTGTTCATGGAGACAGGCTTAAAGGTCATACCCTCTTGCAGCAACGCCACCTTCTTGGCGTTGTCCATGCCACCGAACTTCTGGCCCCACTGGTCGACGATTTTGTCGATGCTGCCCTGGTCCTTGATCGCAGGCGCCTCGCGCGGCCGCTCGATCACGCCGGAGACCGTCACACCATTGGCAAAGCTCTTGCCCGTGTATTGCCTGACAGCCTGGGCCAAACCCAGCGAATCGGCGTGTACCTCAATCGGTGACAGGCCAACGTAGTGGTTCGTGCTGAACCACCGCACGTGATGAACCATGCGCATTGGCAACGCTTCGCCGCCACCGATCCGGTAGTACGGCAGCATGTCGCCGCCCTTGAGCACCTGTACTTTGTCGTTGCACAACGGCCAGAGCGCAACGATGTTGCCGTCGTCGCGACGGTCGATGAAGCTGTAACCGTTGCCACGCAAGCCAGCGGCGCCCTGCATGCACTCCATGAATTCATACGGAGTCTGAAAACCGTTTGGCTGATACCGCAGGACGTCATACGCGGGATGGTTGATCGCTGATTCGCGCTGGCCCTTGTCCAGGCGCTTGTACATCTCACAAGGCAACTGCCCCATGGTCTCGGCTAGCAACGTGACGCAGTTCTGCAGGATCGGCAAACCCAACGCTGACTCCGGTGTGACCTTCACCCCGGAGCTGTTACGACCGCTACCGATCAGGCCGCGCCAGAAACCACTACCCGTCTCCGTGAGGTTGCCGCGCCCTTCGCCGAGCACGCTTGAAAAGAACATGCTCAACCTCCTTTGGGTTTGGGTTGCGTTGCAGCAGCTGCGCGATCTGCCAGCCAGGACCAGGCAATAAGCCCGACACCCGCCACTACACACGCAGCGGGCACGTGGACCATCGCCACGCCGCCAACCAGCAGGCAGAAGCCCAGCAGGCCGGACAGCCAGGACAGAATGACCAGTTTCATATACCGACCCCTTCGTCGTAGATGGATTTACCACCAGCGCCGGCGGCTTTACCGCTGATGCCAGTGGCCATGATGCCGGCGACAATGCCGTCGATGCGGCCCGTAGCCTTGGCCTTGTCGGCCTTGCGGTTGTTGGCAGGGTCAGAAACGATTACCGCGTTGCCTGCGTTCCAGGTCATTACCGGGTTACCGTCGTGCCGGAGGGTTTCGACTGTCTCGCTTTCGACCAACTCCCACTCACTGGGGTCTAGGTCGATAACTTCGTCACCCTCGGGTTTGGGGGCCAAGCCCAGCAGGCGCCGCTCAAACTCATCTACGGCTGGGCCCATGTCCTTGTAGCCCTGGCCGAATCCCACCATCTCGGGCAGCGTGATGTCGTATTCCGACATCAGTTGCAGCAAGTCTTCGATCCGCCAACGGTCGTACGCAATGCGCTCCACGTCGAAGTAGGCAGTGATCGTGACAAGGCGCCGCAGTACGTGCAGTTTACTGATCGCCCGACCCGGCGTTGTTTCAAGGTGCCCGGCCTTGACCCACATAGCATAAGGCACCTTGTCGCGATCCTCGCGACCTTGCAGATCGTCGTCCGGTATCCAGAAGTACGGCAGCATCCGCCAGTGCGGATCGTGCGGCGCCGGCCAGAACAGCAGAACGAATGCCGTCAAGTCCGTGGTACTTGCGAGGTCGAGCCCGCCGACACAGCGCCGGTTGCGCAACATCCGCATCGGCACACGCTCTTCCGCTTGCTTCCATACCGCCCACGAAATCCATGGGGCGTCGGCCTGGGTCCACTCGCAAAAGTTCAGGCGCCGCACCACTGACTCTTGGGCCGGCAACCCCCGTGCGGCCTTCACCTGCTCGCGCAAGTACTTGCGACCCGGGATGCCATCGGCCTGGCCTTCGGCGACGTAATCGAGCGAGGGGTTGACCTTTGCCCAGCAACTTTCGTCTTTGAACGGATCGTCGTCTTTGTCGAGTGAACAGATGAAGGCGAAGAAGCTGTCGTCATCCTCAATGCCGGCGCAGATACGCACGCCTAGGTCGTGATACTGACCGCACACCGTCTTCTTATCGGAGCCGCTGTTGGTGATCATCACCACCATGGCCTTGCGGCGGTTCTTGGTACCGGCGCGCATCATGTTAACGGTGGCGGCGGTTTTGTGTTCGTGCACCTCATCAAGCAGGCCGATGTGAGGCCGTGGGCCTGACTTGCCTTCGTCGGCACTGATCGGACGGAAGAACGAATTGGTGTTGGGGTAGAACAGGTTCCACACCTTTTCGTCACGACCCGACTGCACCAGCCGTGATCGGAGCTTGGTGGACATGTCGACCATCGACACGGCGTCACGAAACAGGATCATTGCCTGGTCACGTTTGGTCGCAGCGGCATAGATCTCGGCGCGTTGCTCGCCATCCGACACCAATCCATACAGACCAATACCAGCCACCAGCGGGCTTTTTCCAGAGCCCTTACCGGTTTCGATGTAGCCCAAGCGGAAGCGGCGGAACCCGTCCACCGTCATCCAGCCGAACAGGCTGCCGATGACAAAGGCTTGCCACGGGGCCAGCAGGAACGGCAGGCCTTCGTAGTCGCCACCGTTGAGGCAAAGCACCTCTTCGAAAAAACCTATGGCTCGGTTGGCCTTGCCCAGATCCCAGATCAAGCCACGCGCTGGCCCGTGTTTGAGGTCTTGCAGGTGCCGCTTGCAGGCGTTGCGGACATCAGGACCGGCGACGATATCGCCAGCCAACACCGCCAGGGCAAACGCGCTGACGCGATCATCAGTTGAAGTACTTGTCTGCGGCGTCTCGTTGCTCATTGGGGAATAGCTCACCTTGCGGCGCCGGCGACGTTTTCAGATTGCGCCGGGACATAGGCGACAGGCCGAACTGGGCACCGGCGGCGTTGGCGCGCTTTTCGGCGTCGTTCGCGAGCTGGCGAAGGACGTGCATTTGCTGCGCGCCGGTTTTGAAGGTCTGGATGTCGCCGCCCAGGTCATCATCAGAAGCGGCGTTACGCTTCGTGATCAGCCGCTGGTACCGGCGCCAATCGGCGGTCGCCTGGCAATAGGTCGCCAGCGCCATCGAGTCCAATTTAGAAACGATGCCCAGCGAAATCAGCGCCGGTACCAGTTGCTCCCATTCGGCGATCGCATCAGCTGAAAGCACGTCCGGCATCGGCGGCGCACCAACCGGTACCGGCGGCGCCGCGACCTGCGCCAGAAGGTCACTAACATTTTCGCGGCCACGATTTCCTTGCAGTAATTTCAGCGCCGCCGGCGTTCCAGGGCGACCCGAGTTTCCGTTTCCGGCCATAAATACCCCTAACTTGTTGATACCCCCCCTCCCTCATTTATCCCGACGTTGCACACGACGGGGGGCGAGCGGTCTAGAAGAAATTTCGAAAAAGGTTTTTCACCCCCCCTACCCTCGGGAGTGCGCTTTTTTGGTGCGTTTTCGTCCCGTGGTCACCGGTTCCAGTGATGTCCAGGGTCCACCGGGCGACCGTCAGGGTTGCAGCCGGGGACCGTGCCGGTCCGCTCCATTCGCTGCTTGGTCGAGTCGTGGCAGAACTTGCAGAGGCTCGCCCAGTTCGCGGGATTCCAGAACAGCTTCCAGGCTGCCTTGATGCGCACCGGATCGCCGCTGTCCTTGGCGTCCTTGAGCTTGGGCGCGACCTTGTGGTCGACAACGCTGGCAGCGACGGGACGTTGATCAGTCGAGCACATCGTGCAATAGGGATTCTCACGCAGGTGACCGTCGCGGGACTTCTGCCACTTGTACCCATAACCGCGCTCGGTACTGCTGCCGCGACGGTCATCCGACACCCTGCTCATCAACCCACTCTCCACACCCGGGCCAGGTTGCCCGAGCTCTGGCACACCGACCCGACGAACACCGCCAGCAGCACCACCAGCGGCCACGAATTGCGCGGCATGATCAGCTGCCCCTTACCGATGTAAACAATCACCGCACCGGACGCCACCATCACCAGCCAGGCAAGGCAGCTCATGTCACGGCGGAACCGAGCGCCACGCCGCCGGAAGGTGAACAACCGAACGAACAGCGCCACGCACAACCAGAACGTGAACTGGGTTAGCATTTCCTGAATCACGTGACTATCCATCCTGCCTCCCATGCGGTTCGGCATCGATACCGCGTCGCTTGATGATGGCGAGTGCGACCGTGACCACCAGCACCGACGCACCGAATGCAGCTGGCCCGGAGTGCTTGAACGGCCGAATGCCCCACAACTCCAACTCGCCGAGGCTTGGGGCGAACAGATAGCCCATGACGAAGGACACCAAAAGGAACACCACCCGCTTCCAGACCGGCAACTCTTCGGTGGTGGTGAAGAACACCAGCGCACCGGCAAGTGCACCGATCACAGCGAGTGCATCAATTCCGGTAAACAACCCCGTTACAGCAGCACCGGCACCGCCGGCCACGACAACAGTTGCAGCCGTGCTCGCTGGCTCGCCCATGCTGATAACTCCATTGCAGACACCCATCGGGCAGAAAAAGAAAACCCCGCCGAAGCGGGGTTAAGTGGCCGGTCTAGGGAAACCGGGTAAAGCTGCACAGCACGTGCGAGGTCAGCGCCGAGGCGCAAATTCCATATCGTGGGGACTTTTTACCCCTCTCCGGAAAAACCGGAAAGGAGTGTTTTTCGGTTGATCTACTCGACGCACCTTTGACGCACGTTGACGCAACTTTGAGGTAAACCATCCAGACGAACGGCAGTCAGCAAGATCTGACGCGGGCTACAGCGGAAGCCCGGGTTAAATCAGTAACCGGCGACTTCACGCGTTTGTTCCGTGCCCGACCTGGCGCACTGCGTACCGTCAAGATCAACTGCACCTGCTGATGCAAAGCGTGGACCCAGTTCCTGTACGTTCGATCCGCGTCATCACCGAGTCCCAACAGTGGCAACTGGGATCGAACCGACAACGCTGGCCGAGGCAGATAACGGTTACGCGCTAGCGTCGCGAGCCACGCCCCTTTCTCCGACTGCCGCTCAAGTTGCGCAAGTGCCGCCGCGACCTCCAATGCCGCGTGATCCATCCCACCGCCCGTTGCCATCATCAAATCGCGAGACCCCGGCGTGCCGCGAGGGGCAGAGCCGCCCCATTCCATAATCGTCGCCATAGGGCTACCAAGACCGCCGCCGTCACCGACCTGGTTGAACTGGTTACCCCAATGCTGCATCAGCTCTTCGATTTCCTCGATCATCGCCCCGCTCCCCCGCTCAAAACCCAACCCGACACAAAAAACGCCATACCCAACACAAACCCAACACAGCTAAAACCCTTTAAATTCAATAGCTTCAATACAACTGTGTTGAGTGTGTTGGGTGTGTTGGGTTTAACGGTTCTCGCATAAGAAAAAAATCTTGCTGCCATGGATTCAAATAACGTCGCCCATGCGCGCGCGCGACGACAAACCCAACACACCCAACACACAGCCCGGAAAGCCGCGAAACAGAAGGATTCAAATTGTGTGGGGTATCGAAAACCAACCCAACACATACCCAACACACCCAACACACTTTTAGTCGGATTCATGCTGCTGCCGCCTTAATGTGGTCCCAGTTGTCGACGTTCCAGCCCGCCAGGCGCGCCGCTGCACGCCATGCAACAACCGCTTTGCCCAGATCGGCCGAACTGACTGATGGGGGCAGGGAAGCCTGGTCATCACGCGGAAAAAAGAACGCCCCGAACTTGCGATTGCTGCCGTCGGTCCAGGGGATGGCGCGGGTCTTGTCCACCTCCGAGCTGATGAACAACGAGAACTTCGTCTGACTCATCACATGCTCTTTGTTGCGGTGGCACCACTCCAAGAACATCGAGTAGAGGTCGGTGGACAAGCAGGCACCCCACATGTCTCGCCCAAGCTCGCCGTACTGCCAGAGGAACAGGAAAGTCTGCCAGCTGGCCCGACTCAACGCCACCAACCGCTCTCGCGCATCAGTGCTGGGTGGCCGGGTGCGCTGGTCAAAGTCGCCCAGGTCAATGGATAACAACCACGCGTACAGCGCCGCCACACCACCGCTCTCCAGCTCCCGGCCAACGGCCTTCTGGCGCTCCACAGGCAATGTCTCCATCGGCCACAACACCAGCATCCGCCGGTCACTGGGCGCGATCGGCCACGGCATAATCTCGTTACTGAGGAACGCGGCGTTCATGTGGTTGGCTTCTTCCCAACCGTTGATGAACTTCGATTCCATGCGCACCGTCTTGCCGGTCACCAGGTGTTTGATCTTGCCCACCTGGTTGTAACGCTGATCACGGCTCACGACCTCTTCGAACACCGCCCACAACTTGCGGCTTTGCCAGGCGTTGAAGTTGCTTTCGAGCTGAGTCTGCCCGACCGTGGCCGCGTATTGCCCATAGAGCAAACCGAACGCATCGGCGAACAACAGGCTTTTGCCCGAGCCTTCCATCGTCGAGTGAGCCAGCACTGCCGTATCCATCTTCGCGCCCAAGTGCTGCAACGGGTACGCCAACCACTTCACCAGCCAATCGCGTGACGACTGGTCGTGGTTGCACAGGAATGAAATCAACCACCGCAAGTTTTCGCACGCGGCGTCGTCGCGCGCGGGCTCCATCGGCAGCCCGTCGAACGTGTTGATGTAGACGTTTGGGTCCTTGGTCATCGTTGGGTCGAACACAATGTTTTCCACGTCGACCACACGCCGCTCGGGGCTGTTCAACCACATCCCATACATATCGCCGAGGGCCATCTTGACCGCCCCCTCGGCTACGCGCCGCTTCTTTTCACGATCCCAAACATCCTTGGTGCCGTCGATGTAAACGTAACGCTCAATGGGCTCCAGGTTGAGCGCCCCGCCCTTCTTTCCCGCCATCTTGCGGGCCTGCTCGATCTCTTTGACCTTGTCATCTGAGATCAGCTTTTTAGCGGTGTCGTCCATCCACTGTTTTGCAAGCGGTTTACCCACCCGGGCCTCAAACGCGGTTTTCTTCATCACCCGCGCTTTGTCGAGGTCCCACACCTGCGTGGTGCCCTCGACCAGCACGTACCGGCGCAGCACCTGGTCATAGGTCAGCCCTTCCCCCGCGCCCCCGTCAGCAGCAGGAGCAGCCGAGCCCGGTTCGGCGTCTGGGCTCGGCCCTCCAGCATCCGCAGATGGGGCTGGGGGAAGATCCTGTGGATCTGGGCGGGACGAATACTGCATGCCCAGCATCCGGGCGGCATCCTTTACCGCCTTCGCCTGGTCGCCATCGTGATCCAACAGGCAAAACACCTCAAAGGCGTCATTCTGGTGACCGTTGGCCAGCGGATCCGCGCCGTGGTGCGAATAGACCTTGCGGTCGGTGACCGTCACGCCAGGCAGCCCGGTGCTGCTGTGTGGGTACAGCCATTTGTTGCCGCGCTTGATGTAGTCGTGGGCACGCAACAGCTCTTCCACATCGTGACACCGGTTGAACTCATCGATCACCGAGGGCTTTCCGTCAGCAGCTGGCGCACGCTTGATAGGTTTCGCGGCAGGCTTCTTTGGTTTCGGCGTCCAAGGGCACGCGGCCTCGGCGTTGCGCTTGAACACATCCCAATTCTGCCAAATGTTCAACAGCTCATTGGTGAGCACGGGTAGGCCGTCAGCTGCGTTCGGCGGCGTGCGCCAGGTGTAGGGCTTTCCAGTGCCTGGATGGATCGATGGCGGGAAAACGTCCTGCACCAGGCCTGCGCGCAATTCAAACACCGTGAAGCGCTTGTATTCCTCAGCCTCCGCTTTGGCTGCTGCCTCACCGGCAGCATCCCCCTGCTCTTTCGCGGCCTTGGCACGAGCCATCAACCCCTTGTGAATCGAGCCGTCAGGGTCGTTCTCGTTGGGCCAGGACAGCGAGTGACGCGTCAGCTCAATGTCATCCGGCATCTTGAAGACCACGCGGAACCGCAAAGGGTTGCCCACGATAGTCGGGTAAACCACCGCCATGGCATCCAGATCGAGGCCCATCTGGTCGAACAACACAAACCGCGTCCACTGAACATCGTCAACATCCAACGAGCAGACACGGCTGGGCCCGAGCACTACGCCCAGGTTGTGATTAGGGTTGCGTTGCCAGAATGCTTCGGCTGCTGCCGCGTCGGTGATGTAACCACCTGGCTTGTTCCAGCCCATGCCCTTCGGTGCCTTCTCGCCCGGGTCAATCGGGACCAGGGCAAGGTTGAAGGTTTCGATGTAACGGCGAGCCCAGAACGATAGCGCGGTGCTGGTGGATTGCTCGCTCATCGCCGCCGCTCCCGCAACCCCTGGCAACTGGCACAGGTCGCACACCCCTGAACTGCCTGCTGACGAAGTAACGGGATTGGGTCATCGCAATCCTCACAGAATTGCGCGCTGACGGAGCATGTCGGGCGCGGACGGTTTGCCAGTGCTCGCAGGCGGAACTGTTCGGCTGCCTCGTTAGCGATATCGATATCATCAGACATTGTCCGAGCCCTCCATCGCCTTGCGGGCACCCGCCATGATGCCCAGGACCTCGCGGATAACATCCATGCCGCGCTGCTCCAGCAGGAGGACTTCGTGGGGCTCCCAGACGTTGTCGGCAGCGCCGTCGTGCATGCAGGCCACGAACTGGCCTGACTCCTCGAGCATCTTGCCGACGGCCTTCAACGCATCAGCAGTTGCTGGTACCGGAATTGGCTTATACCAAACCGCACCGGCCGGCCTGACCAGGGCATCCAACAAGCAAGGATCCGCAGTCAGCCTGACCACCTCTTCCAGCTCATCAGGGTCCAGCCAGCGCCGCTCTTCGTCGTGCTTAACCTTCTTCTGTAGGCTGTCGTAATCGAGCACCATGTCGAGCGCCAAAGCGGTCACGCCGCCCCGGTAATCATGGGCCGCGCGGTAGATTGCTTTGCGAAGTGAAAGAACCGGCGCAGTGGCCGGTGATTGATCTGTTCGACTCATAACCGTAAATACTCCATTTACGGCCTAGCCATAGAAACGGGCACGCCCTATCCTACGACCACGACCGATGTGCATGTGCTGTGTGTCGTCGTAGCCGGTCTGGGGGATCTTTGGTGAGAGGCCCCAGACCGGCACCCTTTATGCGCTTTTCAATCGACCTGATTCGACTTCCTGCGTATAAAAATTCTCAATTGCTTTGCCCAATTCGTATCTCACGTCCGCACCATTGACAGCCCGAAAAATGGTTGGCTGTGTGGTGCCAATCTGGACGGCAATACCGCGCTGGGTATGTCCTCGGCTCAGAAGCTCTTTCAGCATTTGTTGGATATTCATCATGGCTGCCAATGCGTTTATTCGTTTCGAATCATACGCACACGTATACACCCATGCAATAGAATACGGTCGTGTATTTTTAATCAGGGTGCTCAGATGCTTCGCAAACGAATAGCCGACCGCATGACCGAACTTGGTCTATCGCAAACGGAACTCGGGCGCCTCTCAGGCGTTCCGCAACCGACCATTCATCGCATCATGTCGGGCGAGTCGCAGAGCCCACGACAGCAGAATGTCGAAAAGATAGCCAAGGCGCTGTCCGTCACTGCAACCTGGTTATGGACCGGTAGGCAGGACTCAGTACTCATACCTCGAGAATCTATAAACACCAGTGAAGACAGCGTTGCTATCGCGGCCAAACGCCCGCCCAGCAGGGCAAGCAAGCCAAGAACCAAGCTGGAAATTAAGGTTGTCGACGATGTAGGGAGTAAAACCTTTACGTCTCTTGAGCAAGAAAAGCTGCTTGTTCAGGCTCTCCAAGGTTTCATCCAGCAATACGTCTACGAGATCTATGACGACCAACCTGAGCTTATCGAGCTGATCAGCACGTATCGCCTCTCTGAACTGAAATTTCTATTCGTCGGACCCGCGAAGTAAGTATCAAGCGTCATAATTCACTCACGAAACCCTACGTGGCCCGCCCAAACTGCCACCCACTAACCGCCCGCCTTCACCCCCTCCGAAACAGTCAAGACCCGCAACCATCCCGAAACGTATATTTTATTCGTTAACGTATTGACTCGATCGAAACGTATGTATAGCCTCGTTCGTACTCCTCTCACCAAAGAGTACAAACCATGCAAACCACACAGCACAGCAACCCCCGCTGCCCGGTCTACCTTCACCCGGCGGCGGCAACCAGCCCTGCCGCCGTGGAGCGTATCCAGCGCAACACTGGCCTTCTGGTTATCGTCAATCTGGGGCGCGCAACCATTGCTCCCGCCCCCGCCGCCATCGCAATTGATGACCAGGGCCCATGGGGAGGCGACGCGGCATGAAGCTCACCATCGAAGAACTCATGCTTCAGATCCTCTCCACTTGCCTCCTGATCAACGCTCAAGGCAAATGGCATGCCTTCTACAGCCTTTTCGGCCACGTTGGCGACATTGACGTGAGGCTGCGTCCGACTGACTACAACTACGATGCGGACCACCCCAAAAAAACACCGTCCAAATCTGCCGGCTTCACATCTACCGGGTTTTTCCCGGAGCGCATCACCGAAGAACAGGCGCGCCAAGAGCGTCTAGATCTGCTGAGCTGGACCCAGGGCTACCTCAACGTGGAGGCAGCAGCATGAACAGTTATCTACTCCCGCTGGCTCGCCAAGAGTTGCTTCACCACGTCCTGCAGGTCGGTGGCAGCGCTGTGTGCGGGCTGACCCGAGCCGAGCAAACCATCCATGCAACCTTTGAGGTTGAGCTGACCACGGAACACGCAGTGGTCACCGTGGATGTTGCGGGCAAAACCCAGCAACTCAAGTTGAAACGCAAGGATCCGGCCAACCACCTGCACCTGCGCGACTTCATCCAGCAAGCCGCCAACGCGCCGGCAGCGGCCTGAGGACAGCGCCATGAACCGCACCCTGGATCAAACAGCCGCTTTGCTCGGGCTCAAGCCCCGCGCCTTCCGCACCAGGTTGCGGGAACTCGGCGTGATCAACTCATCAGGCGACCTGGCCAGCGCTCACCGTGAACGCGGCTACCTGTTTTCGGACGCTCGCGTGCGCTGGAATCCAACGATCGGCAAGCCCGTGCATTACGCCGTTGTGATGGTGAAGGAAGCGGGTGTCGAGTGGATCGCCAAGAAGCTGAACATCACCATCACCAAGAAGGACGCAGCAGCATGAAGACGCCGAACGCCATCAACTCCGCTGTAGGCGCCCTGAAACTGGTGCCGATGTACCTCAACCATCCTACGGTGATCAGCCGCGCCACGCTGATTGGTGCCTCGGCCGAAGCTGTCGCGCTGCTGGAGTCATTGCCCTGCGTGTCGGTCGAGTTGGCCGAAGTGTTCCGCTGCGTTGACGCAGTAATCGCAGAAGGCCAAATCGCCTACGTGACGCCGGTGAAGTGCCCGGAATACCCATACGGCGCCGTCGTCGCAGACGCCAAGGGCAACGTCCTGGCAGCGGCCAAGGGCCAGAGCAAAGAAGGCCTTGCCGAATTGATCCGCCTCAAGCTGGTGCCCCAAAAGGAGGGGCATGGGGAGGAACGCGCGTGACCACCACCCTGGAACAACTCCGGCGCCAGTTCGCCACACCGTGCCCGTCTTTGACCGCCGTGCGGGAACAGTACTTCACGCACATCCGCACCGACCGTTACCTGCTGAGCGAAATCAAGGCCGGCCGGATCGCGCTGGTGGTCAAGCGTCTGCACTGCTCGGCCCGCGCAAAGCCAGTCGTTTACCTGCACGACCTGGCCGACTACCTCGACGCCCAGGCGACGAAGCAAGCGGCCTGATTCAAACGGTAGCCCCTGCCGACCAGGGGCAAACAGCAACTCTTCAATGAGGCACAGCACATGAAAGCTACCAACACCTCCGAGTTCATCGCCGAACTCAACGCCGGCGTCTTCGCCAGCCAAATTGGGCACGCCCTCTCAGAAGTAGCGGCCGGTGTCGTCGACAACAAGAAGGTCGGCACCGTCACGCTGACCTTCACCATGAAGCAGATCGCCGACAGCCACCAGGTGACCGTCAACCACAAGCTCGCCTACAAGGTGCCGACCAAACGCGGCAGCCGCAGCGAAGACACCACGCTCGACACACCGATGCATGTGGGCGCGGGCGGCTGCCTCACGCTGTTCCCAGAAACACCCCACGCGGACCAGTTGTTTAACCGCGAAGCAGCACCGATTCACGCCAAGTCGTAACGCTTCACCGCTTCATACCTCTCACCAAAACAGGAAATAGAACCAATGGAAGCCAAAGCAATTCAGTTGATTCAAGACACCGCCCTCCTGGCTCACGCCAAATCGCTGGGCACCTTCACACCGGTGCTGGCCCTGCCGACTGACGTCAAGCTGCACAGCATCGAGAAGTTTCAGGAACTGCGCAGCCGCTTCCGTGGCGCGCTGGCTACCCACTCGCTGAAAGACTTTGCTGATTACGTAGTCGCGGCGAAAGGCCCCGCCGCTGTTGGTTTTGTGGACGGCGACGCAATGGCCTGCACTGTCTACTTCAACCTCGGTGACACCGAATCCCCAGGTCACGGGGACTACAACGCAACGCTTACCCTCAAGAAAACCGCTGCCTTCGTGGCGCTGGAACAGGCCGCTCAGCGTCAGCACGCCCAGAAGGATCTCAGCGACTGGATTGAGGACTGGGCACCGAACCTTAAAGCACTGGATGCTGAAGACAACCCGATTGACTTGCGCAAAGCGGCCGGCGCGATCCGCTCAATCAGCATTGAGCAAGCACGTAAGAGCGAGCACGTCGTCGGCGACCTGAGCACGTCCCGTTCGGCGATGGACCAGATCGAAGCCAAGTCGTCCGAAGGTCTGCCTGCTGAATTCCTGTTTACCGCAGCCCCATACGAAGGGCTGACCGTCCGCACCGTCCGACTGCGCGTTGCAGTACTGACCGGCGGCGACAAGCCAGCGTTGCGCCTTCGCTGGATCGGTGAAGCACAACTACGTGAAGTCCTGGCCCAAGAGTTCAAGCAAGTCGTTCAACAAGAAGTCGGCGGCTCGGCCACCCTGACCATCGGCACCTTCAATCTGGGTTAACAACCTGCAACACCCCGCTGCCGTCCTCTCACCAAAACTGTCCGGCGGCGGGCTCTAACGAGGCATACAGCACATGCAAATCGAAACCTACATCATCGCAATCGGCTTGTTGATCGGCTGGATTGCAACCGCCTTCTTCCTGATTAAAGCCAGCAAGAAAGCATACAACCGAGGCCTTTATAACGGCCTTCATGCTGCACGCCAGCAAAAGACTAACGCCACGACCTGCACCATCGAAGACCACGAATTGCTGACCAAGATCACCACATCGCTAGCGCTTGCCGTGGAAACCTGGCAGGCGTTCCCAGGCACAGAGATCATGGTCGCCAAAGTGAACAAACAGCGCCGCCAGCTAACCGCCTTTGCCGCGAAGATGTGGCTGGCAGCCTACCCCGCGCCAATCAACGCGGAGGATGCGGCATGACTTGGATCATCACCCAAAGCGGCCAGCAGTTCGACCTGCTGCGTCCAACCGCAGCCATGATCAAGCCGGTGGATATTGCTCACGCGCTATCACGCCTGTGCCGTTTCAATGGCCACACCCGTGCGCACTACAGCGTGGCCCAGCACAGCCTGATCGTTGCCAGCCTGGTACCCGCTGAGCACCAGCTGGTAGCCCTGCTGCACGACGCGACCGAAGCCTACATCGGCGACATGACCCGCCCGCTCAAAGCGGTATTGCCCGAGTACCAGGTTGTCGAAAACAACATTTGGCTAGCGGTGTGCACCCGATTCAGCATCCTGCCGGACCTCCCGGCCTGCGTTAAACAAGCCGACATGGTGGCCCTGGCTACTGAACGTCGCGACCTCATGCCCTACCACCTGGAAGAATGGGAATGCCTACGCGGCGTGCAGCCTATGACGGACGTCATCGTCCCACTTCCTGCGGACTACGCCTCAATGGCGTTCTTCACTCAGTTAATGAACCTGATGCAGAGCGATCATCGGCGGAGGTTGTCGGCATGAGCGCACTGAAGAAACAGCCGTTCGACTTCAAAACCCAATACGGACTTGGCTTCAACCCTCAGGACGATGAGATCGTTGTCGACTTCTTCTGTGGCGGCGGCGGCGCTGGGACTGGCCTGGAAATGGGCCTGGGCCGCACCGTGACCGTGGCGAAGAACCACAGCCCGCAAGCGATCAGCATGCACACCGTGAACCACCCAGGCGCGAAGCACTTCACCACCGACGTATTCGAGGGTGACCCGGACACCGAGTGCGACGGCAAGGCCGTGGGCTGGTTCCACATGTCGCCGGACTGCACGCACCACTCCCAGGCCGCCGGCGGCCAGCCGCGCAAGCGCGAGATCCGCAACCTGTCGTGGATCGGCCTCAAGTGGGGCGGCAAGAAGCGGCCCCGGGTGATCAGCCTGGAGAACGTGAAGCAGATCTTGCAATGGGGCCGGCTGATTGCAAAGCGCGACAAGGCCACCGGCCGGGTGGTGACCCTGGACCAGGTGCCGCACCCGACCAAGAAAGGGAAAACCACCAACCGGGTGGCAGCGCCTGGCGAACAGGTGCCGGTTTCCAACCAGTTCCTGGTGCCTGACCCGAAACACCGCGGCCGCACCTGGCGCCGTTTCGTGGCTCTGCTGGAAGGCATGGGCTATGTGGTGGAGTGGAAGGTGATCAAGGCGTGCGACTTTGGCGCACCGACCAGCCGGGAGCGCCTGTTCATGATTGCGCGGTGCGATGGCCGCCCGGTGGTGTGGCCGGAGCCGACCCACGCGAAGAACCCGGCCAAGGGCCAACAGAAGTGGAAGACCGCTGCCGACTGCATCGACTTCACAGACCTGGGCAAAAGCATCTTCGGCCGCAAGAAGGACCTGGCCGACGCCACCCTGCGCCGTGTCGCCAAGGGCATGAAGAAATTCGTCATCGACAACCCGGCACCGTTCATTGTCCCGATTGCGAACTGGTCGGGTGAGTCGGTGCAATCCGCCGGCGAGCCTCTGCGCACGATCACGTCCTACCCCAAGGGCGGCGCCTTCTC
The DNA here is from genome assembly GCF_000612585.1 of Pseudomonas sp. CHM02. GTDB lineage: Bacteria > Pseudomonadota > Gammaproteobacteria > Pseudomonadales > Pseudomonadaceae > Aquipseudomonas. Next base: position 43,254 of record NZ_JFCA01000022.1, read on the forward strand.
TGTGGTCAGCCCGGTGATCGCGCCGGCAACGCACCAGGGCAGCGTCCGCATCAATGACCCGCTCGAGCCACTGCCGACGGTGACCTGCGCGAATCGCGGCGAGCTGACGTTGATCAGCCCGTTGATGGTAGGGGCCGGCGGGCCAGTGTACGCCGGTCACCCAGTATCAGCCGACCAACCAATCGGAACGCTCATGACCCGCAGTCACCGCGCGGTTACATCAGCCTGCATCGTCCAAGCGGGACACGGCGAGGGTTCCGGCGTGACCAAGCGCCGCTCCCATGGGGTGAACGACATTTGCGGCCCAGTGGGCACCGTCACTGCCAGCGGCGGTGGCCAGTCCGTCAGCGCCGCAGTGATGATCCAGGCCAACGGCGGATTCAACACCGTGCACGCCAAGGACATCCGCGACCCTATGACCACGGTGACCAACACCGGCAGCCAGCAGCAGTTGGCCACGGCGCACCTGGTGCACATGCGCGGCAACTGCGATGCGCGGGACGCGAATGACCCGCTGCACACCATCAGCGCCGGCGGCCAGCACCACGGCCTGGTCAGCGCTTTCATGGAGCGGGCGTTTGGGGGAAGCGTGGGCCAGGGCCTGGAAGAGCCGGCGCCGACCATTACTGCCGGTGGTGGCGGCAAGAGCACGCTGGTGTCTCTCACCCTGTCGCCAGAACACGAAGCGGGCGCTCTGCGCGTTGCCGCCTTCCTGATCAGCTACTACGGTACCGAGAACACCAGCGCCTGCAACGCACCGGCGCCCACTATTACCACCAAGGACCGCCTGGCCCTGGTCACGGTGATGGTTCAAGGCACCCCCTACGTGATCGTAGATATCTGCCTGCGGATGCTCAAGCCAGCGGAGCTGTACAAGGCCCAGGGTTTCCCGGCTGACTACCACATCACGCATGGCGCCGATGGCAAGCCCTTCACCGTCACCCAGCAGGTGCACATGTGCGGTAACAGCGTCAGTCCGCCACCGATGGCAGCACTGGCCCGCGCTAATGACCCGTGGGAACTCACCCTGCAACAGCGGGAGGCAGCATGATGGAATTCCAAAGCGAGACCCTGGCCGACGAAGAGCTGGCAACAATCACCGGCTATCAGATCCCGTCCAAGCAGATCCAGTGGTTGATTGATAACCACTGGGAGCATGTTCTAACCGGCGCCCGGCGCCCGATCGTGGGCCGGGTGTACGCCCGAATGAAACTTGCAGGCGTCACGCCTTCCGCCGTGAACCCAGCGGCAGAAACCTGGACGCTCGACCTGGCGAACGTGAGCTGACCATGCGCCAGAAATCGATAGCCAACCGAGACCTCCCTCCGCGAATGATCCGGCGATGCCACAAGCGTAAGAGTGGAAAGACGTGGATTGGGTACTACTACAACGGCAGGGATGCTGAGGGTAAACGCAAAGAGATTCCGCTTGGTGGCGACCTCGACCAGGCCAAAGTGGAATGGGCCAGACTGGAGCGGCGAGCACCACCAAAGCCCAGCCATCTGCTGGGCTCTTTGTTCGACAGGTATGCGAAAGAAATCATCCCAACCAAAGGGCTGCGCACCCAGTCCGACAACATGAAGGAACTGAAACAGCTCAGGAAAGCGTTTGAGAAAGCCCCTATTGATTCGATAACGCCCCAGGTTGTAGCGCAATACCGGGACGCCAGGACTGCAAAGGTCAGGGCGAATCGGGAAATCGCGCTGCTGTCGCACATGTTCACGATCGCCCGCGAGTGGGGCCTGACCAACAACGCTAACCCTTGCTTCGGCGTACGCCGCAACAAGGAGACCCCACGGGACTATTACGCCGGCGATATCGTTTGGAATGCCGTGTACGACGCAGCCGTGCAGGAACTCAAGGATGCCATGGACCTCGCCTACTTGACTGGTCAGCGCCCGGCCGACGTGTTGAAAGTGGCCACCACGGATTTAAACGACGAGTTCCTGCTGGTGAAACAAGGCAAGACCGCGAAGAAACTTCGCCTACGACTGGAGGATGAAGGTGTGCAGTCAGGACTGAGCGCCTTTATCAATGACCTACAGGAACGTAGGGCCCTCAGCGGCATAAAAACATCGAGGCTGATTACCAATACATCCGGACTTCGGATGAGCCAGCAGATGCTGCGCAATCGTTGGGACGAAGCCCGGGAGAAAGCGGCCATCAAAGCTGGCACCGATGGTGACTCTGACCTGGCAGTGCTGATACGCCAATTCCAGTTTAAAGACATTCGCCCAAAAGCGGCCAGCGAGATTGAACTAACACACGCCAGCCGCCTGCTTGGCCACACTACGGAAGAGATGACCAAAAAGGTCTATCGACGTATTGGGGAAATCGTTAAACCAACGAAATGATTTTCGTCTGAATAACGGCTCACATCCCAAAGAACTTTGTCAACGCAGAGGTCAGCACGCCAGCTCCAACCTGGGCAGGAATTTCCCACGCCGGAGTGCCGGCTTTAGAAATCATGCCGGCAAGCCAAGTGCGTACACCAGGACCAAAATTATTGCTGTCCGATTCAGCATTGAGGTCATCGTCATTGATGGCAACCTGTAGCTCTGCCACGTCAGCCTCTGCAACCTTGTTTCTTCTTAGCTCACGAATCAAAGCCGGCAAATCATTTACACCAACCGTTGACTGATTATGTGATGCTTGATTCCCCTCACCGATAGCCAGACTTATATTAGCCCCGTCACCAAAAACAGCACCCTTGAACATCTCGCTTAACCCTTCAACTTTGGGCATGATCTTGGGATCGGCGCCCGCCGCCTTCTCTGGTATTACGTGTTCAAGATTTAAAAGAAAGTCGAGCAATCGCGATCTTGCTTCATTCAGTATCTGCTCAAAAAAACCAGCCGGAGGTTTTCCCCAGGCGCTTGAAATTGCATATGATTTATCGATCCCTTGCCGTAAATATGGATACAACCGGTGATCGATATTGACTGCTAGATCATCGGCTTTTTTGGAAAATTCTTCAATTACGGCAATGCTTTGGTTGTGCCTATAAACCAGAAACTTTTCAACCATATCTTCAGGCATGTCACCAACAGGCAACTTAAAATTTTTGTAATACCTGGCTCCGTTCTCAAGATTGCCGTACGGAGTTAAATTCGAGATACGATATTTTGGAAGTTCATCGTTATCTCCATACCCCTGTATTTCACTCTTCACCCACTTCGCGAAGTCATCATTCTGCAGCCTATGCGCGATCACTTGAGCTTTAAAAAAAGCATTTGCCAGCGGCTGGCTTGCATCACTCAGAATTTCTATCGCTTCATCTATAAGCTTCATTGAGTCCCTCAAACATTCGTGGTTGCAGCTCTATCAGCTGTATGTCTCACGACATCCCTGGTGACATCATGCGAGCCATCACGCACTCAAATCAAGTAGCGAATTTGCAGGTCTCACCGCGCTCACAACCAGAAATCCCGCCGAGCTGAGTGTTCGTGGATTTGAAGAAATCAGAGCGTAGTTGCGGAACGAATGGCAAAAGTTGCGGAACGGTTCTTAAATCGCAGGCAATAAAAAACCCCGTAGACCATTGATCTACGGGGCTTTAAGAGTGGAGGCCGAGGTCGGAATCGAACCGGCGTAGGCGGATTTGCAATCCGCTGCATAACCATTTTGCTACTCGGCCTCAAACGATCAATGTCCCAGCTGCTGACACTCATCGCATAAAAACTTGAGCGGGCTGTACAACCCTGCCTCTACTCTAACCTACTGAATACATTGAAGTTTTTAATGCTTCGTTGCGTTCGATGGGCGCCATTATGTACGTATTTACGTATGCGTGCAACCCCTTGATTTCAAAAATATTTCGTACTGGCATCAAGGGGTTGCGCGCCTGCCCTACTCCTTGATGCGCTGCTGTTGATACTGCGGATCAGCCTTGATCTGGGCTTCGGTGAAGGGCAGCGGGCGGAGTTGTTTCTGGGAGAACGCTTGGGTCTGGTCCTTGGCATGCGCGGAGGCTGGGTTGCTGGACTCGGAAAACGCGAGCACGCCCCGGGCCTGCGGGCCCTGGTCGTCGAAGATGACGATTTGCAGGTAGCTGCTGCCGCTGACCACTTCGCGTTTGCCGTCGGCGCGGGGCACGGTTTGCATGGCGTTGTAGATGCCGAGTTCCTGCGGGCCGCCGTGGATCGGGGTTTGGCCGGATACCTGGATATCGCCCCATGTGCTGTCGGCGGTCAGGCCGAGTTTGGCGACATCGGCAGTGGAGGCCAGCATGGCTTCGCGCAGGGCTTTGGCGACATCGGCGCGGTCGATGGCCACGCCACGTGGGGTGGTGAGGGGTTGGGCCGGGTCGAAGGCCACGCGCCAGGCATCGGGGATTTGCTGCAAGTGGTCCACCAGGTTGATGAAGTGCACCAGGCCGATGCCGCTGTCGAGGTTGGCGCGCTGGTCCCAGTTTTTCAGGCTGCTGCACAAGGGTTGCAACGCGGTGGCCTCGGTACCGAGGTGTTTGGCGCAGAAATCGAGCAGGTCGGGCATGACCTGGCCGGCCAGGTACACCTCGTTGTCCATCACCATGTTGTGCAGGTCGCTGACGCTGATCGGTTTAGCCAGGGACTGCAGGCGTTGCAGGGCGAACCGTGCGCGCGGGCCGAGGCCGATGTGGTCCTGGCTGATCACCGGGGAGAAGCCGGTGAGTGGCGCCTCGGGGTTGGCCAACCAGGCCGAGTCGTTGGAATGCTGGACGTAGTCGGTGCGTTCCAGTTGCGGCAGTTGGTCAGCCGGGAAGATACCGGGCTGGGCCGCGCGCGGGTCGATGTCCCAGGCACAGGCGCTGTGGGCGCCGTCGAGCATGATCATTCGCAGGCCGGCCCGTGGATCGCTGCATCGGGCCAATTTGGCCGCGCTGACGTTGGGCACCACCGACTGGTTCATGTACAGGCTCTGGCCCTGGTCATCGGTGGCCAGGGTGTTGACCCATGGGATGCCTTGCAGGGTGTGCACGGAGGTTTTCAGCTCATTGAGGCTGGCGGCGCGGTTCATCGCGTACCATTGTTGCAGCACGCGGTCGTTGCCCAGGTTGGCGTCACGCAGGCTGAAGGCGTAGTGGCTGTCCCAATCGAGCTTGCCCGGCCACTGCACCACCGGGCCGAACTGCGAACTATAGACCGTGTGCGACTGATCCGTGAGGCTGCCGTCCGCTTGTTTGACTTGCACGGTTACCGTGGCCTGATCCAGCGGCACCGATTTGCCGTCGAGCATATAGCGCGTGGAATCCTTGGGGTCCAGGGTCAGGCGGTACAGCGTGAAATGCTTGGACGTATCCACGGTGTGGGTCCACGCCACATGCTGGTTAAAGCCGATATTGATCACCGGCAGGCCTGGCAGCGCGGCGCCCATGACGTCGAGTTGGCCAGGAATGGTCAGGTGCATCTCATAAAAACGCATGCCCCCCACCCACGGAAAGTGCGGGTTGGCCAGCAGCATGCCGCGCCCGTTGAACGAGCGATCACGGCCCACCGCTACCGCGTTACTGCCGCGATCGAAGGCGAAGCGCTGCTGATTGGCGGCGACCCGTTCAAAAGCCTTGGCACTGGTTGTCACGCTGGCGGTCGCTTGAGGGGGCGTCGCGCCGACCAGGGCCTCGGCGAATTGCCCGACGCCGCCCTCGACCAACAGCCGACGGGTCAACTTGACCAGGTCTTCGGCCACCAGTGGCCGCACCCAGGCCGCCTGGCACTGTGCAGGTGCGCCCTGCTCTTTCAGGTAGCGATTGTAGCCGGCCACATAACCTTCAATACGCTGCTGGATCTGCGGGCTCTGTGCTTTCCAGAATGCGGCCACTGCGTCCGGCGTGTTGAGCCAGGTAAAGAACATATCGCTGGCCAGGTTGTTGCGCTCTTCCAGAGTCGCCTGCTCGGGGCCGAAGAACCTGGCGCGCTGGCCATTCACCGTGACGACTTCGTTGGCCAACAGGCACAAGTTGTCCTGGGCGTAGGCATAACCAATGCCGAAACCCAGGCCACGCTCATCGTTGGCGCGGATGTGCGGCACACCGTAACTGGTACGACGGATATCCGCCGACGCTTGCGTTACCTGCTCCCGCGCAGACGCGGCCAGGCTCGCCCCCAGCAACACCCCGGCCACACACACCCTGGACAACCCATTGGAAATAATCACGCAGACTCCACCGTCAGATTTAACCGCCTCACAAGGGGTAATAACCCCACCGTAAGAACGCAGACCGCCGGGAATAATTTAGCGCGGGGGGACGTTTATTGAAGCGAGCACGAACGTGACAAAACCGATACCGACGAAATTTCTACATCCAACACTTCATGATTTCGCTCGCTCGTTCGTCTTATTAACTAAGAGCGCTCATTTTTTCCTGATCAGGCTCTGATAAGGAGTTTTTGCATGTACAACCCGCAAGTGCCCACGGATGGACATTCATCGGCTGCCGAGGCCAATTTCGGCAGCGGCACACAAGCGTTCGGCAAAGCGCCCGAACAACAAGGCAACCAGCGTATCCGCCATTTGCTCAAGTGTTTTGGCTTGCGCACCAGCCTGATCCGGCTGAAGGTCATCGACGCCCTGCTCACCGCCGCCGACAATCAGCGCACCCTGGGCGTACGCGGCGTGCACAGCCATTTGCTGGAACTGGGTATCCCGCTGTCGTTTCTCAGCGTGCGCGAGGTGCTCAAGCGCCTGTGCAGCGAGGGCGTGATCACCCTCAATGCGGATAAAAGCTACAGCCTCCATGAAGAGGCTGCGAAGGTACTCGAAGGTCGCGCCTGATCGGCGCCCTGGCGCTTAGAGCTTGACCTTGCGACGCATGATGCCGTTGATCACCACCACGACCACTGCGACGGCAATGGCGATGGTCTGGAATGTCTTCTCACTGATAACCCCGGTGTTCTGCAAGTAGGACAGGCCAAACATCGTCGCCAGTACGGCCAGGGCAATCAGAATCGAATATTTCAAACGCTGCTTTTGGGTCATGACGGGTTCCTGAACCTTGAGAATGTATCCACTGTGTATCGCCGAACATGCCAAGCACATACCCGGTGACGGGGATGGAATGGGGTCGGCAGGGTCTCATGTTACAGGCGATGAAAAGCTTTGGCTTGTCCGACGCCTGAAACACCCAGTGAGTACCCTAGAGGATTTTTGAAATGTTCCGTCGAATCACCTTGCTGATTCCCTTGCTGATCATGTTGAGCATGAGTGGCTGCATCTTTTTCCCCCACGGCGGTGGCGGCTGGCATGACCATCGCTACGAGGGCGGCGGCCCTGGGTATTACCATCGCTGACGGTCCTTGAGATTATTTCTCACATTCCCTTCTCTCGATGCTGGAACGCCAACACCTGTTTCAACACTTAAAAACGTGCCTGTCCCATAGAGCAGGCACGTCTTTCCGGTGCAAACACAGGTGCTTACGATGATGCTCACACTCCCGGGCCTGAACGCTCCACTGGAACATCAATATCTGACTCGACACTCAGACAGCGAAAACCAGGGCCCGACAAGCATCGACTCGGGCCTTTGGGTTGAAACGTTATTCTCCATGCACCCAACGCTGATGCAACCACCGCGCAAACGCATCCAACGCAAAGCCCAGCAGCCCGATCAGCAGCACCATTGCCATCAGTTCCGAATAGGCCAGCCGATCACGGGTATCCAGGATGTAATACCCCAGGCCGGCGCTGACCCCGAGCATCTCGCACGGCACCAGCACGATCCACAGGATGCCGATGGCCAGGCGCACGCCCGTCAGCACATGCCCTACGACGCCCGGGATGATGACCCGGCGCAAGGTTTCCCAACGAGTCGCACTCAAGCTGCTGCTCAACTGTAACCAGCGCGGGTCCAATTGACGCACGCCAGCAGCGGTGTTGAGCATGATCGGCCACACGGCGGCAAACGCCAGCAGGAAGTAGATCGGCTGGTCCCCTACCCCCATCAGCATCACCACGATGGGCATCCATGACAGCGGCGAGATCATCCGCAGGAACTGGAAGGCCGGCGTAGTCGCCGCCTCCAGGTTGCGCGAACTGCCCACCAGCAACCCCAGGGGAACCCCCACCAGCAAGGCCAGGAACAGCCCGACAAAAATACGTTTGAGGCTCACCGCGATATGCAGGTACAGCTCGCCACGTCCGAGCAGTTCCCACAGGCTGCCGAAGGTGGCGGCCAGGGAAAAGCGTGCCGACAAGCCCCCGGCATCACCGAACACGTTCACCCCCAGCCACCAGAGCAACAGCAAACCGGCCAAGCCCCCCAGCCCCAGCAACCCGCCCAGGATTTTACCGTTGTTCAAACGCCGATCTCCTCGTGCCGCTCGAAACCGTCCGGCAGCCCAAAGGTCTTCATGCCGCCTACCGCCTCGATGGCGTTGCGTACGAAGCGGTCGTCCACCAGGTCCTTGGCGACGAACGACGGGTCGAGTTGAGACAGAAACTGCTTGTCGCCCTCGATCAGGGTGTCCTTCAGGCGACGCACCAGTTCCTCGGTGTAGCTGGGGAATGGGTAAGGCTGGAAGTCGATGCGGTGTTCGTCCCAATTCGCGTGCTGGATGGCACCGTCGGCCAGGTAGGCGGCGCGGTCGGCAGCGGCTGGCGCCAGCACTTTGCTGAGCACCGGCTCGGCATGTGGGGTGTAGCGGTTCGGGCCGTCCTTGGACAGCAGCTTCACCGCCTCTTCGCGGTTGTCACGGGTCCACACCTGCGCCTTGACGATCGCATTCACCACCTTCTGCGACCACTCCGGGCGGTTGACCAGGTCGTGCTCGTGCATGAACACCACGCAGCACGCATGGTTGCGCCACACGTCGCCGGTAAAGCGCTGCACGCGGCCGACCTTGAGGTTTTCCGCCAGGGCGTTGAACGGCTCGGCGACGATATAGCCGTCGATACGCTTGCTGGCCAGCGCAGGCGGCATATCCGAAGGCGGCAGCACGATCAGGTTGACTTCATTGGCAGCGATGGCCGTGCCCGTCGCCCGCGCCACCGGCGTCAGGCCGTTGTCGCGAAACAGTTGTTGCACCACCACGTTATGGATCGAATACCAGAACGGAATCGCCACCGACTTGCCGCCCAGTTGCTTCACGTCGGTAATGCCCGGTGCCACGGTCAAGCCCGAGCCGCCCACATGGTTCCACGCCACCACTTTGGCCGGCACCTTGCTGCCATAACGCGCCCACACGGTCATCGGCGACAACAGGTGAATCACGTTGACCTGGCCCGAGATGAAGGCCTCGATCACCTGCGCCCAACTGCGCAGCAGTACCGGGCGCTCGGCCTTGATGCCTTCGGCTTCGAACAGGCCATTGTTATGCGCCACCAACAGCGGCGTGGCGTCGGTGATCGGCAGGTAGCCGATGCGTACGGGCGCATCCGGCTCGCTGGCGGCGCGCGCCTGCAAGCTGCTCAACAACGGCAAGGCACCGGCGGCACTGAGCACCGCGGAGAGTTTGAGAAAGTCGCGGCGCGAGTGGGTCAAGTCATCCAGGCACATGGGCAGGCTCCAGCAGGTCAAGGGGGTCGGGTTGAGGGCGGCTCGCCTGCCGTAGGGTTTTAAGGATGTCGATACGCAGCGCGCCGATGGCCTCCACCTGTTCTTCCCGCGGCTGCGGCAGGTCGATCAGCCACTCGCCCAACGTCCGCGCCGGGCGGTTACCCAGTAGCAGGATGCGGTCGGACAGCAGCAGCGCTTCGTCAATGTCATGGGTGATCAGTACCGCTGCCGAGCCTTGCTCACGGTTGACCTTGAGCAGCAGGTGCTGCATGTCGGCGCGGGTCACTTCGTCCAGCGCGCCGAAGGGTTCATCCAGCAACAGCACTTGGGGTTGTCGCGCCAGGCAACGGGCCAGCGCCGTACGCTGGGCCATGCCGCCGGAGAGCTGCGCCGGGAAGTGCTGGCGCGCATGTTCCAGGCCGACGGCAGCGATGGCGTGGTCGACGCGGTGGCGGCGCTCGTCAGCGCTCAGGTGCGGTTGACGGGCGAAGTCCAGGCCGAAGGCGACGTTCTTTTCCAGGCTCAGCCAGGGCAACAGGCTGGGGTCCTGGAACGCCACCGCCACGCGAGGATGGGGACCGTTCAGCGGCTCGCCCAACACCCGCACACTGCCGCCCTGGGGTGCCTGCAGACCGGCCAGTACTCGCAACAGGCTGGATTTGCCCACACCGCTGGGGCCGAGGATCGACACCACTTCGCCGGCCTGCAAGTGCAGGTCGAAGCCCTGCAGCACCGGCCCGCTGGCATACCCCAGGCAAATCCCCCGGGCACTCAATACGGCGTCAGTCATAGGTTGGCCTGGCGCTGCAGCTCGGTACGCAATTGCACCAGGCTGGGGGTCACGATCGGCACAAACGCCGACTCGCGCCAACGGCGGGCGAAACCACTGCCGTGGGCCGTGAGGTACGCCTTGCCGCCACTGGCCTGCAATTCCAGCTGCACGGCGCTGGCCGCCGTTTCGGCGAGGGCGATGCGCAGCTTGAACAACGGCACCGGCTCGGCCGCAAACCGCCCGGCCAGCAAGCCGTTCTTCAAATCGGTAACCAACTGGTCCAGGGTCACACGCAAGGTTTCCAGCTCTTCGCGCAATACCGTACGGGTCGCGCCCAGATGGTTGGCGACTTCCGCCAGGGAGCGACGGGCCAGGCCAATGGACATGCCGCACTGCAACCCCAGGAACGCCGGGCGTACCGCCGGCAGGAACTTGCGCGCGTCCTCATGCAACAACCAGTCGCGGCTCAACGCCACGCCTTCCAGGCCCAGTGCGGCGGTGTTGCTCGACTGCAGGCCGAGCAGCTCCAGGTCGCGGGAGCGCTGCAGGCCGGCTACCGAGTCGGGAATGGCGAGGATAAACGGCGCGCCGCCAGCGGCATGTTCGATGGCCGCTGCAGCGACAAAGCCGTTCTTGCGCAAGTTGGTCACCCAGTGCAGGCGGCCGTTGAGGGTCCAGCCGTCATCGGTGGGATCGGCGCTGATCTGCAGGGTTTCGATGCCCGACAAGAACTTCATCGCATTCGACAGCCCCGTGGCCCCGGCCAGCTTGCCGCTGAGCAAGTCCGGCAGCAGTTGCTCGCGCAACCGCGCATTGGGGCTTTGCAGCAGGTATTCGATGAAGGAACGCTGGCCCCAGCACACGAATGCCGCCGCCAGGGAGTGGCTGGCGACATTGGCGATGGCTTCTACCGCGCCGGCCACATCACCGCCCAGCCCGCCCAGTCGAGCCGGCACGCCGATGCGCAATACGTTGGCCTCTGCCAGCCGTGGCAGCACTTCCTGTGGATCGCAACTGCCCACATCCAGGGCCTGCGCCTGAACATCGAGCCAACGGCTCAGGATTGGGTCAAGCATTCATGTTTCTCCTTTGCAGCAGGTGGACCATCTTCAGCTTGCCGGTTTTTCCCAGCGGTATTGCGCCAACTCCGGGTTCAGCGGGGTGCGGGCAAACACGTTAGCGAAGTTGCACAGGGTTGCCAGGCTCACGCCCAGAATAACTTCCAGGGCCTGGCCGTCGGAGTAACCGGCAGCGCGGAATGCCTCGAAACCCGCATCGCTGACATCGCCACGGGTGGCGATCACTTCACGGGTGAAGGCGGCGAGTGTTTCATAGCGCGTATTGGGCAGTTCGCCGCGTTGGCGCAGGGCCTCGATCACCTCTTCTGGCAATCTGGCTTTGTTGCGTGCCACGGCGGTGTGGCCGGCCACACAGAAATCGCAGCCGTGGGTGGTGGCGGCAATCAGTTGCACCACTTCGCGATCGGCCAGGCTGAGCTCGGCCTTGGCATTCAGGCCAGATACGGTGACGTAGGTTTCCAGCGCGGCCGGGGCATTGGCCAATACCGCCAGCAGGTTGGGGATGAAACCCGAGCCTTTCAGCGCGTTTTCGAGGAAGGGCTTGGCCGCTTCCGGCGCGGTTTCAGGGGTGAGCAACGGTACACGGGACATGGAGTGGACTCCTGATGGGTTGGTGTACCAAGTCTGTTGGTTATAAAAAATCGCCTCAATAGTCTAAAGTAGCGATTACTTGCTCTTGAGTCTTTCCATTAGATGAATTCATCCAGTGCACTTGTCGATTGGTTATTAGACAGCCTCGAACTCGACACCAGCCTGTTCCATGTGGGCCGTTACTGCGGCGACTGGCACGCGAGCACCCATGGCCTGGCGAGCGCGAGTTTCCACTTGGTGGTGCAGGGCCAGTGCTGGCTGCACATCGATGGCGACAGCGCGCCCCATCATCTGGAAAACGGCGATGCGGTGTTCCTGCTGCGCGACTTGGCTTATCGCCTGTCCGGCGAACCCACGGCGGCCGGTGCGCAGGAATGCCCCCGTGTGCCGATGGTGCCCTTGGACAGTGCCGCCAGCGATGGCGTAGGCCTGGTGTGCGGGTTCTTCCATTTCCAATCCGGCTTGTCGGCAATGATCGTCGATACCCTGCCCGCCTGGATCATCCTGCGTGCAGGCGACCCCTCACTGACCGCCGCGCGCAACCTGTTCGAACTGATCCTGCAAGAGTGCGAGCGTGTGCCGGCGCCCTCTTCCCCCTTGCTCGAACGGCTTTGCCACCTGTTGTTCCTGTACGTTCTGCGCCAACAGGTGCTGGACAACAGCGAACTCGGAGGCTTGGCCGCATTGGGCCGGCAGCCGGCGTTTGCCCACCTGCTGGAACAACTGATCGCCCGCCCGGCCGATGCCTGGACCCTGGAAAGCATGGCCGCGTACACCGGGTTGTCGCGCTCGGCGTTTTTCAAGCGCTTCAATGAACTGTGCGGCCAGTCGCCAGGGCAGGTCCTGCTGATGATGCGCATGCGCCATGCCTGCCAGCTGTTCAAGCAGGACCAGACGGTGGCGGATGTCGCCCTGGCGGTGGGGTATCAGTCGGTGGCAGCATTTACCCGGGCCTTTCACAAAGTCACCGGCCAACAGCCCGGCGCCTATCGCAAGGCCCAAGCCTAGCGCTGCAAGCCAGTGCCGGGCTGGGCGCAGAGTTCCACCAGCCAGTCCACGAACACCCGCACGCGCTGGGACAACTGGCGGTGCGGCGGGTACAGCGCCGTCAGGGCCATGGTGGGTACTGCCAGGTGCGGCAGCACTTCCACCAGCGTGCCCTCGGCCAATTGACGCATCGCGTGATAGTGCGGCGCCTGGATCAAACCGAACCCGGCCTCACAAGCCGCGAAGTAACCATCAGAACTGTTGGCTGCGACCTGCTTGGCCAGGTTGACCGGGCGCAACACGCCGTCGACTTCGAACTCCAGGCCAAACCGTTTGCCGCTGGCACCGGAGCGGTATTCGACCATGTGATGGTGGGCCAGGTCATCGAGGCAGATGGGCACGCCCATGCGTTCGAGGTAGCCAGGACTCGCCAGGGTCAGTTGATCCATCATCGCCAGGGGCCGCGCCACCAAGGAGTCGTCCAGGGCTGCGCCACCGCGCAGCACGCAATCGATACCTTCGCGAATCAGGTCCACCGGGCGGTCATTGAGGCCAATTTCCAATTCGATCTGCGGGTAGCGGGCGGTGAAGGTCGGCAACGCCGGAATCACGATCAAACGCCCGATTCCCGAGGGCATATCGATACTCAAGGTGCCACGCGGGCTCTGGCGGCTCGCGGAAAACACCGCCTCGGTTTCCTCCAGGTCCGACAGCAATCGCACACAGCGCTGGTAGTAAGCGGCGCCATCCAGGGTCGGGCTGACTTGCCGTGTGGTGCGCTGCAACAGTTGCACACCCAGGTGCGCCTCCAACTGCTTGATCAGGATAGTCACCGAGGCACGCGGCAATTGCAGGCTGTCGGCCGCCTTGGCAAAGCCACCCAGTTCGACGATCCGAGTGAACACGCGCATCGCGTTGAAACGGTCCAAAGGGCGGCTCCTAGAGCGGATTATTTAGATAATACGAATAGTGTTAGTACTTTTAGCCGGTTTATCCCGATTTTGTCGAGCGTAACAATGCAGCCCTTCCCACCCAAGGAGCTGATCCCCATGCACACCCGTCAACTCGGAACAAATGGCCCACTCGTCTCAGCCATCGGCCTCGGCTGCATGGGTATGAGCGATTTCTATACGCCCGGCAGCGACACCCGCGAAGCGACTGCAACCCTGCACCGTGCGTTGGAGCTGGGCATCAACTTTCTCGACACCGCTGACATCTATGGCCCGCACACCAATGAAGAACTGATCGGCAAGGCCATCGCCGGCAAACGTGACCAGGTGTTCCTGGCCAGCAAATTCGGCATTGTGCGCGACCCGGCCAACCCGGCGCTGCGTGGTGTGAACGGCCGCCCCGACTACATCCGCAATGCCATCGACGGCACGCTGCGGCGGTTGGGCGTGGAGACCCTCGACCTGTACTACCAGCACCGTATCGACCCGAATGTCGCCATCGAAGAGACCGTCGGCGCCATGGCCGAGCTGGTGCAGCAGGGCAAGGTGCGTTACCTGGGCTTGAGCGAAGCCTCCGCCGTCACCCTGGAGCGCGCCCACAAGGTACACCCGATCAGCGCACTGCAAAGCGAGTACTCCCTGTGGAGCCGCGATCAGGAACACAACGGCTGTCTCGCCGCCTGCCAGCGCCTCGGTATCGCCTTTGTGCCCTACAGTCCGCTGGGCCGTGGCTTCCTGACCGGCGCACTGCAAAGTCCGGACGACTTTGGGGCCGATGACTATCGCCGGTTCAGCCCGCGCTTCCAGGGTGAGAACTTCGGCAAAAACCTTGAACTGGTGAGACAGGTACAAGCACTGGCAACCGACAAAGGCGTGAGCGCCGGGCAACTCGCGCTGGCCTGGGTGCTGGCGCAGGGTGACTTCATCATTCCGATCCCCGGCACCAAGCAGCGCAAGTACCTGGAAGAAAATGCCGCAGCGCTGTCGATCCGCCTCAGCCAGGCTGAGCTGGCGGCCCTGGATGCGATCTTCCCGCTCGAAGCAACCGCCGGTTTGCGCTACCCCGAGGCCGTGATGGCCATGCTGGATATCTGAATAAACGGAGCGCCCTCACCCGGCGCTCTTTTTTCTTGTACGAACGTACCTAAAGCTCCGCCTGCCCAAGCCGATAGCCCTACGAAGCTCTCACAAAGCCGCGTCGATAATAAACGCTTCGTAAGGACGACCCCATGCCCACACTGCGCTCTATCCAAGCCCGCTATACCCTGTTCCTGGTGCTGTTCGTCCTGGTGTTATTTGTGTTGACCGTGGTGGGTATCGGCCAGTTGGTCGCCCCAACGCTGCGCCATACCGAAGAACAGGTGGTGCTCAACCGCATCGCTGAGGTTGCCGAACAGATCCAGGGCGAACTGAACAAGGTTCAATCCCAGCAACGCACCATCACCCAGACCATCCCCTTGCTCGACAGCGATGCCATCGACAAGGTGCTGCCGGGCCTGGTCGACCAATATGGCGAACTGAAAGTCTTCGGCGGCGGGATCTGGCCGCTGCCCAACCAGCGCACGCCGGGGCGCAACAAGCACAGCACGTTCTGGCACCGTGATGCATCGGGCAAGCTGGCGGTGAATACCTTCTGGAACAGCGACCCCGCGCCCAACTATTACGACCAGAGCTGGTACAAAGGCGGCCTCGCCTCACCGCGTGGCCAATGCGCCTGGGCCGCCGCCTACAAGGACGACGCCAGCCAGGAGCCGCGCACCAACTGCGCCATGGCCATCCAGCGCGATGGCGCGCCCTACGGTGTCGCCACCATCGACGTGACCCTGGGCTTCTTCAATGACCTGGTCGCCAGCAAAGAGAAGGACATCGGCGGGCAGATGCTGATCGTCGAAGGTGACGGCAAGATCATCAGCAACAGCTCGCGCATCAGCGGCCCAGTGGTGTTGAAGAACATCAGCGAACTCACCGGCTCCTCGGCGTTCGCCAGCCAGGTCAGCAAAGCCCTGGCCCACCGCGACCAAGCGCTGCAACGCAGCGAGTTCGACAATCAGGGCGTGGCCAGCACTTTCTATATGCGGCCGATCGGTGGCACGCCGTGGTTCCTCGCCACCGCCCTGCCCACCTCGCTGATCACCGCCCAGCGTGATGACGTGCTAGGCACCCTGGCCTTGCTGCAGATCCCGATGGTGTTGCTGCTGGTGCTGCTCGCGGCGTATGCGATCCGCCAATTGGTGCAACGCATGAAATCGCTGAAGACCAACATCGACGCACTGTCCACCGGCGATGCCGACCTGACGCGACGCATCACCATCCGTGCCGAAGACGAACTGGGTGCCATCGGCCACTCGGTGAACCGCTTTATCGTCTACCTGCAGAACATGATCGGTGAAGTGACCCAAGCCACTGGCGCCATGTCGTCAAGCCTTGAGCAACTGCAGCGCACTTCGGCGCATACCAATCAGATCCTGGTGCGGCATGCCTCGGAAACCGACCAGACCGTCACCGCCATCACCGAAATGAGCTCCACCGCCGACACCGTTGCGCAAAACGCCGCCGAAACCGCCGCGTTCACCCAGCGCGCCAATGAGCACGCCGACCGTTCCCGCGTGGTCGTGGGTGAAGCGTCCAACAGCGTCAGCGCCTTGATCGGCGAAGTGTCCAGCGCCACCCACAGCGTGGAAAACATGCGCCAGGACGCCGCACGCATCACCGAAACCCTCGGCGTGATCGGCGCGATCGCCGGGCAGACCAACCTGCTCGCCCTCAACGCCGCGATCGAAGCCGCCCGTGCCGGCGAGCAAGGCCGTGGTTTTGCGGTGGTCGCCGATGAGGTCCGCGCGCTCGCCGCACGCACTCAGGCCAGCACCTCGCAGATCAACGACATGCTCACGCGCCTGACCGCGGGCGTCAGCTCCTCGGTGGCAGCCATGGAAAACACCCAGGCCAGCTGCCAATCGGCCGCGGATGCCACGGCGCGGGTGAACACCGGGCTGGATGAGATGGCCGGTTCCGTCAGCCATATCAACAACCTCAGCACCCAGATCGCGACGGCCGCCGAGCAGCAAAGTGCAGTGACCGAAGAGATCAACCGCAGCATGGTGCAGATCCGACAAATGGTCGAAGAACTGGTGCAAAGCGGCCATGCCACTGAAACCAATACCCAAAGCCTGCTGGATGCGAATGGCCGGGTGATCGCCTTGATGGGTCGTTTTAAAGTCCGCTGATCAAATGCCTGTGTACTCCCGTGCAAAGCGCGGGAGTCGGACTATTCTGACAGTTCGAAGACGCCACACAGGAGGTGTGCCATGCGCGCAGCCGAGCAGTCGGTCCGCTTGGAGCGGATCAGTCAGGAACGCTTTATCCAGGCCCCTATCGAAGCCGTTTACGACTATGTGACCCAACCGGATCGCTGGCACGAATGGCACCCCACCTCCCTCGGCGCCGATACCGGCACCACCGGCTCACTTCCGGCCGGCGCGCGTTTTACCGAGTTCATCGACTTGCTGGGTGTACGCGTGCCGATGAGTTACCGCGTACAGATCGCCCGACGCCCCGGCGAGTTCAAGACCGTGTTCACGTCCCTGGCCGTCGATGGTTCGATTCATTATTTTCTGTTGCCCCATCAAGGCGGCACGCTGTTCAAGCGCGTGTTGACCTACGAGACCGAATTGCAACTCGCCACCTTGCATGAACGCATGATCGAGCTGTCGGCGGTCGCGTTGGACCAGCTCAAGCACCGGTTGGAAAACCCGCCGTTCGTATAATTTTGAAACATTACCGGCACGCTCGCCCACCAGTAGGCACTGGCTTGCCGGTGATGACGTCGTCATGATCGCCGCCATCCCAACGGCTTTCTCCTGCACGCGAGTCCCCCATGAAAACCCCGTTTCGCCTGGCCCTGTTGTCAGCCCTGCTCACCGCCCCCCTGGCCCTGGCCGCCGATCTGATCCCCATCGACGTGCACCGCGACGCCAATTGCGGTTGCTGCAAAAAGTGGATCAGCCACCTGGAAAACAACGGTTTCAAGGTCAGCGACCACGTCGAAACCGACATGAGCGCCGTCAAGCAACGCCTGGGCGTGGCACCGCGCCTGGGCTCATGCCACACCGCCGTAATCGACGGCAAATTCGTTGAAGGCCATGTGCCGGCCGAACAGGTGCTGGCCCTGCGCAAGCGCGACGACCTGCTGGGCATTGCTGCGCCGGGCATGCCGATGGGCTCGCCGGGCATGGAAGTGCAAGGCCGCAGCGAGGCGTATCAAGTCATCGGCCTGACCCGTGAAGGCAACGATGTGGTGGTGGCTGAATACCCGGCGCAATGATCACCGGTTATCTGGGACTATTCTTCGCGGCGTTTGGCGCCGCGACATTGTTGCCGCTGCAATCGGAAGCGCTGCTGGTCGGCCTGCTGCTCAGCGGGCATTACAGCCTGTGGCTGTTGCTGGGGATTGCCACGCTGGGCAATGTGCTGGGCTCGGTAGTGAACTGGTGGCTGGGGCGCTGGGTGGAGCATTTCAAGCAACGGCGCTGGTTTCCGATCAACGACAAGCAGTTGGAAAAAGCCCGCAACCATTACGAGCGCTGGGGGCACTGGACGTTGTTGCTCAGTTGGGTGCCGATCATTGGCGACCCGCTGACGCTGGTGGCCGGGGTGATGCGCGAGCCGTTGTGGCGTTTTCTATTGCTGGTGACCCTGGCCAAAGGCGTGCGTTATGGCGTGCTTGCAGCCGCGACTTTGCAGTGGGTGTTAGTCCCCGCTTAATCGCTAGTTAATCCTTGGGCAACAGCATCCGAGCCACCCTTCTCGGAGCCCTGCCAATGCCCCTGATCCGCGCTTTCTGTATCGCCGGCCTGCTCACGGCCGCTGCCGTCCCGGTATTCGCCGCTACCTACGGTCCCGAGCTGCAAGGCTTCGAATACCCCTATCCGCTCAAGCATTTCGAGTTTCAATCCCAGGGCAAGTCCCTGCAAATGGGTTATATGGACGTGCCTGCCAAAGGGCAGGCCAACGGCCGCAGCGTGGTGCTGATGCACGGCAAGAACTTCTGCGGCGCCACGTGGGAAGGCTCGATCAAAGCCCTGAGCGACGCCGGTTACCGGGTGATCGCGCCGGACCAGATCGGTTTTTGCAGCTCCAGCAAGCCGGATCACTACCAGTACAGTTTCCAGCAACTGGCGAACAACACTCACCAACTGCTGGAAAAGCTCGGCATTCAAAAGGCCACAGTCATCGGCCATTCCACGGGCGGCATGCTCGCCACCCGTTACGCTCTGATGTACCCCGGGCAAACCGAGCAGTTGGGGCTGGTGAACCCTATTGGCCTGGAGGACTGGAAGGCGCTGGGCGTGCCCTCGCTCAGCGTCGACCAGTGGTATGAGCGTGAGCTGAAAGTCAGCGCCGAGGGCATTCGCACGTATCAACTCAATACCTATTACGTCGGGCGCTGGAAACCGGAGTACGAGCGCTGGGTGGATATGTACGCCGGCCTGAGCAACGGGCCTGGGCATACGCTGGTCGCATGGAACTCGGCGTTGATTTACGACATGATCTTCACCCAGCCGGTGTACTACGAGTTCAAGAACCTGCAGATGCCCACGCTGCTGCTGATCGGCACGGCGGATAACACCGCCATCGGCAAAGATGTCGCGCCGCCGGCGGTCAAGGCCAAGCTCGGCAACTATGCCGTGTTGGGCAAGCAAGTGGCCAAGCTGATCCCCCATGCGACCCTGGTGGAGTTCCCGGGGCTGGGGCACGCACCGCAAATGGAAGAGCCGGCCCAGTTTCACACCGCGCTGTTGCAGGGCCTGAATGCCCTTTAATCCAACTTTTTTCGAGGCACTCGTGAATGTCGGTACAGATCGCAGTCATTGATGATTGGCAGGATGTGGCCAGTGGCGTAGTGGATTGGTCGGTCCTGGAGGCCGTGGGCCAAGTGCATTTCCTGCACGATTACCCGGCGGACACCGCCACGATGATCGAGCGTTTGCAGGGGTTCGAGGTGATTTGCGTGATGCGCGAGCGCTCGTCCTTCGACAAGGCCCTGCTGCAAGGCCTGCCAAAACTCAAATTGCTGGTGACGGGCGGCATGCGCAACGCCGCCATCGATATTCCCACGGCCAAGGCCCTGGGCATTCAGGTCTGTGGCACCGACAGCTACAAACACGCCGCGCCGGAACTGACCTGGGCGTTGATCATGGCCTCCACGCGTAACCTGGTGGCCGAAGCCAATTCGCTGCGTGCCGGCAACTGGCAGGTTGGCCTCGGCGGCGATCTGCATGGCAAGACCCTGGGCATTCTCGGCCTGGGCAGCATTGGCCAGAAGGTCGCGCTGTTCGCCCAGGCGTTTGGCATGCGCGTGATCGCCTGGAGTGAAAACCTCACGCCGGAACGTGCGGCCGAATCGGGTGTTACCTGGGTCAGCAAGCAAGCGCTGTTCGAACAGGCGGACATCCTCACCGTGCACCTGGTGCTCAGCGACCGCAGCCGTGGACTGGTGGATGCCCAGGCACTCGGCTGGATGAAGCCCGAAGCACGCCTGGTGAATACGGCGCGAGGGCCCATCGTGGATGAGCAGGCGCTGGTGCAGGCATTGCAAAGCGGCCGCTTGGCCGGTGCGGCGCTGGATGTGTACGCCGAGGAGCCGCTGCCCGCCGATCATCCGTTCCGGAGTTTGCCGAATGTGCTGGCCACACCGCATGTGGGGTATGTGAGCGAGCAGAATTACCGACAGTTCTACGCGCAGATGATCGAAGACATCCAGGCCTGGGCCAACGGCGCGCCCATTCGGGTGCTTGGCTGACGCACCAATAAAGGGCAAGGATACTTCCGGGCGCACGGATGCGTCAGGCTGAGCCAGCTTGTCGTTTGTGGTGAGCGGGCTTGCCCCGCGCTGGGCTGCGAAGCAGCCCCAAACCAGACAACCGAGATCTATAGGGTGCACTGGCATAGCCCATTTGGGAGCGCTTCGCACTCCAGCGCGGGGCAAGCCCGCTCACCACAGCAAGCCCGCTCACCACAGAGAGCCCGTTCACCACAACAATCCGGTTCTCCCCGTAAATCTGCGAACCAACGCCGCCGCCTAATAACCAGACCTATTTTTGTTACAAGTATTTTGTCCTACAAAATCTTCCTAGAAACCCTACAGGCTCTAGGATCTGTCCTAGACTCATGACCGATGGGTCCGTTCCAAAACAAAAACCCCGCAAAAAATCGAAACTTTCCAACTCTGCCGTAGGTCCAGTTTTAAGGTAAGGCGAGCACGTGGGATACACACCCAATGCCGTCCATCCAATCTTTTCAGGCCAACCGTGCAACTGGCATACGCCTTGCCAGTTTGTACAGTGCTTGTGCGCCTGGCCGCAGGATGCGGTCATCGGAGCTAATGGCAGCGGGCCATTAGCCGACCAACATGTGGGAGAGAACTATGATCAGTGCCGCTGTAGATATTCAAGGAGAGCGTGGCAGTAAACCGGTAGGCGGGCCTTCATTGGCCGACCTGACCAACACTGTGCGGCCGATCGTGAGTCAGAACCCCAATCGCAAGAAAGTCCTGTTTGTGACCTCGGAATTCGCCGACCTGGTCAAAACCGGCGGCCTGGGTGATGTGTCCGCAGCCCTGCCCCGCGCCATGGCCCACCTGCATGATGTGCGGGTGCTGATCCCCGGTTACCCGCAGGTGATGGAAAGCGACAACCCGATCCATATCATCGGTGAGCTGGGCGGCCACGCCGCGCTGCCGCCGTGCAAGATCGGGCGCATGGACCTCAAGGATGGCCTGGTCATCTACGTATTGATCTGCCCCGAACTCTATGAGCGCGAAGGCACGCCGTACGGCGCCAACAACGGCCGTGACTGGCCGGACAACCATATTCGTTTCGCCCGCCTGGGCCTGGCCGCCGCTGACATGGCCGCCAACCTGGCGCAGATCCACTGGTGCCCGGACCTGGTGCACGCCCACGACTGGCCCGCTGGCCTGGCCCCGGCGTATATGCACTGGCGTGGGTCACGCACCCCGACGCTGTTCACCATCCATAACCTGGCCTATCAGGGCGTGGTCAGCCTGGCCTCCACACCGGAGCTGGGCATCCCGCCCCACGCCCTGCAACAGGAAGGCATGGAGTTCTACGGCAAGATGTCGTTCCTCAAGGCGGGCATGGCGTATTCCAGCCATATCACCACCGTGAGCGCCACCTACGCCCAGGAAATCACCACCCCTGAGTTCGGCTGTGGCCTTGATGGCTTTTTGGCCAGCAAGACCCAGCAAGGCTTGCTCAGCGGCATCCCCAACGGTATCGAAGACAGTTGGGAGACCTCCACGGACCCGCACCTGACGCACAACTTCAATATTGGCGACTGGGAAGGCAAGGCGGTGAATGCCGCGCAGGTGCGCAACCTGTTCGGCCTGAATGACTCGACCGGCCCGCTGTTCGCCGTGGTCTCGCGCCTGGTGTTCCAGAAAGGCCTGGACCTTACCGAGGCCGTTGCCAGCTTTATCGTCGAACAAGGCGGTCAGATCGCCATCATCGGTCGCGGCGAGCCGGAAGAAGAAAACGCCATGCGTGAACTGGCGCTGCGCTTCCCGGGCCAGATCGGCGTACGCATCGGCTTCAACGAGACCGATGCCCGCCGCATGTTCGCCGGCAGCGACTTCCTGCTGATGCCGTCGCGCTACGAGCCCTGCGGGCTGAGCCAGATGTATGCGCAGCGCTTCGGTTCGTTGCCTGTCGCACGCAATACCGGCGGGCTGGCCGACACCATCGAAAACGGTGTGACTGGCTTCCTGTTCAATGAATCCACAGTCGACAGCTACAAAGAAGCCTTGAGCCGTGCGTTCAAGGTGTTTGCCTTCCCTGGCTTGCTCAACGCCATGCGCAGCCGGGCGATGACTCAACCGTTCAACTGGAGCCAGGCGGTGGAACCCTACGCCGAGCTGTACGAGCAACTGGTGGCTAAAGCACTGGGGAAATCCGCTAAATAATCAAAGGGAGGTTTTTGTAGATGCCGTTACGGACTCTGGAAACCTGGCCCCACGGCGCAATCATGTTGGACGCGCAACACACGCGTTTTGCCTTGTGGGCGCCAGACGCGTTTTATGTCAGCGTTGAATTGGAAAACGGCAAGTCCGTCGCCATGCTGCCCCAGGCAGATGGCTGGTTTGAAACTGAAATAGCGTGCCCGGCGGGCACGCGCTACCGCTTCAATATCGATGGGGAAATGGATGTACCCGATCCCGCATCCAGGGCCCAGGCCTCGGATGTGCATGGTTGGAGCCTGGTGGTCGATCCCCTCGCCTATCAATGGCGTCACAGCCAATGGCAAGGCCGTCCCTGGCACGAAGCAGTCATCTATGAACTGCACGTCGGTGCAATGGGCGGTTATGCCGAAATCGAGAAACACCTGCCACGCCTGGCCGAGCTGGGCATTACCGCGATTGAATTGATGCCCTTGGCGCAATTTCCCGGTGATCGCAACTGGGGCTACGACGGGGTCTTGCCCTACGCCCCCCAAGCCTCCTACGGTACTCCCGAACAGCTCAAGCACCTGATCGACAGCGCCCACGAACATGGCCTGGCGATGATCCTCGACGTGGTCTACAACCACTTCGGGCCCGACGGCAATTACCTGGGCCAGTACGCCAAGGGTTTCTTCCAGGAGGACGTGCACACGCCGTGGGGTGCCGGCATCGACTTCGATCGGCGTGAAGTCCGGGATTTCTTCCTCGATAACGCACTGATGTGGTTGCTCGAATACCGCTTCGACGGCCTGCGCCTGGACGCTGTACACGCCATTGATAACCCGGACTTTCTCAAGGAGCTGGCGCACCGGGTGCGCGAGCAAGTGGACACGGGTCGGCACGTCTGGCTGATGCTGGAAAACGAGCTCAACCAGGCCAGCCTGCTGCAACACGATTTCGACGCTCAGTGGAATGACGACTTCCATAACGTCCTGCATGTCCTGCTGACCGGCGAAACCGATGCCTATTACAGCGACTTTGCCCACGCGCCTACCGCCAAACTGGCGCGCTGCCTGGGCGAAGGTTTTATCTATCAGGGGCATACCACCCGGCATGGCCATGAGCGCGGCGAACCCAGTGGGTACCTGCCGCCGACCGCCTTCGTGGCGTTCCTGCAGAACCACGATCAGATCGGCAACCGTGCCTTGGGTGAGCGCCTGCATCAACTCTGCTCGCCCCAGGCGCTGAAAGCGGCGACCGCCCTGCTGCTGCTCTCGCCGATGATCCCGCTGATGTTCATGGGCGATGAGGTCAACGCCAGCGAGCCCTTCCTGTTTTTCACCGATCACCATGGCGAACTGGCAGAAGCGGTGCGCGAAGGCCGACGCAATGAGTTCAAGGATTTCGCTGCGTTCCAGGACCCAGAGCGACGCCAACGCATCCCCGATCCCAATGCCCTGCCGACCTTTGTGCAGACCACCCCGAGCTTCGACGAAAACGAGCATACCCGGCTTTACCGCCAACTGCTGGGCCTGCGCCATCGCCACATCGCCCCGCACCTGCCTGGCAGCGTGGCGCTGGGTGCCGAGGTGTTGACCGAAGGTGCCGTGACCGCCCGTTGGCGCCTGGGCAATGGCCGTGTGCTGCAGATCGACCTCAACCTGAGTGACGTGTCCGTGGATCACCCGGCGACGCAGCCAGTCCTGTTTGAAACGCCTGCCAACGCGGGCGCGCACCTGCCGCCGTACAGCGCACGCGTCACCCTATCCCCTGTTGGAGAGCACCCTTGAGCGAAGCGAACCTGGAAATCCTCGCCAGCCGAGCGGGCCTGGCCGTCGATTGGATCGACGCAAACGGCCGCCCGCAACATGTGAAACCCGACGCCTTGCGCGCCGTTCTCAAAGGCCTGGGCCACCCGGCCGACACCGATGCCGAGATCGACGCCAGCCTGCTCGAACTGGAGCAGGTGCAACAAGACAGACACCTGCCACCGTTACTCACCATCGACAGCGGCGCCGGCCTGGACCTGGCCCGCTACTTCGAAGCGGACACCCCGTGCCGGGTCAGCCTCGAAGACGGCGCTACCCTGGAACTGCGGCTCGATGGCGCCGCCGTGCTGCCGGGCATCATTGCCCTCGGTTATCACCAGGTGCATATCGCCGACCAGACCTTCACCCTGGCCGTCGCGCCCACCCACTGCTACAGCGTGGCCGAAGCGGTCGACACCCAGCCCGCCCGTGCCTGGGGTCTCAGTGCCCAACTGTACAGCCTGCGTCGCCTGGGCGATGGCGGCTTTGGCGACACCCTGGCCCTGGAGCACCTGGCCCGTTCGGCGGCCGAGCGTGGCGCCGATGCCCTGGCGATCAGCCCGATGCACGCGATGTTCAGCGCCGACACCGGGCGCTACAGCCCGTATTCGCCCTCCAGCCGGTTGTTCCTCAACAGCCTGTATGCCTCGCCGGGCTGCATCCTCGGTGAACGCGAAGTGCGCAACGCCATCGAGGCAAGCGGCCTGGCGGACGAGTTGCACGACCTGGAGCAACACACCCTGATCGACTGGCCAGCGGCCGCCCAGGCCAAGCAGCGCCTGCTGCGTGCGCTGTATGAAGACTTCCGCCACGGCCACCACCCACAACACGCCGACTTCCAGAGCTTCCGCCAGGCCGGTGGAGAGGCGCTGGAAAACCACTGCCGCTTCGAAGCCGTGCAAGCGGCCCGCGCAGCGGCGGGTGAAGACCTCGACTGGCGCCACTGGCCTGAAGACTGGCGCACCCCGCAGAGCCCCGCACTGGCGCAGTTCGCCGAAGACCACCGTGACGAGATCGGCTATTTCGCCTTCAACCAATGGCTGATCGCCCGCTGCCTTGAACGCGCACAACAAGCCGCGCGCGGCAGCGGCATGGGCGTCGGCCTGATCGCCGACCTGGCCGTGGGCGCCGATGGCGGCGGCAGCCAGGCCTGGAGCCGCCAGGATGAATTGCTTGCCGACCTGACCGTGGGCGCCCCGCCGGATATTCTCAACCGTGCCGGCCAGGGCTGGGGCATTTCCGCGTTCTCCCCCGAAGGCCTCAAGCGCCATGGCTTTCGTGCTTTTATCGAAATGCTGCGCGCCAACTTCGCCCATGCCGGCGGGTTGCGCATCGACCATGTGATGGGCCTGCAACGCCTGTGGGTGATCCCCATGGACGCGTCGCCACGCGAGGGCGCTTACCTGTATTACCCGGTGGACGACCTGCTGCGCCTGTTGGCACTGGAGTCCCATCGTCATCAGGCGATTGTGCTGGGTGAAGACCTGGGTACAGTGCCGGACGGCCTGCGTGAAAAACTCATCGCCCGTTCGATCCTCGGCATGCGCGTGCTGCTGTTCGAACAAAACCACGAAGGCCGGTTCAAGCCGATCCTCGACTGGCCCGACAACGCCCTGGCTACCACCAGCACCCACGACTTGCCGACCCTCAACGGTTGGTGGCACAGCCGCGATATCGACTGGAATATCCAGCTCGGCCTGATCGATGCGCCCACCGTGGAGCAATGGAGCGAACACCGCCTGCGCGAGCGCCAGGCACTGCGCCAGGCCTTGAGCCAGGACCCGCAGAATTTCGTCGACGAGATCCGCAATGAAACCGACCATATGATCGACGCCAGCGTGCGCTACCTCGGCCACACCCGCGCCCCGCTGGTGCTGTTGCCGCTGGAGGACGCCCTTGGCGTGGAAGAACAAGCCAACCTGCCCGGTACCACCGACACCCACCCCAACTGGCGCCGTCGCCTGCCGGGTGAGGCGTCGAGCCTGCTCGACAATGCCGGTGCCGCCCGCCGCCTCGAGTTGTTGGCCGTCGCGCGCAACCAAGCCTATGAGCGTGACCGATGAAAGCACTGCCCCTGCGCGCTACCCAGCGCCTGCAATTCCATAAAGGCTTCACCCTCGATGATGCAGTGCCTCTGGTGCCGTATTTCGCCCGGTTGGGCATCAGTCATCTGTATGCCTCGCCCCTGCTCAGCGCCCGCGCCGGCTCCATGCACGGCTACGATGTGGTCGACCCTACCAGCGTCAACCCGGAACTCGGCGGCGAGCCGGCCCTGCGCCGTCTGGTCGCTGCGCTGCGCGAACATGAGATGGGCCTGATCCTCGACATCGTCTCCAACCATATGGCCGTGGGCGGCGCCGACAACCCCTGGTGGCTGGACCTGCTCGAATGGGGGCGCCTGAGCCCCTACAGTGAGTTCTTCGATATCCAGTGGCATTCGCCCGACCCGTTGCTCAAGGGCCAGTTGCTGATGCCGTTCCTCGGCAGCGACTACGGCGAAGCCCTGCAGTCCGGTACCCTGACCTTGCAGTTCGATGCCGGCCACGGTGCGTTCTACGTCGAACATTACGAACACCGGTTCCCGATCTGCCCCAGGGATTACGCCGCGATCCTCGGCAACGATGAACTGCTCAAGCCCCTGGCGGAGCGCTTCAGCGCCCTCGCCTACCAAGACGATGCCTACCACGAAGCGGCGTGGCTCAAGCAAGCCCTGGCCGAGCGCGCCACCGAAGTGCTGCCGGCGATCAAGCAACGGCTGACCGCATTCGACGCACGCCATCCCGAGGGCTTCAACCGCCTGCATCACTTGCTGGAACAGCAGGCCTATCGCCTGGCCAGCTGGCGCACGGCAGCGGACGATATCAACTGGCGGCGCTTCTTCGATGTCAACGAGCTGGGCGGCCTGCGCGTGGAGCGCACGGCCGTGTTCGAAGCCACCCATGGCAAGATTTTCGAGCTGATCAGCGAAGGCCTGGTGGATGGCCTGCGCATCGACCATATCGACGGCCTGGCCGACCCGCGCGGTTATTGCCGCAAGCTACGCCGTCGCGTGGACTCGCTGTCGCCGGAGCGGCATTTGCCGATCTTCGTCGAGAAGATCCTCGGCGAAGGCGAAACCTTGCGTGAAGACTGGCAAGTGGACGGCACCACCGGCTATGAATTCATGAACCAATTGTCGCTGCTGCAACATCACCCGGACGGCTTCGCGCCCCTGGCCGAGTTGTGGACCCGCCACAGCGAACGGCCTTCGGCGTTTGCCGAAGAAGCGCGGCTGGCACGCCAGCAGATCCTCAATGGCTCCCTCGGCGGCGACTTTGAAAGCGTCGCCCAGGCCCTGCTGCAAGTGGCCCGCGACGATGTGATGACCCGTGACTTGACCCTCGGCGCCATCCGCCGGGCCTTGCAAGAACTGATCGTGCACTTCCCGGTGTACCGCACCTACATCAGCGCACGCGGCCGCAGTGCTGCCGACGACAAGGTGTTCCAGCAGGCCATGGACGGCGCACGCACCACCCTCGGCGAAGGCGACTGGCCGGTGCTCGAACACCTGGAAAAATGGCTCGGCGGCCAGCCTTGGCGCAACCGCCCGGTGGGCCGTGAGCGCAAGATCCTCAAGCATGCCTGTGTGCGCTTCCAGCAATTGACCTCGCCCGCCGCCGCCAAGGCCGTGGAAGACACCGCGTTCTATCGCTCGGCGGTATTGCTGTCGCGTAACGACGTGGGCTTCAGCACCGAGCAGTTCAGCGCCCCCCTGGCCGACTTTCACGAGGTCAACCGGCAACGTCTGCAGACCTTCCCCGACAACCTGCTGGCCACCGCTACCCACGACCACAAGCGCGGCGAAGACACGCGTGCGCGCCTGGCGGTACTCAGTGAGTGCGCGCCGTGGTACGTCGAGCAGGTGGAGCACTGGCGCAGCCTCGCCGCCCCCTTGCGTGTGGATGCCGACACACCGTCAGCCGGCGATGAGTTGATCCTCTATCAGGTGCTGCTGGGCAGTTGGCCGCTGGACCTGACGTCCGACTTCGAGCGCTACCAGCAACGCCTGTGGCAGTGGCAACAGAAAGCCCTGCGCGAAGCCAAGTTACAGAGCAGTTGGAGCGCGCCCAACGAGGCGTATGAGCAAGGTGTGGAAGCGTTCCTCTCGCGGCTGTTGCTCAGCGAAGAAGGCCATGCGCTGCGCACGGCCATCGGCGACGCCGCTCAGGTGATTGCCCCGGCCGGCGCCCTCAACGGCCTGGCGCAATCCTTGCTTCGCATCACCGTGCCGGGTGTGCCGGACCTGTACCAGGGCGATGAGTTCTGGGACTTCAGCCTGGTGGACCCGGACAACCGCCGTCCGGTGGATTTCAACGCACGGCAACAGGCGCTGGATACCCCGCCGGACAGCGGCGAACTGCTGTTCAACTGGCGCGATGGGCGTATCAAGCAGGCGTTGATCGCCCAGGTGCTGGGCTTGCGCAACGCCCATCCCGACCTGTTCCGCAACGGCGCCTATACGCCGCTGGAAGTGGTCGGCAAACACGCCGAACGGGTGGTTGCTTTCGGTCGCGAACATCAAGGCAAACACCTGCTGGTGGTGGTGCCGCGCTGGCCTTATCACCTGCTTGAAAACGGTGTGCATCCCCAGATCAATGCGCAGGTTTGGGGCGATACGCGGGTGAAATTACCGTTCGCCGCGCCAACTCGAAACTGGAAGGGACTTTTTCATACAGGCGCAGTCACACCAGACAAGGAGCTGTTGATCAGCACTGCCCTGGGGGATTTCCCGGTCAATGTCTTTATCAATCCTGATGATCAAGAAAGCTGAAATTTTCTGTGAGGAGCATTGTGATGAGTACTGAAGACAAACGCATACGCGAACTGGCGCATCAG
The DNA here is from genome assembly GCF_000612585.1 of Pseudomonas sp. CHM02. GTDB lineage: Bacteria > Pseudomonadota > Gammaproteobacteria > Pseudomonadales > Pseudomonadaceae > Aquipseudomonas. Next base: position 72,741 of record NZ_JFCA01000022.1, read on the forward strand.
ATCTGGGAGTCTGAAGGTAAACCCCACGGCGAGGATGCGCGACACTGGGAAATGGCGCGCAAACTGGCGGAAGCCGAAGCGCTGACGCCCAGCAAGCCCAAGGCCGCTGCCAAGCCCAAGGCCGCGCCCAAGGCGACGGCCAAGCCTAAAGCTGCCCCGCCACCGCCGCCTAAAAAGTCCAAGGCAGCGCCGCGCAAACCCGCCAGCTGACTGCCCCGCGTAGGCGCTTGGCTTGCCAGCGATAGCGACCTCAAGATCGCTATCGCCGGCAAGCCGGCTCCTACGGGGTTTCGTACAAATTTGAAGATTGATCTGACCTTGCGTCAGCACGGCCGCGTTCGGCCCGAAAAAAGACCTTTGCAGGAGCAACTCAATGAGCAAACCCGACAAAACCCCTTCGACGCCGGGCAACGAGCCGTCGCGGATTCGTGAAGGTTTGCCCTTCCCGCTTGGCGCCACCTGGGATGGCCTGGGCGTCAACTTTGCACTGTTCTCGGCCAACGCCACCAAGGTGGAGCTGTGCCTGTTCGATGATGCCGGCGAAGTCGAGCTGGAACGTATCGAACTCCCCGAATACACCGACGAAACCTTCCACGGCTACCTGCCCGACGCCCACCCCGGGCTGATTTACGGCTACCGCGTGTACGGTGCGTATGACCCGGCCAACGGCCACCGCTTCAACCACAACAAATTGCTGATCGACCCCTACGCCAAACAGCTGGTGGGCGAACTCAAATGGTCCGAGGCGCTGTTCGGCTACACCATCGGGCACCCGGATGACGACCTGAGCTTCGACGAGCGCGACAGCGCGCCCTTCGTGCCTAAATGCAAAGTGATCGACCCGGCGCATACCTGGGGCAACGACCAGCCGGTGCGCGTGCCCTGGGACCGTACGATCATCTACGAAACCCATCTGCGCGGCATCAGCATGCGCCACCCTTCGGTCGGCGAATCCGTGCGTGGCACCTGCGCCGGGCTGATGGAAGATGACGTGCTCAAGCACATTCGCCAGTTGGGCGTGTCGTCGGTGGAGCTGCTGCCTGTACATGCCTTCGTCAACGACCAGCACCTGTTGCAAAAAGGCATGACCAACTACTGGGGGTACAACAGCATTGCGTTTTTTGCCCCCGACCCGCGCTACCTGGCCAGCGGCAAGATCGCCGAGTTCAAGGAGATGGTGGCGCACCTGCATGAGCAGAAGCTCGAAGTGATCCTCGACGTGGTCTACAACCACACCGCCGAAGGCAACGAGCGTGGCCCCACCCTGTCCATGCGCGGCATCGACAACGCCTCGTATTACCGCCTGATGCCGGATGACAAGCGTTTCTACATCAACGACTCCGGCACCGGCAACACCCTGGACCTGAGTCACCCCTGCGTGTTGCAAATGGTCACTGACTCACTGCGCTACTGGGCTAACGAGATGCATGTCGACGGCTTCCGCTTCGACCTGGCGACCATCCTCGGCCGCTACCGTGACGGTTTCGATGAGCGCCACAGCTTCCTCGTGGCGTGTCGCCAGGACCCGGTGCTGCGCCAGTTGAAACTCATCGCCGAACCCTGGGACTGCGGTCCCGGCGGTTATCAGGTGGGCAATTTCCCGCCGGGCTGGGTGGAATGGAATGACCGCTTCCGCGACACCGTGCGGGCCTTCTGGAAAGGTGACGACGGCCAGCTGGCAGACTTTGCCGGGCGCATGACAGCCTCGGGCGAGATGTTCAACCATCGCGGCCGCCGCCCCTACAGCTCGGTCAACTTCATCACCGCCCACGACGGTTTCACCCTGCATGACCTGGTGTCGTACAACGACAAGCACAACGAAGCCAACGACGAAAACAACCAGGACGGCAGCAACAACAACCTGTCGTGGAACCATGGTGTGGAAGGCCCGACCGACGACCCGGAAATCAACGCGCTGCGCCTGCGCCAGATGCGCAACTTCTTTGCCACCCTGCTGCTGGCCCAGGGCACGCCGATGCTGGTGGCCGGGGACGAATTCGCCCGCACCCAGCACGGCAACAACAATGCCTATTGCCAGGACAGCGAGATCGGCTGGGTCAACTGGGACCTGGACGATGACGGCAAGGCGCTGCTCAAGTTCGTCAAGCGCCTGATCAAGCTGCGCCTGGCCTACCCGATTCTGCGCCGTGGGCGTTTCCTGGTGGGCGACTACAACGAAGACATCGGCGTGAAGGACGTGACCTGGCTGGCGCCGGATGGCAACGAAATGACCACGGAGCAGTGGGAAGACAGCCACGGTCGTTGCCTGGGCATGCTGATGGATGGCCGTGCCCAGGAGACCGGCATCCGGCGCGCCGGCGCTGACGCCACCTTGCTGCTGGTGGTGAATGCGCACCACGACATGGTCAATTTCCGTTTGCCGTCGGTGCCCGAAGGTCAATTCTGGACTTGCATGCTCGATACCAACGAGCCCGCCGTACGCGGCCAGGAACGCTTTGACTTTGATCACGAGTACGCGGTGACTGGCCGCTCGCTGTTGCTGTTCGAACTGCAGCGTGAAGACGAGGTGTGAGATGGCTTTGCACCGATTCCTTCAAGGCTTCCGGGGCTATGCGGACACGCAAGCCCTGGGCGTGGCCCTGAAGGCGCTTCAGGAGGAAGGCCTGGACCAATTGCCCTTGCCGGGCAGCGGCCAGACCCTGGCGCGGTTCAGTCGCCTGGCGCAGGTGGCGGGTCATGACCTGCGCCTGTGCAAGCTGTTCGAAGGCCATACCGATGCCTTGGCGATCATTGCCGAGCTCGACAGCCCCTTGCCGCCCTTGGGCAGTACCTGGGGCATGTGGGCCGCCGAGCCGCCAACCGCCAAGGTACGCGTGCACCGGGAGGGCCATCGCCTGAGGGTGCAAGGACGCAAAGCCTGGTGTTCTGGCGCGGCGGTGGTCAGCCATGGTTTGTTGACCGCCTGGGACGAAGAGGATCGCCAGCAATTGGTGGCGGTGCACATGGACCAGCCCGGCATCACCGTGACAGATGAAGGCTGGAACGCCGTCGGCATGGCCGCCACCGGCAGCGTCGAGATCGTGTTCGACGGGGCCTGGGGGCTGGCGGTGGGCGAGCCGGGAGACTACCTCGCTCGCCCCGGTTTCTGGCAGGGCGGAGTCGGTATCGCTGCCTGTTGGTATGGCGGCGCCCAACGCCTGGCGGAAGTCCTGCGCGAGCAATGCAGCAAGCGCCCCGAACCCCATGCCCTCGCCCACCTTGGCGCCGTGGACAGCGCGTTGAACAGCGCGGCGTGCGTGCTGCGTGCCAGCGCCAGGCAGATCGACCGCGAACCAGCGGCCGACGCCAGGGAACTGGCCCAGCAGGCCCGTGCCTGTATCGAAGACACCGTTGAACAAGTGATACGCCACGTGGGTCGTGCGGTCGGCGCAGGCCCCTACTGCAAGGACCCGCATTTTGCCCAACTGATGGCGGACCTGCCGGTGTATGTGCGCCAAAGCCATGCCGAACGCGACTTGGCCGGCCTCGGAGAGTTCGTTGCCGGTGAACCCACAGGGAGGTGGCAGCTATGAAACCCAACCCGATTGTTGGCCAGGGCACGCCGTTGCATCACTGGCAGGCGTCACCAAAGATGGCCGAACTGCCGCTTATCAGCATCGAACAATTGGTACCCGAAGGGCACCGCGCAGTGATCGTCGCCCCGCACCCGGATGACGAGGTGCTGGGCTGCGGTGGCCTGATGCAGGGGCTGGCGGCGCTGGGCCGGCCGATCCAGTTGATTTCCGTCACCGATGGCAGCGCCAGTCACCCCGGTTCGCGACGCTGGCCGGTGGAGCGGCTGAGCGTGGTGCGCCCCCAGGAGTCCGCCCAGGCCCTGCATCGTCTCGGCTTGCCGCTGCACAGCCTGAAATGGCTGCGCGCAGGCTTCTCCGACAGCCAGGTGGCAGCGCGAGAGGACGAACTCGCAGCGTTCATCCAGCGCTACCTCAAACCCACCGACGTGGTGTTCACCACCTGGCGCGAAGACGGCCATTGCGACCATGAGGCCGTGGGTCGTGCCAGTGCCCAGGCATCTCAAGCCGCAGGCGCCACCCTGTATGAACTGCCGGTATGGACCTGGCACTGGGCAACCCCGGAAAACAGCCTGGTGCCCTGGCACCGCGCACGCAAGATCCCGCTGACCTGCGAAGCCGTGGCCCGCAAGCGCCATGCCATCCATGCGTTTGCCAGCCAATTGGAGGGCGACCCGCAGATCGGCCTGCCTCCCGTGCTCGCGCCCTATGTGGTGGAGCGCCTGTTGCAACCCTTTGAAGTGGTATTCGTATGAGTGTGGCCACGCCTTACTTCGACCAACTGTTCGCCGAGAACGATGACCCCTGGGCGTTCCGCCAACGCTGGTATGAACGACGCAAGCGCGCAATGACCCTGGCGATACTCACGCGGCCTCGCTATGCCTCGGTGTTTGAACCCGGTTGTGCCAACGGCGAGCTGAGCTTCGAGCTGGCGCCCCGCTGTGATCGCCTGCTGTGCTGCGACACGGCTTCGGCTGCCGTGGCGCTGGCGCGCAGTCGCTTGCTGGGTTTCCCCTATGCCGAGGTGCAGCAGAGCCGCTTGCCCGAACAGTGGCCGACCGGCCAGTTCGAGCTGATCGTGTTGAGCGAGTTGTGCTACTACCTCGATGCCGATGACCTGTGCCGGTTGATCGATCGTGCCCGCGCCTCGCTGACCAGCGACGGCCAGATACTCGCCTGCCATTGGCGTCCACCGATCGAAGGTTGCCCGCAAACCGCCGAACAGGTGCACGCATTGCTGCAGCAGCGCCTGGATATGCCACGCGTCGCCAGCCATCACGAACATGACTTCCTTCTTGATCTGTGGAGCCGCGACGGCACCTCGGTCGCCACCCTCGAGGGCCTGCGATGATCGGCATTCTGATCCCGGTACACAACGAAGAGGCGTTGCTGGACGACTGCCTGAAAGCAGCGCTGATCGCCGCCAGCCACCCGGGGCTGTTGGGCGAGCCCGTGAACATCCTGGTGGTGCTCGACAGCTGCAGCGATGGCAGTGCCGCGATTGCCAAAGCCTACCCGGTGCAACGCCTGGAAGCCCAGGCGCGCAATGTGGGGCACGTGCGGGGCGTGGGTGCACGGCATCTGCTCAATCAGGGCGCACGGTGGATCTCCTGCACCGATGCCGACAGCCGGGTAGCCCCCGATTGGCTGGTGGCCCAACTGGCGCTGGAAGTGGATGCAGTGTGTGGCACGGTCACGGTGGATGCGTGGAGCGAAGATTTCGACCCCGCGGCGCAGATTCGTTATCTTCAGGGCTACGAGGCCCGTGACGGTCATCGGCACATTCACGGTGCCAACCTCGGCGTAAGCGCCGGCGCTTATGTGCGCGCCGGTGGTTTCGAACCCCTGGCGTGCCATGAAGACGTGCAATTGGTTCGCAGCCTGGAGTTGTGCGGCGCGTCTATCGCCTGGAGCCACACCCCGCAGGTGATCACCAGTGCACGCCTGGACGCCCGCGCCCAGGGCGGGTTTGGCGACTATTTGAAGAGCCTGATGCACGCCACTTAAAAAAACGGCGTTACAGAATGTAAACCACCCAATCCTTGTCTATGCTGAATACGCCTTGCTGGCATTCCAGGGTTGGGGTGCCACGCAGCCACTGCGGCGCAGACCGTGGTGGATAAAAGAGAGTCGTCCCGTCAACGGGGCACGACCCCGCATCAATCGACAAGGATGTGACACCCCATGAAGCTTGCTTCCTTAAGCGACGGCCGTCGCGGTCCTGCACAAATCTGGAACAGCGCCCCGCAGTTGGCGCAGATCCCTCCCATTACGCCCGCCTCACTGGTACCACCGGGTGCACGGGTAGTGATCGTCGCCCCGCACCCCGGCGACGAAGTCCTGGCCTGCGGCGGGCTGCTGCAATTGCTCAGCACCCTGGAACACCCGCTGCAACTGATCTCGATCACCGACGGCAGCGCCAGCCATCCAGGCTCCAATGTCTGGCCAGCCAGCCGCCTCAGTGTGGTGCGCCCGCAAGAGAGTGCCGAAGCCCTGCGCCGCCTGGGCATGCCACTGCATAGCCTGAAGTGGATTCGCGGCGGCTTTTGCGATAACGCCCTCGCCGCCCGCGAACCACAACTGAGCCAATTCATTGCCCGCTACCTGCAGCCCGGCGACGTGGTGTTCAGCACCTGGCGCAACGATGGCAATGACGACCATGACGCCGTCGGCCGTGCCAGTGCCAAGGCCTGCAGCCTGGTGGGTGCGCAGCTGTATGAATTGCCGATCTGGGCCTGGCACTGGCCCGCCCGCGAAGGTGCGATCATCCCGTGGCAACGAGCGCGCAAGGTGCGCCTGGACACGTGGAGCGTGGCGCGCAAGCTCCATGCCGCGCATGCCTATGCCAGCCAACTGGCCGGCGACCCGCAGATCGGCCTGGCGCCGATGCTGGCGCAGGTGTTGCTGGAGCGAATGCGCGAACCCTATGAGATAGTGCTCTCGTAAACCCCACTACGCCTGCTGCTCGCGTCAGACGTGGCAGGTTTGTATCGCAGTGTGTACAGAGCCCGCGGCGATACACCATCTTTAACTCAACGCGTTTCCTGAAACAGGCCAGATACAGCCAGGCGTTCAACTGAGCACCCGGCACACATCAAGCCGCAGGAGGCTCGCCATGCACGCTCAGTTGACTCGCCGTTTCAAACACCCCGCCCTCTTCCTGGCCTTTGGCCTGTTGCCATTGGGCACCATGGGCATGGCCCATGCGGAAATGCCCGAGCCCCCCACCAAGACCGTTGTCAGCCCGCAACCCGGCTTCGGTGCCCTCAAGCACGTCAAGGCCGGGCTGCTGGACGTGGCCTATGCCGACGTCGGGCCAGCGACTGGCCCGGCGGTGATCCTGCTGCACGGCTGGCCCTACGATATCGACAGCTATGCCCAGGTCGCCCCGCTGCTGGTCGCCAAGGGCTATCGCGTGCTGATCCCCTACGCCCGGGGTTACGGCGATACCCGTTTTCTGTCGGATAAAACCCTGCGCAACGGCCAGCCGGCGGCGCTGGCCAGTGATGTGATCGACTTCATGGACGCGCTTAAAATCAAGCAAGCCGTGCTTGGCGGCTACGACTGGGGCGCCCGCTCGGCGGACATCGTCTCGGCACTGTGGCCGGAGCGGGTCAAGGCGCTGGTGTCGGTCAGCGGTTACCTGATCGGCAACCAGGCCGCTGGCAACAACCCGCTGCCGCCCAAGGCCGAACTGCAATGGTGGTACCAGTTCTACTTCGCCACCGAGCGCGGCGCCGCCGGTTACCAGAAAAACACCCACGACTTCGCCAAGCTGATCTGGCAACTGGCGTCGCCGCACTGGAAGTTCGATGACGCCACATTCGAGCGCAGCGCCAAAGGCCTGGATAACCCCGATCACGTGGCGATCACCGTGTTCAACTACCGCTGGCGCCTGGGCCTGGTCCAGGGTGAATCGCAGTACGACCCACTGGAGCAGAAGCTCGCACAGACGCCGTCCATCGGTGTGCCGACCATCACGCTCGAAGGCGACGCCAACGGCGCCCCGCACCCGCAGCCTGAGGACTACGCCAAGCGCTTTACCGGCAAATATGCGTTCCGCCTAATCACCGGTGGCGTTGGCCACAATCTGCCGCAGGAAGCGCCGGAGGCGTTTGCCAAGGCCGTCATCGATGCGGATCATCTGTGACCGAGTGCGTCGCCTTCGCCCAATGGGCTCCCTGACAGCGTGAATACTGGTAGGCAATCCCCAGCCAGATGAACCAGGCCGGCATCACGCACAGCGCCAGGCGTGTATCCGGCCGCAACGCCAACAGGCCGAGCACAAACGCGAGAAACGCCAGGGAAATCCAGGCCATCGGCACACCGCCGGGCATCTTGTAGATGGATGTGGCGTGCAGGTCCGGGCGTTTCTTGCGGTAGGCGAGGTAGGACGCCAGGATGGTCGACCAGGTAAAGATCACCAGGATCGCCGACACCGTCGACACGATGGTGAAGGCGGTCATCACCTCCGGCACCACAAACAGCAACACCAGCCCCAACAGCATCAGCAAGGTGGTAAAGGCCAGGCTGATAAAGGGCACGCTGCTGGTCGACAGGCGCCGGAAGATACCCGGCGCGTCACCCAGGTCGGCCAAACCGAACAGCATGCGGCTGGCAGAAAACACCCCGCTGTTGGCCGAAGACGCCGCCGACGTCAGCACCACAAAGTTGACGATACCCGCTGCGGCGGGAAAGCCTGCCACCAGGAACAACTCCACGAACGGGCTCTTGGTCGGCGAGACCTGCTGCCATGAAGTCACCGCGATGATGCACGCCAGGGCCAGCACGTAGAACAGGATGATGCGCAACGGGATCGAATTGATCGCCTTGGGCAATGTGCGCTCAGGTGCACGGGTTTCAGCGGCGGCCGTGCCGATCAGCTCCGTGCCTGCGAAGGAGAAGATCGCCATCTGGAACCCGGCGAAAAAGCCGGACAGGCCATGGGGAAACGCCACCTGCCTATCCAGCAAATGGCTCAACGAGGCGGTGACACCGGTGGGCGAGACAAACGAGCTGGCGATCAGCACCAGGCTCACGCTGATCAAGGTCACCACGGCGATGATCTTGATGATCGCGAACCAGAACTCCACTTCGCCAAACAGCTTGACCGTCAGCACGTTCAACGCGAACAGGGTGAGCAGCATGCCTACGGCGGGCATCCAGGCCGGCACATGGGGAAACCAGTACTGGAAAAAGCCGCCGACGACCACCGCATCTCCCACCACCGCCACGCTCCAGCTCAGCCAGTACGACCAGCCAAGAAAAAACGCCGCGCGCGGCCCCAGGTACGCACCGGCAAAGTCGGCGAAGCTTTTGAAGTTGAGGTTGGACAGCAGCAACTCGCCCATGGCGCGCATCACGAAATACACGAAGAGCCCGATGATCATGTAGATCAGGATGATCGAGGTGCCGGACAGCGCAATGATCTTGCCGGAGCCCATGAACAGGCCGGTGCCGATCGCGCCGCCCATGGCCATCAACTGGATATGGCGGTTGCTCAGGGTGCGTTGCAACGCAGGCTTTTCACAAAGCCCGGGCGTGGATGTTTTCATCACAAAACCTCTTGTTATGTTTTTGAGTTTTGGCAGAAGAAAAAGTCGAGCGCTGTTGTTATCGGGTGTTGCTTTCGAAACCGTGGAGCACGTTGACGGCATTGATGCCGATCTCATCGACCATGTAGCCGCCTTCCATCACGAACAACGTGGGCACGCCGACGCTGGCGATGATTTCGCCCATGCCGAGGAAGTCCTGGCTGTCGAGCAGGAAGTGGCTGATGGGGTCGTCCTTGAAGGTGTCGACGCCCAGGGAGATCACCAATACATCGGGCGCGAAGCGGCGCAGTTGCTGGCAGGCGTCGACCAGGGCGGTTTGGTAGCGGGCCCAGGTCGTGTTTTTCGGCAACGGGTAATTCAGGTTGAAGCCCTCACCGGCACCGGCACCGCGTTCGCTGCTGGCACCGGAAAAGTACGGGTACGACACCAGCGGGTCGCCGTGCAGGGAAATGAACATCACGTCCGGTCGGTCGTAGAAAATATTCTGCGTGCCGTTGCCATGGTGGAAATCCACATCCAGCACCGCCACGCGCTTGGCGCCCTGGGTAATGGCGTGCTGCGCGGCAATCGCGGCGTTGTTGAGGTAGCAATAACCGCCCATGTACTCGCGGGCGGCGTGATGACCCGGTGGGCGGCACAGGGCGAAGGCGCTGTGGTGGCCTTCATCGAGCAGCGCCAGGCCGGTCAGCGCGATATCCGCGCTGGTCTTCACCGCCTCCCAGGTGGTGCGGGTGATAGGCGAGCCGGCGTCCATGGCGAAGAAACCGAGCTTGCCGTCGATGAACTCGGGCACCTGTTGGTTGGCCAGGTCGCGTACCGGCCACACCAGGGGCAATGCGTCATGGCTGCGGCCGATAGCGGTCCACTCGGCCCAGGCGGTTTCGAGGAACGTCACGTAACGCTCGCTGTGGGCGGCAACGTAACAGGCGCGGTCAAAGTGACGCGGCGTGATGATATCGCCCAGGCCAACCTGCCGGACGCGGTCACGCACGGTGTCAGCGCGGCTGGGTTGTTCGAACGAGGGTTTGAGCACGCCGTCCTTGAGTTCGGTGCCATGGTGCAAACGGTGGGCTTCGCTGAAAACAGTCAACATGTGTGGACATCCGCCAGTAAAAGACAGGGCCTATTTTGTTCTGGCGACGCCGGGCTTTCTTTGCTTTTACTTGCGGCGCTGTTAGGTTTATCGGGAATTCTTACCCATACAGCGCGCAATTATGAAAAATAAATCCAAGCAGGTCGTTCTCGATGACACCGATCTCGCCATCCTCGCCCTGCTGCAGGCAGACGCCAGTATTTCCAATGCGCAACTGAGCGAGCGTCTGTCCCTGAGCCTCACGCCCTGCTGGCGCCGACGCAAACGCCTGGAAGAAGAAGGCGTGATCAAGGACTACCAGGCCAATCTGGATCGCAAGATGCTCGGGCTGGACATCATGGCGTTCGTGCACGTGCGTTTCGCGATCCATACCGACCACGCGCCCGACGCCTTCGAGGCGGTGGTGAAGGAACTGCCGCAGGTGCTGTCGTGCCACAAGATCACCGGGGATGCCGATTATTTGTTGCAGGTGCTGGCGGAAGATCTGGACAGCTACAGCGAGTTCGTCGAGAGCGTGTTGCGACGGCAGTTGGGGATTGCGTCGATACAGTCGAGCCTGGCGTTGCGTGAGGTAAAGGCGACAAGTCGGGTGGCGATTTCCAAGCGCGAATGAAGGGGGCTGCAGCGGCTATTTTTGGGGCGCTATGGCCAAACGCCGCCACCCAGATGTGAAAAATTCGTTAACTAATTCTCTCTAAAGGCTTTTTCCTACAGATTCGTTCTGGCACACTGATGCGAATAATTATCAACATCTTTATTATTCGCTAGGGACGGCGTTCGGGGAGAGTCAGTTCCATGTCTGTGCAACAACTTGGCGGCAAAGGTTTTTCACCCAGTTTGATGGCGTTGGCCGTCTGTCTTGCAAGCTCACAAGCGGTATTTGCCGCGGAGGCCGAAAAAGCCGTACCACTGGAGCTGGGTGCCACCCAGATCAGCAGTGAACAGCTGGGCCAGACGACCGAAGGCACGCAGTCCTACACCACCGGCGAGATGGCCACCGCCACCAAGCTACCTCTGACCATGCGCGAGACACCCCAGGCCGTCACGGTGATCACCCGCCAGCGCATGGACGACCAGGCCATGACCAGCGTCAACGACGTGGTCAAGAACACTCCCGGCCTGTTCCTCAGCCAATCCAGCGGCCCAGGGCGTCAGACGTACAGCTCGCGCGGCTTCGACATCGACAACATGATGTTCGATGGCATCCCCAGCTCCTATTCCGGCTACGCCAACAGCGTGCAACCCAACCTGGCAATGTTCGACCGCGTGGAAGTGATTCGCGGCGCCACCGGCCTGGTTACCGGCGCCGGCAACCCTTCGGCGGCGATCAACTTTGTGCGCAAGCGCCCCACGGCAACGCCGCAGGTGTCGATCACGGGCGCCGCCGGCAGCTGGGACGATTATCGCGGTGAATTCGACGCCTCCAGTGCCTTGAATGACAGCGGCACCTTGCGTGGGCGCGTGGTGGGCTCCTATCGGGATGCCAACAGTTTCCGCAAAGGTGAAGAAAGCGACCACGGCCTGTTCTACGCCATCGGCGAAGCTGACCTCAGCGAAAATACCACCGCCACCCTGGGCTTCTCGCGCCAGGAAGACCAGACCAACTTCTTCTGGGGCGGCTTGCCCCTCGGCACAGATGGCCATCACCTGAACCTGCCCCGCTCCACCAACCCAGGCTCCGACTGGGAAAACAAGAAGCTGACCATCGACACCGTATTCGGTGACATCGAACATCGCTTCGGCAACGGCTGGAAACTGCACGTCGCGGGTTCGTCATCGCAGTTGGACGGCGTGTTCACCGGCACGTACCAGTCGCGCTACAGCACCACCCTTGCGCGCACCGCCTACCAATCGCACCAGGACGACAAACAGTACGGCCTGGACACCTTCGCCAGCGGCCCGGTCGAAGCCTTCGGCCGTACACACGAAGTCGTGGTGGGCACCAGCAAACGCATCTACGATGCGACGTCCAAGGAATACAGCCCCTACGACACCAACTACCCGCTCAATGGGGCAAAACCGGACTTCGTACGCGACGGCAAAGGCCACAGCATCACCACCCAGGATGGTGTGTACCTGACCACCCGCCTGAACCTCGCGGACCCGCTCAAGGTGATCCTTGGTGCCCGCGTGGACTGGTACGACTACGATGACCGCCAGGGCGACGGCGACTACAAAGTGACCCGCAACCTCACGCGCTATGCCGGCGTGATCTACGACTTGAATGATCAATACTCGGTCTATGCCAGCTACACCGATATCTTCACGCCGCAGACCAGCCGAGATTTTTCGGACAAGCCGCTGGAGCCTATCGTCGGCGAAAACTACGAGGTCGGCATCAAGGGCGAATACTTCAACGGCGCGCTCAATGCCAGCTTGGCCGTGTTCCAGATCGACCAGAAAAACCGCGCGACGCTGCCTGAGAGCCAAGTCGGATGCCCGATCACTGCCTGCTATGAAGCCTCGGGCCTGGTACGCAGCCAAGGTATCGACCTTGAACTGCAAGGCGCACTCACTGAGAACTGGCAAGTGGGCGGTGGTTTCACTTATACCCGCGCGCATTACATCAAGGACACCAAGCCGGCCAACGACAACCAGCGCTTTGACACCGACACCCCGGAGCGACTGTTCAAGCTCACCACGTCCTATCGCTTCCAGGGTCCGCTGGAAAAACTGCGCATCGGTGGCAACGTCTACTGGCAGAGCCGCATGTACAACGATGTGGTCCTCGCCAACAGCAGTACCTATCGCCTGGAACAAGGCAGCTATGCGGTTGCGGACGTCATGGCCGGCTACCAGGTGAACAAGCACCTGGACCTGCAACTGAACGTGAACAACATTTTTGACCGTACCTACTATTCGGCAATTGGCACCAGCCCGACCTGGGGTTCCACCGACACCTACGGGAACCCGCGCAGCTTTGGCGTCACAGCCAAATACAGCTTCTGACCCCCGCCCCCCTCAACGGCTACCCGCCCGGGTAGCCGTTCTTCAACATGCAACTGCGCGCCCTCACCTGGCCCGATTCCTGCCTGCTCTGATCCCATCAAGTCGCTACTGACTACGCGGACGACTCTTTTGGGCCCCGCCGCCCAACCGCCTGCCCCGATAATCGGTCATCCCCCCCGCTATCCCGAGGCCTTCCCCCATGACGAGCCCCTCCACCGAACAGGTCAGCCCCCAAACCCTGAAAAAGGTCATCATCGCCGCCGGCATCGGTAACTTCGTCGAGTGGTTTGACTTTGCCGTCTACGGCTTTCTCGCCACCACCATCGCCCAACAATTCTTCCCCAGCGGCGACGCCAGCGCCGCCTTGCTGAAAACCTTCGCCGTCTTTGCGGTGGCCTTCGCCTTCCGGCCCTTGGGCGGCATTTTCTTCGGCATGCTCGGCGACCGGATCGGCCGCAAACGCACCCTGGCCATGACGATCCTGCTGATGGCCGGCGCCACCACCTTGATCGGCCTGCTGCCCACCTACGCCGCCATTGGTGTTGCTGCGCCGATTCTGCTGTCGCTGATCCGTTGTGCCCAGGGCTTCTCCGCCGGAGGGGAATACGCCGGAGCGTGTGCCTACCTGATGGAGCATGCGCCCCGCGACAAACGCGCCTGGTACGGCAGCTTCGTGCCGGTGTCGACATTTTCCGCGTTCGCCGCCGCCGCGGTGGTGGCATATGCACTTGAAGCGTCGTTGTCCGCCGAGGCGATGGGCAGTTGGGGCTGGCGCCTGCCGTTCCTGATCGCCGCACCGCTGGGGCTGGTGGGCCTCTACCTGCGCTGGAAGCTGGACGAGACGCCAGCCTTCCAGGCCGTTAAGCAGGAGCACGCTATCGCCCACTCGCCACTCACGGAAACCTTGCGCAGCCATGGTGCGGCGATCTGCTGCCTGGGCGCTTTTGTGTCACTCACGGCGCTGTCGTTTTATATGTTCACCACCTACTTTGCGACGTACCTGCAAGTAGCGGGTGGCTTGAGTCGGGCGATGGCATTGCTGGTGTCGCTGATTGCGTTGATCTTCGCGGCGGCGATTTGTCCGCTGGCGGGGCTGTATTCGGATCGAGTGGGGCGTCGGGTTACGGTGATGACCGCGTGCGTGTTGTTGATTGTGGTGGTGTACCCGTCGTTCCTGATGGCCAGTTCCGGTTCGTTTGCGGCGTCCATTGTCGGCGTGATGCTGCTGGCGGTGGGCGCCGTACTGTGTGGGGTGGTCACGGCGGCGTTGCTGTCGGAGACCTTTCCGACGCGCACGCGGTACACCGCCTCGGCGATTACCTACAACATGGCGTACACGATCTTCGGCGGCACAGCCCCGCTGGTGGCAACCTGGTTGATCAGCACCACGGGAAGCAACCTGTCACCGGCGTTTTACCTGATCGCGGTGGCGCTGCTGGCGTTGGCCGGTGGGCTGGCGCTGCCGGAGACATCGAGGGTTTCCCTGCACGACGTGGGCACGGAGGTAAAAGACGCCGAGCCATTGCTCTCGCGATAATCCTGTGGGGACTGCTGCGCTCGCGGAGTATCAGGCGACCGAAATGCCGGCGGTGCCGAAGCAGGTAGGATCGGTACTAACCGCCTCTTACGACCGCATCGCACGCAATCGCTATCGGTTTTTGGGGAAATGCGACACTTGCCTGTTGCCACATCCGGGTCATGAACAGCGATTTTTGAAGGCGCCGCTATGATCCTTTGTGCAACCGACCGAACACCTCATCAAACGCCTCTCTCCACGCCTGCGTCGCACCGTTACGCCTGAGCACATCCAGCCCCGCCGCCGTAAACGTCCCCGGCGTCGCAATGGCATTCCCCAGCACCTCCAGGTTGGCATGCGGCGGGTGCAGGGCACTGGCCAGGCAGTCCTGCATATTCCCCATCACCAACTGGCTGGCCTGCTCGTGCGACAGGCCCTTATCGGTAAACCACCGTTGAAGATCGCTGAGAAAGAAATAGAACCAGCCGTTCATGCAGGCCGCGACGGTGGCCAATTCGAATGCGTCTTCCTGGTCGAGCACGATCAACGAGCCCAGTGCCCCCAGCAGTGTTTGATGGGGCTCACCACCCGGCGTGATCACGACGGTTGACTGGTTGATCTGGGCGGCATACGACAGCATCGCGCGCACCGGACGCGCCTGTGGGAAGTGGCGCTGCAACGCGTCCATCTTCAAACCGGCTACCAGCGACACCAGCGTCTGCCGGGGCTTGAGCTGCACTTCATTCGAGAGCGGCTCGACCACCTCCGGGCGCACACCGAGGAACAACAGGTCCGCCTCATCGACGACCCGTTGATTGTCGGACATCACGTCACACGCCCACACCTTGCGCAGCTGTTGTGCACGCTCGTGGTTGCGCGGCGAAAGCAGCACCCGCCCTGCAAACCCGCTGCGGCGCAGGCCGATCACGACCTTTTCCGTCAACTCACCAACGCCCAGGACTCCGATCTTCAGCACTCTGTTTGCTCCTTGAACTCAGTGTCGGACTGCATCATAGGCATAGACCCGTTGGCCCGCGGGACAGGAGGCTGGCTGATGTCGGCGCGCAGGCATCCTCAACCGAAAAACCTGTGGGCTGGAACGCACCGGCCCACAGGGTCTTTATCAGGCCGGTACGCCCAGGATGATATGGGAAGCCTTGATCACCGCCGTCGCGCTCACGCCCGGCACCAGGCCCAGTTCTGCCACCGCATCGCGGGTCACTATGGAAAACACCTTCGAACCGCCCGCCAGCTCAATCACCACCTCAGCATTCACCGCACCGTCGTTCACGCTCAGCACCTTGCCTTCCAGGCAATTACGCGCCGAAAGACGGATATCGCTGGATTCGGTCATCAGCATCACCCACGGTGCCTTGACCAGCGCGACCGCTTCCTTGCCGACAGCGATGCCGAGGTTACGGATACTTTCCATGGTCACCACCGCCACCAATTGCTCACCGCCGGGCAGGGTCAGGACGACCTCAGCGTTGACCGCGCCCTCCTGGACCTGGCTGACCTGGCCTTTGAATACGTTACGTGCACTGACTTTCATGGGAATGCCTCTTTTCTTGACTTGCAGGTTAGAAATTGGCGCCATCATCAAGCTTAGCGCTGTGTAAAGACAACTACAGCGCCGTGTTGCGGGAGAAAGAGCGCGCTCTGCGCCATGTCAGCAGCGCAGCATCACCCAATCGCGGTGCAGGTCTGCGCCGCATTGGAAGTGCGTCTCGCCAACGGTCTTGAAACCATTGCGTTGATAAAAACGCAGGGCACGCTCATTGCTCTCGCTGACCGTCAACCGCACAGGGCCTTGGAGGCTGCGCAGTGTGTGGTCGAGCAGGAACTGAGCCGCACCGGTCCCATGATGGCTCGCTGACAGATAGCAGCGCGTCAACTCGGGCACATGATCGGCGAGCGGCACTCCCAGCGATTCGGGCCTGAGGCTGACCATGCTGTAACCGATAACCTGCCCTTCATTCAGGATCACTCGCAGTTCTTTGTCAGGGCGTTGCAGCAGTGCTTCCAAGTGCTCTGGCAGCAGGTTTTCCTGAATGAACGCATCGATCTCCGCCGGCGGCGTGTCCGGCGGACACGCCAAGGCAAATGTTTGTGCGGCAATCTGGCTGATGCGCAGGCAGTCGTCTTTTACCGCCTCGCGAACAGAAAAAGGCATTGATGACTCCTTTGTTGAGAAAGCACAGGTTATTCGCTATGTATTTTTGTATATTGCGATAACCTATAAAAAAGATACAGCCATGACCCGCCCTTCGCCCCTGCCTTATGAAAACCTCTAACATCGATACCCGTGCCCTGACAGGGCCTCTCGAAGTCACGACGCCCCGCATCCGCGATCGCACCATGCGCCTCATCCTGAATGCAGCCAGCGAGGAGTTTGCGGCAACAGGTTTCGACGCGACTCAAATTCGTGAAATCGCAGCACGCGCTGGATTACCCAAGGCGAATATCTATTACTACTTTCAAAGCAAAGAGAACCTCTACGCAAACGTTTTATTGAGCTTTGTCGAGCCGTTGCTGGAAGCATCGGCGGCCCTTCGAGCAAGCGACGACCCAGCCGTCGCCCTGCACGCCTACATACACGCAAGAATCCGCATCGTCCAAGAAAACCCGCTCAGCTCGAAGGTTTTCAGTCACGAGCTACTACGGGGTGCCAAGCATCTGCCGCAAGAGCACAAGGCACTGCTGCAAGCCGAGGCGCAGCACAACGTCGAGTTCCTGCGCAATTGGATTGAACGCGGCTTGATCGCCCCCGTAGACCCTGAGCACCTGATGCTTTTCATCTGGTCAGCAACCCGAACCTATACAAATCTTGCTTGGCAAATGTCGCTCATTACAGGGACGCAACATCCAGCGGCCACCGACTACCACAACGCTGCAGCGACCATTACTCACATGGTGCTCAGCGGTGTTATGCAAACGAATGAGCCATTTGGGTTATCGTGCTGACCTCGACGCCGGCAGGCATTCATGGAGAAAAAATGCGGATATACATTACCGGCGCTTCGTGCGCAGGCGTGACCACCCTGGGGCAAAACCTGGTAACGCGCCTCGGCGTACGCCAGGTCGATGTCGATGATTACTACTGGATGCCCACCAGCCCCCCGTTCACGACCAAGCGACCTCCCGCTGACCGCGTGTCACTGATGCGGCAGGCACTCGGTGACGACGAATGGGTACTGACCGGTTCTTGCCTGGGCTGGGGCGACGCACTGATTACTGATGCCGATCTGATTGTGTTCGTGGCGACCCCAACGCCCGTTCGTCTTGAACGGCTGACCGCGCGTGAAACGGCGCGCTTTGGCGACCGGATTGCACCCGGCGGCGACATGCATCAGATACACGTGGCCTTCAAGGAGTGGGCTTCGCAGTACGACGACCCCAGCTTTTCGGGACGCAACCGCGCGTGGCACGAGGCATGGCTATCACAGCAAACGGCGCGGGTCCTGCGGATCGACGGGACGAACAGTGCCGAGCAGATAGCCGCGGACGTCGTTAAGGCGATGTCACAAATAGGGAAATAGCTGGAAACCGGAACGGTCGAGGCTGTCCAATCGCTACCGACTCCCCTTATCCTCACGCCTCCCCGTCCCCCGCAAACCAGGAACTGCCATGGAACTCGCCACCCTCGCCCTCTTCCTCCCCGCCTGCTTCGCCCTGAACATGGCGCCGGGCCCGAACAACCTGCTGTCCGTCAGCAATTCCACACGCTACGGCTACCGCACTTCATGCCTGGCCGGTATCGGCCGCTTGCTGGCCTTCGCCGGCATGATCGCCCTCGCCTCGGCTGGCTTGGCGGTGGTGCTGCAAACGTCGGAGTTGTTGTTCTACGGGATCAAGATCCTGGGGGCGGCGTATCTGTTTTATCTGGCGTTTCAGTTGTGGCGGGCCAATCCCGAGGCCGAGGCGGAACCGGCGGCGGCCAAGGTGGGATTGTGGGCGCTGGCACGTCAGGAGTTTCTGGTGGCGGCGGGCAACCCCAAAGCCATCCTGATCTTCACGGCGTTCCTGCCACAATTCGTGGTTCCCGGCGAGCCGATCACGCCGCAGTTCGCGCTGCTGGGCGCGCTGTTCCTGGTGCTGGAATGGATCGCTATCAGCGTCTACGCCTACATGGGGCTGCATATGCGTCGCTGGTTTGCCGAGCCTCGAGGCAAGCGGATTTTCAATCGTTGCTGCGCGGGGTTGTTGTCGGCGGCGGCGACGGTGTTGTTGACCGCGCGCAGGGTTTAGAACGGCCCCGCATCCCGCTTTGCCCTGACAGTCGTCACATGGAAATGAGCAATCAAGCTGGGCTCACCCCAAGCACACTGCCCAATAAAGCAAGGAGAACACATGAAACGGAGCCACAGACCTGAGGCGGTGTGCCTGATGATCGCTGCCCTCGCTTTATCTGTAGCAACCTTCCCGGTCCATGCATCGAGTGCCAGGGGTGAGGCACCGTCTCCGACAGCCCCCAAGCAAGAACGCTGGCTATACCTGTCCTGCCCCAGCCTTGAGACGGAACAGGTTGTGCCTCCTGCCCGTGGCGACGGAGGCGGATCGGCAGAGGTCAGCCTCATGATCGAATCCAGGGTGCTGGAATGGTCTATCCACTACGCACGATTGAGTGGCGTACCCATCGCCGTTGGCTTCTTCGGCCCTGCCGGGAAGGGACAAGTGGGCACGCTCCAGATTCCGATTGCCAGGGAAAAGATCAATGCTGCCGCGGTGGAAGACACAGAGGGGCACGCGTTGCGTGGCAAGGCGGTGTTGTCGCCGGCGCAGATGGAAGATCTGATTGCGGGGCGCTGGTATGTAAACGTTTCGACCTCCGCCCAGCCTGCCGGAGAAGTCAGGGCCCAGCTTCTGGAGTGCGATCGAAAAGTTTCCACGTCGTTTCGCTGGTTCAAGTTCTGGCCGTTCTGAGCCTCGGGCAAAAGGCCCTGATCGAGGGGCTCGGCAAGGCTGGGGACACCCCTGGGGTATCTGAACACCGAGGCCCCCTTGAGCACCCCGCGCGAACAGGCCGGGTTGCGTGACGAACGCTTTTAACCCAGGAGAGCGGTATGAACAGAGATGCACTGGCCATGTTTTACCAAGGGTATATCGACTGCCTGAACCGCCAGGACTGGGACCAGTTGGGCCACTTCGTGCACGCGGACGTGACCTATAACGCCAAGGTGGTCGGCCTTGCTGGCTATCGCGCCATGCTGGAACGGGATTTTCGCGAGATACCGGACCTGGTGTTCCGTATCCAGTTGCTGGTCGCCGACCCGCCTACCGTTGCCAGTCGCCTGAACTTCAAGGTCACGCCCAGGGGCGAGTTTTTCGGACTGCCGATCAATGGGCGCCAGGTGACCTTCGACGAGCACGTGTTCTATGAGGTGGTCGACGGCAAATTGGCCCACGTGTGGTCAGTGATCGACAAAGCGGCCATCGAGCAGCAGCTGGCCGTCTAGACTCCACACACCCATTTTCACGTGGAGAGCGATCATGCGTAGCAAAAACACCCTCTGCCTCTGGTACAACGGCACCGCCCTGGAGGCCGCGACCTTCTACGCCAAGACCTTCCCGGACAGCACGGTGAACGCCGTGCACCTGGCCCCCGGCGATTACCCTTCCGGCAAACAGGGCGATGTGTTGACGGTGGACTTTACCGTGCTGGGCATCGCCTGCATCGGCCTCAACGGCGGGCCGATCTTCCCCCCTACCGAAGCGTTTTCATTCCAGGTGGCCACCGATGACCAGGCTGAAACCGACCGTTACTGGAACGCTATCGTCGGCAATGGCGGCCAGGAAAGCGCCTGTGGCTGGTGCAAGGACAAGTGGGGGGTGTCATGGCAGATCAGCCCGCGCGTACTGACGGATGCAGTGACCCACCCCGACCCGGCGATAGCCAAGCGCGCCTTTGACGCGATGATGACCATGAAAAAGATCGACATCGCCAGCCTTGAGGCGGCGGTGGCCGCAGGCTAAGGCAATACGTCACGGGCGTGGGCCTTGCGAGTGGGTTGGAACCGTTGCGACCCGTACATATCCGGCTAAAGATCCAGCTTCACCCGCCGTCACCCTGACGTCGGTGCAGCCGCACGTGCTGGCAGCCAGCGAACTCAACGCGAAACTGTCGGGCAGCGCCAAGGCCCTGTCTTGCCGTGTCGACGACGGCCAGTACAAGCGCGTCAATCACCTGTATTTCCTGACCGACTACGCCTGCTTCTTCGAGTCGAGCACCGACAAGAACGCGCTTTTCTACTCCGACCCGCGTATCGAAAAATTCGAATAAGCACCGTTGACACACTCTGTAATATTCCATGAAGATGGTGGCCTTATTCAGGGTGTGTCAGCCAATGTCCGCAATGTCCTCCGTTAACCTTTACGCCATTGGCTTGATTGCCAAGGCGCAAGGTTGCGTTGCGCACGCCCTCAAATCGAAGAAACAGTCGCTCATGTGACCGGGGCGCGCTGTCCCGTCAGATGAGCTGACAGGACATTGAGCGCGACGGTCTCCCCTCCTTTGCACAATTGCCTCTGCCCTTCTGACGGTGACTCAAGCGGTCAATCATCAGGAGAGAGTGCAATGTCAGCGTTTCAAGGTATCTGGGTTCCCGTGGTCACGCCGTTCCATGACGGCGCCATCGACTTTATCGGCCTGCGCCGGCTGGTCAGCCACCTGCTGGAAAAGCACGTGGCCGGGATCATGGTTTGCACCACCACTGGGGAGGCGGCATCGCTTAGCCGCCAGGAACAACTGGCGGTACTCGATGCCGTGTTGCAGTTGGTGCCGGCGTACCGCGTGGTGATGGGCCTGGCGGGCAACAACCAGATCGAACTGCTGCAGTTCCAACGTGAAGTTCTACAGCGTCCGGTGGCCGGGCTTCTGGTGCCGGCGCCGAGTTATATCCGCCCGTCCCAGGCCGGCCTCGAGGCGTTCTTCCGCACAGTGGCCGATGCATCCAGCGTGCCGATCATTCTCTACGACATTCCCTACCGCACCGGCGTGACCTTCGAGCAGGCCACGCTGCTGAACATCGTCGCCCACAAGCGCATCGTGGCGATCAAGGACTGTGGTGGCAACCTGGGCAATACCCTGGCACTGCTGGCCAGTGGTGACGTGGACGTACTGTGTGGCGAAGACCTGCAGATCTTCAACGCCTTGTGCCTCGGCGCTACCGGAGCGATTGCAGCCTCGGCGCATCTGCAGACAGAACAGTTCGTGGCGCTGTACCTGCAGGTACGCGACAACCAGTTGGCCGAGGCACGCACGACGTTCTTCGGCTTGCAGCCGCTGATCGAGACACTGTTCATGGAGCCCAACCCGGCCCCGGTCAAAGCCGCGCTGGCCATGCAGGGCCTGATCGGCCGCGAATTGCGCGCGCCGATGCAAGCGGCCAGTGCTGCGGTCACGGCGCGTTTGCAGCAGGTGCTGGCCCAGGCCGGCTAATGCGCCAAAAACAGACAGCCAACGGACCGTCCGGTTGCGACCGGACCGATCCCGGCCTATCGTCGAACGCATGCTGTGCCTTTGCTGTCCATCCCATCCGTATTCAGGTGACGACATGCCCACCCTTTCCCGCCCCGCCGTCCTCGAACTGATCGGCAACACGCCGTTGGTCAAGGTCAGCCGGTTCGACACCGGCCTCTGCACGCTGTTTCTCAAGCTCGAATCGCAGAACCCCGGCGGCTCCATCAAGGACCGCATCGGCCTGGCCATGATCGACGCCGCCGAACGCGACGGCCGCTTGCGCCCCGGCGGCACCATTATCGAAGCCACCGCCGGCAACACCGGCCTGGGCCTGGCGCTGGTCGGCCGGGCCAAGGGCTACCGCGTGGTGCTGGTGGTGCCCGACAAGATGTCCACGGAAAAAGTGCTGCACCTCAAGGCCATGGGCGCCGAGGTGCATATCACCCGCTCCGATGTGGGCAAGGGCCACCCCGAGTATTACCAGGACGTGGCCGCGCGCCTGGCCAAGGACATCCCCGATTCGTTCTTCGCCGACCAGTTCAACAACCCGGCCAACCCCCTGGCCCACGAGACCAGCACCGCGCCGGAGATCTGGGCGCAAACCCAGCACGATGTGGACGCCATCGTGGTGGGCGTCGGCTCGGCCGGCACGCTCACCGGCCTGACGCGTTTCTTCAAACGTGTGCAGCCGGAACTGGCCATGGTGCTGGCTGATCCGGTGGGTTCGGTGATGGCCGAATACAGCCGCAGCGGCCAGTTGGAAACACCGGGGTCTTGGGCGGTTGAAGGTATCGGCGAGGATTTCATCCCGTCGATTGCCGACCTCTCCAGCGTGCGCCACGCCTATTCCATCAGCGATGAAGAAAGCTTCGATCACGCCCGGCAGTTGCTCAAGGCCGAGGGCATTCTCGGCGGTTCCTCCACCGGCACCCTGCTCGCCGCCGCGCTGCGTTATTGCCGCGAACAGACCACGCCCAAGCGCGTGGTCACGTTCGTGTGCGACACCGGCACGCGCTACCTGTCGAAGGTCTACAACGACCAATGGATGAACGACGCGGGCCTGCTGCAATACAAGCATTACGGCGACCTGCGCGACCTGATCGCGCGGCGCTTCGAAGACGGCCGCGTGATCAGCGTGAGCCCCGACGACACTCTGCTCACCGCATTCCAACGCATGCGCCTGGCCGATGTCTCGCAACTGCCGGTGCTGCTGGACGGTCGTGAGCTGGTCGGTGTGATCGATGAATCCGACATCCTGCTGGGCCTGCACCATGACGCCGCGGACTTCAAAATGATGGTCGCCAGCGCCATGACCAACACCCTGCAAACCCTGGCCCCCAGCGCCAGCCTGGCGGAACTGCAGGCGGAGCTGGATCGCGGCCTGGTTGCCATTATTGCCGACGATTCAGGCTTCCACGGCCTGATCACCCGCGTCGACCTGCTTAACCACCTACGGAGATCCCTTGCATGAGTCAGTCCGATAAAAGCGCGTTTGCCACCCGTGTGATCCACGCCGGGCAATCCCCCGACCCGACCACGGGCGCGCTGATGCCGCCGATCTACGCCAACTCCACCTACCTGCAAGACAGCCCCGGCGTGCACAAGGGCTTCGACTACGGCCGCTCCCACAACCCCACGCGCTTCGCCTTGGAACGCTGTGTGGCCGACCTCGAAGGTGGCAGCCAGGCGTTTGCGTTTGCGTCAGGGCTGGCGGCGATTTCCACTGTGTTGGAGCTGCTGGACGCCGGCGCCCATATCGTCTCCGGCAATGACCTATACGGCGGCACCTTCCGCCTGTTCGACAAAGTGCGCCAGCGCAGCGCCGGGCACCGCTTCAGCTTTGTCGACCTGAGTGACCTGTCGGCGTTTGAAGCAAGCCTGCAGGACGACACACGCATGGTCTGGGTCGAAACCCCGAGCAACCCGCTGCTGAGCCTCACCGACCTCAGCGCCATCGCACGTATCTGCCGCGATCGAGGCATCATCTGCGTGGCCGACAACACCTTCGCCAGCCCATGGATCCAGCGTCCGCTGGAACTGGGCTTCGATGTGGTGGTGCACTCCACCACCAAATACCTCAACGGCCACTCCGATGTGATCGGCGGCATCGCGATTGTCGGCGACAACCCCGAGCTGGCTGAACGCCTGGGCTTCCTGCAGAACTCGGTCGGCGCCATCGCGGGGCCCTTCGACGCGTTCCTCACCCTGCGCGGCGTGAAAACCCTGGCACTGCGTATGGAGCGCCATTGCAGCAACGCCCTGGACCTGGCCACCTGGCTGGAGCAGCAACCGCAAGTGGCACGGGTTTACTACCCAGGCCTGGCCTCCCACCCGCAGCATGAACTGGCTCGCAAACAGATGCGTGGGTTTGGCGGGATGATTTCGATTGACCTGAACAGCGACCTGGCCGGCGCGACGCGCTTCCTGGAAAACGTCAAGATCTTCGCCCTGGCCGAAAGCCTCGGCGGCGTGGAAAGCCTGATCGAACACCCGGCGATCATGACCCACGCGAGCATCCCGGCCGCCACGCGCGCGCAACTAGGAATTGGCGATGGGCTGGTGCGCTTGTCGGTGGGGGTTGAGGATGTGGAGGACCTGCGCGCCGATCTGGCCCAGGCGCTGGCAAAAATCTAACAACAACACCAATCCCCTGTAGGAGCCAACTGGCGATGACGCCCGCAAAATCGCCATCGCTGGCAAGCCGGCTCCTACAAAGGTGGATTTGAGCCGCTTCTGCAGGAGTCCGGCTTGCCGGCGATGATGCCCGCAAGATCGCCATCGCTGGCAAGCCGGCTCCTACAAAGGTGGATTTGAGCCGCTTCTGCAGGAGTCCGGCTTGCCGGCGATGACGCCCGCAAAATCGCCATCGCCGGCAAGCCGGCTCCTACAAAGGTGGATTTGAGTCGCTTCTGTAGGAGTCCGGCTTGCCGGCGATGACGCCCGAAAAATCGCCATCGCTGGCAAGCCGGCTCCTACAAAGGTGGATTTGAGTCGCTTCTGCAGGAGTCCGGCTTGCCGGCGATGACGCCCGCAAGATCGCCATCGCTGGCAAGCCGGCGTCTACAATGGGTTGTGTCAGCTTGAGGTGATGTTGGCTCGGGCTGCATGCAGCTTCTTGTAGCTCTCGATCAAGCGCAGATGCCGTTCCAGCCCTTCCAGCTTCATGCTGGTCGGCGTCAGGCCATAGAAACGCACGTCGCCTTTCACCGAGCCAATCACCGCGTCCATCCGCTCATTGCCGAACATGCGGCGGAAGTTGGTTTCGTAATCCGCCAGGTCCAGGTCATCGTCCAGTTCCATCTCCAGCACCGCATTCATCGCCTGGTAAAACAGGCCGCGCTCGGCGGTGTTGTCGTTGTACTGCAGGAACATCTCCACGCACTCCTTGGCCTCTTCATATTGCCGCAGGGCCAGGAAGATCAGCAGCTTCAACTCCAGGATGGTCAGTTGGCCCCAGGCGGTGTTGTCGTCGAACTCGATGCCGATCAGGGTGGTGATATCGGTGTAGTCGTCCAGCTCGCTTTCAATCAGCCGCTCGACCAACGCCTGCAATTCTTCCTCGTTGAGGCGGTGCAGGTTGAGAATGTCCTCGCGGAAGAACAGCGCCTTGTTGGTGTTGTCCCAGATCAGGTCATCCACCGGGTAGATTTCCGAGTAGTCCGGCACCAGGATGCGGCACGCCGTAGCGCCCAGGTGTTCGTACACCGCCATGTAGGACTCCTTGCCCATGCCTTCGAGAATCCCGAACAGGGTCGCGGCTTCCTGGGCGTTCGAGTCGGCCCCTTCGCCGGTGAAGTCCCATTCAACGAATTCGTAATCCGACTGCGCGCTGAAGAAGCGCCACGACACCACACCGCTGGAGTCGATGAAGTGCTCGACGAAGTTGTTCGGCTCGGTCACTGCCTGGCCTTCGAAGGTTGGCTGCGGCAGGTCGTTCAGGCCTTCGAAACTGCGGCCTTGCAGCAGTTCGGTGAGGCTGCGTTCCAACGCCACTTCCAGGCTTGGGTGCGCGCCGAACGAGGCGAATACGCCGCCGGTACGTGGGTTCATCAAGGTCACACACATCACCGGGAATTCACCGCCCAGGGACGCGTCTTTCACCAATACCGGGAAGCCTTGGGCTTCGAGCCCTTGGATACCGGCGAGGATGCCGGGGTACTTGGCCAGCACTTCGGCCGGTACATCCGGCAAGGCGAACTCGCCTTCGATGATTTCACGCTTCACCGCGCGCTCGAAGATCTCCGACAGGCACTGCACCTGGGCTTCGGCCAGGGTGTTGCCGGCGCTCATGCCGTTGCTGAGGTAGAGGTTTTCGATCAGGTTGGACGGGAAGTACACCACCTCACCGTCCGACTGGCGCACGAACGGCAGCGAAACGATACCGCGCTCTTCATTGCCGGAGTTGGTGTCGAACAGGTGCGAACCGCGCAGCTCGCCGTCGCGGTTGTAGACCTTCAGGCAGTACGCATCGAGGATTTCGCTCGGCAGTTCGTCGTTGGGGCCGGGCTGGAACCAGCGCTCATCCGGGTAATGCACGAACGGCGCATTCGCCAGTTCTTCGCCCCAGAACTGGTCGTTGTAGAAGAAGTTGCAGTTGAGCCGTTCGATAAACTCGCCCAACGCCGACGCCAAGGCGCCCTCTTTGGTCGCGCCCTTGCCGTTGGTGAAGCACATCGGCGAATGCGCATCGCGGATATGCAGCGACCACACGTTAGGCACGATATTGCGCCACGACGCGATCTCGATCTTCATGCCCAGGCCGGCCAGGATGCCGGACATGTTGGCGATGGTCTGTTCCAGTGGCAGGTCCTTGCCGGCGATGTAGGTGCCGCCCTCGGAGGTAGAGCCGGGCATCAACAAGGCCTGGGCATCCGCATCCAGGTTCTCGACCTCTTCGATGACGAACTCAGGGCCGGCCTGCACCACTTTCTTGACCGTGCAGCGGTCGATGGAACGCAGGATGCCCTGGCGGTCCTTGTCGGAGATATCCGCGGGCAATTCCACCTGGATCTTGAAGATCTGGTTGTAGCGGTTTTCCGGGTCGACAATGTTGTTCTGCGACAGGCGAATATTGTCGGTGGGGATATTGCGCGTCTGGCAATACAACTTCACGAAGTACGCCGCGCACAACGCCGACGACGCCAGGAAGTAATCGAATGGCCCCGGTGCCGAGCCATCGCCTTTATAGCGAATGGGCTGGTCGGCAATCACCGTGAAGTCATCGAACTTGGCTTCTAGCCGGAGGTTGTCGAGAAAGTTGACCTTGATTTCCATGGGGGCACACCAGAATAACGGGCTAAACAAAAATGGCCGCCATTATGAGGTTTTTCACCGGGAAGTTTCAGGCTTTTGACCAGTGGCTGGCTAAATGACAGATGTGCATTAACCTTTTCGCTGTTGGCGCCGATGGACTTAAGGCAACCAGGGAGTAGTCGGAATGCGCAATAACCAGCCTGTAACACAGCGTGAGATTTCCCTCGCGCCGTCACAAAAACTCATCTCCGCCACGGATGTCCGAGGTGTCATCACTTATTGCAACGACGCCTTCGTCGAAATCAGCGGCTTCGAACGCGCCGACCTGATCGGCGCCCCGCAGAACATCGTACGTCACCCCGATGTGCCCCCCGCCGTTTTTGCGCACATGTGGAGCGCGCTCAAACAAGGCTTGCCCTGGATGGGTATCGTCAAGAACCGCTCGAAAAACGGCGACCATTATTGGGTCAACGCCTACGTCACACCGATCTTCGATGGCAGCAAGGTCGTGGGTTTCGAGTCAGTGCGCGTCAAGCCCAGCGCCGATGAGATCCGCCGCGCCCAGGCCTTGTACCGCCGTATCAGCCAAGGCAAACCGGCGGTGCCGCGCCAGGACGCCTGGCTGCCGGCCGCGCTCAGCTGCGTGCCGTACGCGGCGACCGGCGTGGCCGGCAGCCTTGCCGGAATGTTCCTCAGTGCACCGCTGGCGATTGCCGTGGCTGTCGTCGTCGCGGTACCGGTGGGCGTGCTCTGCTCGCGCTGGCGCCAAGGCAGCACCTTGCGCCTGTTGCAAGGTGTCGAACCCTCGACCTCGGACGCCTTGATCGCACAAATGTACAGCGACGCCAGCGGGCCCCAGGCACGCCTGGAAACCGCGTTCCTCAGCCAGACCGCACGCCTGAAAACCTGCCTGACCCGCCTGCAGGACAGTGCCGAGCAATTGAGCGCCCTGGCCGGGCAATCCGACCAGTTGGCCACCGCCAGCTCCAAGGGCCTGGACCGCCAGCGCGTCGAAACCGAACAGGTCTCGGCCGCCGTCAACCAGATGGCCGCCACTACCCAGGAAGTCGCCAGCCACGTCCAGCGCACCGCCGACGCCACCCAGCAAGCCAATGTGCTGACCGGGCGCGGGCGTGACGTCGCGCGCGATACCCGTGAGGCGATCGAACGCTTGTCCGCCGTGGTCAGCGAAACCGGCGTCACCGTGGCGCAATTGGCCCGTGACAGCGACGAAATCGGCAGCGTGGTGGATGTGATCAAGGGCATTGCCGACCAGACCAACCTGCTGGCCCTCAACGCCGCCATCGAAGCCGCGCGTGCGGGTGAGCAAGGCCGTGGTTTTGCCGTGGTCGCCGACGAAGTTCGCCAGTTGGCCCAGCGTACCTCTCAGTCCACCACCCAGATCCACGCGCTGATTACCCAGTTGCAGGCGTCTTCAAACAACGCGGTGCAAAGCATGGAAAACGGCCAGCGCCAGGCCCAGGAAGGCGTGGCCTGGGTACTCGAGGCCGACCAGGCGCTGGTGGGTATCAGCGAGGCCGTGTCCCACATCACCGACATGACCACCCAGATCGCCGCCGCCACTGAAGAACAGAGCGCGGTCGCCGAGGAGATCAGCCGCAACATCACCACCATCGCCGAACTGGCCGACCAGACCTCGATACAAGCCCATCAATCCACGGACCTGAGCAAGGAACTGACAAACACCGCGTCCACCCAATACGCATTGGTCGAGCGCTTCAATCGCTGAGCCCCTGCTGAACGTCTCGTGACAAGCCCGCTTCCTGTGGTGAGCGGGCTTGTCCCGTTCACCATAAAGAACGCGCTCGCCACACGATAATGGCGATATGCTTGGGTCAACGCCCACCCCATCAAGAAGCCCACCCATGTCCATCACGGATAACCTCCTCGCCTTCACCTTCGCCGCCACGCTGCTGACGCTCACGCCCGGCCTCGACACGGCCTTGGTGCTCAGGACCGCAACGGTGGAAGGCAAGCGCCAGGCACTGCAGGCCACGCTGGGCATCAACGCCGGCTGCCTGCTGTGGGGCGCGGCGGTTGCGTTTGGCCTGGGGCGTTGGTTGCGGTGTCGGAAGTCGCCTTCAACCTGCTCAAGTACTGCGGCGCCGCCTACCTGGCCTGGTTGGGTCTGAACATGCTGTTGCGCCCCCGCCGCGCATTCACGAGTGCCGAGACGGATGCCAAGCCCGCCGGCAACTGGTTTATCAAGGGCATGCTGGGCAACGTGCTCAACCCCAAGGTGGGGATTTTCTACGTGTCCTTCCTGCCGCAATTCATCCCCCAGGGTCAGCCGCTGATCCTCTGGACATTCGGCCTGGTGAGCATCCATGTGCTGCTCGGCGCGTTGTGGTCGCTGGTGTTGATCAGTGCCACGCGGCCGCTTTCCGGGATCCTGCGGCGTGAAAAAGTCATCCAGTGGATGGACCGCACCACCGGCATGATCTTCGTGTTGTTTGCCGCACGTTTGGCGTTCAGCAGGCGCTGAGCAGCGGCTTTTTCGTCAGCAACACCCACGCCACCAGCGCCGACAGCGCCACCGCCACCGCGCCCGCCAGATACACCGACGCCACACCCGCCGCGCCAGCCAGCGCACCCGCCAAGGGGCTGGTGATACCCAGCGAGATATCCAGGAACGCCACATAGGCACCCATCGCCAACCCACGGGTTTGCGGAGGCGCGCGCTTGATCGCTTCCACGCCGAAGCCCGGGAACGCCAGCGAGTAACCAAAGCCGGTGAGCGCCGCGCCCAGGTACGCCATCAACGGGTCGCTCGCGCCCCAGATCAACAATTGCCCCGCCGCCTCGATCAGCACGCAGATCAGCGCGACGATGGTGCCACCCAGCTTGTCTGGCAGATGCCCGAAGAAAATCCGCGCACTGATAAACGCCAGGCCAAACGCGGTAAAGGCGAACGACGCATTGCCCCAGTCCTTGGATGCGAACAGCAGCGCGATAAACGCCGTGATCACCCCGAAGCCGATGCTGGAAAACGCCAGCCCCAATCCCGGTAGCCAGACTGCCCCCAACACCGAGTAAAACGACGTACGCCGCTGACTGGTCGGCGCCACGCCCTTGGCGCCGACCACGATGCCAAACGCCAACAACGGCAATATCAGGCTGGCAATCGACAGCCCGCTGAAGCCCCACTGGCTATTGATCACCACGCCCAGCGGTGCCCCCAACGCAAACGCGGCGTAGATTGCGATCCCGATCCAGGCCATCACCTTGCCGGCGTTCTGCGGTCCCACCAGCCCCATCCCCCAGCCCATGGAATCGGTGATGATCAGGCTTTCGCCCAACGCCAGCACCACGCGCCCGGCCAGCAGTACCCACACCGAAAGCACCGGCGAATCGACGAAGGCCAGGGAGGCCAGGTACAACAACCCCGAACTGGCCGCCACCAGCATGCCCAGCAACATGGCGCGCTTGGGGCCGCGCATATCGGCAAAGTTGCCGGCCCAGGCCCGCGACAATAGCGCCGCCGCGAACTGCGCACCGATCACCACGCCCACCACCAGCGTGCCCATGCCCAACGTCTGGTTGAGATGCAACGGCAGCACGGGCAACTGCATGCCGATCATCAGGAAACCGACGAACACCGCCAAGGTGATCGGCAGCATATTCAGCAGCACCGAGCGCTGCTCACTTCTGTGTTGTGTCATGACGCCCCTCCCCTTAACCCATGAAGTAATCGGCTTGGTCCAGGTCCGCCAGCAAACCCGGACCTACCGGCGTCCACCCCAGCCGCTCGCGGGTCTGGACACTGGACACCGCCATATCGGCGCCGGCCATCATGGCGAACCAACCGAAGTGCTCGCGCGGCCGGGATTCCACCGGCAAGCCCAGCCGACGCCCGATCACCTCGGCAATCGCCTTGAACGGCACCGCCTGGTCGGCGACCGCGTGATACACCGATTGGCTCAGGCCGTCCTCGAGCACTTGGCGATACACCCGCGCCGCGTCGGTGCGGTACACGCCCGACCAGCAGTTCTGCCCCTCGCCGATGTACGCCGACACACCGGTTTCGCGGGCCAGACGGATCAGGATCGGCAGGAAGCCATGGTCCCCGACGCCATGCACCGACGGCGCCAGGCGCACCGCTGCCGCACGCACGCCGCGCTCAGCCAGCGCCCTGGCGGCCGCCTCGGATTTGCGCGGGGAAGCGTCGCTCGGCAAGTCCGCTTCAGTCGCTCCGCGTGCCAGGCCAGACAAACCCGACGTAACAATCAACGGCGTGTCCGACCCCTTC
Organism: Pseudomonas sp. CHM02; assembly: GCF_000612585.1. Classification (GTDB taxonomy): domain Bacteria; phylum Pseudomonadota; class Gammaproteobacteria; order Pseudomonadales; family Pseudomonadaceae; genus Aquipseudomonas. Next base: position 104,369 of record NZ_JFCA01000022.1, read on the forward strand.
AACACACTGTCCCAGGCCGCGATTAAACGGCGATCCTGCTCGCAGTTTTCGATAAACCGCGAGAAGTCATGGTTGAACGCCGTGTGGATCACCGCATCAGCGCTCCACGCAGCACGGCGCAGGGTGTCCAGATCATCCAGCGTGCCACGCACCACCTTCGCGCCGGTGGCAGCGAGTGCGCGGGCCTTATCGTCGGAGCGGGCCAGACCGCTCACCAGGTAGCCGGCGCCGATCAGGTCCTTTACCACTTCGGAGCCCACCCAACCGGTGGCTCCCGTGACAAATACGTGCATGAGTTGACTCCTCGATTATCCCAGGCGTATTGAAAGTTCGATGTCATCGGCAAATGGAACGGACAAGTAGCCGTTCTCGGGGGCGCGTACGTAGGCCAGGTATTCAGGGCAGTAATCGGTATTGTCGGCCACCACCAAAGCACCGCGGCGCAGGTGGCTTTCCACCAGGCGGAGTACATCGCCATAGAGTGCCTTGGCGCCATCCAGCAGCAGCAGATCGACACTGTCCGGCAGGTCGCTGGCCAGGGTCACCAGCGCATCGCCTTCACGAATGTGGATCAAGTCACTCACGCCGCCGTCGATAAAGTGCTCCCGCGCCAGGGCCACCTTCGAGGCTTCGAATTCACTGCCGATCAGCACACCGCCACCGTTGTCACGCAGCGCAGCGGCCAGGTGCAAGGTGGACAGGCCAAACGAGGTACCGAACTCGACAATCGCCCGCGCCTTGCTGCTGCGCGCCAGCATGTAGAGCAGCTTGCCGGTGTCCCGCGACACGGGAAGCCACAGGTCCTTGAGCATCGAATACAGCGCCACATACTCGGTCTTGCTGTGCATCAGCCGCTCGCGTTCTGCCTTCGATACCGTGTTCAGCACCGGGCTGGTGGCGGCGCAGGCCTGGGCATACAGGCGTTCAATCAGTTGCGCCAAAGGCGCGGTGGTCAGGCTCGACATAATTGATTTCCGTGACGTTGGGGCTAAGATGCGACTAATTCGTCGCATTAAAAGTATGCGAGTGATTCGTCGCATTCGCTATTCGCATTAGCCCCACCACCGGAGCCCTGCATGACCAACCGCCAGACCCCGCGGATTTCCACGCGCAAGCAGCCACAACAGGCACGCTCCACCGAGCTGGTGGCAGCGATTCTCGAAGCGGCTATTCAGGTTTTGGCCAAGGAAGGCGCCACCCGTTTCACCACCGCACGGGTCGCGGAAAAAGCCGGCGTGAGCGTGGGCTCGGTGTACCAGTACTTTCCGAACAAGGCGGCGATCCTGTTCAGGTTGCAGAGTGACGAGTGGCAGCAGACCACCCAGATGCTGCGCGCAATCCTCGCAAACAACCACGCGGCACCGCTGGAGCGCTTGCGCACCTTGGTGCACGCCTTTATCCGCTCGGAATGCGAAGAAGCACAGATGCGCGTCGCACTGAACGACGCGGCGCCGCTCTATCGCAACGCCCCGGAAGCCGTGGAAGTGCGCGCGGCGGGGCAACAGATTTTCGAAGGGTTCATGCTTGAATTGCTGCCGGGGGTCACCGAGCCGACGCGCACACTGGCCTGCGATCTGATCCTGACCACCCTCAGTTCAGTAGGAAAGGATTTCTCCGGCAGCCCACGCACGGCTGAAGACATCGCGGTTTATGCCGATGGCATGGCTGATATGTTTCGCGCCTATGTGATCGCGCTTAACCATTCCTGAAGCATCCGAGGCACGCTCGGCTCCGCTTTGGATCGATTGCAGCTGCTTGCAAAGGGCTGCTCTCGACCAGGCACACGGAAGATGACTAACCCCATGAACCGACTATCGACCTTGCACGCAATGATGGCAATATGATCTCTCAAGGAAAAAGTAACATTCGGCGCTAGGCGAAACCGGATGTCATGCGCAGAGGGATAAGGAATATGGCTTCGATTCAGATGGATGGTGAGGACAAGACCGCAAAGATCAACGACTGGGCGATTCGCTGGAGCGACAAGTACGAAGCCCTGGAGCTGACCTGTCACTTCCCCTCCAAGAAAAAATACACCCGCCCACTCAGTCACTGTCAGGTTTCGCCCACCCGCGAGTTGACCAACGTATTGCTGCACAAGCCCGGCAGCACGATCGCCACGCCTATTGCCAAAGCGACGATCTACGATGAGCGATATGCCGTCGTGCATTACCCGGGCGCCGAAAAACCCTATGTCTACAAGATGGATGGCATCGGCTTTACCGCCCCGACATCGATGAAGGACACGCCGGTCTTCCGCTATTTCAGCACTGTGGCGAATGCCCGACAGGATCACGCTGAGTCGAAGACTGACCGTGAAATTGCCGGCAATGTGGTACGCCAGCTCGCAAAACTGCCCGCCATTACTGGCACTGCCTTGCAAGCCTATTGTACGGGCCGCAACGGCACGCTGGCGCCAGGCCAGGGGTTCATCTATCCGTTCGGACTTAACGAGAGTCAGCTTCAGGCGGTCGAGCGAGCGTTCAGTGCGCAAGTCAGCGTGATCGAAGGCCCACCAGGGACCGGCAAGACCCAGACGATCCTCAACATCCTTGCCAATATTCTGTTACGTGGGCAGACGGTAGCGGTGCTGTCGAACAACAATGCTGCTGTGGAAAACGTCTACGAAAAGCTGGAGAAACACGGTCTGGGCCACTTGGTCGCCAAGCTTGGCAACCAGGACAAACGTGAAGCCTTCTTCGCCGACCTGCCTGTGTGGCCCTCAAGCGCGCCCGAGCCGGCACCATCCCTGGATGAGATCCAGGCCTTGCTGACCCGCTTGAAGCAGCACTTGCAAGACCACAACAGGGTCGCACAACTGCAAATCGAGCTGGACGAGCTGGTCATCGAGCGACGCTACCTACAGCAGTGGCAGGCAGAAAACGATGTGCAGGCCACAGGCTCGCTCGACAAGTACGGACTGACACCACGCAAGACTGCGGACCTCATGGCCTATCTGGCTTACCTCGGCGAGCAGCGCATTCATCTCAAGGACCGCATCGAGCTACTGCTCAAATTCAGAATCTTTCGCGCCAAGACATTCGCCGAGGGCGAGGCGCGCATGGCCATTTTCCATGCACTGCAGATGCATTACTACGACAAGTCGCTACGGGACAAGGAAGCTGAGCAGCGGGCGTGCCGTGAATCGTTGGCACGCGCGAATTTCACCGCCCTGTTGAAAGAACTGACAACCGCATCGATGCACCATCTGAAGCAGCATCTGCAACTTCAGGTACCGCCATCGCATAGCTTTGATGTCAAAACCTACTGCAGGCATTTCGACGCCTTCGTGCAGCGCTTCCCTATCCTGGGCAGCGGCACGCACTCCATCGTCAATTCGATCGCGCCGGGAGCGGTTCTCGACTACGTGATCATCGACGAAGCGTCTTTGCAGGACATCGTGCCGGGCATCCTGCCACTGGGCTGCGCAAAGAACCTGATCGTCGTTGGAGACAACCGCCAGTTGCCGCATATCCCTGTTGCACTAGGGCTCCAAGCGCCCGCCGAGGCCTACGATTGCGAGCACTACAACCTGCTGGATTCGTGCATTGCGGTGTTCCGCAACGCACTGCCCAGAACCCTGCTGAAAGAGCATTATCGCTGCCACCCCAGGATCATCCAGTTCTGCAACCAACAGTTCTACGACAACACGCTGATACCGATGACCGAGGACAAGGGCGAAGCGCCCTTGCGCCTGGTGGTGACAGCCAAGGGCAACCACACCAGGAAGAACACCAACCTTCGGGAATTGGATTCCCTGCTGAAGGTGCTTGAGGACGAGGGGCAGCCCGTTGGAACAGACGGCGAAGGCCGGGGTTACATCGCCCCGTTCCGGGCGCAAGTCAACCTTTCCGACACACACTTGCCGGCGGACTTCGTCAAGGACACCGTGCACAAGTTTCAGGGCCGCGAATGCGACGAGATCGTCTTCTCCACTGTGCTGGACAAGAAGCGCTACAACCAGACACGAACACGCATGGATTTCGTCGACGACCCATGCATGATCAACGTGGCGGTTTCGCGGGCCAAACATCGTTTCACCCTGGTAACCGGCGACGAGGTGTTCGCTGACAACAATGGCCACATCGCCGCACTGATCCGCTACATCAGCTATTACGCGCAGGACGAGCAGATCGTGCGCGCACCGGTCGTGTCTGCATTCGACTTGCTGTACCGCGAGTACGACCAGTCTCTGGCACGCTTGGACGCCCGCCTGCGGCCCGAGGATTCACGCTACAAGTCCGAGCAGATCGTGGCACAGTTGCTGCGCGAAGCGCTGTCAACCCCGGCGTGCCAGGCATTGACGTTCCACACTCAAATCCATCTGGATAAGCTCGCATCGCCGACTAGCCTCGACTGGACGGAGCCCCAGCGGGCGTTCATGAAACGCGCCAGCTGCGATTTCGTGATCTATTTCAGGGTGGGCAAGAAACCGATAGGCGTAATCGAGGTCGATGGCGGTTACCACGACCTCCCCGTGCAGGCCGCTCGGGACGCCATGAAAAATGAGATCTTGGCGAAAAGTGGCATTCCTATTCTGCGACTGCGGACAGTTGAGAGTGACATTGAGCGCAGAGTTGACGACTTTCTCAGGCAGTGGGCTACTCCAACGCATGCCACATAAGCTCTGGGTCAGAGGTCGTCAGCCGCTGATGGGGCAATCGACCAGAAGCTGCCCTGTATGAAGGTCGGCAAGCGGCCAGGAGCGGACCTTCATTTTAGACGCATTCATTCACCTATAGCGGCCTGTAGTAGAATGCGGATTTGAACAAAAGAAGCTTCATCATGGATGTTCACGCACTTGAAGAAAGCAGTGTCTTATCGATCACAATGGACCAAGCCCATCGCTATTTCGAGATGGTTGTCAGACTGGATGACGGGTCCAGAAACAAGCTGATGGCGTGGAACGCGGACGGCACTCAGCTAGCTATCAAGCTTGGCGCCCTTAACGTTCAAAACATCAGCGAACTCGGAGAGCTTGAAGGGATAAATATCGTTGATAATGTTCTATCCCTTGAAGGCGATTTTGGAGATATAACGATCACAGCTACCTCGATTTTGATTGAAAAGCTGATGTAACTACCGTGCGGGAGGCTACTTCGAGCTGAATGCTAACCGTCACGGATGTCTGATTGTGGCTGTTTAGTGTCTGTGCTGATCGGCAGCGATGGGCTGAAAGCAGCCACCCAGGCACTAGGCACCTCCCCAACTCAACCAACAATTCGCCCAGGGAAGCCGAGATGACAGGCTTGAAAAGCGCCCCTCACGATATTCGTGTAGCTGCATCGCCCTGCCACCTCGCCACTCCCAGGTTCGAGCAGCAGGGAAAATATCGCCCCCCGACGCGCATCGTTTCACCTGTTCCTCCACCCTTGCATTGGCGCTCCCCATCCCAGATAAGTCATGCTTGCTGTGCTCTCTCGGCCAAGGCAGACACTGAACGCAGCCCCCCAAAAGATGAAAGGCTTACGCAGTATCCTGGGTCATTGAACCGACCGTATCGACGTGATCACCAGGAAGGTTGTGGGCCCATCGGGAACGGACGCGCCCCGATCACACCCTGGCGCCTGTAGGCAATGAACCGCTGTGGCCTTCATGAACGTCTCCTTGTAGCTCAGTAAAGGTCAACCGGTACCTCACCTCTTCCAGTATCACCCCACCCCGCTGAAGCGTGCGCTCCGTCCCTGTGTCTTCGACACACCCTGCCCTGCGATAAAACCGGACAGCTCTTTCATTCCGGCTCAAGACCCAAAGCGTTAACCCCTGAAATCCATGCGCCCTCAACGATTGCAGACCTGCCTTCCACAAGGCCAGCCCGGCGCCCGTTTGCCAGTATCTGGCTGACACGTAGATGGCCATGACCTCGCCTGTGTTGGCTCCAGCCGCCTCTTCGTCACGGCTGGCGCCGACGGAGATCCAGCCAACGACATGCTTATCCGCCTCCGCGACCCACACGTTGGACTCGCCCGATTCTAACGAGCGAAGCCAAAACGATTCACGCTGGGCCAGGGTGGCTTCCAGCGAATTCAGGTATTGAGCAGGCATCAGCTCGCGATACGCATCTTGCCAACTGCTGATGTGCACACGGGCAATGGCCTTTGCATCAGAGGGTAATGCCTTGCGAATCATTGAAGTATTCCTTGTTCGTACACTGAACAATAACGGTGACTAACAAAGGTGACGGATTTATTTTTTCATTGATCAATCCGCCACTTTTTCAGGTTTCAAACAAATCATTGTCTGGTCGCATGCCTTGGCTGATATGTTTCAAACTCCACCCGCAAAAGGATGTGCCATGCCACCGATAGCCACGAACGCCGCACTGCTGATCATCGACATGCAGCAAGGCATGAACCAGCCGAAGCTGGGGCGACGCAACAACCCGGACGCCGAGGTGCAGATGCAGCGCCTGCTGAATGCGTGGCGGCAGTCCAATCGGCCGGTCGTGCACATCCGGCACATTTCCCGCGCGCCCGACTCGGTGTTCTGGCCCGGCCAGCCAGGGTGCGAGTTCCAGCCGGCGCTGCAACCGCTGGCCCATGAGCATGTGGTGGAAAAGAACGTCCCGGATGCGTTCACCGCCACAGGGCTGGAGCGCTGGTTGCACGTGCGCTCGATCCGGCAACTGGTGGTCGTCGGCGTGATCACCAACAACTCCGTCGAGGCCACGGCGCGTTCGGGTGGCAACCTGGGCTTTGCGGTGACAGTGGTTTCGGACGCCTGCTACACCTTCGATCAAACCGATTTGTCCGGGCGCCCGTGGCCGGCCGAGGACGTGCATGCGTTGTCGCTGAGTAACCTGGCGATGGACTATGCCGAGGTTTTGGCGACCGCCGAAATCCTGGGCACGCTGTGAGCATCGTGCCTGCCAACGGCAGGCGAATTGTCGTGATCGGCGACCATGTTCAAGATGCCCGCGCCCTGGAGCATTTCAAGGAGCCTCTCCGGCCACACCGTCTCAGCCGTTGATTGCAGCTCAGTGGCAGACCACCAGTGGTGGTCCGCCATCACCTGGGTTTCGTGTGTTGTCCATTCGGCTTTTGACAGTGCCTCGCTTGGCGCGTGAACCACAAAATACTGTTCGATGGCCAACACCGTTTCGCCACAGGGCAGCATCAGCACCATGGTGCGATTCCCTACGGGCGCTGCAACGGCATCCACCTCTATCCCGGTTTCCTCGCGCAGCTCACGCATTGCCGCGGCCTCGAAGGTTTCTCCGGCCTCTACACCACCGCCCGGGGTAGCCCAGTAATTTTGCCCGGCCAACGCACCGTCTTTATGCACGAACCTGAACAGCAACACCGCTTGCGAGGGGCTGATCACCAGGAGTCGTGCGGCTTTTCGCTCGCGCATTGCCTTCATGCCTTCCTATTGGGGGGTGAGGCGCTTGCAGATATGCCTTCGACAGCAGCGTGGTCGTTCGTGCCATTGCGGGCCAGTTCAACGCGTTCCTGGATCAGCGCCATATCGTGTCCTTGATAAAGATGAGTACGGCGGACAGCTTAACGCGTCACCCTCGCACTTTCAGCTGAAGGTAATCCACGAGGGCATCAAGCTTCCCTGACGACACCACCGCCCCGACATACCCGTCCGGGCGCACCAGCACCCAATCGCCAATCGCCAGTCCGTAGGCGCGTTGAACGTGGCCCTGGTCGTCGATCACGTCACCCTTTAGCCCAACAATATGCACCTGCACGCCCGGCCACGCCGGCGCTGAGTCACGTGCAGCACCGTAGCCCAACAGCGTCCAGTGCGTACCCTTGAACAGGTTGAACAGCCGCAACGCTTGCCCAGCGGCACCTCGGACCGGCGCGTCCGGCGCTCGGTCGCCCGCAGCGACGCCATTACGCGCGGGGTGCTGCAACGCCAGCGAGGACGCTGGGTAGCCGATATCCAGTTGGTGCACTTCCCTGCCCCGGCGCAGCTCGCCGTTCTTCATCTCGCCCAGCAGCTGGGTGGACAGGCCGAGCACGGAGGCGGCGACCGGCCGGCGCTCTTCTTCGTAGGTGTCGAGCAAGGCCTCGGGCGCACCCTGCACCACCGCTGCCAGCTTCCAGCCGAGGTTGTAGGCGTCCTGCACGCTGGTATTGAGGCCCTGTCCGCCGGTGGGCGGATGGATATGGGCGGCGTCCCCCATCAGCAGCACTCGCCCCAGGCGGTATTGATCGGCCAGGCGCGCATTCATGGTGTAGGCCGATGCCCAGGACACGCTGTGCACCTGGATATCGGCGCGACCGGTGCGTTGGGCGATAATCGCGGTGAGCCCTTCGGCGCTGAAGTCGATGTCGACATCAGGGGGAATCGGCCCCTGAATCTGGAACAGGTCGGTGCCGGCCAACGGGCATAGGGCGATCTGGCGCTGCGCATCCCCTTCACCGAAGCGGTGCCAGGCGTCACGCGCAAGGCCGGTGAGCACCACATCCGCCACCAGGGCATGCACGCCAAGGGTTTTGCAGGGGAAACCGATATCCAGCGCATGCCGGACAAAGCTGCGACCGCCATCAGCCCCCACCAGCCAACGCACACGCACGTTTTCTTCGCCGGCCTTGCCGAGCACCCGCGCCGTGACGCCCTCGACGTCTTGTTCGAAGCCGACCAGTTCACAGCCAAACTCGGGGCGGTGGCCCAGTTCGAGCAGGCGCTCGCGCATCACTTGCTCGGTCAGAAACTGCGGCACCATCAACGGTTGCTGGTAGGGTTCGGCCGGTGTCGGGGCCTTGGCCGGTGTGAATTCAACATCGCTGTAGCGGCCATCGTCGCGGTAGCGCCGGTCAGTCGGATAGACTCCACCCACGGCCATCAACCGGTCGAGCATTCCCAGGTCTTCGAAGACTTCCTGAGACCTTGGCTGGATGCCCTTGCCACGCGAGCCGTGGAAAGGCTGGTGGTTTTTTTCGATCAGGCGGAAGCTGACGCCCCTTCTCGCTAGGTCGATCGCCAGGGTCAGGCCGGCGGCACCGGCACCACAAATCAGTACATCGACAGCCAATTGCGCTTTCATATGGATCACCTATATGTGTAATACGCACATATTAAGAGAGGCCAACACCGTGTCAATTAAAAATGTGCAAAAAGCACATATATCCGCCCAGCTGCGTGATTTGCATGGCTCACTGGTTGAGATCGTGGGGGTGATGAACCGCCCGCAACGCGACGAGGCGATGGTGCGCGAAGCCGGGATTTCCCTGGATCGCGCCCTGTTTCCGCTGCTGGTGCTGGTGGAGCGGCTGGGGCCGATTGGCGTGGTCGAACTCGCCGACCGCGTGGGCCGCGACTACACCACCGTGAGCCGACAAGTGGCGAAGCTGGAAAGCCAGGGCCTGGTTTCGCGCCAGGCAAGCGCCCTCGACCGCCGCGTGCGCGAGTCGGTGATCACCGAGAAAGGCAAGGCCATGACTGACCGCGTCGATGACGCGCGGGAGAGGATGGGTGTGTCGATCTTCTCGACTTGGGATGAGGGTGATTTCGACAACCTGGTGCGGCTGATGCGCAAATTTGCCGAAGACATCAAGGAGGATTCAGTGCGTGCGACGAAGGACATTTCCTAAGGCGATACACGTTTCCCAGCGCCTGATGAGGAGTGTTGTGGTGAGCGGGCCTGTTGTAGTGAGTGGGCTTGTTGTGGTGAGCGGGCTTGCCCCGCGCT
>NZ_JFCA01000023.1 GCF_000612585.1 Pseudomonas sp. CHM02
GGCCGAGGGATGCCCCGGCCGGGCTTTTTTAAAATGGCCCGGATCGTCTGGGCGCTGTTGACCAAAGGTGGCAACTATAACGGGCATTTCAGCGCGTAATCCAGTTTTACAACCGGCTTTTGCGACGTCAGTAAATGATGGCGATACACGACAGATACCCTGGCTGAGAACCTGATGAGCAAAAAAGCTTTCGAAGCTGTAGCGCTTTTAAGGACAGGCAGGAACGAATACTCATCAAGGGCCGAGTGCGTACCCGCGCTCACATGGCGCCCGGATACATTAGCGCAAGCCTGATTTACCGTTCATCGTGACTGGATAGCAGAAGGTGGGCTGACCATACATTTGCTTAGAGACTCTGGCTGGAGGTTTTTCCATTGCTGCCAAAACTCCCGGTTATTTCTAATGCCGCCATTTGAGTTTTTTGTCCCGCTAGTGAATGTTCGTGTATCTATTGAGAATTTTGGATCCGGTCGTCCTGGCGTCCTAGGGTCGAACCTAGTCTGATATGGGTTGTCGCCGCGACCGCTGCTATTTGTGTTTTGTTTGAGTTAGCCCGCATAAATTTTGCAATAAGAGTTATGGGTGCCATTAATTGTCTATGTGGGTGAGCACTTCCCAGCGACACCCATCAAAACGCAGTAATTTTTCAGATGAAAGTGCCCACATCACACCGTCTTTTGATTCGATAGAACTGACTTCTTTAGCCGTAATATTGACTTTCTTGATTTTATTATCGGTGATTATGTAAATCCCGTCACTGGCCCCTATATAAATGTGGTCTTGGAATTCAGCTGCTGAGTAAAAATCAGCATCTATATTTTTTCGTGAAAGCACTTTAAAGCCCAGTCGTGCGCTTCCACTAATGATTGTCCCTTGTGAACCTGCTATCCAGACAGTGCCGGAGGTTGAAATACATATACAATGAAGATCGGCGGCCGTGAGTCGGGGTAATTTATGCCATTGGGTTCCATCGTGATTTGCTAGAAAACCATCGGTTCCGACGACGTAGATATCGCCTCTTGAACCGTCTATATCAAACAAGTCGATTGTTTCATCTATGGAAAGCTTGACGCTTTCCATAAAACTCATGTCAGGGTCTTCTGTGATTAATTTGTTTTTTTGAAGTATGTGGTCGTCAAAATGCTCCCAGGTAGATTCATTTCGTCTATAGATCTGTCCCCTGTGGCCACAACTATACATCTGGCCATCTATGAATTTTAGTTTATTGACGTATCCATACATTTTGCTGGATGGATCTAGGCCTGCGTCTTGTATCTTTTCAACGCTAATTGCATCTCTGCTAAAGCATTCAATATAGCCTTCTTCGCTTAGTGCGTAGATTTTGCGTGTTGCTCCTAAAGTCGGAGGCGGGAAGCAGGTTGAGACCACATGCCAGTCTGGCCGGTCATGATAAAACCACTTGTCCTTATTTTTATCTTGGTAGAAAAAAAGGCGAGAATAAGGTTCATCCAGAGCGCGATCAGTGAATGAACATGACATGTAGTACATGTCCCTGTCGATTGCTGAACCCGTATTCATGATTAGGGTTTTTGATTGTTTTGAGGTCATCTCTGTCTTCCTTTAAAAGTTGCCGGCGCCGATTTTACCAAGCGAGCCTGGCGGGGTGGATTTTATAAGTTTGCCTGACTTATCAGCCCTGACTCTGAATTGTGAAGGTAGTCCTTTGGTTTCGTGATAAGCGCGTAGTTGAGCTGCCAGTAGTCCAGAGTTGCACCCAGTAACTCGTGCAGCTGCCAATGCACCCATTACTTCAAGCTTTAACAGGGTAGTGGTTCCGGGTGGTGTTTCAGATAGTCCAAGCGCCGTTTCAAGAGGGTCATAAATCTTATGTATTTTTCCGTGCTGATCCGTAAGTCCTTTTCCTCTTACACAAATAACTAATCCCTCTGACTCGGAAAGACCTCCAGGGATTTGTTTTCTGTTGGGGCCCTGGCGTGGGCCTTGTCTGAATGCGCGATCTGGTACGACATGATGTCCTGTTAAACCTTTCGCTTTGCATGTGTCTGGTTTGAAAGGGCGTAATAAACACTTTTCATTGCCTAAAAATTTCCCGCCATTTTTACCTTTGGATGAAGGTGGATCTATTGCTTTTGTTTCAACGGCACGTGCAGCTCTTTCGGATGCGCCAGCGGTCGTTGAAGTCTTCGCGGGGATGATCGTTAAGGTCGAACGCCAACCCCGGTTGTAGACGCTCATCGTCGCCTTCCAGATGGGCCAACTTGGCGTCGTTGCGCTGGGCCGCCAGTCGCGTTTTGGTAAAGGGCTTGCCAGCGATGTCGCGCTTGTAGCGGCCGGGGTAGTCGTAGCGTTCGTAGTCTTTGTGTTGGTTGTTCAGGTCCTGATCGCCCGTCGCGGTGTGCTGCTGGTTGTAGCGCGGGTGGGTGAAGGTGTAGTCGCGCTGCACCTGCACGGCGGTGCGCACCTGCTCGGTGTAGTGGAACCGGTTCAACGCCGGTTCCAGGGCGTCGCCGCCACTCATGGGCTGGTAGATCACCGGGCAATCGGTGTGTGTGCCAATAGTGCCCAGCCCGCCGACGCGGTCGGTGAGGACAAGGGTGTGGCCGTCGACGCGGTGTTCGAAGGTGTAGAGCAGGCCTTCTTCGGCGGCGAGGCGGGCGATGAAATCGAGGTCGGTTTCGCCAGCCTGCACGCAGTATTCGCGCGGTTGGTGCTCGAAGCAGATTTCGCTGCGGATGTCTGTCAGCTTTTGCTCGGCCAGCACGCTGGTAATGATGTCGGGCACGGTCTGGGCCTGGAAGATGCGCCAGTTGGAGCGCAGCCGGAAGCGCGCCAAGGTGGGTTCGACCACGGCGGTGTAGCGGGTGCGGCGGAAGCCGGTGTCGCCCTGCTGGAACAGGCTGACCAAACCGTGGACGTAGCGCACTGGGGTGTCATTGCGCCAAATGGTGAATACGGCAGCCAGGTCGAGCATGCGGTAAAAATCGATAGCCGGGTGATGGCTGACCAGCTCCAGCTCAAGTTTGAAAGGCTGGGAGAGGCCTTCTTTAAGGGTGAACGAGACCACTTCGAAGGGATCGCCCCGCAGCGGTTCGAAGGTGTAACGCAGGTCGCTTTGACGGGGCATGAAACCTCCTTGTGGTGAGTCCGGATCAGTTGATCAGCCAGCTGGCATCGCCGTTTTCCAGCACGCCTTCGTGGTCGGTGGTGTCACCGACACGGGCCACGGCTTTGCCGTTGATGACCATTGAGGGCGAGCCGCTGATGATCACGGCACCGCAGCCAAGGGTGTCGCCGACGCGGGCAATTGCGCGGCCGTTGACGGTGACGTTTCGCGTACCGCTTTTGACGGTAGTAGGGCCGCATAAAGGGCAATCATGGTCGTGTCCGACCAGAACGACGGCAGGCATAGAGCCTCCTGATAACTATCAAGTCAGTGAACGTTCCACCGCCTGTGCGACGGAACGTGCTGGTTGGCGATTAAGCCGGTTTGCGCCAGTCATCCGAGGCTTCGGTACCGGCCACGACATGGCTCCAGCTGACCTTGCGGTAGGCCAGGCTGGTCTTGATTAACTGGGTGTAGTTGGCGTTGTCGCTGTCCTGAGCGTGGGGCAGCACGGTGTCGATCTCGACGACAGTGGCGTCCTCCAGTTTGGTGGTGAAAAAGTGCTCCTGTTTGCCGTCCCCAGAGGTACGAAACCACTTGACCTCGACGGTCGGCAGCATTTCGCCGGTGGCCAGCGCCTGGTAGAGCATGGGCGAGGCTTTGCTCAGAGCGCTGGTGAAGATCAGTGGCTTATGCACGCGCTGGCCGGCGGGCTGACCGCTTTGCGGGTCGGTAGGCGTGGTGATCTGATGGTCGATTGCCTGTGCAAGGATTTCGTCCTCGTGGCCTTCGACATAAACGTTGCCCACCGAATCAGCGGTGAACGCGCCCTGGGTGATATGGCCTTGGTTTTGGCCGTGGATGCTGATGTACGCGGGTGTTGGCATGACAAACTCCTTGTCGCGATGATTAAACGACCCTGAGGTCGTGGGTTATGGCCCAAGAGGCCATGGCTTTGCAGGCGCTCGGGAGGAGCACGCTGAAAATCGGTTACAGGTTGAGAATCCGCTCCAGGGAGGCGAGTACTTCTTGGGTAATGCTGTTCAGGCGCATCGAGTAGATCGTGTAGGCGCAGGTCAGCACGACAGCGGCCAATGCCCATGGCGTCCACAATGGCCAGGCGCGCTTGATGCGGTAGTTGCGCGGCGCGACGTTTTTCAGCGGATCGGTCAGGCGTTTGGGCGTCTCGCCACGCAATGGACGCAGCAGGCCGTGCAGTTGGTCGATGATCTTCTGTATTTCGTCATCGCCCTTGCTATGGGCGCCGTATTTGCCCTTGAGGCCGGAGATCAGGCACTGGTACATGAACTCCAGCACATGCTGGTACCGCGCCGCTTCGGGGATCATGTTGTTCATGATGGTGAAGAACCGCTCACCGCCTCGGGTTTCCCCATGGAACTGGCTGAGCAATGAGCGGGCGCTCCATGTGGAGAGCCTGCCCCAGGTGGTGCGCATGACCACCTCGTCGATCAGCAGGCACAGGCTGTAGGAGTAGGCCTTGAGCATGCCGGCGTCGTAGTCGAGTTGGCTGACTTCTTCCATGATCGTGGTGATCTGGTTGCTGACGCTTTTGTACAGCGTGGTCACATCATCGTGATGGTCCAGGCGGCGCAGACGGATGACCAGGCCGATCAGGGGCGTGGCGGCGTCGCAGAGCGGGTTCCAGGCCAGGCCACGCATGTCGAATTCAGGGTCTGCGAGCAGCGGTTCGGGTTTGGGCTTGGCCGGTTCCTCTATGGCATCGGCCTCCTTACTGCTGGTGGCCTGTTGCAGATAGCTGAATATCAGGTTGCCGTCATCTGCTGGGGGCGTGGTTTTGGTGGGCATGGACTCACTCATCTTTCTCACTCCTGATCGCCCAGAACTGCAACTCCAGCTCCGGGAATTCACCGGCAATATGGAAACCAAACCCGCTGCCACTGCTCAGGCCTTGCCAAGCAGGGTGATGGCGGTCGAGTTCGAAGTAGCTGAAGCCGGCATGGAACGGCAGGTGCCGTGGCGCCACCGGTAGCGGCAGCAGCGGGATACCCGGCAGTTGCAGGCTGACCAGTTGCTCCAATCCTTCGGTGGAGCTGATCTTGATCTGCTTGGGCAGTTGCTGGCGCAGGGTCTCCGCGGGCAGTTCGGCCCGCACGGCGAGGATGAATTCGGCGTTGTCCAGCAGGCGCTTGTCGTTCAAGGCAGCGGTGCGTACGCCGTATTGCTGCACGACAATCGGCAGCGACACCGCACGTGGTTGCAGCACGGTGCCCAAGGCACGGCGCAGGGTGTGTTCCAGAAGCTGGAAAGACTCGTGCAGGTTGTCGTGCTGGTAGGCCGGGTATTCCTGGGGCAGGTGACCTTCATCGGTAAAGGTCACCAGTTCGCCGCAGGCCTGGGCCAGTGCGATATATAGCCGTTCCGGGTGGACCTGGCGCTGGCGAGCCAGGTGCTGGAACAGCGGAAACAAGCGGTTGAGGGTTTGCAGCAGGTTGAAGTCGGTGACATCGGCCACGCCGGACTGCCCCGGTGAGCCGATGCGCTGGGCCAGGTTCTTGGCCCGCTCGCGCATCAACCCGGCCACTTCACCCAGGTAGCGGTGCAGCGCCGGCACCGCTTGCAGGGATAGGCTGGTGGGGTAGAAATGCTCGTCCATCACCAGGCTGCCATCCGGGCGCTTGTCTTTGATCCTGCCCAGGGCAATGCCGGTGAAGGCACTGCGGTCGCTGCGTTCGAGCATCAGTTGCAGGTTGGGCACGGCCAGGTCCATGCCGACCTGATCGCCGTCATCGCTGTGGGTATCGCGGATTTCTTCGCGCCGGGCGATATAGCGGCTGTTGCCGTACTGGTCGGGCCAGCGCACTTCGAGAGCGCCATTGGAGCGCAGCGGCAGAGCCAGGTAGACGATCTGGCCAACCGCGCTGCTGTCAGCGATCTCCAACGGGGAGGGCGGTGCCAGGTCGTGGGGAATGTCGAAGACGCTGCCGTCGGGCATGATCCCGCGTGCCCGGGTGATGGCGATTTTGCCGAAGCTCAGGTATTCGTCGTTCAACGCCAGCTCGCTGAAGCCATAGAGCGCGTCGTTGAGGCTGTGCAGGCGCTGGTGCACGGCGGCTTCGGCGGCGCGCGCCTGTTGCTGGAAGTGCTGGGGTTTGACGAACAAACCTTCATGCCAGATGACGAGGTTGCGTGAACTCATCGGTGGTTACTCGGGGCAAAAGCGGCTGAAAAGGGCGTCATCGGATTTCTCCTTTGAGGCTGACCTGGGCGGCATCCAACTGCACCAGCACGGCGTACTGGCGGCCCTTGGGCTCGACCCGTAGATGCTGTTTCCACTGGCCGACTTCGCTGCTGTGATAGTTGGCGATCACCGCGATAAATCGGGTGTCTTCATCCAGGGGACGCAGGTCGACGAACTTGAATTGGCCGGGTTGAAGCAGGTAGTCATCGGCGCGGATATAGGTGCTGCCCAGGGTCTTTTTCAGGTCCTCGGCCAGGGCCTGGGGGCTGGCGTTGACCAGCAGCGAGTCATCGGTCAGTTGCAAGACCTTGAAGGCGATTGGCGTGGCGATCTGCTGCAATGCCGGGTTGCCCTGTGGCGTGGTGAGACTGATCCCCTGGTCGTCGTAGTCGCCCAGCAGCACGCCTTCGAGAGGCGACATGGGGATCGTGGGCGCAGGCTCAAAACCCAGCAAAGACTGAGCCGGAACGGTTTCGTAGAGGTGATTGAGCAGGGTCTGCACTTTGTCGGTCAGTGCCTGCGGGCTGGCGGCCTGAACGTTCAGGTTGTAGGGCAAGCGACCCGGCTCCTCGTCGGCAGTGGGTGCGGTGCCGGTACTGATCAGCCGCTGATTAACATTGTCACTGGCATGCAGGCTCAGGGAATAGCGGCTGGGTTGATCGTCGGGGCCGCCGACCGGAATCGATGGGGTCCAGATCACCTGGCCGATCTTGCTAAGCATGGTGCAGCCGCCCAGAGTCAGACAGGCGAGCAACAAGGTGGCCAGGCGCAGGTTGCTGAACAGGCTGGCGGGCTTCCTGGGGGCAGGCGCACCACTGTCAGGCAGTGGCTTTGGCGGTTTTGCCGCCTTCATCGCTTGCAGCGGATCACCTTGTTCCGTCAAGTCCACGGGCTGGCAAAGGCGCTCGAATTCCGGGCACGTGGCAGGTCGTGGATCGGGTAGGGGCAGGCCCGGTAAATCCTCCAGTTTCCAGGCTTGCATATCTTCCGGCTGGCCCGAGAACAGCTCATCGAGCGACCGCTGACCTTGCGCGTGCTCACCGAGCTGCACCGCGACCCGATACGCCCCAATCTGCAACAGGTCGCCGTCGTTGAGGCTCACCGCCACATTGCGGCCCAATGGCAAGTTATGACCGTTGGCGTAGGTACTGCCGCTGCGGTCGATCACGCAGAAGCGCCCTTCGATGACGCGGATGTCGCAATGGTTGGGCTGCACGCTGTTGTGGCGATCTTCCAGACGCCAGTCCGCCGCTGCACTGCCAATGCTGCCACCCTGTGGGCCAAACCGGTGAAGGGGCAAATACCCGTGCAGCAATTGCGCGGGATTATTGATAACCAGGGTCAGCTTCATGCGCGCCCCCGAATCCGCACCACGGCGGGATGACGTTGTTCCTGGTGTTCGATAAAGCTGGTCCAACCCAAGTGGGTGCCGCTGTCGCGTTGCAGGTTGAAGGGCGGCACGTCCTCTTCGCGTAGCCCCAATTCCAGGTCGTAGGCGGTGGCATCGCGCAGCAGAAAGTCCATCAATTGGCGCAACCGCCCGAATTGCTCGCCACTGGGCAAGAACTGACGGAAGCGCGCCTGGGTCAGATTGGGAATGACGAGGGTGAATTTGCTGGCGCGGGTCTTGCTGCGGTCACCCACCACAAAGTCGTTGCCCAGGGTGCCGTTGGCCTTGCCCAACGCCAGGCGCTGGCGCTGCGGTAAGTTCACCGAACGCACCTCGAATTCACGGATGTACACGCCGTGCAGATCAAAGCAATGCTCGACGATGCCGGACACTATCGAAGGTGAACGGCTGCGACTAGCGATCAACCCGGCAAAGCTCAGCAGGCGGCCCCATGGCAGCGGCGTCGCGCCACGCAGGTCGTTGTCGTTCAACCCGATCATGGAAAACACATAACGCGAAAAGCGGTCGCTGGCCTCGACCTGAAAGCGGATGTAGTAGCGGTACTTGCGCCAGCTGTGGTGCAGCAGGGTCAGCAGACGATGGTTGAAAAAGTCCATGAACGCTGGACGAATTCCGCGCTCTTGGGCCTGCTCATAGGCCAGGCGGTCGAGGTAATAGCCAGGTAGCGGTGAGTCGGTGCCGTGTAAACCAAAAAAACTGGTCTGCAGGCGATAGCGCATCTCTTCGCGGTTCTCCTCAAGGCGTGCCGCCTCGACCACGTCGGAGGCCGGAAAGCCCAACCCCGCGTGGCTTTGCAGGCGCACACGACGGCGCGCCGCCGCACTCAAGGGCTGCGCTTCAAGGTCGTCACCATGCAAAGCGTGCAGATGCTCCAGCAGACGGTGAAACGAATAGTTCCGCGCGTCGGCCAGCAGCACATCGGCTAGATCACGGGTTGTCTGCCGGTCAACAGTGGCCATTCATAACGCTCGTTGTTAGTGGTATTGATCACTTCCAGGCGATGGAAGGAATTGATGCTCGCGTACAGGGCAAAGAAGTGCGAAAGCACGCTGGCGAACAGGTACAACTCGCCCTCACAGAGAAAGGCGTTCTGGTCCAGTTTCAGTTGGGTCTGCAGGCCGCGCACCAGCTGGCCTTTCATCAGCCAGTCGATGGGCGTGGTCACCGCCTCGTGGATGCCGTTGAGGCGCTTGCGGGTGGCGCGGGCCTGTTGCAGATCGTGCAGGGCGGCAAAGTCATAGGCGCGGATCACCGCCTTGAGCGGCTCGGCCGACAGCAATGACAGATAGTTCAGCGACAGGTTGGAAATCAGTGTCCAGTGCAGGCTGCTGTCCAGCACAGGCCGGTAGCTGCGCGTCGGTGCAATCAGGTTGGTGTAGGTGGCAAACGACGGCGTGACTTCGGTGGACAGCGACACATCGCCCACACCCAGCATCTGCGGCAGGTCGCGATTGGTGCAGGTCAGTTCGATGGACGCCGCTTCATGTTCGCCGATGTACAGGCTCTCATCGCCACGCACGAAGGCGATGCGATGACGCAGGCCCTCGCGGCCGTGGGATTTCTCGATATGCGTGCGGAAATACAGTGCCGTGCGGCCCCGCGCGTGTTCGATCTCATGCTGGAACGACTCAAACGGCGTAAAGCGTCGCAGCGGATCGCCCTTGCGCTCCTTGTCGGCGGCATCCCAACCGGCCACCTGGTCGACACTGAAAATCTCGTAGGCCTCAGGGCGTTTGCCACTGGGGCTAATACGCCGCTCCAGGCTGCGCCCGTCCAGCGCGATAGGGTTGGCATCGTGGCGGAACAGGTTGACGGCCGGTGCGCAGTACAGGTGCAGGTCGCCGGTACGCAGGCGGATGTCGGGTGGCATGGGCCGGGTGAACTGAAATTCAAAGCGCAGCTTGGTGGCGCTGACATCCGGCCAAACGTGAGCCAACCGAGTCAGGCTGAAAAAATGGAACCGCTGCGGGAACACAAAGTACTCCTGCAGGATGCGGTAGCCATCGAACACATTACGCGGGTAGGGCAGCAGTGCCTCTTCGGCGGTGAAACCAGGGAAGCCAATGTCCTTGGCCGACAGGCGATAGCTTTGCTTCTCAACGTGCAGCGTGACGCTGTCCAGGTAATGAGCAAGCCACAGGTACAAGGTCAGCGCGGTGGCGTTATCGCCGCCCAGATGAAAATCCAGCTGGTCACAGGCCATGCTGGTCAGCGGTTGCTCCGTCAGCACCTTGAGGTCGATGCGCATCACCGAAGCCTCACGGCTGTGGGCATCGCTGACTTCCTGCAGGGCTAGTGGGTACAGGTTGACGTCGGTGCAGGTGCGGAACTGGCAGGAGATGCCATCCACCGGTTTGGCAAACAACGGCGTGCCTTTGGGAATCAGCTGACGTTGGCTGGTCGCATCCGACAACGGTGTAAAACGGATGATGGTTGCGCTGGGCAACGGCCGCAGGTAGTTGGGCCAGAGCATCTGCAACAGTGGATGGGTCAGCTCCGGCAAATCGTCGTCGATCTTCATCCCCAGCTTGGCGGTGAGGAAGGCAAAGCCCTCCAGTAGCCGCTCCACGTCCGGGTCGCCGGCCTGATCACCGAGAAATTGCGCCAGTTGCGGGTTGTCCTCGGCAAACTCGCGGCCGAGTTCGCGCAGGTAGCGCAGCTCCTCGGCAAAGCGTTGTTTCAAGTCCATCGCATCCTCATCTCACGCGGGTGTAGCCGTCGCGGCCATGCATGGCCACCTCGATCTGCACCAGTTCTTCCTTGTGGTTGACCCGCACCTGGCAATCCAGGCGAAAGTTCAGCTCCAGCGGCAGGTCCGGGTCGGGCTGATAACGCACGCCCGTGACCTTGATGCGCGGTTCAAACGCTTCCACCGAACGCCGGATATCGGCGCTGATGGCGACCACCAGATCATTGCTGGCCTGGGTGACCCCATTGAAGTCGCGCAGGCCCAGTTCAGGGCTGCTTTGCGAGCAGCCCTGGCGTGAGTTGAGTACCTGTTCCAGGTGGCGTTTGATCGCCTCGACACGCTGGCGCGCCTGTTCATCCGCGCTGCCGGGGCGGTAGCGCGGTGCATCAGGTTCCAGGCGTTCGAACAGGCTGCCGCCCACTTATTGGGTGTCCAGCCGACCGACCAACGAGATCTCGAAGTTGGCGCCCATGTACTTGAAGTGCGGGCGCACCGCCAGCGACACCTGGTACCAACCCGGATCGCCGGCCACGTCCTGCACAACGATCTGCGCGGCGCGCAAGGGACGACGACTGCGTACATCGGATGAAGGGTTCTCCTGGTCGGCGATGTACTGCTTGAGCCAGGTGTTGAGTTCGCGCTCCAGGTCCTGGCGTTCTTTCCAACTGCCGATCTGTTCGCGCTGCAGCACCTTGATGTAGTGGGCCAGGCGATTGACGATAAATAGGTACGGCAACTGGGTGCCGAGCTTGTAGTTGGTCTGGGCTTCCTGGCCTTCGCGGGTCTTGGGGAAGTTCTTCGGTTTTTGCACCGAGTTGGCGGAGAAGAACGCCGCGTTGTCGCTGTCTTTGCGCATGGTCAGCGGGATGAATCCGGCTTCGGCCAGCTCGAATTCCTTGCGGTCGGAAATCAGCACTTCGGTAGGGATTTTGGCCTGCAATTGGCCGAGGGATTCGTACAAGTGCACCGGCAAGTGGTCCACTGCACCGCCGGATTGCGGGCCGATGATGTTCGGGCACCAGCGGTAGCGAGCAAAGCTGTCGGTGATGCGCGAAGCCATCAAGAACGCGGTGTTGCCCCACAGGTAATTGTCGTGGTTACCGTCGACGGTTTCGTCATAGCCGAAGCTGCGGGTCGAGTTGTCTTCGGTGCTGTACGGCGTGCGCAGCAAGAAGCGTGGCAGGGTCAGGGCCAGATGGCGGGCGTCTTCGGACTCGCGCAGGCCACGCCATTTGGTGTGGCGTGGGCCGTCAAAAATGTCGCTTATTTCCTTGAGGTCGGGCAGGCCCTGGAAACCTTCGAGGTTGAACAGCTCTGGGCCTGCTGCCGAGACAAACGGCGCATGGGACATGGCGCCGATGGACGCTACATAGCTGAGCAACTTGATGTCCGGCGAGCTGGGGCCAAAAGTGTAGTTGCCGACGATGGCACCCACAGGCTCACCACCAAACTGGCCGTAGCCGGCGGTGTAGACGTGCTTGTACAAGCCACTGCGGGTGATGTCGCCGGCATTGTCGAAGTCGTCCAGCAGTTCCTCTTTGGTGACGTGTAGCATTTCCAGCTTGATGTTCTCGCGAAAATCCGTGCGATCCACCAACAGCTTCAGGCCGCGCCACGCCGACTCCAGTTGCTGGAACTGCGGTTGATGCAGAATCACGTCCATCTGCTTGCTCAACGCACGGTCGATTTCGGCAATCATCTGGTCGACCCGGTGCTTGTTCACCGGCTGCTGGTGATCGCCGCTTTGCAGGATCTCACTGATGAACGCGGCCACGCCTTGGCGGGCAACGGCATAGCCTTCCTGGGACGGGCGAATGGTGGTGTTGGCCAGCAGTTGGTCAAGCAGCGACGGTTCTTCGTCAGCCACCAATACTTGGGCGGCGGCGCTTTCCATAGGCATGGGGAATACTCCGTTGAGAAGGGCGTTCAAATCAATTGCTTGGCGCGTTGAGCACCAAGTTGAGTTCGCTGGCCAGGCGTTGGCGGGCGGTTTCATCAGTCAGCAGGTTTTGCAGGTGTTTGCGAAAGGCCGGGACATTGCCCATCGGGCCTTTGAGCGCAACCAGGGCTTCGCGCAGTTCCAGCAACTTGTTCAATTCCGGTACTTGGCGGGCAACCGCGTCGGGGCCGAAGTCATTGATGTTTTTGAATTGAAGTTGCACGTTCAAGTCGGTGTCGTGATCGTTGTTCAGAACAGACGGAACCGCCATATCCAGAGAAACTTCGGCTTTGGTCAGAACTTCATTGAAGGTGTCTTTGTCTATTCGAACGGATTGTCTGTCTTCCAGGGCGGTTAGTTCACCGTGGCCTTTGAAGTCGCCCGTTATCAACAACTTCAGGGGCAGCTCAACTTCGGCCTGTTGATCGCCCGTGGCCGGGACGTACTTGATGTTGACGCGTTCTTTGGGGGCGACAGAACCATGAGATTTCGACATGGGAAAAATCCTTTTTCGTAAGGTCGGCGTATTAGAAACAGCTGTTGCAAGGCTTGTCATGTAGGACGAAATGGACGCGATTCGTGGGCTTTGGATGTAGGAAATTGCGTTTTGAAGGGGGTTTCTAAATTTCCTACGTTCGCTGTGGATGCTTCTGAAAGACACCTCTTTTTATTCGGGATTTAGCACTGTGTTGCTCGTCTTTTACTTGCCTAATTCATTGGGCGCAGGTGACGCTTTGTAAGTTAATTGATTTAACTTTCGGTCTAAATAGCGTGAGTTCGAAAGTTGAAAAATATCCGGTTTGGATTCGACGAGGCATATCAGGAGGCGTTGATGCGCAACGGATGGCGAGGATGGAAATGGGGGCTCTGCTTGACGGTTGTGGCGGTAGTGGACGCGCAAGCAGCGACCCAAGATTGCCCTTCCATCGTTTCACCCTTGAAACGCCTGGAGTGTTTTGATCTGGCCGCCGGCACGCCTATTCATCACACACCAGCGCCGCCGCGTGCCATTGGCCGGATATTGCCGATTGTCGATTTGGTCCAGCGCAATGAGGCCAAGCGTCCGCCCGAAGATCAACGTTTTCTGTTGTCGTCATTCCCTGAGCCGGACAATGACCAGCAACACCGTCTGGTGATTTCCGCCCCAGCCTTGGGCGCGTTGCCGCCGCGGCCTTATCTGGCCGTCAGCTGCGAGTCGAAAATTTCGCGCCTGCAACTGGTGCTGGATGAGCCGGCCAAGCCCAACAAAATTCGCATTCAACTGTTCAAGGACGAGCGACCGGTGTCCGAGGCCTACCAGTGGCAGGTCTTGGACGACGCTGGTCTGGTGGTGGATGCCGGACGCGGGCTGCAGGCCATTGCCTTGTTGCGCAATATGGGCGGCGGCCAGCGCCTGCGGCTGGAGAGCGACTATCCCCGGCTGCACGGCCTGGTCTTCGACGCCGAAGGGCTGGGCGAACTGATCGAGCAGGAGCGCCAAGTATGTCGCTGGTGATCGACGTGCCGGCAGACACCGTCAAGCTGCTGCTGACCCCCATCGACCCGGAGCAACCCGCCGGCCATTTCGATGTTGAGGACGAAACCTACCAGGCCATCGACCAGGAAATGGTCAAACTCGGCGGTCTGCGTGAAGGCGACATCGACTGGCCTTATATTGACGAAGCCTCCCGCCAATACCTGGCGACCCAGTGCAAGCACTGGCGCATCCTTGGCCATCTGCAAGTAGTTTGGTTGCGCACCCGCCAATGGGCGCGCTGGGCCGATGCCCTGGGCCTGATAGCCGGCATGGTCGAACTGTATTGGGACAGTGCCTACCCCAAGCCCGGCCCCACCGGCTATCTGAACAAACGCAAGCAGGTCCAACGCCTGCTGGGCGAGCTTGTGCAGGTGTTGCCGACGTTGGAACGCAGCAGTTTTGAACCGGCCTATCAAGCCGCGGCGGAACTGGCCCTGGCCAATCTGCAACGCTGCGTCGAAAGCGCCAAGCTCGACCCCGCACCGTTGGACGCGTTGCAACGCCAACTGGACAAATATAGCGAGCCGGTCGTTGCCACGGAGCCAGCCCGTGCGGCCACCTCCGGCAGCGCGCTGGAGTCGGCCTTTTTCCCCAGTCTCAAACCGCAAGCGCCGAGTAACGAGCGCGAACAACGCCGCGCCGTGTTGAATATGGCTGAGCAGATCAACCAGCAAGACCCCTACGACCCCACCGGTTACCAACTGCGACGCTTCGGCCTGTGGTCGCATCTGCGCACCGCGCCGCCCATCACCCGCGACCGACGCACCGAATTGACCGCCGTGCCCAAGGACATCGTCGACGGCTACCAGGACGCGCTGAACCACAACGCCATTGAGCCGAACCTGCTGCTGCGCATCGAAAAAAGCGTCTGCGCCTCGCCGTACTGGCTGCGCGGCAGTTACCTGGCGGCCCAGGTCGCTTCGCGCCTGGCGATGGAAGAAGTGGCCGCCGCCATCCGCCAGACCTGCGAGCGGTTTGTCTGCCGCCTGCCGGCGCTGCTGGAGTTGTGTTTCAGCGACGGCACACCGTTCGTGGATGCACAAACCCAGGCCTGGATCACCGGCGCCGATCAGGCGCAAGCCACCAGTAGCCCGGTGCAGGAATATGCCGGGCTGCGCGACGAACTGACCACCCAGCTCAACACCGAAGGCGTCGAAGTGGTGTTGCTGCGCCTGCAGGACCTGCACGCCACCCATGACACCCCGCGCCAACGCAGCTACGCCACGGTGATTGCCGCCGACCTGTTGGCATCCCGTGGCCTGTCTTGGCTGGCGGACGATCTGTACGCCAGCGTTGCCCGGCTGATGCGCGAGACCACGGCGCAGGGGTGGGAGCCGGAGTTGTACCGGAAGGTGGCGGCTGTTATCAGTGAGAGTAAGGACTAGCCACGATGCCCCGTCAAAGTGACCTGCGTTTCACCTTTGAACCCTTGAAGGGCGATGCCTTCGAGGTGGTCTCTTTCACCCTTGAAGAAGGCCTTTCCCAACCGTTCAAACTCGAACTGGAATTGGCGAGCCATAACGCCGCTATCGACTTCAATCGGGTGCTCGATCTGGCAGGGCTTTTCACGCTCTGGCGTGGTGAGGCTCCGGTACGTTACGTCCACGGGCTGGTCAGCCTGTTCACCCAAGGGGACACCGGTTTTCGCCGCACCCGCTACACCGCCGTGGTCGAACCGACCCTGAAGCGTTTCGACCTGCGTTCCAACTGGCGCATCTTCCAGGCCCAGACCGTGCCCGACATCATTACCAGCGTGCTGGCCGAACAAAAGCTGACCGACATCCGCAGCGAAATCTGCTTCGAGCACCAACCCCGCGAGTACTGCGTGCAAGCCGGTGAAACCGACCTCGACTTCATCGCCCGCCTCGCCGCCGAAGAAGGCCTGCTTTACACCTTCGAACACCGCGTCGACGGCCACACCCTTGTCCTCACCGACCGCGTCGGCGGGCTGGGCACTATCGGCACCCACACCGATTGCCCGGTGATCTACCAGCCCATGAGCGGCGGCGACTCGATGGAACCGGCGTTAAACCGCTTTCACTACACCGAACAAGTACGCACCGCCGTGCAGGTGCAGCGCGACTACACCTTCACCCACCCGCGCTACAACCAGCAGCACACCGCCACCGGCGACCAGGACCTGAACAACCAGCACAAGGATTACGAACGCTACGACTACCCCGGCCGCTACAAACGCGACATCGCCGGCAAGCCCTTTACCAAGACGCGTCTGGCCGCCCTGCGCAACGACGCCAAGCTGGCCCATGTGGAGGGCGACGATGAACGCCTGCAACCTGGGTTGGCGTTCGACCTCAACGATCATCCGCGTGAGGACTTCAACGACCGCTGGCGCACCATCGCCATCAAGCACGAAGGCAAACAGCACACCAGCTTGCAGGAAGAATCGTCAGGCAGTGGCGTCGGCACCTCTTATGAAATGAAGGCCAGCGCCATCCGCTGGACCTCGGAATGGAAAGCGCCGCTACGTGACAAACCCTGCATCGACGGCCCGCAGATCGCCACGGTGGTCGGCCCGCCTGGTGAGGAGATCTATTGCGATAAATGGGGCCGGGTCAAGGTGCAATTCCCATGGGACCGCGCTGATAAAAACAACGATCAGAGTTCGTGCTGGATTCGCGTTTCGCAAGGCTGGGCCGGCGCGACGTGGGGTGCCATGGCCGTGCCGCGCGTGAATCAGGAACTAATTATCAGCTTTTTGGATGGCGATCCTGACCAGCCTATCGCCACGGGGCGGACCTACCGCGAGACCAATCTGCCGCCCTATGAACTGCCCAAGCTCAAGGCTGTGGCGACGACCAAGAGCCGTGAGTTCAAGGGCACGCGTGCCAACGAGCTTCGCATCGACGACACCACCGCACAAATCAGCGCGGCGTTAATGAGTGATCACGAGCATAGCGCGCTGCACTTGGGCTACCTCACTCATCCACGCCACTACGGTGGCGGTAAACCTAGGGGCGAAGGTTTTGAGTTGCGCACCGATGGTCACGGCGCGTTGCGCGCAGCCAAAGGTTTATTGCTGACCGCCGAAGCTCAACTGAAGGCTGGCGCGGGTCAACTGGAGCGCCAACAGGTGATCGAGGTGTTGCAAGCCGCCCTGACATTGGCCAAACAGCTGGGGGCATCTGCCGAAAACGCCCAAGGCATTGCTCAGGATCCGCAGCCGCAAAAATCCCTGACCGATGCAGTCAATGCGCTGGGGCATGGCGCTAATGATCAAGCCGATGGCACCGGCAATGGCGCGCAACCCATCATCGCGTTAAGTGGGCCTGGCGGGATTGCTGCCGCCACGTCCCGCAGCATCGCCATGGGCGCAGGCGAGCACATCGACAGCGTGGCACAACAAAACCAGCAACTTAGCGCCGGCCAAAAAGTGGTGATCAATGCAGGTGATGAAATCGGCCTGTTTGCCCAGGGTGGCGACATGCGCCATATCGCCCACAACGGCCAACTGCTGTTGCAGGCCCAGCACAACAGCATTCATGTGCAAGCCGACCAAAGCGTGGAAATCAGCGCCAGCCAGCAACATGTGTTGGTGGCCGCCGACAAGCACATCACCCTGTTGTGCGGTGGGGCTTATATCAAGATGCAGGGCGGCAATATCGAGTTGGGGATGCCCGGCAACTTCACGGTGAAGGCTGCGAACAAGTACTTCATTGACCCAGGCAATGCCGCTGCAGAACTCAATAACTGGCCCAGCACATCGTTCAACGAACGCTTTCAAACGCTCCTCGCCGACGGGAAACCTATCCGCAACCGCGCCTATGCATTGGTTCGCAAGGATGGCGCACGTTTTGAGGGCCGTACCGATGCTGAAGGCTTCGTCACCCTGCAACAGGGCATGACGCTGGAAGGGCTTGTACTGGAATGGCTGGATAACGGAGAACCCGCATGACCGAGAATCCATCGGCGCCTCGTGTTGCGCCCATGACCTACAACGCCCGGGGCAACCCCGTGCATACCTGGACCCTGACGCCCAGCCATATCACCGACCCGGTGCAGTGCATATTGCCGCCGGACGGGATATTGCCGGTAATTTTTGTGCCGGGGATCATGGGGTCGAATTTGAAGAGTAAGCCTGATAAGCGCAATAAAAAGGAAAAGGCCGTTCCCGTATGGCGGCTGGATGCGGGGTTCATGGGCAAAAACATGTGGCTGGCCTTGAACTGGATCAACAAAAAGGCTGGCATACGACAAAAACTGTTGCACCCGGCCAGGGTGGACGTCGACAACCAGGGCGCGGTGCCTGAACGTGCTGCCGGTACGGTATTGGCACAGCCAGGGCTGGACAGGAAAAAGACCCTTTTGGCCCTGAAAGAACGCTATGAAGAGCGTGGTTGGGGAGAGGTGAGCGAAACCAGCTATCACGCTTTTCTTCTTTGGCTGGAAGAGGCTCTGAACAGCGGGTTCTTGCCTCATCAATGGCCACAGTTCGACATCTTGCCGGAGCACTTGCATACCGTCGCCGTCGAGCCTGGGTCGACTCATATCACTCGGTTAAAACCCGAAACTCCGATTGGCATGCCAGGGCTGGGTGCCAACCTCGCCAGCCAGTTGCCGTCGATTGTCTCGGATGAGCTGGTGGCGCGAGCTGGTTACCGAATGCCGGTGCATGCTTGTGGTTATAACTGGTTGGACTCCAACAAAGTCGCTGCACAGCGTCTGGCCGAACGCATTGACGAACTGCTGCACCAATACGGTCGCAACTGTCAGCAGGTGATACTCGTCACTCATTCCATGGGCGGATTGGTGGCGCGTCGATGTGCCCAGTTGCCCGGTATGGCCGCCAAAATTGCCGGTGTCGTGCATGGGGTAATGCCCGCCACTGGGGCACCGGTTGCTTATCGCCGTTGCAAGGTCGGCATGGCCGATGAAGATCCTATTGCCGGTGCGGTGATTGGTCCGACAGGCCAGGAAGTGACCGCCGTGTTTGCGCAGGCTCCCGGTGCCCTGCAATTGCTGCCCACACAAAATTACGCTCCAGGTTGGCTGCGGCTGATTGACGACCAAGGCGTTTCGGCGATGCCGCGCCAGCCCGTGAAGGATCCTTACGACGAGATCTATTTACGCCGCGACCGGTGGTGGGGGTTATTGCGCGAAGAATGGTTGGCGCCCAAGGATGGTGATGCGATCACGTGGGAGATTTTTGAGGAAAACATATCGGAAGCGAAGCAGTTCCATCTGACAATCGCGGGCTCCTATCACCCTCAAACCTACGTCTACTACGGCAACGACGACAAACATCGCAGCTTCGAATCCATCACTTGGCAAATGCAGCGTGGGTCTCGCCTCAATGGTCCCTACGGCTCACACCCTGATAGCTTCACGGTTTCAAACCTCGAGATGCATCAGGTAAGGGATGATGGCCGTAGCCCTGTGTATGTGGGCGGGCACAACCAAGCCATACCTCCCATGCGTGGCGACCCCGATGCGCCAGTCAAAACCGTGCAGACCAGCTACTGGGAGTTGCATTGCCAAATGCAGGACGGCTCCGGCGACGGCACCGTCCCAGTGAGCTCGGGCAGCGCGCCGGTCAAGCATGCGCGTAATGGCGAGGTCCGCCAGCAAATCAAGGCGCCTGGTTTCGATCATGAAGCGTCCTATGCCAGCCCGGTCGCGCAGCATTTCACCCTCTATTCCCTTATCAAAATAGCGGCGAAAGCCAAGAGGCCCCTATGCGTCAGCTGATTCTTTTTTTTGCATGCATGGTGCTGGGTTCTCTCACCGGATGTGCCGCTTTCAAACAGCCCAGCGAACAGGAGAAAAATAACGTGAGCGAAATGACTACCCACATGCGTACCTGGGCGCTGGGCCGTGGCCTGATTGATGTGCCGGCCAACTGGACGGGCGGCGGGGATGTGAAATTGTATTACGGGCTTGGCGCCGATCACTCATCGGTAGAGGTGCGTGTATTGGGAGAGGGCGTGACACAAGAGCGGTTTGATGCTGCGTTGAATGAGCGGGCACGTCGAATCGCGGCAATCAAAAACGATGAAATGAATAATATACCGATGCTGGTTTCGGCTTTGAGGGAGACACCGCAAAGTGTCATGTTGCAATACTACATGCGTATGACTCAGCGCCAAACCTTCGTTCACGAACTCCATCTTCTTGTCGGTGACGCCTACGTCATGCTCCGCGCCGACTCCTTCAAAGGCAATACGGCGCCAGTTGAGGCACGCCTGTTAAAGCTGTCTAAAGAAATATTCAAGGTCAATGAGCCACAGAACGCAGGAGCAGGCTTCGCCTTGGGCCCCATCGTAATCAGAAGCCATCACGATCAGGAAATCGCCAGCTTCGATTTTAGTCCCCCTGCGTCTGACATATCGCTGAACATCTATATCAACGCGCTCTCACCTGATGACGAAGAACGCTTGCACGTCCGCACCCAAAAAGACACGAAGATCTTTCTCGCTGGCGATTATGAAAATTTGCGAGCAGGAAAAATCACTCTGGCCGATATGCAAGCGGAAGAGTCCCTGATTGGCTTCAGTGATGACACTCATCGTCAAATACTCTTCGTGAGCGAGAACTACCGCGATAATCCTTCCCTAAGCCGCCCGGCAATGAGTGTCCGTCTTTCGGCTGGTGGCATGAAAGCAGGCCCCATTGACCCTAACGAACCAGAAGACCTGGTGCGTTGGACCCTCCCCGAATTCGCCAACAAAGGCTACGAAATACCGCTCTGGCAACGCCCGAACCGCCCGGCGCGAGCAGAACCCGTCAACCCCTCACTCACCGACTACGAAGCCATGGCCGTCTGGGACGCGATCCTCAAGTCCGTGCGCATCCGCTACGGTGCGGTCGAACCCAAGCCGGATCCTTGGTTCAACCCCCGTGGACCTACGCCCGAAGACGCCGCCGAAAGCAAACGCATCCTTGATGAGTTTATTGCCAGCCTTGAGGCGCGCAAGCCATGACAACGGAAGGGGCTTTTGCGAGAGCGAAGGGGGGACATGTTCATCCTGTCCATGGGCAACGAACACAACAAATACGCTAGGAGCGATTCATGAAAACGGTCTGGAGTTACCTCAAACGCTGGGGCCTGCCGGTGCTGCGTCAGTTCAACCAGGCGGTGCCCTTACTGGTGCTGCTGGGCGTGGTGTTTTTGTTGATCGCCATCTGGTGGCTGGGGCCGCAGTGGGCTTGGCGTGAGCATCAGCCGCTGGGTGAACTGGCAATGCGCGTCTCGGCCAGTGTCGTCGCACTTGTGGTGCCGCTGCTGATCTGGGCATGGCGGGTGCGTAATCGTTACCACCGACTGCAGCTTGAACGCCAACATGAGGCCGCGGTGCAGGCCGACCCGTGCCTGCCTTATATCGAGGCGCAGGAGCGAGCACTGGACCGCAGCCTGGGCAATTTGCTCAACAACATGGAGCGACGTCGTTCGCTCTATCAGCTGCCGTGGTATCTGGTGCTGGGTGAGGAAAATGCTGGCAAGACCAGCCTGATCACGCGCTCCAACCAGAGCTTTGCCTTGTCCCATGTGACCAAGGCTGGGGTCAGGGCGCACCAAGAAGAGCAACTGGCCTATCCGGTGGATTGGTGGATCGGTGACGAGGCGGTGTTGATCGACCCGCCAGGTGAGTTCCTCAGTCATCCGGAGCCAACCGGTGACGATGCTGCGCAGTCGGGGGCGGTGCAGGGCAAGGTCAAGCCGGTATTACCCGCCGGCACCCACCCGCGTCTATGGCGACACCTGCTCGATTGGCTGGCGCGCAACCGCAGCCGTCGCGCATTGAACGGCGTGGTGTTGGTGATCGATGTGCAGGCCCTGTTGGCGCAACGTCCCGAACAACGCAAGGCCCACGCCAACCTGCTGCGCACCCGGTTGTTTGAACTGACGCGGCAGTTGGGAACGCGCCTGCCGGTGTACGTGACGCTGAGCAAGTTCGACCTGTTGGAAGGCTTCGAAGAGTTCTTCGCCCGGTTGTCGCGCAGTGGGCGCGAAGACCTGTTGGGCTTCACCTTCAGCCTGGACGCGGTGGATGATTTCGACGCCTGGCTGGCGGAACTGACCGGCCAATACCAAATCTTTGTTGCCTGCCTCAGTGAGCAGATTTTCGACGGCATCAGGACGTCATCTGGACTGACTGAACGCGATCGTTTACAGGCACTGGTGCATCAGATGGCGGGCCTACGCCCGGCGCTGTTCGGCTTCCTGAGCGAAATGCTCGGCAGCGATCGTTTCACCACTCCGGCGCTGGTGCGCGGGCTGTATTTCTCCTCGGTCTTGCAGCAAGGCACCCTGAGCAATGCCTTCATCAAAGAAGCAGGGCAAGCCTATCAACTGCCGCCTCCGCCCCTCGAGGTCAAACCGGCCGGTGGCACGGCGATCTACTTTGCCCAGCAACTGTTCCAACGGGTGATCTACCCAGAAGCGGGTTTGGCGGGCGACAACATAAAGGTAGCGCGCAATAAGCGGCGGCTGCTGATTGCCGGGTTCAGCGTCGCGTCCTTGGGTTGCTTCGTCGTCATCGCAACCTGGCAGTTTTACTTCAATATCAACCGCGACAAGGCTGCCAACGTCCTGGCCAAGAGCCAGGATTTCAGTGGCCGGGACATCGACGCCAGGATCGACACCACCGGTCGCAACCTGCTGGTGCCTCTGGACCAGATTCGTGATGCGGTGCTGGTCTACGGCGACTACCGCGAGGCGTGGCCGTTGCTGTCGGATATGGGGCTGTACCAGGGCAGGGCGATTGGCCCGACGGTGGACGAGGCCTATCTGAATTTGCTGTCCAAACGCTTCCTGCCGGCGATTGCGGGTGGCGTGCTGGAGGCGATCAACACGGCGCCTGCCGGCAGCAATCAACAACTGGCAGCCCTGCGTGTTTACCGCACGCTCGAAGAACGCCAAAACCGCCGCCCGGCCATCGTCGAAGAGTGGGTCGCCAAACAGTGGCAGCGCGCCTATCCGGGCCAGGGCCAGTTGCAGGCCGACTTGATGGGGCACCTGGGTTACGCGCTGAAATACGCCGACGCCGACCTGCCGCACTACCGCGAGCGCATCACCCAGGTGCAACAGCAATTGCGCCAGTTGCCCATGGCCGAACGGGTCTACATGAGCCTCAAACAGGATGCTCTGGAGCGCCTGCATCGTCCGCTGGACCTGCGCAACGAGGTCGGCCCGGCGTTCGATATCGTCTACCGCCCGCTTAACACCCACCAGGAGGGCAGCGGCTTGCTGCTGGCGCCGCTGCTTACCGCCAAGGGCTTCAAGGACTACTTCGAGCCCGGCACCGAGGGCATCATCGAACTGGCCATGATCGACCAGTGGGTACTCGGCGAACGCCAACGCCTGGACTACTCCGACGAAGACCGCAAAGTGCTGACCCAGCGGATCCGCGCCCTGTACAGCGCCGATTACGTCGACAGTTGGCGCCGGGCACTGAATCAGTTTGCGGTCACCGACTTCGATGACCTCAGCCACGGCGTGGCGGTGCTGGAACAAGTCACTGGCCCGGCCGCTCCCCTGCGGCGCCTGCTGGAAACCCTGCGCGACAACAGCGTGATCTACCCGTCGGTGCCCTTGGCCGAAGGGCAGGCACCGCTTTCGCTGGACAAGGTATCGGACGGCCAGCAACAAGCCGCTGGTATCCGGCGTGCGTTCTCCAGCCTGGCGGAACTGATCACCGCGCGAGGCGAGCAGCCGTCCTATTACGAAGAAACCCTGCGTTCGGTCAGTGCCGTCTACGACTATGCCAAAGCCGTGCACGACAATCCCGATCCCGGCAAGGCGGCGCTGAAAACCGTGCTCAACCGCTTCTCCCTGGGCGGTGCCGATCCCATCGCCAACCTGCAACGCGTCGCTGTGGGCCTGCCTGAACCACTGAACCAGCAGGTCAAAAAACTCGCCGACCAAACTTCGCAGGTACTGGTGATTGTCGCCTTGCGCGAACTGGAAAAACGCTGGGACAGTGAAATCTACAGCTTCTACCGCGACCGCCTGGCAGGCCGTTACCCGTTCAAGGCCAGCGGCGAGGACGCCTCGCTGGAAGACTTCGAAGCCTTCTTCGGCCCGCAAGGACGCCTGCAGCAGTTCCACGATCAGTACCTGAACGTGTTCCTCAAGGACAACCTCGACGCCCTGTACTCCGACAGCCTCGGCGGCTACCTGGTGCGTAGCGACGTGCTGGAGCAGTTGAAAAAGGTCGAGCGCATCCGCGACACCTTCTTCAACCATCGCGGCCACCTGGCCGTGCAACTCACCATCGAACCCCTGGCCCTCAGCGCCACCCGCCTGAGCAGCATGCTCAGCGTCGACGGCCAGTTGATTCCCTACCAGCACGGCGCGCCGCAACGTACCGGGTTGGTCTGGCCCAACAGCCTGGGCAACACCAATGGCAGCCAACTGACGCTGGTACACAGCACCGGTAACACCGCCAGCATGAGCTATCGCGGGCCGTGGTCACTGTTCCGATTGCTCAGTCGTGGACACCTCAATGGGCGGACCGACACCAGCGTGGACCTGACCTTTGCTCTCGCCGATGGGTTGATGCGCTACCGCATCGGCGCGGAGAAGGCTAACAACCCGATTACCCAGCGCAGTTTTGAAGGGTTTGTGTTGCCGAGGACGTTGTTGGAAGAACGACGGAGCAAAAAGATCGCCGTCGACGTGACTCAACGCTGAGCGATACCCCGAAAAACAGCCAATGCTGAGAAGTATTTACAACGAGTGAAATAGGACCTTTACATGGCAATCAGGCT
This sequence comes from Pseudomonas sp. CHM02, assembly GCF_000612585.1. Lineage (GTDB taxonomy): Bacteria > Pseudomonadota > Gammaproteobacteria > Pseudomonadales > Pseudomonadaceae > Aquipseudomonas. Next base: position 24,589 of record NZ_JFCA01000023.1, read on the forward strand.
ACAAATGTTGACCGAAGACCCTAAAGAAATTGAGTTGATTGAACGCTATTGGGCCGTCGACGAGTTCGGGCAATACCTAGAAAAAGTGAGTGCTCTAGCGGGGCTCATTGAGATGGCTCAGGGCGTTACGCTTACCAGCTTCATACGGCAACGTTGCAATGCGTTCGATGAAAATCAGGTTTGCCCCAAATGCGCAGAGTTGATCGAAATAAAAAATCGCTCACAGGCTAAGAAAGTCCCCCAGCCATCCATCAAGCTTTGTACGTTGTGTCAGAAAGACCAAGATGCTATTGCGTTGGAAGCTCAAAAAGCGAAGGCTGCGGAGCTTGAGCGGCAGCTGACAGAATATGCCCGCAACCAGTCAGCGCGAACTGTGGACTACTCCGCTATTGCGGATAGGCACGTGCTCCTGCTGTTGGCATTAGACAGGGCCGTTACGCCGAGGCTGACCAATGGCGGCTTCACCATAGGTGACTGCCGAGGGCTTGCGCCTCGGTACGTCGGTGACTTTATGCAGCATTTGCGTGAGGCTGGATTGGTTCTTGATGATCCCAGTAAAGCAAGACCGGGCACCTACTACTGGGAAGGTGACGATATTTGGATGTTGCGGGACCAAGTGGTTTATCGTTTGGCACCAGATGCCGAATCAAGAAGAGCAGACGAGGTCATCCGGAGCCTGCTCGATAGGGTGTACACCGATGCCGAAGGGCTCTTTAGTCTGTGGCTCGATTACTCGGTCGCTGATGTGATGCGCTATTTGGAAGCTCAGTGCCAGCTCTACAACCATGAACTGTCCGAACAAGAGCTGGAGGAAATCAAAAGCACGATGCGTTCGGCACTCAAAACCTATAGTGTCTCGCAGCTCTGGTCGGTAGTCTGGAAGGTCGTCAGAGACGCTGCCAGTCTGGCGAATCGCGAGTACTACAACCGCTGGAAAGCGGCTGCGACCATTCCTGGAAAGATTCGGCGGAACTTGGAGAAGGTCCAGCGAGAGTCGATTGAACTCAAGGCGTGGAGCCGTCCGGAACAGCATCCTGCCGGCACATTGGGAATGGTATTGGGGGAAATCTTGGGCGTTGACGAAAATACCTCAGGACATAGGGTCTCCTCTCTTGTTACTTGGCTAACCGGACAGGCATGTTCACCAACTGTCGAAGCAGAGCTTGAAGAACCGATCCGGGAGTTGATGACCAGAGCGTTGGCCCAAGACGTCGGCTCCTCAGTGATGCTGCGGTTCGCGGAACTGATTCGTGCTGGCCATGAAGTTGGTTCTGCTATTGAGGAAATTGGTGAGGCGCTTCGGTCGTGAAGTTGGTGGGATGACTTCAGAGGTAGAGGGGGCAGGGAGCAATCCTCAGCTTACATACGGCGATGTCCAGCACATGCTTGCCCATTAGCGCGTCTGGATGGGGTGGAAGATACTTGGCTGCTGACGGCTGTGCCGATCATTTTGTGCGTTCTATGATCCGCAATGTTATCGTGCTATCACGTATGACAGCTTCGTCAGGGACTGAAAGGGGACAAGATGACCGATTTTGAGCAGCAACCTTTTGCGGACGCCGAGTTTGCAGAGAATCCGGAGCAACGATGCCCCTGCATACTGCTATTGGACACGTCATCGTCCATGAATGGCGCGCCGATCCGCCAATTGAATGATGCGCTGCAGTTCTTCAAAGAAGAGCTATATGCCGATGCAATGGCGGCGAAGCGGGTAGAGCTGGCAGTGGTGACCTTTGGGCCGGTCAACGTCCAAACCGAGTTCACAACCGTCGATGGCTATTTCCCAGAAGTGTTGGAGGCCAGCGGTGTCACGCCAATGGGGGAGGCTGTCGAGCGTGCGTTGGATTTGCTGCGTGAACGCAAAGAGCGTTACCGAGCCAATGGTGTCAAGTACTATCGCCCCTGGGTTTTTCTGATTACCGACGGTGCCCCTACTGATAACTGGCAGGAGGCGCGCCGGCGTGTTCATGAGGGCGAAGAACGAAAGGAATTCATGTTCTATTCCGTCGGTGTTGAGGGCGCGGAAATGTCGACTCTCACTCAGTTGGGAACGCGTCAACCTCTTAAGCTGAAAGGTCTGGCGTTTCGAGAGCTGTTTGCTTGGTTGTCGAGCTCGCTGAGCGCCGTATCGCAGTCGAGCCCTGGGGACGCCGTTCCTCTTGCCAATCCAACGGGGCCGACGGGGTGGGCAGTTGCAGAGTAGCCTTCATTGGCGCTGGGCCGCGGCGTCCTGTATTGGCACATCGCATCTACGAATGGGGACACGGAAGCAGGATGCATTTAGTGTCATGCGCGTCCATTCAGATGCAATGTGTGCGGTCGTTTCCGATGGCGCGGGCAGTGCCAGCCACGGTGGGCAGGGCGCTGCATTAGTCTGCCGCAACCTGATTGTCAATCTGCGCAACTGGTTTAAGCAACATGAGGTTTTGCCAGACGACGAAACGATCATGTGCTGGATTGATCAACTCCGGGATCATCTTTCTATGGTCGCGGAAAAGCGGGAGTTAACTCGGCGACAGTTTGCCGCCACGTTAGTCATGTTGGTGGTATTCAAAGACCAAATCCTGGCATTACAGATCGGCGACAGTGCCCTAGTGGCGCGCAAGGCCGGTATGTGGGAAGCCATATGCTGGCCGGAAAACGGGGAGTTCGCCTCGACGACCTATTTCGTTACCGATGATCCTGAAGTTCGTCTGCACATCTATCGCTTTGATCGGGAGCACGACGCGTTCGCTCTTTTTTCAGATGGGCTTGAGTCAGTTGCGCTGGAGCAGGCTACGCGAAAACCTTTTGCTCGCTTCTTCGACCCGATGATCAAACCGGTGGATCAAGCACGGGCGGATGGGCGTCTTGCCGAATTATCAGATGCGCTCGGGCGTTATTTGCATAGCCCTGCGTTGTGTGACCGTACGGATGATGACAAGACGCTCATCCTGGTGTCATGCCAATGAGTTTGCGGTCGGTCAAGATCGGCGGTAAAACCGAGCGACTCGACAAGCAATTGGGTAAAGGTGGCGAAGGCGACGTGTACGCCTTGGTGGGCCAAGGTGATTGCGCGGTCAAGATCTACAAGTCGGAGCTGCGAAGCTCCCGCGAGAACAAAGTCCGAGCAATGATTGATGGACGGTTGGCTGGTGCGACCACCTTGGTCGCTTTTCCGTCCGAAGTAGTGACTGATTCCTCTGGCAATTTTCTGGGTTTTACCATGCGGCTGGTAGCGGGGTACCGCGCGCTGCATGAGTTATACAGTCCGAAATCGCGCAAGATGCATTTTCCCAAGGCGGATTACCGGTTCCTGGTGCGCGTCGCCCAGAATGTCGCACGTGCTGTCGCCACTGTGCATCAAGCAGGGTGCATCATTGGTGACCTCAATCACTCTGGGGTTCTGGTGGGGCCGGATGCGACGGTTGCGCTGATTGATGCCGACAGTTTCCAGTTCAGTTTGAAAGGTCACGCATACCCTTGTGTCGTCGGCACTGAGGACTTCACACCGCCTGAGCTTCATGGAGGTAGCCTTGCGAAGGTAACCCGTACTCAGGCACACGACAATTTCGGGCTTGCAGTTGCTATTTTCCAGCTGCTGGCGATGGGCAAGCACCCCTATGCAGGCCGTTACAACGGTCCGGATCTCTCTCTGGGCCAATCGATCGCACAGAATCGCTTTGCCTTTTCGATGGCTAGGCGTAACGAGACACGTACGACGCCGCCGCCCGGCTCCGTGCTGCTCGCGGATTTTCCTGGGTCGATAGCGGCGGCATTCGAGGCCGCGTTTGGCCTCGCACCTTCGTCACGCCCAGACCCAGCCATTTGGGTCAGCTTGCTCCAGGGACTCGAGACGGGATTGCGCCGCTGCGCGGATGTACCGACCCACTATTTTCCTGGCTCGGCGACTTCATGTCTGTGGTGTCGGCTGGCTAGTCAGTCGGGGATTGAAATGTTTCCCCAAAGCCTGGTTGTTGGCAGTGTACCGCTGGCAGGTTCCTTCGATTTGGAACGCGTGTGGGCGGCTATTCGAGCATTGCGTCTCCCGATGCCAGATGAGGTGTTACCGATTTGGACTGGCACTGTCGCTGCTCCCAGCGTTGCTGTGACACAAGCAAAGGGCAAGCGCCATGATCCCGCGATCTTCGGTGGTATCGCCTTGTTATTTGCAATTATTGGCTGTGTTCTCGCCCCAAAAGCCGCTCTGTTGTGGGGTGGGCTCGGGCTATTTGGTTTAGTGCGGATGTTTGCTACCAATAAGGTGGATTCGACGCCTTTTCGCAAGGCCTACCAAGATGCAGACGGTAAGGTGCGCTTAGCGTCTCAAGCCTATCTTCAACGAATTGGCCTGCGGGAAATGCATATCTTGCGCGCCGATTTGGAGGATACAGTCATTCGATATCGGCAAGTCCAAGAGGGGCTTGCTCAGGCGCTCAATCAACTAAAGTTGACACGAGAGGAGCGCCAACGCGCAGTTTTCTTGGATCGATTTTTGATAAGACGCGCGTCGATACCTGGCATCGGGGCGGGGAAGACCGCCACGCTTGCGTCTTTTGGTATTGAGAGTGCTGCGGATATCACTGCTTCAGCAGTTCGCGCGGTGCCAGGTTTTGGAGAAGCACTGACAGCGAAGATGTTGGCTTGGCGTCAGGGGCATGAGGGAAAGTTCCGCTACAACGCCACACCCGATCCGTCCGATCTACAAGCGGAGCAGTCCACTCGGGTAGCGTTTGCAACGAAACAGATCGAACTCCAAAGAAAAATTCAATCGGGTTTAGCTGCTTTGCAAGCGGCTACACCACGCTGCCTAGCGGCCAAAAATGCACCAGATCAGGTGCTCACGCAAGCACTCCAAGAGCGAGCCATTGCGGAGCACGATTGTGTTGCGCTGGGGATTAGCGTACCTGCACCGGTTGCGGTTTCCATCGATATTCCCAAAAGAACGCAGACACAGCCGAGCAGAGCCCATCCAACGCCGGTGATCACTCGTTCGTCGGTGTCGACCACCACGAGCTCATCTGCAATGAACTCTTGCCCGAGCTGCGGTGCGTCCATGGTGCGTCGTACCGCACGAAAAGGGAAACACACAGGGCGTCAGTTCTGGGGGTGCTCCAAGTTTCCTGCCTGTAAGGGCACACGAAGCTAAGGCTCGGCTCAATAGTCAGTTGTTGTCGGTGGGAGTTGGATAAGCACCGGTAAGACGCTCCTTATGAGCGCGGCATGACTTGATGCTGGCAGGGCGTCAATTAGCCACGTCGCGTAAGGCACTCCGCTATCTGGCGAAACGCTGAATCACAGAGTGGAACAATGTTCTCATCACGGGCTTGCCATGCCTAAAGAAGAAGTCCGTAATCTTGTCCATCGAAAGCGATTAGGGCAATAAGAATTCAGCTTCTTCAATGGGATAGGTGTTTAGTCAGACGCTCGTTTCCCGCTCCAAACACAGATAAAAAGCCACTCAATAGAGTGGCTTTTTATTGCCTGCGCATCAGGTTTTGCGCTGGCGCACCAAATGCTTGAACCCTTCAAAGACCAGCACCATCACCGCCAGCCAGATCGGAATGTAGGTCAACCACTCACCGCCCTTGATCCCTTCCCCCAGAATCAGTGCCACGCCCAGCAACAGCACAGGCTCAACGTAGCTGAGCAGCCCGAACAGGCTGAACGCCAGCAGTCGGCTGGCAATGATGTAGCTCACCAGTGCCGAGGCACTGATCAGGCCCAGCATGGGAATCAACGCGTACAGCTTCGGGTGGGCCTCCATCACCGCGAAGCCTTGCTCACCGCTTTGCACAAACCACCAGGCCACGGGCAGCATCAGCGCCATGTCCAGCCAGAGCCCGCCGAGGTGGTCGGTCTTGAGGTATTTGCGCACGATGAAATAGATCGGATAGCCGATGATCACCACCAGCGTTGCCCAGGAGAACCCGCCCGCCTGATACAACTCGTTGAGCACCCCAAGGGCCGCGAAAAACACGGCGATCCGTTGCAGGTAAGAAAGCTGTTCGCCCCACACCAGGCGCCCGGTCAGCACCATGGTCAGTGGCAACAGGAAGTAACCCACCGATACATCCAGGCTGCGCCCGTTCAGCGGTGCCCACATGAACAGCCACAGCTGCACGCCGAGCAATGCGCAAGACAGCAACACACCCGCAATCAGGCGGGGACTGTCTGCCAGCATGCGCACCAGTTCCCACACGCGCCGCCATTCGCCACTGACAATCATGAAGACCGTCATGCAGGGCACGGTGAGCAACATGCGCCAGCCGAAAATTTCCAGGCCGCTCAGTGGCGTGAGCAATGATGTGAAGTAATACATCACCGCAAACAACACCGACGCCAAGACCGATAACACAACACCTTTAGACACACTGTCCTCGCGAAAAACCATTGGTACACAAGAAGGGGGATTTCAGGAGGGGATTATGGTGCTTTTGGCGGGAGAGGGTTGCGCTGTTTTGGGGCGTTTTTCAGGAAAATTTCTCACCTGATCTGTTTGAACCAAGACCTGTGGCGAGCGGGTCTATTGTCCCAAGCCCGCTCACCACCGTAGGTCTTTACTGCCCAGCAACAGGTGTTCCCTGCTTAAGCGCGGGCTATGCGACCGGAAACAAAATGGCCTACATCGTTGAACCCCGGCGTGGACGAATGCCCCGGTGTCACCAACGAGTCGATGAACGCCTCATCCTCCGCCGTGATCTTCACGTCCAGCGCGCCGATGTAGGCATCCCACTGCGCCTCGGTGCGTGGCCCGACAATCGCCGAACTGACCGCCAAGTTGTTCAGCACCCAGGCAATCGCAAACTCCACGATGCCCACGCCACGCCCTTGGGTGTACTGCTGGATCTGCTGGGCGATGCGCAAGGACTCCACGCGCCATTCGGTTTCCAGGATGCGTTTGTCCTGGCGCGCCGCACGGCTGCCGGCCTCGGGCGTGACGTCCGGAGCGTATTTACCACTGAGCACGCCACGGGCCAAAGGACTGTAAGGCACCACACCCAACCCGTAGGCGGCCGCGGCAGTGATCTGCTCGACCTCCGCCTGGCGGTTGACGATGTTGTACAGAGGCTGGCTGATCACCGGTTTGTCCACGCCCAGGCGTTCGGCCACGCGAATCACTTCGGCAATGCGCCAGCCGCGATAATTGGACAGGCCCCAGTAACGGATCTTGCCCTGGCGAATCAGATCGCCAATCGCCGACACCGTGACTTCCAGCGGCGTGTTGTGGTCTTCGCGGTGCAGGTAGTAGATGTCGAGATAGTCAGTGTCGAGGCGGCTGAGGCTGGCTTCCAGCGCATTGAAAATGCGTTTGCGGCTCAAGCCACTGCGGTTGGGCAGGCCATCGGCAGGGCCGATCGCCACCTTGGACGCCACCACCCAATCCTCACGGTGACGAGCGATGGCTTCGCCGACGATTTCCTCGGAGCGCCCACCGGTGTACACATCGGCGGTGTCGATAAAGTTGATGCCCTGGTCCCAGGCCTTGTCGATGATGCGCAGCGAATCCTCGGTGTTGGTCTGTTCGCCAAACATCATGGTGCCCAGGGTCAAGGCGCTGACCTTCAACCCGGACTGGCCCAATGTGCGGTAAATCATGGATAACTCCTCAAGGCAGGGAAACGTACCCCATGCAATACCAGAGTCAGAGGCTCTGGGACAAGCCCTGCGCGCGTTTCTTCATGTGCTCAGCAGGGTCTGGCAACGCGCCTGTAAAAAGCGATGCAATACCTTCACCCGTTCCGACACTTGCAGGCGGTGAGGGCACATCAGGTTGAACGGCGTGGGCTCGCCTTGCCAATCCGGCAGCAAAGGCACCAGCCGCCCGGCCTTGATGTCCCGGGCAATATCCAGGTTGGCCTTGTAGGCGATGCCGTGACCGGCCAACGCCCAGCGCCGCACGATTTCACCGTCATCGCTCAGGTAATCGCCCGACACCTCCACTTCCTGCAGCACCGCGCCCTGGCGAAAATACCAGGTGTTGTTGGCCCGGCCCTGGCGCATGTAGCGCAGGGTGTTGTGCTGCGCCAGCTCGGCCGGGGCAAGGGGCGTGCCATGGCGCGCCAGGTAATCCGGGCTGGCGCAGGGGATGCGGTGATGATCAGGCACCACCGGCAACGCCACCAGGCTGGAATCCCTGGGCACGCCAAACCGCAAGGCGATGTCGACGGTGTCGCGGAACAGGTCGGCATTGCTGTCGTTGAGCAGCAATTGCAGGCGGATATTCGGGTGTTCGAGCTTGAATTCATCCAGCCAGCCCAGCAGCACATTGCGACCGAAATCCGAGGGCGCCGCCAGTTGCAGCAACCCGCTGAGGCTCTGGTCCTGCTGCTTGATCGCCTGTTCGCCCTCGGACAGTGCTTCCAGCGCGATGCGCACGCTTTCAAGGTAGCGCCGGCCTTCTTCGGTCAACCGCATGCTGCGAGTGGAGCGTGCCAGCAGGCGAATGCCCAGGCGGGTTTCCAGGCGCTTGAGGGCAATGCTGGCGGCGGCTGGTGTCAAGCCGAGTCCGCGTGCAGCGGCAGATAAGCTGCCGGTGTCGGCGGTGCGCACGAAGACTTCAAGGTCGAGGGTTGAGCTCATTTGTAAAAATCCTTTAAAGATCTTGTCGTTTTACCGGGATTTTTCGCCGATTGCCAAGCTGTGAAGATGAACGCTCACTTTATCCATCAGGAATCTTCCCCATGACTTCTCCCCTCAACGGCAAAACCGTCATCGTCATCGGCGGCAGCAGTGGCATCGGTGCTGCCGTGGCCAAGGCCGCTGCGGCGCGGGGTGCACACGTGGTACTGGCCGGGCGTCGCTTGGCCCGCGGCGTGGAAAACGGCCTGCGCAGCGAACCGGTGGACGTCACCGATGCCGCCTCCCTGCAGCGTCTGTTCGAAAACGTCGGGCGCTTTGACCACCTGGTCTACACCTCAGGCCCCAGCGTAAACGCCAAGACGCTGGTCGAAACCGACCTGGTCGAGGCCCAGGAAAACTTCAATGTGAAGCTCTGGGGCTCGTTGCGCGCGATTCAACGGGCGCTGCCATTTCTGGACGAACACGGCAGCATCAGCCTGACCTCCGGGCAACTGGGGCGTAAATTGGCGCCGGGCCAGTTCATCAAGACCGGCATCAACGCCGCCACCGAAGCGCTGGGCAAACAGTTGGCCAAGGAGCTGGCACCGCGACGGGTCAACGTGATCAGCCCAGGGGTGATCGATACGCCGGCGTATGCAGGCTTGAGTGAGGAACAGCGCCTGGCGATGTTTGCCAAGGCGAGCGGCGCATTGCCGGTCGGGCGAGTGGGGCAGGCAGAGGAGGTGGCGGCGGGGTATGTGCTGGCCATGGAGAATGGCTTCATGACCGGCGCCGTGATCGACATCGACGGCGGCGGCCTGCTCTGACGCAATTGCAGGAGCCGGCAAGCCGGCTCCTGCAGGGTGAGGGTTACGCCTTCAGGGTTCGGGTCATTCGCAACGCCAGCACGCTACCGGCGACGATCACCGCTGCCAGCAGGTACAGCGCCATATCCGTGGACCCGGTGGCATCTTTCACAAAGCCGACGATATACGGGCTGAGGAAGCCGGCCATCTGGCCCATGGAGTTGATCAACGCCAGGCCACCTGCCGCCGCGCCGGCACTGAGCATGGCGGTGGGCACTGGCCAGAACATCGGCAGGCCGGTCAGCGCGCCCATGGTGGCGATGGTCAGGCCGAGAATGGCGATGGCCGGGGTGGTGGCGAAGTTCACCGCGATCACCAGGCCGATAGCGCCCATCAACATCGGCACCACCAAGTGCCAGCGACGCTCCTTGCGCAAGTCGGCGGAGCGACCCACCAGCAGCATGAACACGGCCGCCAGCAGATACGGGATCGCACTCAGCCAGCCAATCACCAGGTTATCGCTGAACCCCAGGTTCTTGATGATCGACGGCAGCCAGAAGTTGATCGCGTACACGCCGCTCTGGATGCAGAAGTAGATCAGGCCGAACGCCCAGATCGCGGGGTTCTTGAACACTTCGGCCAGCGAATCGGTGGTGGTTTTCGGCTTGTTGGCCAGGTCGGTCGCCTGGTCGGCTTCCAGTACCGCGCGTTCGTGAGGTTTGAGCCACTTGGCGTTGGCAAAGCTGTCGCTGAGCAGGAAGTAGGCGAGGGCGCCCAGGATCACGGTCGGGATGCCTTGCAGCAGGAACATCCACTGCCAACCGGCCAGGCCGCCTTGGCCCGCGGCGAAGTGGTTGAGGATCCAGCCGGAGAACGGGCTGCCCAGCAGGCCGGACACCGGGATGGCCGACATGAAGAACGCCATGATCCGCCCACGGCGGAAGGTCGGGAACCATTGCGAGAGGTACAGCACCACACCGGGGAAGAAGCCGGCTTCCGCGGCACCGGTAAACAGGCGCAAGGTGTAGAAATGCGTCGGCGTGGTGACGAACAGCAGGCAGGTGGACAGTGTGCCCCAGACGATCATCATCAACGCAATCCAGCGTCGCGGACCGAACTTGGTCAGTGCCAGGTTGCTCGGCACGCCGCACAGCACGTAGCCGATAAAGAAGATCCCGGCACCGAGGCCGTAGACGGTTTCGCTGAACTTCAACGCATCGAGCATCTGCAACTTGGCAAAGCCAACGTTTACCCGGTCGAGGTAATTGAACAGATAGCAGATGAAAATGAAGGGGATCAGGCGCAGGGTAATGCGCTTGTAGATGGCGTTTTTATCGTCATCGGTGGCCAGTGTGGCTGCGGCGCTCTGTGACATGGGAGTCTCTCTTTATTATGATTTTTTGCGATGCGCAGGTAACGTTGATCGCCCAAAGAGTCTCGACCACCTTGCAGGCCGCTGTCTTTGTGCTTGCGCACAGTCAAGCAGCCATTGCGCTGTGCCAGTGAACAACCTAACGCTTTCCAGGAAATTAGCCCCATGTTCGAGCTGGATCATGACTTGGCGCAGAACATCGTCGATCGCACCATGGCGATCCTGCCCTATAACGTCAACGTCATGGACAGCCAGGGCCTGATTCTGGGCAGCGGCGAGCCCGAACGCATCAACACTCGCCATGAGGGCGCGCAACTGGTACTCGCCAATGGTCGCGTGGTGGAAATCGACGGCCAGACCGCCAAACACCTCAAGGGCGTGCAGCCGGGCATCAATCTGCCGTTGCTGCATGATGGGCGCCTGATCGGCGTGCTCGGCATCACCGGTGAACCGGAAGGCTTGCGCACTTACGCCGAGCTGGTGCGCATGACCGCCGAAATGCTGGTGAGCCATCGCCACCAGCAGGCCGAGCAACAATGGCGGCGCCAACGCTGTGACGATCTGCTGGCCTTGCTGCTGGCTGAAACCGGTGATTCACCGCGCCTGGTGGACGAAGCCCAGCAACTGGGGCTCAAACCGCAGATGGCGCGGACGCCGTACCTGTTCGAACTGGGTGCAGGGCAATCGGCGGACGCCTTGAGCACCTGGTTGACCTCGCGTTATCCGGACAGTTGGTGCGTCAGCTCCGCGCAATATTCATTGCTGTGGTGCCGACCGGCAGCCGTGCAGGTCGACAACCTCCGGCTGCTGGAAAAGCTCGATGGCCTCGGTTGGAACATCCTGCGCGTCGCCGTGGGCGGGCAAGCGGATGGGCTGGCGGGGCTGCGCCGCTGCTATCGACGCGTCGGTGATTTGCTCGCTTATGGCCGTGATGTCCTGCCACAGTCACGCCTGCTGACCCTCAACCGCTATCGCCTGCCGGTGATGCTGTGGCGCCATCGCAACGAGGATGCCCTCGACGAACTCCTCAACCCATTGCGCAAAGTGTTGGCCAAGGACGGCAACGGCCAATTGCTGGCCACGCTGCGCAGTTGGTGCGAACACCATGGCCAAAGCCAGGCCTGTGCCGATGCGCTGGGGATTCACCGCAACAGCCTGCGCTACCGCATGGAGCGCATTGCCGAACTCAGCGGCGTAGACCCGCTGACCCTGGACGGCATGCTGGCGCTGTACCTGGGCGTGCAGTTGTTGCCCCAGTCTTTGTCGGAATGAACAACAAACCTCATCCACACTTGTGCATCGGACCGGCGTCAGCGGCGATGCCAACTGGCAGCATGGGCGTCATAAAAACCGGAGAAAGCCCATGAAAATCATCATCGCCCCCGACTCGTTCAAGGACAGCCTGAGCGCCGAAGGCGTCGCCCAGGCCATTGCGACCGGGTTGGCCCAGGTCTGGCCGGATGCACAATTGATCCAGTGCCCGATGGCGGACGGCGGTGAAGGCACGGTGGATTCGGTGCTCGCAGCGTGCAATGGCGAGTTGCGTCACCAACGTGTGCGCGGCCCGCTTGGCGCGGCGGTGGAAGCGCGCTGGGGCTGGTTGGCCCACAGCCACACCGCGATCATCGAAATGGCCGAGGCCAGCGGCCTGCAACGGGTGCCGCCAGACCAGCGCGATGCGTGCCGGACCACCACTTATGGCACCGGTGAACTGATCCGCGCGGCCCTGGATGCCGGCGCTGAGCGCATCATCCTGGCGATTGGCGGCAGTGCCACCAACGATGGCGGTGCCGGCGCGATGCAGGCGCTTGGCGTGCAACTCTTCGACGTCGAAGGCCAACCGCTGCCACCCGGCGGCCTGGCCTTGGCGCGCCTGGCCACTATTTGCCTTGAACAACTCGATCCGCGCCTGGCCCAGGTGCGTTTCGATATCGCCGCTGACGTCAACAACCCGCTGTGCGGCCCCCACGGTGCCTCTGCGATTTTTGGCCCGCAAAAAGGCGCGAGTCCCGAGCAGGTCCAGCAACTGGACGCCGCCCTCGGCCATTTCGCCGATCACTGCGCTAACGTCTTGCCCAAGGACGTACGCGACGAACCCGGCAGCGGCGCCGCCGGCGGCCTCGGCTTCGCCGCCAAGGCCTTCCTGGGCGCGCAGTTCCGCCCTGGGGTCGAAGTGGTAGCCGAACTGGTCGGCCTGGACGAAGCCGTCCGTGGCGCGGACCTGGTGATCACCGGCGAAGGCCGCTTCGACGCCCAGACCCTGCGCGGCAAAACCCCGTTCGGTGTCGCACGTATCGCCCAGCAGCATAAAGTGCCCGTCATTGTGATTGCCGGCACGTTGGGCGAGGGCTACGAGCAGATGTACGCCCACGGCGTGGACGCGGCCTTCGCGTTGCCTTCCGGGCCGATGACCTTGGAGCAGGCCTGTGCGCAGGCACCGAGACTTTTACGTGAACGCGCTGCAGATATTGCACGGGTTTGGGTATTGGCAGCGGGTTGAGGGCACGTGTTATGCGGATCCTCATCGCCATAGCATTTATCGAATGCCGGGTGTAACTGTGAATTCTGACAGTAGACGCGTTGTCGCTTTCGGCGCTAGCTCATTACTCTTCTGAGTTAGTCAATTTCGCTCATGAAAATGGACCTCAAGATATTATCTGGAGTCCGACAGCACGCGCTGAGAGCTATGAAATCTCTCATGACAAAATGGACAGACCGAGTATTCAAACGGAGAACTCAGCCAAATTTGACAATCTTGTGCCGGGTACCGGCTATGAGTTCCGAGTGGCACCTTTGAGTCGATCGGGTGTTGTAGGGGGAGGCTTCTACTGGGACGTGTATACCCTCAGTTGAACGTTTTCGTTTGATGGCGTTACGGTGAATGGAGCCTTGAAAGGGATGGACGTACACTGGCCGGCCATTTGTCTTTCAAAGGATGAAACACAATGCACACACCTGACCCCCATAATGAAGCGGCGCAGGCGCTGTACCGCAAATTCGGCTTCGAGGTCGAAGGCGTATTGCGCGACTACGCCGTGCGTGACGGTCGGTTTGTCGACACCGTCAGCATGGCGCGGCTGCGCCGGTCGGCTTAGTCCTGCAAGGCAAACGCCACCGCAGCCTGCGCATGCAGCTCGGTGGTGTCCAGCAGTGGCAGGTCGCTGTGTTCGGGCTTGATCAGCAGGCTGATTTCCGTGCAACCGAGGATGATCGCCTGGGCACCGCGTGCGGCCAGGGACTCGATCACACCTTGGTACACCTTGCGTGACGCAGCACTGATCACGCCCACGCACAATTCCTCATAGATGATCCGATGCACCGCCTGGCGTTCGTCCGCCTCGGGCACCAGCACAGTCAGGCCCTGGGCTGCCAGGCGCGATTTGAGGAAATCCTGCTCCATGGTGAACGCGGTACCGAGCAGGCCGACCGTGAGCGTGCCGGCTTCCACGGCCGCCGCGCCGGCCGCATCGGCGATGTGCAGGAATGGAATCGAGACGGCCGCTTCAATACGCGGCGCGACCAAGTGCATGGTGTTGGTACACAGCACCACGCACTCGGCGCCGCCAGCTTGCAGACGGCGCGCGGCATCTTCCAGGATCAATGCGGTGTCATCCCAGCGGCCGGCGTGTTGAGCCTGTTCCACCGGGCCGAAATCCACGCTGTACATCAACAATTGCGCCGAACGCAGCGGGCCCAGTTGGTCGCGCACGCGCTGGTTGATGATGCGGTAGTACTCGGCGCTGGACTCCCAGCTCATGCCGCCGATAAGGCCGATGGTACGCATGCGATGCTCCTGACGAGGAAAGTCGCTTCACCTTACGCATCAGCCGTGGATTAGTCATACGCAGTTATCGGCGAAATGACCGGTGCAGTTTCACATGTCGAGGGTGACCCAGCCCGGCCTGGGCTCCTCCGGCGCCACGGCGTTGATCGACTTGCCGGTCGCCGCCTCCACGCGTCGCGCCACTTCCGGGTCATCGGCGAAGGGGATCAGGCTGGCGTCATCCAGGCTTTTGTCGGACTGACCGCGCAAGCAGTACTCCACCGCGCCATACAGGCACACCACCATCAGCAGGCCCCACATATCAGGCGATCCGTGCATCAAGCTGGGCCGTGTGCAGGTCGGCGACCCGCACTGTGCGCCAAGTGTTGTAGGCCATCAGCAGCATCCCGCCAAGAAAGAACACTCCACCGGCAAAGCGCACCACGAACCCCGGATGGCTGGCCTGCAAGGCCTCGACAAACGAGTAGGTGAGGGTGCCGTCATCGTTGACTGCCCGCCACATCAGGCCCTGGGTAATGCCGTTGACCCACATCGAGGCGATGTACAGCACGGTGCCGATGGTCGCCAGCCAGAAATGCAGGTTGATCAGCGCTACGCTGTGCATCTGCTCACGGCCGAAGACTCTGGGGATCATGTGGTACAGCGAGCCGAAGGTGATCATCGCCACCCAGCCCAGGGCTCCGGCGTGCACGTGGCCAATGGTCCAATCGGTGTAGTGGGAGAGCGCATTGACGGTCTTGATTGCCATCATCGGGCCTTCGAACGTCGACATGCCATAGAACGCCAGGGACAGCACCAGGAAACGCAGGATCGGGTCAGTGCGCAACTTATGCCAGGCGCCGGACAAGGTCATCATGCCGTTGATCATCCCGCCCCAGCTCGGCGCCAGCAGGATCAGCGACATCGCCATGCCCAGTGACTGCGCCCAGTCCGGCAGGGCGGTGTAGTGCAAGTGGTGGGGCCCGGCCCAGATGTACAGGGTGATCAGCGCCCAGAAGTGCACGATGGACAAGCGATAGGAGTACACCGGCCGCCCGACTTGTTTGGGTACGAAGTAATACATCATGCCCAGAAAACCAGTGGTCAGGAAAAAGCCTACGGCGTTGTGCCCGTACCACCATTGCACCATCGCATCGGTCGCCCCGGAATACACCGGGTAGGACTTGAACCAGTCCACTGGGATCGCCAGGTGGTTGACCACATACAACATGGCGATCACCAGGATAAAGGCGCCGAAAAACCAGTTGCCTACGTAGATGTGCCGGGTCTTGCGCTGCACCACTGTCGTGAAAAACACAACGGCATAGGCTACCCACACCACCGTCATCCACACCGCGCCGGAGAACTCGATCTCGGCGTATTCCTTGGTGGTGGTGTAGCCCAGGGGCAAACTGATCAACATGATCACGATCACCGACTGCCAACCCCAGAAGGTGAATGCAGCGAGGCGGTCGGAAAACAGCCGCACCTGGCAGGTGCGCTGGACTGCGTAATAGCTCGCGGCAAACTGCGCGCTGCCGGCAAAGCCGAAGATCACCAGGCTGGTGTGCAAGGGGCGCAGCCGGCCAAAGGTGGTCCAGGGCAGATCGAGGTTCATCTGCGGCCAGACCAGTTGCGAGGCGATCCACACGCCCATGGCCATGCCCAGCACGCCCCAGACGATGGTCGCGATAACGAATTGGCGTACGACTTTATAGTTATAGGCCTGCCCGATTGATGCAGTGCTCATGCTCAGTCCTCCCACGGTTCCAAGTGGCGGCACTGTAGGAAGCGTGGGTAAAACAAAACAGACTCAGAAAAACTTCAATACAGCGGATCAGTTGCTTGTGCTTGAAGTGCGTGCTTTCAGCCCATCTGATCCGCTTTATATGAGCAAACCTGACTCTTAAATGCACTGCGCCGCAAGCGCATAGTCGCTCCCATAGAAGCCGCGCCCTGCACGCGGCCAACCCTGATGAGGCGGTGATATGTACCAGTACGACGCATACGACCGGGCGCTGGTGTTCGAGCGCGTGGCGCAATTTCGTGACCAGGTAAGGCGCTTTATGGCAGGCGATTTGAGCGACGCAGAGTTTTTGCCGCTGCGTCTGCAAAACGGCCTGTACCTGCAAAAACATGCCTACATGCTGCGCGTGGCGATTCCCTACGGCACTTTGAGCGCCGAGCAGTTGCGCACGCTGGCCGGCATCGCCCGGGACTACGACAGGGGCTACGGGCACTTCACCACGCGACAGAACATGCAGTTCAACTGGATCGAACTGCATCAGGTGCCCGACATCCTTGAGCGCCTGGCGCAAGTGAACATGCATGCGATCCAGACCTCCGGCAACTGCGTGCGCAATATCACCACCGAAGCCTTTGCCGGCGTGGCCGCCGATGAGCTGCTGGACCCGCGCCCCTTGGCGGAAATCCTGCGACAGTGGTCCACCATCAACCCGGAATTTCTGTTCCTGCCGCGAAAATTCAAGATCGCCATCTGCTCGGCGCGTGAAGACCGGGCAGCGATCATGATGCATGACATCGGCCTGTACCTTTACCGTGGTGATCAGGACGAAATGCTTTTGCGCGTGATGGTCGGCGGCGGCCTGGGGCGCACGCCGATCCTGGGTGTACAGATTCGCGAGGATTTGCCCTGGCAGCACTTGCTGTCTTACGTCGAAGCGGTGCTGCGCGTGTACAACCGGCATGGTCGGCGGGACAACAAATACAAGGCGCGCATCAAGATCCTGGTCAAGGGCCTCGGCATCGAAGCGTTCTCCAAGGAGGTAGAGGAGGAATGGCAATACCTGCGCGATGGACCCGCGCAACTGACCGAGGCGGAATACGTTCGTGTCGCTTCGGCCTTCGTGCCGCCGGCTTACGCAACCCTGGCCAACACCAGCCTGGCCTATGGGACGCACCTGACCGACAGCCCGGCATTTGCCCGTTGGGTCAGCCGCAATGTGATGCCCCATAAAATGCCGGGCTATTCCAGTGTGGTGTTGTCGACCAAGCCCGGTATCAGCTCGCCACCGGGTGACGTGACCGCACAGCAAATGGACGCGGTAGCCGAGTGGTCGGAGCGTTTCGGCTTTGGTGAAATCCGTATTGCCCATGAACAGAACATTGTGTTGCCGGATGTGCCCAAGGAGCAGTTGTTCGCGTTGTGGAAGCAGGCCTGTGAACATGGCCTGGGCGCGGCCAATATCGGCCTGCTGACCGATATCATCGCGTGCCCTGGCGGGGACTTCTGCGCACTGGCCAATGCCACGTCGATCCCCATCGCCCAGGCGATCCAGCAACGTTTCGATAATCTGGATTACCTGCACGACCTGGGTGACATCAGCCTGAACATCTCCGGCTGCATCAACGCCTGCGGCCACCACCATATTGGCAATATCGGCATCCTGGGTGTCGATAAAAATGGCAGCGAGTGGTACCAGATCACCCTCGGCGGCGCCCAGGGCAACCACAGCGCGCTGGGCAAGGTGATCGGGCCGTCGTTCAGTGCCGCCGAGGTTCCGGAGGTGATCGAACGGGTCATCAGCACCTTTGTGCGCTACCGCGAGAGTGAGGAGCGTTTTGTCGACACTGTGCAGCGTATTGGCCTGGAGCCGTTCAAGGAACGGGTGTACGCGGGGCAGCCGGCGTGAGCCGTGCGGGCGTTAATCATACGCAGTGCCTGCGCATCTGCCATGATCAGGCTTCGCAACCTGGCTCACCCAAGGGAATCCGCAATGGACGATGTACAGCAACTGGGCGAGATGCTTCGTCATTACGCCGATAGCGAAGCGCATAAAAAACAGCAATTCGACCTGCAGTCGGCCCGTTGGGCACAAAAGCTCGGCGAGTTGTTCGGGCAGATCGAGCAGTGGCTGGAGCCGGTGAAGACCGTAGGGTTGCTCGAAGTTCACCGTGAACCTTACGTGGCCAGCGGCCCGAGCGTGCCGCTGGAAGCGTCGCCATTCAAGACCGAGAAACTGACCGTCCAGATAACCGGCAAACCGGTGGAGTTCGTGCCGGAGGTGATGGGCGCTGGCGGGCTGATCTCGGTGTCCGTCATGGGCTTGACCGCCGCGCGGCACGGCAGCGTTTCACTGGTGCTGCCCGTGGACAAGAACGATTGGTTGTGGAAGAAGACCAACGGCCTCAAGGACCCGGACACGTTTGGCTTCGACGCCAACTTCCTGGCGTCGCAGTTGCAAAGCCTGATTCCGCGCGAGCGCGGCTGAAACACCCCAGGTGGTGGGGGCAGGGCTATTTCTCCAGGATTGGCTATACCTAGAGTTCAGTGTTACAACGCCGACCGCCAGGGAGTTCGAAATGAAACTTTCGAAAATGAAACTAAGGCAATTGATCAGCACGCTGTGCATCGTCTCGCTCGGGCTGGCCGGATGTGCCAGCAAGGTTCCGCAACCGGATGAGTATTCCGGTTTTCTCTCGGACTACAGCCAGTTGAAGGAGGCCAAGTCGCCATCGGGGGCGCAAGTGATGCGCTGGGTCGATCCCAAGCTGGACTTGAGCCGCTACAACGCGGTGTACATCGAACCCACACAGTTCTACCCCAAGCCCCAGGCCACCGCGAAGATTCCCGACAGCACCCTGCGCGGCATCGACGATTACTTCAATCAGGCGCTCAAGCGTGAGCTGGCCAAGTCGCTGCCACTGGCAAACGGCCCCGGCCCCGGCGTCATTGTGGTTCGCGCCGCGATTACTGCCATCAGCAGCAAGACCGAAGGCCTCAAACCCTATGAATTCGTCCCGGTTGCGCTGGTAGCGGCGGCGGTCAGTGCCGGTACCGGCATCCGTGACCAGGAAACCACCCTGGGCACGGAAGCGCAGTTTCTCGACGGCGCCAATGGCAAGGTCCTTGCCCAGGTGGTGCGCAAAGGCACCGGCAAGCCGCTGTCGAATGACAGCCAGGTGATGCAGGCCAATGATGTGAAAGGCGTTATCGACGGCTGGGCGTCAGACCTGCATCAGTCTTACCTGAAGCTGAAAAAACACTAGCTTGCGGCACTGAGGCCCAGCCATTTCAGTGTTACTTGAGCGGCGTCAACGGCGGCAGGCTCCATTGGCCATTGACCACCTCAGGCTTGGGCAGATACATGCGCAGCACGGCGTAAAACGGACCGGGAGGGGCGGGCAACCAGTTGTTTTGCTCGTCCTTCGGCGGTTCATGATGCTGCAATGCCAGGGTCAAGCCGCCATCGGCATCCCGCTTGAGCCTGTCCAGCATCCGCGAATTGATCAGGTAGCGCTTCTTGTGGTTGGGCACCAGCAATCGGGTCTTGGCGTCGTACATGGTCAGCGACCAGAACGCATCCGCGGGAGGCAGTTGGTCCTTGGCAAAATGCACGGTGTAGCTGTGCCGTGCACCGTTGGCGGGCTTGCCCTCGCTGTCGATGGTGTAGCGCAGGTTCACGGCTTCACTGGGTGAATTACCGAAAATGCCCAGTTCGGCGCCGGCGAAACGGTACAGGTAGTTGTTCTGCAGGTGATCGCGATTGCCATAGAGGTCACTGCCGGACACCTGGTGCGTATCGACCTTGTCTTTCTTGAATGCGCTGTATTCGGTCCTGGCGTCAGCGATGCCTTCTTCCAGCGCCTTGCGTTGCTCGGCCGTCAACTGGCTGACCTTGAATGGCTCACCGGGGGCAATGCCGATCTTGGCAAAACGTGCCAGCAGGTCTTTTTCACTGTCCTGGGGCGCGGCGAAAGCGAGCATGAAGTTCAGATAGCGAAACAGCTGCGGGCCTTCGGTCATGGTGGCCGTTGGTTTGGGCCAGTCGATTTTCGGCGCCTTGGCCGCTGGCGCCTGCTTCACATAACTGCTCAGCGACTGCACTTTGTAGCCATTCTGGATCTGCTTGACCTTGTTCAGGTCTTTCTCGTCGAACAGCTGAGTGCGGTACAGGGCATAGGCGATTGTGCTTTCGCTGTAGACCACCCGGTCGACGTCCACCGGCTGCTGACCTTTCCAGTCGGGACCAGCGATCATGTAGTGGCCACCGTTGTTGCCGGTGCTGCGCGTCCCCAGGTAAGCAATGTTCTGCGTATAGAGGTCGATCAGTTGGACCGAGTAGTAACGGTTGTCCTCGATTTTCGGCAAGGTCAACACCAGCGGCTCGCTGCGCAGGTCCATCCATACAAAGGAGTAGGGCGTGTCCGCGTTCGGCGTGGGCAACGCGATGTCCTTGGGGGTGAACACCTGGGCGGTGTTGCCGATATGGTTGAACGGTGCCTTGTAATTGGCACCGCCTTTGTCAACGGCTTGGGTGTAGAGCCTCTTGTACATTTCCACCACCGGAAAGCCATACAGGTAGGCTTCCTTGGCAATGGCCCGCGCCTCGTCGGGCGTTGCCGTGAAGTCGGCCCAGACAGGGGTGGTCATGAATATCGAGAGGCTCGCCAACAGCAGGCGCGTCGGTTTTCCAATCATGTTGTTGCGTCCTTCCAGAGATCTTTTTTGAGGGCTTGGGATGAAACCGCCGAGTTAACCGGTTTATTTGCCGAACGTCACGTTAATCCCTGCGAACAAGGTGAACTGGGGCAAGCCGTCGCCTTTGCGCGCCACCGTCCATTGTGGCTCGACAAAGGCATTGACGATGTTGCTCCCGGCTTTCCAGGCCTTGCCCGCGCCGAACCCGATGGGAATGTAGTGGGTGTCGTTCTTCAAATCGAAGGTCCAGGTGCCCGTGGAACGCAGGTACCAGCCTTTCGGCAGGTTATGAATGATAAACGGCTGGAAAGTTGCACTCTCGACATGCGGGTCAGACTAGTGTAAAAGGCCGAAAATGGCCGCCCTGGCTGGGCGGCCATCCACGAAAGAGGGTTCAGGCAGGGGGCAGCATCGATTTGACTTTGTCGCGTAATTGATCGATCGAGAACGGTTTGGCGATCACCTGCATGCCGTCAGGCACGTCGATATTCTCGGCATAACCGCTGGCGAACAGGATCGGCAGTGCAGGGCGCAATTCGCGCACTTTGGTTGCCAGTTGCTGGCCGTTCATGTCCGGCAGGCCGACGTCGGTCATCATCAGGTCGATCACCTGCGTGGTGTTTTGCACCAGTGCCAGCGCCTCTTCAGCGTCGGCTGCTTCCAGCACAGTGAACTCCAACTCCTCCAAGACATCGACGATGAGCATGCGCACGATGGCGTCGTCTTCGACTACGAGGATGGTGGAGGAGGTAGCGGACATAAAGAAAATTCCCGAGAAGTGAAGAAGCAGGTCTTGTTCAGTTAAAAGACGGTCCTCTACAGAGTTGTCTCTTTCTCGGCAAGTTCCCGATACAGGAGGGTATTGTGCAGGCAAAGGGGGGGAATGTCTTGTGATCGTACGAAGTCACTCTCAGGCACGCTTGCGTTGGCTACTTCAGGCTCTGGTTGGTTATCGCTGAAAAAACGACAGCCAACCAGACGCCGATTTGGCCTGTTTTTGACTTAGATCTCCACTCGGTATAGATCGGAAACGTCGATGCGGGACGCTCGAGTTGTATCGTTCAGGTCCGCCGGATCAAACACTGAGATTTTATATTCGGGCACATTAGGGGTGTCGCCATAATGCTTGAATAGGTTCTTGGTGCGGCCGCTGTTCAAGGTGCTTTCCAGTGCAGAACGCATCTGCTGTTCGGTCGTAAACGTGGCTTTTCCAAAATTGGGGTCGAAGTAAAACCATTCTTTGCGATGCTTAATCGTTTCGATGCCGGCGACAGTCTCTTTATAGGGCGTCACGATAATGCCTGCTGTAATGCCATGTTCGGGGCCGCGAATCAAAAGGGTTTTTGAACTGTTGGCCCTGCTAAGCTCGGTCAGTATATCGGTATAGGGAACTTGCCTTGCCTGCACACCATTGTGGAAGTTACTGCCTAATAGGGCCTGCAATTGACCCAGCTTGGCGCGGAATCCGTTGATTTTCTGTGCCTTGAGTTGTTCGAGATTGGCTTTGGCCTGATCAATTTTACGCAAGTCGTCAATCTCGTTGACACTCAGTGGAGAGACCATCGAAGCGTACAGATTTTTGATAAACGTATCTTGCTTGCCCGCGTGGGTAGCGGCCGCCATGACATTGGACAGCGCCGCGCACTCGCCTCCCGATAGCAACGAGGCTTGACTGAGGTAGAAGCCTTGCGGAAGCGCCGTTGCCTTGCCGCCCGCAGCCGTTATTTCTGCGCTGAACACCCTGAAGTTCTCTTGGCTGACGGTAATTCTACGCCGTTCCATATACTTGACTAACTGACCCACCTCTTCGGGTGTTCGTCCGCGGATGATGGCAAGTTCTGCCAGTTCGTTGAGCGTCAACGTGGGCGAAAACCCAGCGATGCTTTCTGGGTTTCCGCTGCTATAGCCTTTTTTATAGGCATCAAGGCCAGCGGCTTTAGCAATATCCTGTGCCAAGTTGAATCGTTCCGGAAGAACCTCCAGTTCATCTATTCGTTTGACCAGGCTTCCGAGTTCGGCGGGGCTACGGCGTTCGGCGACTGCCAGGCGTTTGAGATCATCAATACCCAGTGCAGTGGAGTAACCGTAGATCGCCTCTGGCCTGCCTGTGTTCTGACCTCGAATGTAGGCGGCGTTGTCCTCGGCTTTTACCCGGAGGACTGCATCTATAAAGTCTTTGCGGAACGCTGGATTGTCTGCTGCAGGCGCCAACACCGAACCGATCATCCTTCCTATCCAACTATCAGTAAACGCGCGAACCTCTCCCTCCAAGGCAACGACCTTGGGCGTAAAACCTACAAGTGGCGAGCCGTAAGGCCGCATTTTGTCGGCATCGAACGCATACCATTTGCCATTTTTCAGGACGGCTGCGGATTCGATACTGTGTTCGCCAAGTTTCAGGCTGCCCGTCGCAGCGGCGGTGTTGTTTATGCTGACGGCTTTCAGTAGGTCATAACTACCGGCAGCTCCACGGAGTTTGTTGACCCCCTCAGCGATCTTGCTAACCCCTGTACCGATAAGTTTCCCGCCGCCCCCGAGAAGGCCGATCACACCATCCACGGGGTTGAGTTGCCCGAAAACAACCGCGCCAATGACTTTGGTTGCCCGTGCGACTTTGGTCGCGGTGGACACCGCGCTACCGGCGATCTTCGTCAGCTTTCCGGCCGTGCCCACACCTGCGGTCAGCAAGCCAAATATGTCCAGTCCGAGATCGAAAATACCCTCGCCAATTTTTCCCTGACTAAAATTCTTGACTGTCGAAACAAAAGGGATCAAGTCCAGCATGAAATGACCGACGGTATTGGCTGCTCTGCGATGTTTATCGCCCGTGGTCTGCCCAAGTGCCTGCTCATGGATTGCGGGGTCATCGAGATTTATATGTTCAACAAAGGCGTCAGCGATAAGTTGAGTGCGCGTCGAAGCGAAGCTGTCCAGCCGCGGGTCGTTGGGCACTGATTGCTCAGTGCTCAGGTTTGTCGCGTTTACAGAGGGCGTGAACGCTTTCTTTTCATACTCGATATTTGCCGTTCGCCAAGTACCCGTTGTTGCGCTACTTTCCGGCACCTTTCGGATAGCGCCCCCATTGAAGTCAATTTCATACGCAGTAGGCACCCCGTCACGCTCAATCCTTACCAGCAACTTCGGGTTTTTAGGCAGTTGTGTCTTATCACTGAAACCCGTTCCCAGTTTTTGAGAGTAGGTTTGATAAAAACTGACCTTGCCATATTCAAAGTTTTCGCGATCTTGCAGAGGCAATTGAGAAATCAGGTGCTTGATGGAGGTACTGACCGCAGATTTCTTTTCTTCGATGGTGTTTTTGAATTGCGATTGAAACGCAGCGAACACTCCAAACCCTGGGTGCTCGTTCAGTTGCGCCAAGGGGGTACGGGGGTCGGTAGAGGTGTACGTTGAGTTAGCGTCAGCGTACATCATGGTGACGTCCAACAGGGAGTGTGGGCCGAACTCAGTGGCCGCCCCATGAGGGAGCGCTGTGATCACTTTGTTTTCAAACATTGATTCCTGGCCCGGAAAGCGTTTTTTAAGCTCCGCCAGCGCCATTTCTTTACGGGAGGGGATGTCTTTCTCAAAGGCCTGTGCTGCCTGCACCATTGACGGTTGGCGGGTTTTGAAGGTGGTCACCAGCGTATTTAGTTCATCGGCTGAGTATTGATGGTCGTGTTTTTTTTTCAGCACGCCATTGGCCACGCCCCAATCGATCAAGGCGTCACGCTGGGCCGCTTGGGTAACGACCGGATCGGCCAGGCTTGCACCCTCGGCCGCAAGCATCACCTGTGCGAAGCTCATGTTGGCCACTTTTCCAGGCGTCTCGGCTTCTATTGTCGCTGCAGCTACCGCCAGGTTGATCCAGGCCAGGCTGCCATAGGTCACGCTGCTCGGAATGTCTTTGATCAGGAACACTGGAGCGCGAGCTGCCAGCAGCACGTGGGCGGCTGCGCCCGCCAGTTCAGGACTGGTTTTTTTCTCCGCTACCAGGTGTTTGCTCAACGCATCAACCACCACCGACGCCGGCCTGCCCCAGTGTTTGTCGCTGGCGATGTCGAAGCCCGCGATGGTATTGCGCTGCGGGTTCCTGATGGACTCAGGGTCCAGTTGCAAGTTGATTGCAGCAAGGAGATAGTCCGTGGCGCTGTTCTCGGTGGCCAGGCCCTGCATCTGCTCCTGAAGGACTTTTCCCATTTGCTGTGCCTCAGGAGAACCGATCAGCGCGTTCAAGGTAGCGGTCGGATCCCTTAGCGTTTCAGGAGAGAGAGACACCCGCTGCTGCAAGAACGCCAATAAAAGCCCCCTGGTTCCGATGACCAAAGGCTTTTCCTGAGCGTCTCCATAATTAAGCGTAAAAAGGCGTAGGCGGCGTTGCTCATCCGTGTCCAAAGGCAACGGCCAGCTCAGCGCGCCTCCCAGGTTTCCCAAGGGGTGCTCAAGCGACTTGTCGATCAAAGCGCTCCCCAGACCGGTCAGGGAAAATTGGCTATAGGGTAATAATTTACCGTAGCTATTGATAAAACACTCGAGCGTGGTCACCTGACCCACCACTGCGTAGTAAGGCGAATCCGGATGAACCACCACACGCGTTTCTTTGAGTGCTGCCTCCACCTGTGTTTTTGAGGCGTTCGGCCCCAACAGCCTGGCGACTTCGTTAAGGCTGTCGCCGATTGCCTTCAAGTTGTGTTTATGGCCCAGTTTTTCGCTGAAGCTGACGGCTTCAGGGACGTTCACCCTGGTTGGCAGTGACGCCGTTTGTTCGTGCGTTTCTTCGTTCGACGCGGGCGTTTCGACCACCAGCGTGTTTACAGCACCTGCGGGTTGCTGGGAGGAGACGAAGTCGTATGTCGTGCGGGAAACAGGATCCGACGTAATGGTCATGGAGACACCTTAATCAGGAGGATGGGTTGCGTCTTTGAAACGGAACTTCCCTTTGCCAAGACTCCCTGTCTGTGGGGGCGTCTGACCTTCAGGTTCCGATCCTCCGGTCCTGGTATCTGTTTTAATCTGTGTAAATGAAGGGACGAAATCTGCCGGAATCACCGCGTGATATCAGACGCGGCAGGTAGGTTTCTGCTTCAAATCAACGCGAAAACATAGCCCTGGCGCCTGATATTCGGGCAAACTCTCGGTTTTCCGCACTTGGCCAAGGCATGCCCATGACTCCCGCGTCGTCTATCGATGAAAAGAGCTTTCGTAACCTCCTGAGCCGAAACGTCGCCCTGCCTTTGGGCGTGGGCGTGCTCAGTGCGGTGTTTTTCGTCGTATTGATCACCTACCTGTTGTCGGTGATTCAGTGGGTGGAGCACACCGATCGGGTTATCAATAACCTCAATGAGTCGTCCAAGCTGACCGTTGACCTGGAAACCGGCATGCGCGGGTTCCTGATCACCGGCGACGAGCATTTCCTCGACCCTTACGAGGTGGCCAAGCCGCGGATCATTGCCGACCTGCGCAACCTGCAGGAGCTGGTGGCGGACAACCCGCAGCAGGTGGATCGCCTCAAGCGCCTGGAAGCCCTGCAGATCGAGTGGAACAACTACGCCCAGTCGATGATTGACATGCAGCGCACCAGCGGCGACTACCGCAGCGCGGTCAAGGCGGGCCGTGGCAAGCGCCTGACCGATGAGATCCGTAAGGAATACGACGATGCGGTGGCGATGGAGCAGCAGTTCCGTATCACCCGCAATGAAGAAGTGACCCGCACCACCGTGGTCAGCGTGACCTTGTACTTGGCCTTCGTACTGGGCCTGAGTGGTTTCCTGGCCTACATCGGTCGCAAGAATTTAATTGCACTGTCAGAGAGTTACAGCGCAAACCTCGCGTCACAACAGAAGATCGCGCGACGTCTCGAACAGCAAGCCTGGCTGCGTAACGGCCAGACCGAACTGGCTGAACAGGTGCTCGGCCAACTCAGCCTGAATATGCTCGGGCGCAATATCCTGCAATTCTTTTCCCAGTACATGGGCTCGGCCGTTGCCGCGCTGTACGTGCGTGAAGAACACGGCGGCCTCAGGCGCGTCGCCACCTACGGTTTCTCCCGCGAGCAGGAGCAACTGGAGCAGGCGATCTACAGTGACGAAGGCATCGTCGGCCAGGCGGCCCAACTGGATCGCCTGATTCGCCTGGACGACGTGCCGGTGGACTACTTCAAGGTCAGCTCGGGCCTGGGCGAAGGTCATACCCGCAGCGTGCTGGTCATGCCCACCAGTGATGACGACCGTGTCAATGGCGTGATCGAACTGGGTTTCCTGCGCCCGCTGGAAGAGCGCGACGAAGAGCTGCTGGAGCTGATCGCCGGCAACATCGGCACCTCCATCGAGGCCGCCCGTTATCGCCAGCGCCTGCAGGAGGTGCTGGCCGAGACCCAGCAGCTCAACGAAGAGCTGCAAGTGCAGCAGGAAGAACTCAAGACCGCCAACGAAGAGCTGGAAGAACAGTCGCGCATCCTCAAGGAATCCCAGGCCCACCTGGAAACCCAGCAAGCCGAGCTGGAGCAGACCAACGAACAGTTGGCCGAGCAGACTCAGATCCTGGCCGAGCAACGCGACGCCATGGACCGCAAGAACGTCGAACTCAACCAGGCCCAGCTCGAGCTGGAAGACCGTGCCGAAGAGTTGCAGCGCTCCAGCAAGTACAAATCCGAATTCCTCGCCAACATGTCCCATGAGCTGCGCACACCGCTGAACAGCTCGCTGATCCTGGCCAAGTTGCTGGCCGAGAACGCCCAGGAGAACCTCAGCGCCGAACAGGTCAAGTTCGCCGAGTCGATCTATTCCGCCGGCAATGACCTGCTCAACCTGATCAACGACATCCTCGACATTTCCAAGGTGGAAGCCGGCAAACTTGAAGTGCGCCCGGAAAACTCCAGTGTGGCGCGCCTGGTCGACGGCCTGCGCGGGATGTTCGAGCCGCTGGCAGCCGAACGCAAGCTGAGCTTCCAGGTGGATGTGCAGGAAGGCTCGCCGACCATGCTGTTCACCGACCGCCAGCGCCTGGAACAGATCCTCAAGAACCTGCTGTCCAACGCGGTCAAGTTCACCGAGCAGGGCGACGTCAGCCTTTGCGTCTCGCGTGCGCCAGGGGAGGGCATTGCCTTCACGGTGCGCGACTCTGGCATCGGCATTGCCCCGGACCAGCAGGAAAGCATCTTCGAAGCGTTCCGCCAGGCCGATGGCACCACCAACCGCCGTTACGGCGGCACTGGCCTGGGCTTGTCGATCTCCCGCGACCTGGCCACGCTGCTGGGCGGTTATATCAGTGTGACCAGCGAGCCCGGCAAGGGCAGTGTCTTCACCCTGGTATTGCCGGAGCAGTATGTGGAGCGCGAAGAAGACGCTGCGCCGATCGAGCCGCCACGCCAGGCGGTGGTTGTGCCGGCCCCGGCCCCGGTCAGGGTTTCCCCGCTGCCGGTGGCCGATGCCAGCCAGATCCCGCGCTTTGCCGACGACCGCGACAAGGCCCCGTTCTCCACGCGCTGCATCCTGGTGGTGGAAGACGAGCCGAACTTCGCCCGTATCCTTTTCGACCTGGCCCATGAGCTGGGCTACCACTGCCTGGTGGCGCACGGCGCAGACGAGGGCTACAGCCTGGCCGAGGAATACGTGCCCGATGCGATCCTGCTGGACATGCGCCTTCCGGACCATTCCGGGCTGACCGTGCTACAGCGCCTGAAAGAGCACGCCAACACCCGGCATATCCCGGTGCATGTGATTTCCGTGGAAGACCGCGTCGAGGCCGCCATGCACATGGGCGCCATCGGCTATGCGGTCAAACCCACCACCCGCGAAGAGCTCAAGGACGTGTTTGCGCGCCTGGAAGCCAAGCTGACCCAGAAGGTCAAGCGCGTGCTGCTGGTGGAGGACGATGACCTGCAGCGTGACAGCATCGCCCGCCTGATCGGCGACGATGACATCGAGATCACCGATGTCGGTTACGCCCAGGCCGCCCTGGACCTGCTGCGCACCAATATCTACGATTGCATGATCATCGACCTCAAGCTGCCGGACATGCTTGGCAACGAGCTGCTCAAGCGCATGGCCACCGAGGACATCTGCTCGTTCCCACCGGTGATCGTCTACACCGGGCGCAACCTGACCCGGGATGAAGAGGCCGAACTGCGCAAGTATTCGCGCTCGATCATCATCAAGGGCGCCCGCTCGCCAGAGCGCCTGCTGGATGAAGTCACACTCTTTCTGCACAAAGTCGAATCCCAGCTGTCCCATGATCGCCAGAAGATGCTCAAGACCGCCCGCAGCCGCGACAAGGTCTTCGAGGGGCGCAAGATCCTGCTGGTGGACGACGATGTGCGCAACATCTTCGCCCTGACCAGCGCCCTGGAGCACAAAGGCGCGGTGGTGGTCATCGGGCGTAACGGCCAGGAAGCCATCGATAAACTCAATGAAGTCGATGATATCGACCTGGTGCTGATGGACGTGATGATGCCGGAAATGGACGGTTACGAGGCCACCACCTTGATCCGCCAGGACCCGCGCTGGAAAAAGCTGCCGATCATCGCGGTGACGGCCAAGGCCATGAAGGACGATCAGGAGCGCTGCCTCGCGGCGGGTTCCAACGATTACCTGGCCAAGCCAATTGATCTGGATCGTCTGTTCTCACTGATTCGCGTATGGCTACCGAAGATGGAACGCATTTAAGTGGAGCAATGTTTTTTGGATAAAAGCAGCGATATTGAGCTGCGCCTGTTGATCGAGGCGATTTACCTCAAGTACAGCTATGACTTCCGGGACTACTCCGGGGCGTCGGTGAAACGCCGTGTGGCTCACGCCCTGCGCCAGTTCGATTGCGCGACCATTTCCGCCTTGCAGGAGCGTGTGTTGCATGATCCGTCCGCGTTCATGCAGTTGCTGCAGTTCCTGACGATCCCGGTGAGCGAGATGTTTCGCGACCCGTCGCACTTCCTGGCGATCCGCCAGGAAGTGGTACCGCTGCTCAAGACCTATCCGTCGATCAAGATCTGGATCGCCGGTTGCAGCACGGGCGAGGAGGTCTACTCCATGGCCATCCTGCTGCGCGAAGAAGGCTTGCTGGAGCGCACGATCATCTACGCCACCGACATCAACCCGGCGTCGCTGGACAAGGCCAAGCAGGGCATCTTCTCGCTGGAGAACGTACGAGCCTACACCGCCAATTACCAGCAGGCCGGCGGCCAACGTTCATTTGCCGATTACTACACTGCGGCATACGATTACGCGATCTTCGATAAAACGCTGCGCGAGAATGTCACCTTCGCCGACCACAGCCTGGCGACCGATAGCGTATTCTCAGAAACTCAGTTAATTTCATGCCGCAACGTACTGATTTACTTCAACAAAAAATTGCAGGATCGCGCGTTTGGATTGTTCCATGAGTCGCTGTGCCATCGCGGCTTCCTGGTGCTGGGCAGCAAGGAGACGCTGGATTTCTCTGCGTTCGGCAAACAGTTCGAACCCTTGGTCAAACAGGAACGGATCTACCGCAAGCTATGAATCAAGCGGCTGCCAGCCCGGCATCGGTCCGGGGTATCGAGGCTATCGTCATCGGCGCATCCGCCGGTGGCGTGGAGGCGTTGCTGACGATATTCGGCGAGCTGCCCGCACATTTCGGGCTGCCGATCATCACCGTATTGCACCTGCCGGATGAGCGTCGCAGCCAACTGGCGGAGGTGTTTGACCGGCGCGTGGCCATGCAGGTGGTCGAGGCGCGCGACAAGGAAGTGCTCAAGCCGGGCACGTTGTATTTTGCCGGCCCTGGTTATCACTTGTCGGTGGAGCATGATCGCAGCCTCTCCCTCAGCCAGGAAGACCGGGTGCACCACTCGCGGCCGGCGATCGATTTCCTGTTTTCCTCCGCCGCCGATGCCTATGGCAAAGGCCTGCTTGCTATTCTGCTGACCGGCGCCAACCAGGACGGCGCCCGTGGCCTGGCCCACGTCAAGCAACTGGGCGGTACCACCGTTGTGCAAGAACCGACTGAAGCACGCGTCGCTGTCATGCCCCGTGCAGCCCTGGCGCTGCATACACCCGACCACATTCTGACGTTGAGCCGCATTGGCTCACTGCTGGCTTCCCTGGAATATTCCCCATGTTAAGTACTGTCCAGGCCAAACTGCTGATCGTCGACGATCTGCCGGAAAACCTGTTGGCCCTCGAAGCGCTGATCAAGCGCGAGGACCGCCAGGTGTTCAAGGCATTGAGTGCCGACGAGGCCTTGTCCCTGTTGCTGGAGCACGAGTTCGCCATGGCGATTCTCGACGTGCAGATGCCCGGCATGAACGGGTTCGAGCTGGCCGAATTGATGCGCGGTACCGAAAAGACCAAGAACATCCCGATTGTGTTCGTCAGTGCCGCCGGCCGCGAACTCAATTACGCCTTCAAGGGCTACGAAAGCGGCGCCGTGGACTTCCTGCACAAACCGCTGGATATCCACGCGGTGAAGAGCAAGGTCAATGTGTTCGTCGACCTGTATCGCCAAAGCAAGGCCATGAAGCTACAGGTCGAAGCCCTGGAGCGCAGCCGTCGCGAGCAGGAACTGCTGCTGACGCGCCTGCAGGCGACCCAGGCCGAGCTGGAGCAGGCCGTGCGCATGCGTGACGACTTCATGTCGATCGTCGCCCACGAAGTGCGCACGCCCCTCAATGGGCTGATCCTCGAGACTCAACTGCGCAAGATGCACCTGGCCCGGGACAACGCCGCGGCGTTCACCCTGGACAAGATGCACGCCATGGTCGACCGCGATGAGCGCCAGATCCAGAGCCTGATCCGCCTGATCGAAGACATGCTCGATGTCTCGCGCATCCGCACGGGCAAGCTCTCCATTCGCCCGGCGCGCTTCGACCTGGCGCAACTGGTGCGCAACCTGGTGGAAAATTTCGCCCCACAAGTGGCGGCCGCCAACTCTTCCATGCAATTGACCGCCGAAGAGCCGGTCGAGGGTAACTGGGATGAGTTCCGCATCGAGCAAGTGGTGACCAACCTGCTCACCAACGCGCTGCGTTATGGAGCCAAGAGCCCCGTGGATGTGCGGGTGTACACCGAACACGGGGAAGCGCGGATTGAAGTGCGTGACCGCGGCATCGGTATCAGCGAAGAGAACCAGAAACGTATCTTCCAGCAGTTCGAGCGCGTCTCGGCCAGCCAGGTGGCGGCGGGTCTTGGGCTTGGCCTGTTTATTTCCGAGCAAATCGTTGCAGCTCATGGCGGCACCATCGAGGTCGAAAGCCGGATAGGCGAGGGCGCCCTTTTTCGGGTGTGCCTGCCCCTTGAACAGCCGGCATGAAATCAATCGTCACCTCGACGCAACCTCTGCGTGACCCCATGGTCGTAATTGCAGCAATTGACCGGACAAAGGCTTCCCATGAGTGAAGATGCACAAGATGTCGTTCTGATCGTCGAGGACGACGAATCCATTATGTTTGTGCTGGGTGAATACCTGGCCGGCCTGGGCTATCGGGTGTTGAAGGCGATCGATGGGGAGCAGGCCTTCGAAATTCTCGCGACCAAACCGCACCTGGACCTGATGGTCACCGACTACCGTTTGCCGGGCGGCATTTCCGGGGTGCAGATCGCCGAGCCCGCGATCAAGTTGCGCCCCGAATTGAAGGTTATTTTCATCAGCGGTTACCCGCAGGAAATCCTCGACTGCAACAGCCCGATCACGCGTAACGCGCCGATTCTGGCCAAGCCGTTCGATCTGGATACGCTGCAAGAGCATATCCAGCGCTTGCTGGCATGAGCAGGGCGGCGTCTGTAACAGGACGCCGCACATTTCGCAGGGTTAGGCTTTCAACTTCTGCACGTTGGCATTGAGCGTACTGGCGGGTGTGTAGGCGAACTCCCAACTATCTTTGCCGTCTGCACCGTCAAGAAAACCTTGAAGGCCTTTGTGGTTGCCATTGCTAATGTTGTAGACGGCCATTCCCCCCACAACCTGCGGTGTATGTCCGGCTCTGGCCATAGCAATGTCCAGCGTTGCACTATTGGTATTAAAAACAAACAATTCGTTGTTATTCGTTCTCTGGATGTACACAGTATGGCTGAACGTCCCACCCTCATTGGCGTGTTTGAAATTTATAAGTCCAGATTCGCTAATGTCCACGGGGTCGAATGTTGTTTTTATATTGCTGGCTTTGATGCCCATGACATCCAGGTATTGAGCTGAGTAGTTTGAGCCGCCATTACGATTGGTACAGGCCTTGACGGTGTCATATACCTGGGGAGCGAGTTTTTTTTCAGCCTCGCCCACACGCATCGATGCCTCATAGCAGATAAGGCCATGATTCTGTGGATTAGCATTGAGTATCTCCACGTTTCTATTTAACTCAACGTTAGAGAGCGCGCGTGGCGTTCTAGACGGATTGAGAGGCGACTCGTACAGGCTTCTGAAGTTTGAGCCGAGTATGCTATTTTTTTTCTGCCACTCGTCATTGTGATCAAAAACTTTGAATTCCAGCTTGTTGCGATCGGGGCTATGGGTTTTATACTTTGCACCTATGACCTTGTCATTAAATAATTTTTTTAAGCCACCCTCCATTGCGTCTGCACTCTTGAACTCAGCAACCCCATAGTTGGGGTCGTAAAAGTAAAAACTCTTGTCGGCGCCCTCGACTTTTACGCCTGCTGCCATCGCATGCCCAGGAGAGTCGATCATTAATGATTTTGAAACAGGGGAATCGCCCAACTCCTTTACCATGGTTTCATAGGTAACCTGTCGCGAAGGCATGCCTGCATGAAATGAACTTTGCCCGCCCACTTGGGTTTGAAGCCTGTGCAACGCATCCGCGAAGCTTTTCGAAGCGCTGTCCGTGGGAAAAGCAGCAGCGGCATACATATTTTTTATCAGCACCTGTTCTTTTCCCGACGCCATTGCGGTTGCCATGGTACGGGAGAGTGCAGCGCATTGCCCCTCGGACAGCTGGGCTGTCTTAGTCAGATAAATAACTTGCGGCATCGGCGTTACGGTGCCGAAACGAGGCTCTACGCTGTTAATAAACCGGGCGCTGCCAGCCCGACCCGCTTCATAAGCAATATCATCGTATCGTTTAACCAGTCCTCCTATTTGGGCTGATGTCAGGCTATCATTACTCGCCATTTTCATTAAATCTTCAACTTTCGTGGTGCGGGTCAGCCCTTTGCTACGCCCTAAACTTTCAATATTGTAGCCGTTGTCAAAGTCAGCCTTGTTCGGGCCATTACGATGAGTGCTCACTACCGACTTCCACTTTTTTACTATCGCTTCATCAATTTTTTTAGTGGAGTCGCTCGCGGTTGGCCATTTCTCCAGTTGGTCAGAATCCAAACGTACTGAAGGGGAGAAATCCTTGAGGGCAGGGCCATAGGGTTGGTTAGTAATTTGATCATAGGCGTACCATTTTTTGTTTTGAAGAACAGCGCTACGCTCAAGGACTTCTCCAGCATTCTTGAATGTTCCCCTGGCAACTGCATCGTACGTTTTACTCGCAGCGACAAGATCGTAATTCACGGTCGTTCCCCGCAGATGCCGCATGTCTTGAGCCGCATCGGAGATGACGCGTTTTCCGGCGCTCACCACACCACGCCCGCCCGCTCGCAATAAATCCACGGTACCGTCAAGCGGGTTCACCAGGCTGACCGCACCCAGCCCGATGGATTTTGTTATCCGTAAGGCCTTGCCTCCCGCGGAGGCGGCACTGGATGCCGCTTTCGCCACTTTACCAACCGTGCCAGCCCCGACTGTCAATACGCCAAATATATCGAGGGACAAGTCAATGATGCCTTCCCCGATATTGCCATTGATGAAGTTGTTGATAGCCGACCTGAACGGGATCAGGTTAAGCAGGATCTCACGCAGTTTTTTGTAGAACGGTATCTCGGACTCAAACGTCGTGAGACCACGGGCCTGGGCTTCGAGTGATCGCCATGTGCTGGTATGTTTGGCAACTGTTACGCCGATCAGCGTTGTTCTCAGGCTTGCGAAGCTATTCAATGCCCCTGCGCCATCCGCTGTTTCTTGCCTCAAGTCGTCGCGAATGGAAAGGGCGATGGGTTCCATGGACCTATAAGGCGTATTGGAGTTAAGTGGCACGCCGTCGTAAATACCAGGGCCGGGCTGGATGCCGGATGGAAAATCACCCAGGTCCAGGCGCTTTTCGAGCGTGTTTTTCTGAACATTGAGTTCATACGTGTGAGGGATTCCGTCGCGTATGACTTTCAACAGAACAGGCTTGCCCTCCTTAACCGGTTGTACTTTAGGCTCGTTACCCACACGTGCAATATCTTGCAGACCTCTCATCTCGCTGAAAGCAGAAATACTTCCCAACTCAATATTTTTGCGATCTTCCAGGGGCAACTGCGCAATCAAGTTTTTGACCTGGGTGACGACGCTTTTGTCCAAGGCAAGGCCAAAGGCTTTGTATTGAGTCGCAAACTCTGTGTTTATGTTCTTCAGGTTCCTGGTCTTACTCAGTACATCCTCAATCGTGAAGTTTGGCGTATTGGCCTCGGAGCGGCCACGGCCTCTGGCCGGCGGTGAATAAGAGGCGAGTCGCCAGGCGTTGGTCCCGTTGGACCTACCCCTTACCTTCGGTGCTTTTGGCGGGTTATGGAGCATGTTTTCCATGTACAGGTCCAGAAGCGAATAAGGGCCTTCACGATCCCTGTCGTATTTGTCGAGCACTATGCATTTCAATTCCAGGCGCACGTCATCCCCCAGCGCCTTGCGCAACTCTGCCAGGGCAATCTCCTTGCGGGAAGAAGGTGCAAGCGTACGTCGTGCTTCGGACGCGCTGCGCAACTCGGTTACTTGCGCGTTATAGGCATCGGTGATTGTTGCCATGTCCGCAGGCGACGTGACGCTTGTGACGATGCTGTTAGTAAGACCCCACTCCTTGAGCGCCTCGTACTGGCTTACGTATTCGATCTTGCGCTGGGCATCGGAGACGGGCGCAATGTCCCCCGACATCATCACGTCCGCATAACTCATCGTCGCCGTCGCACCAGGCGCCTGCGCCTCGATACGGGCCACCGCCGTGCTAAAACTCACATGGGCAGGAGAGCCGTGGGTGAGGGTCGGCGGAATATCCTTCACCAGTAACTCCGGCGCCGTCGAGGCCAATCGCAAATGTGCTTGAACCAGTGCTCTCTCGGGAGATGAGGCCTCACGTACGCGCAAGTACAAGTAGTCGGCCACTCGCTGGAGCGTTCCCGATAACGGCTTGCCTTTGAGTTGCTGGCCAGCGAGGTCAAAGCCCGAAATGTGCTTTTGCGGTAAGGCACGCTGGGTCAGTAGATCCCCTGCGTTCACGTTTAAGGCAGCCAATAACCAGTCGTTGATACTGCCTTTGACTGACAGTGTGTCGAACTTGGCCTGGATCGCAGTGCCCAGCGCCTGGCCCCTGGGTGACTGAATAAGCCGATCAAGCAGTTGTCGCGGCTTACGCAGTTCGGACGGATCTATGGCAACACCCTGCATCAATGCCTCCAGCACTCCACCGGTGGTCCCGACATTCAGATCGCCCACATTGCCGTGCAGCAAAAACGCCAACAATTGGCGCTGGCTGCCTGCATCAAGGGGTTGAGGCCAGGACAACGCTCCACCATAGTTGCCATTGATCGGGCTGTGGTGGGCGGGTGTCAGCAGGTACATTTTTAGGTTTTCCACCTCTTGAGCAGTCCCGGGAAGGTTGATCCCGTGGTACTCAAGTAAATCTTTAAGGGTGTTCAAGCCAGCTCCCGTGCGCCCCCAGTCTTGGGTGTATGAGGAGTCGGGATGAGCCTCGAAAGGGGTCTCACTCAAATACTGGGAAAGGGTGGAGGCTTCACGCGTGCCTGACTTCAGCTCCTCACCCAGTTCCCTTAACAACTTGGCGGCCGCGTGCCGGTCGTGAGTATTTCCCAGCAGTGTTTTCTGGCGGTTGAGCGCGTCTTCACTACGTTGCTCGTGGACACTGTAAAACGCGACCGGGTCTAGCGTAGAAAAGGACTTGTCGCGCTCCAACTCGGCAGCGCGTTGCTGGAAATCGGAAGGCTGCTCAAAATAAAAGCGCCCAACTAACCAGGCCGGTGCGTGTTCAATGTCCGTGGGAAGTGGAGGGC
Organism: Pseudomonas sp. CHM02; assembly: GCF_000612585.1. Classification (GTDB taxonomy): domain Bacteria; phylum Pseudomonadota; class Gammaproteobacteria; order Pseudomonadales; family Pseudomonadaceae; genus Aquipseudomonas. The sequence continues at coordinate 61,586 of NZ_JFCA01000023.1, forward strand.
TGAAAGGCAGGTTTCTGCTGGAGAGTACGTTGCCAACTTCCATTAACGGCCCTCTGACCGCGCACCACTTTGAACTCTCGTCTCCAGCCACATCCAGTGTCGCGATACCTGTGCCAAGGGCCTTCGTTTGAAAAGTGATTCGCCCTGCACTCGGCAGTATCTTGATCGAACCGATCGCATTGTTGTCACGCCGCCACGCAATAAAATCCGGAGATTGCATGGCGTCACCCAACTGCTTCCACCACTGGCCGAACGTGGAGTGCGCCGGGACATCAACCATAATCGCATTGTCGTTGACGGGGACGCCTGTAAAGCCCCTCAACGCCTTGCCATAGTTTTGTGCCAGTAAACTATCGCCGTTGGCACGAGACGACCCATCGCCAGCCGGAGAGGGTACGTCTGCGCGTCTGGCTTCAGAGCGTGCTTGTGTTACAGGCGCCTCAGTATGAGTGGAGAGAGGCAACAGCGAGGTGCGCGATAAACTATTCGTAATCGTCATGGCATTTGGACTCGACCTTGGGAACTGAGGCCCACTGGGTACAGATTCTGATTACCCGTGGTAATCCTTCGTACCGCTATCCCCTTGATCGATTCCGGCCAAATGCGAAAACTCTATTACTTGTTATTGCTTTGCGCCTGCGGAGGATCTGCCTCTGTGTTGTGCGCCCGTATCATTTCCCGCACCTTCGCCGTCAACAAATCAAAGGTAAACGGCTTGGTGATCAACTGCATTCCCGGGTCCAGGAACCCACCCCGCACCGCCGCGTGTTCGGCATAACCCGTAATGAATAGCACCTTGAGGTCCGGGCGGATCTGTCGGCCTATTTCGGCGAGTTGCCGGCCGTTCATGCCAGGCAGGCCGACATCGCTGATCATCAGGTCGATGCGTTGCCCGGACTCGATGATCGGCACTGCGGTATCCGCATCGCCGGCCTCGACAAAGCCATAGCCCAACTCTTTGAGCACCGCGCTGACCAGTACCCGCACGGCGGGGTCGTCCTCGACGATCAGCACCGTTTCTCCCACATTGGCGAAAGGCAGCAGCGCCGCGTCAGCCGCGAGGTCCGCAACGATTTCCCCAATGAACCGAGGTAGAAACAGGCTGACCGTGGTGCCTTCGCCGACCTCGCTGTGGAGGGTGACATGCCCGTGGGACTGACGGGCGAAGCCATAGATCATCGACAGCCCCAGGCCGGTGCCCTGGCCGATGGGTTTGGTGGTGAAAAACGGATCGAACACACGCCCCATCAGGTGCTCGGGAATCCCGCAGCCGGTATCGCTGACGCTCAGTTCGACGTAGTCACCGGGCTTCAGGGTGCCGTAGGCGGCGGTGAACACGCTGTCGAGGTGGCGGTTGGTGGTTTCGACCACCAGCTTGCCGCCACCGGGCATGGCATCCCGCGCGTTGATCACCAGGTTGAGCAGGGCGCTTTCCAGTTGATTGGGGTCGGCTTCGGCAGTCCAGAGTTGGTCGGTCAGGCGCATGTCGAGGGCGATGCTTTCATTGATGCTGCGTTGCAACAGCTCGCCCATGGAGGTGACCAGTTGGTTGAGCGCCACGGGTTTGGAGTCCAGTGACTGGCGTCGCGAGAAAGCCAGCAAGCGGTGGGTCAGGCCAGCAGCGCGGTTGGCCGAGGTCACGCCGAGGTCGATCAGGCTGTCGAGATCGTCCAGTTTGCCGCGGGCAACGCGCCTGCGCAGCAGTTCCAGGCTGCCGATGATGCCCGTGAGCATATTGTTGAAGTCATGGGCGATGCCGCCGGTCAATTGGCCGACGGCTTCCATTTTCTGTGATTGGCGCAACGCCTCTTCGTTGCTGCGCAGTTGGGCGGTGCGCTCCTCGACCTGTTGCTCGAGGGTTTCCAGGGTGCGCTGCAGGCGCAGTTCACTTTCGCTGAGGTCGATCAGGCGGTCGCGGGCGTCGTATTGCCGTCGGCGCCCGCGCAGGGCAGCGCTCACCAGGCTGATCAGCGTCACCGGGTGGAAGGGCCGTTCCAGGAAGGTCACGTTGCCCAGCAGGCTGCTCAGATGGGATGAGCCATTCTGTTCGCTGCCGCCGTGGTGGGTCATCAGCACGATCGGCAGGTCCGACCAGGCCGGTTGCTGGTGCAGGTGCTCCAGCAACGGTTCCAGATCAACACCGCGCAGCGCTTCGGCCGCAATCACGAGCATGCCGGCGCCTTGCTCCAGCGCGTCGCAGAGCATCGTCAGGTTGCTGGCAATGATGCCGCTGTAGCCGGCCTCGTTGAGCATCATCAGCGCCAGCGACCCGTCACGACCCAATGGCGCCAGGATGATTGCACGCTCGGAGACGGGCGCAAAACCGGTCACGTTCCCTCTTCCTTGAGCAGGGGCGAGCCGCTGCCGGTGAAGGTCGGGATACCGCGCAACACGCCCTGGAAGTTATCCAGCGGCTCGCCGACGGTCATGCCCCGACTGCCGATGCGGTATTCGCGAATGGTCGACTCATGGGTGCCGGTGCGTTTCTTGATGATCGAAATGGCACGGCGCACCTTGCCCAGCGCCTCGAAGTAGCGCAGCAGAATCACCGTGTCGGCCAGGTAGGTAATGTCCACCGGTGCTTGCATGTCACCGACCAGCCCATGCTGGGCAACCGTCATGAACGTGGCGGCACCGCGACGGTTCAGGTACAGCAACAGTTCGTGCATGTGCAGGATCAGCGCGTTTTCTTCCGGCATGGCGGCCTGGTAGCCGTTGATGCTATCGATGACTACGGTCTTGATGCCGCGCTCGTCGACGCAGCGGCGTACCCGGTGGGAAAACTCGCCCGGGGACAACTCGGCGGCGTCCACTTGCTCGATCAGCAGGTTGCCGGTGGCTTGCAGCGCCGCGAGGTCGATGCCCATGTTGCGCATGCGCTCGAACAACAGCCCCAGCTCTTCATCGAAAATAAACAGCGCAGCTTTTTCACCACGGGCCACAGCAGCGGCGGCGAAGATCATCGAGATCAGCGATTTGCCGGTACCGGCCGGGCCGAGGATCAGGCTGCTGGAGCCGGTCTCGACGCCGCCGCCCATCAGCGCATCCAGTTCCGCGATGCCACTGCTCAGGGTTTCACGTACGTAGCCGCCACGATGCTCGGCCGCGACCAGGCGCGGGAATACATGAATGCCGTCGCCCATGATGGTGAAGTCGTGAAAACCGCCCCGGTATTTCTGGCCCCGGTATTTCACCACCCGAATGCGACGACGTTCGGCACCATAGTTGGGCGTCAGTTCTTCCAGGCGAATCACCCCGTGGGCCACGCTGTGCACGGTTTTATCAAGGGATTCGGTGGTCAGGTCGTCCAGCAGCAGCACGGTGGCGTCGTAGCGCACGAAGTAATGCTTGATCGCCAGGATCTGCCGACGATAGCGCAACGAACTCTGGGCAAGCAGGCGGATCTCCGAAAGGCTGTCGATCACCACGCGGGTCGGCTTGACCCGTTCGACCACTTCGAAGATCTGGCGGGTGGCTTCGCCCAGTTCCAGGTCGGAGGAGTACAGCAGGCTCTGCTGGTGCTCGGCGTTGAGCAGGCTCTCCGGTGGAGTCAGCTCGAAGATATGGATATTGTCGTCCAGGTCCCAGCCGTGGGATTTGGCGCCCTGGCGCAGCTCGCGCTCCGTTTCCGAAAGCGTGATGTACAAGGATCGTTCACCGTTTTTGGCGCCCGCCTGCAGGAAATGCAGCGCCACCGTGGTTTTGCCGGTGCCGGGTTCACCTTCCAGCAGGAACAGGTGGCTGCGCGATAGCCCTCCGGAAAGAATGTCATCAAGACCTTCGATTCCGGTGGCCGCCTTTTCACTGAACAGCTCTTTGGATGTAGACAAGAAGTGCCCTCAGGTCACGTACAAGTAGAGGGGCGCGCCACCTCAGGCGCGCCATAGACTCTTGACCGTACTGGCCTGTAGCGGTTCAACACTTCGTCATATTTGTATCGGGGCGGGCGCTTCAAAGTCCCTGTTGCAAGGCGGGATCGTCCGGGTTCTGCTGTTCAAGTTGCGCCAGCAGCACTTGAACGTTCTGCAGTTGGCCACTTTCCTTCCAATAATTGACCAGCAGAACCCGCGCCTTGCGATTGGCCGGATGGCGTTGGATGATTTCTTCCAGTTGGCGCTGGGCGGCTTCCAGTTCCTGCTGGGCATGCAGGGTGGTGGCCAGGTCGTAACGGTAATCCTGATTGTCCGGCTCCAGTTCTACCGCCTTGGACAGGCCGAGCAGGGCGTAAGGGCGTTCGCCATGGTGCAACAGCCACATGCCCAAGGCGTGTTGCAGGTAGGCCGATTCGGGATGCGCCGCCAGTTGGCGTGCCAGCAGTTGGCGGGATTCGTCGGTCTTGCCTTGTTTGTCCAGCAGTTCGATCTGCGCGACTACGGCTTGCAGGTTGTCCGGCTGCAAACGCATGGCCTGTTCCAGGGCGTTTTGCGCATCGGGCAACAGGGCGCTGTGGATGTACAGGCGCGCCAGTTGAATCCAGCCCTCTGCGGTTTCGGGCTGGGCCTTGAGCTTTTTCACGAACTCATCCAGCACCTGCTGCAAGGGCCCGAAATACAGGCCCAGCGTGTCGGGCGACAAGCCCAGCAAGGCATTCGCGGCGGCGAAGCGCACTGCTTGCTCAGGGTCATCCAGCACCGGGCCGAGCAACAGCGTGCGCTGACCGGTCGGCACCAGGCCGACAATGCTGTGGATCGCGGCCTCGCGCACCTGCGGCGAATTGCTGCTCAGGTCCTTGTCCGCAAGCTTCAAGGCCTGTGGGCTGGGGTAGTTGGGCAGCTCGGCATGCAGGGCGGCCCGGCGCTCGGGCGCCAGGTCCGGGCGACCCAGTTGCTGGTACAGCACGCGTGCGGCGCCGGGCTCACCGTTACGTGCCTGTTTCAAGGCCTTGGAGTAACCATGGGCAATGGCGGGCGGTACAGCCACCGGGGTGGAGCGGGAGAAAAACCAGGTGATCAGCACAATCAACAGCAGGGCGCACAGGCCGATGATGGAGTAACGGCGTGACTTTGACATGCAGGCGTCCGAAAGCTTGGGCAGCTAGTACAAAGCCATCAGCTTCGGTCAGACCACGGCGAGTGTCAAACCCGTGTCAGGTGAGCACGTATTCCACCGGTTCCAGCGCTGGCGGCAACTCGGTTTCGCCGAGGGCGGCGAGTACTTCGCGTTCCAGGGTGCGCAGGATGGCATTGCAGGGCAGGTCGTTCTCGTCAAAGCCGAACGGGTCCTCGAGGTCATCGCCGATTTCATCGAGGCCGAAGAAGGTGTAGCTGACGATCGCGGTGAACACTGGCGTCAACCAGCCCAGTGGCTCGGCCATGGCAAACGGCAGCAGGATGCAGAACAGGTAAATGGTGCGATGCAGCAGCAGGGTGTAGGGGAAGGGCAGCGGCGTGTGCTTGATCCGCTCGCAGGAGGCCTGCACCTGGCTCAGGCTGACCAGCCGGGTTTCCAATTGGGTGTAACGCCATTCGCTGATCACGCCTTGCTCGGCCAGCACGGAAAACCTTGCGCCCAACTGTTGCAACAGGCTGTCGGGGAGGTTCGGGTGGTGTGGCGGGACCTGGCCCCAGGGCTTGATGGCCAGGGCTTCATCCTCATGGCGCAACCGTGCGATCAGGCCATGGGCGAAGCCGCACAGGCTGCGCAGCAAGCCCGCGCGTTCGGCCGGGTCACTGAGCACCTGGGTTTCGCGAATCAACGAACGTACATCGATGATCATCTGCCCCAGTTGCTTGCGGCCTTCCCACCAACGGTCATAGCAAGCGTTGTTGCGAAAGCTCATGAAGATCGACAGCGACAGCCCGAGCAGGGTGAACGGCGTGGCATTGACCTTGGAGAAATACGCCGGGTGCAGGGTTTCCACCAGCACGATCACCGAAGCCAGCAGGGTCACCAGCAGGCTGCGCAAGGCAATGCGCTTGGCGATCGAGCCCTTGAGGGAAAACAGGATGCCCAGGAGGTTGGGCTTGGGGCGGACTATCATCGATGAGGGGCTTCTTTTCGTGGAGCAGTTGGGGTGGCGCAGGCCTACAGGTTAGAAGCCCCGGCCAGAGCCGTCCAATCGCTTGGGCTGACCGGTTGATCGGCGAGGTCGATGACTGGCCAAAACAGTCAGGCAGGTTGAAAGCTTTGACCATTGCCGCTGCTGCGCTGCGGGGCGACTATTTCGACGATTCGGACCGTTCAAGGAAACAACAATGCAGATTGAAAACAAGATCTTCCTGGTCAGCGGCGGAGCGTCGGGCCTCGGCGCGGCGACTGCCGAGATGCTGGTCGCCGCTGGCGCCAAGGTCATGCTGGTGGACCTGAATGCCGATGCCGTGGCAGCCAAGGCCAAGCAGCTCGGCGATAACGCCCGCAGTGCCGTCGCGGACATCAGCCAGGAAGCGGCTGCCGAAGCCGCCGTGCACGCTACGGTCGCCGCATTTGGTGGCCTGCATGGGCTGGTCAACTGTGCCGGCGTGGTGCGTGGCGAGAAAATCCTCGGCAAGAACGGCCCCCACGGCCTGGCGAGCTTTGCCCAAGTAATCAACGTCAACCTGATCGGCAGCTTCAACCTGCTGCGCCTGGCTGCCGCCGCCATCGCGCAAACCGAGGCGAATGCCGACGGCGAGCGTGGCGTGATCATCAACACCGCCTCCGTGGCCGCATTTGACGGGCAGATCGGCCAGGCCGCGTATTCCGCGTCCAAGGGCGCCATCGCCAGCCTCACATTGCCGGCTGCGCGCGAACTGGCCCGCTTTGGCATTCGCGTGATGACCATCGCCCCCGGCATCTTCGAGACGCCGATGATGGCGGGCATGACCCCGCAAGTGCGCGACTCCCTGGCCGCCGGCGTGCCTTTTCCGCCGCGCCTGGGCAAACCCGTCGAATACGCCGCGCTGGTGCGGCACATTATTGAAAACAGCATGCTCAATGGTGAGGTGATCCGTCTCGACGGTGCCTTGCGCATGGCGGCCAAATAAGGAGCCACCCTCATGACCGATCCGATCGTTATTGTCAGCGCCGTGCGCACGCCCATGGGCGGCTTCCAGGGCGACCTCAAGGGCCTGACGGCGCCGCAACTGGGTTCCGCCGCGATACGTGCCGCCGTCGAGCGTGCCGGTATCGCCACCGATGCCGTGGATGAAGTGTTGTTCGGTTGCGTACTGCCCGCCGGCCTCGGCCAGGCGCCGGCGCGTCAGGCCGCCCTGGGTGCCGGTCTGGACAAGGCCACACGTTGCACCACCCTCAACAAAATGTGCGGCTCTGGCATGGAAGCGGCGATCCTGGCCCATGACTCGCTGCTCGCCGGCAGCGTCGACGTGGTGATTGCCGGGGGCATGGAAAGCATGTCCAACGCGCCCTACCTGCTCGACCGTGCGCGCAGCGGCTACCGCATGGGCCACGGCAAGGTGCTCGACCACATGTTCCTCGACGGCCTGGAAGACGCCTACGACAAAGGCCGCCTGATGGGGACGTTTGCCGAAGACTGCGCTGTGCATAACGGCTTTACCCGCGAGGCCCAGGACGCGTTCGCTATCGCTTCGCTGACCCGTGCGCAAGAGGCCATTTCCCATGGCAGCTTCGCCGCTGAAATCGTCCCGGTGCAGGTCACCGTGGGCAAAGAGCAGAAAACCATCCTGCACGACGAGCAACCGCCCAAGGCCAGGCTGGACAAGATCAGCAGCCTGAAACCGGCCTTCCGCGAAGGCGGCACCGTGACAGCGGCCAACGCCAGTTCGATTTCCGACGGTGCGGCGGCCCTGTTGCTGATGCGCCAGTCAGAGGCACATAAGCGTGGGCTCAAGCCCTTGGCGGTCATCCACGGGCATGCGGCATTTGCCGATGAACCGGGACTGTTTCCGGTGGCGCCGGTGGGCGCGATTCGCAAACTGATGACCAAGACCGGCTGGAACCTCGACGAGGTCGACCTGTTCGAGATCAACGAAGCCTTTGCCGTGGTGAGCCTGGTGACCATGAGCAAACTGGAGATCCCCCACGACAAGGTCAATATCCACGGCGGCGCCTGCGCCCTGGGTCATCCGATCGGCGCCTCCGGTGCGCGGATTCTGGTGACCCTGCTCTCGGCCCTGCGCCAGAAAGGCCTCACGCGCGGTGTCGCCGCGATTTGCATCGGCGGTGGTGAAGCCACGGCCATGGCCGTCGAATGCCTGTACTAAGGAGCCCAGATGCTGCCCAATGACGAACAACTGCAAATCAGCGACGCGGCCCGGCAATTTGCCCAGGAACGCCTGAAACCCTTTGCCGCCGAATGGGACCGCGAACACCGCTTCCCCAAGGAGGCCATCGGTGAAATGGCCGAGCTGGGCTTTTTCGGCATGCTGGTGCCGGAGCAGTGGGGCGGTTGCGACACCGGTTACCTGGCCTACGCCATGGCCCTGGAAGAAATCGCGGCCGGTGACGGTGCCTGCTCTACCATCATGAGCGTGCACAACTCGGTAGGTTGCGTGCCCATTCTCACATTCGGTAACGACCAACAGAAAGCGCAATTCCTCAAGCCCCTGGCCAGCGGTGCCATGCTCGGCGCCTTTGCGCTCACCGAGCCCCAGGCCGGCTCCGATGCCAGCAGCCTGAAAACCCGTGCACGCCTTGAAGGCGACCATTACGTGCTGAACGGTTGCAAACAGTTCATCACGTCCGGGCAGAACGCCGGGATTGTGATTGTGTTTGCCGTGACCGACCCGGCGGCGGGCAAACGCGGAATCAGCGCGTTTATCGTGCCCACCGACTCGCCGGGCTACAGCGTGGCGCGGGTTGAAGACAAACTCGGCCAGCATGCGTCCGACACCTGCCAACTGTTGTTCGAAGATGTGAAGGTGCCGGTCGCCAACCGGCTGGGCGAGGAGGGCGAAGGCTACAAGATCGCGCTGGCCAACCTCGAAGGCGGCCGCGTGGGCATCGCCTCGCAATCGGTGGGCATGGCCCGCGCCGCCTTTGAAGCGGCCCGCGACTATGCCCGCGAGCGCGAAAGCTTCGGCAAGCCACTGATCGAGCACCAGGCCGTGGCCTTTCGCCTGGCGGACATGGCCACGCAGATCGCGGTCGCCCGGCAGATGGTGCATTACGCTGCCGCCCTGCGCGACAGCGGCAAGCCGGCGCTGGTGGAAGCCTCGATGGCCAAGCTGTTTGCTTCGGAAATGGCCGAGAAAGTCTGCTCGGCCGCCTTGCAAACCCTGGGCGGTTACGGTTACCTGAGCGACTTCCCCCTGGAGCGGATCTACCGCGATGTGCGGGTCTGCCAGATTTACGAAGGCACCAGCGATATTCAACGCATGGTCATCTCACGCAACCTCTAAGGAGCCGATACATGAGTTACGAAACCATTTTGCTCGACGTCCAGGGCCGCGTCGGGCTGATTACCCTCAATCGCCCACAGGCCTTGAACGCCCTGAACGCGCAACTGGTCAGCGAACTGAACCATGCCTTGGACGGCCTGGAAGCCAACCCTGAAATCGGCTGCATTGTGTTGACCGGCTCGAAAAAGGCCTTCGCCGCCGGCGCCGACATCAAGGAAATGGCCGAGCTGACCTACCCGCAGATCTACCTCGACGACCTGTTCAGCGACAGCGACCGCGTGGCCAACCGCCGCAAGCCAATCATTGCCGCAGTGAATGGCTTCGCCCTGGGCGGCGGTTGTGAACTGGCATTGATGTGCGACTTCATTCTGGCCGGTGACAGCGCCAAGTTCGGCCAGCCGGAAATCAACCTCGGCGTCCTGCCGGGCATGGGCGGTACTCAGCGCCTGACGCGTGCGGTGGGCAAGGCCAAGGCCATGGAAATGTGCCTGACCGGGCGCTTTATCGACGCCGTGGAAGCCGAGCGCTGTGGGATCGTGGCGCGTATCGTGCCGGCCGATGAGTTGCTGGAAGAAGCGCTGAAAGTCGCCACCTTGATCGCCGGTAAGTCAGTGCCTATCAGCATGATGGTCAAGGAAAGCGTGAACCGCGCGTTTGAAGTGAGCCTGTCGGAAGGCGTACGTTTTGAGCGTCGGGTGTTCCATGCGGCGTTTGCGACGCAGGATCAGAAGGAAGGCATGGCGGCGTTCGTGGCCAAGCGCGCGCCTGAGTTCAAAGACAAATAAGCACATCCTGACGGAGTCGGCTTGCCGGCGATTGCAGCACCTCGGTGCAACAGATAAACCGAGTTGGCTGCATCGCCGGCAAGCCGGCTCCTACGGGTTGGGTTTACAGCGGGTAGTTCTTCAGTTCCCGCGCAATCACCATCCGCTGAATCTCGCTGGTCCCTTCGTAAATCTGCGTGATCCGCGCATCCCGGTAATAACGCTCCACCGGGTAATCTTCCAGATACCCGTACCCACCGTGAATCTGCATCGCTGACGAGCAGACCTTCTCCGCCATTTCCGAGGCGAACAGCTTGGCCTGGGACGCTTCCGACAGGCATGGCTTGCCGGCGCTGCGCAGTCGCGCGGCGTGCAGGATCAGCAAGCGCGCAGCATTCAGTTGGGTTTGCATGTCGGCCAGCAGATTGGCGACGCTCTGGTGCTCGATGATCGCCTGGTTGAACTGCACGCGGTCGCGGGCATACGCCAACGCCGCCTCAAACGCCGCACGGGCGATTCCCAAGGCCTGGGCGGCAATGCCGATGCGGCCACCTTCCAGGTTGGACAGGGCAATCGCCAGGCCCTTGCCACGTTCGCCCAGCAGGTTGGCCTCGGGCACGCTGCACTGGTTCAAGGTCACGGCACAGGTGTCGGAAGCGCGGATGCCCATCTTGTGCTCGGTGCGATCCACCACGAACCCCGGGGTTGCCGTGGGCACCAGGAAGGCGGAGATGCCTTTCTTGCCCAGATCAGGGTCGGTGACCGCAAACACGATGGCCAGTTTGGCGCGCTTGCCGTTGCTGACAAACTGCTTGGCGCCATTGATCACCCATTGGCCGTCACGCAATTCGGCGCGGGTGCGCAGGTTATGGGCTTCGGAACCGGCCTGCGGTTCGGTCAAGCAAAAGCAGCCGATCGCCTGGCCGCTGGCGAGGTCCGCCAGCCAGGTTTGTTTTTGCTCATCTGAGCCGTAGTTGAGGATTGGCCCGCAACCCACTGAATTATGGATACTCATCAGTGCGCCAGTGGCGCCATCGCCCGCCGAAATTTCTTCCACGGCAAGGGCATAGGCGACGTAATCGACATAGGTGCCACCCCATTCTTCCGGTACCACCATACCCAGCAGGCCCAGTTCACCCATCTTCGCCACCAGGGCGTCGTCGATCCACCCGGCTTTTTCCCAGGCTTGGGCGTAGGGCGCGATTTCACCACGGGCGAAGTCACGCGCCATGTCGCGGATCATGACTTGTTCTTCTGTATATTCAATGTCTTGCATGGCTTAGTTCGCAACCTTCTCGAAGTGGTGAAAGAAACTCTCCACGTGACTGAGGGCCAGCCCATGCAGGGTTGGCGGGTTCCAGAGCGGGCTCTTGTCTTTGTCGATGATCAAGGCACGCACGCCTTCGATCAGGTCGCCGCGCTCGAACCATTGGCGGTCCAGGTGCAACTCCAGGGCGAAACATTGCTCCAGGGGCAGGTGGCGGCCGCGGCGTAACATCTCCAGGGTGACGGCCATGGCCAGGGGCGAGCGTGTCTGCATCAGGCTGGCGGTGGTGAGCGCCCATTCGTGACTGTCGGCCACGGTGACTTGCTGCAATTGCTCGACGATGCTCGGTACATCCGGCAGCGCGAAGAAGTGATCGATGGCGGGGCGCAAGGCAGCCAGGGGCGGATCGGGCAGTTGCTGCACCGCCAGCTTGGCGAGAAGGCCCTGCAGGTCCTTGAGTGGCGAGTCGTGCCATTGCAGGCGATCGAGCTTCTCGTCCAGGTCAGCGAGCTTGTGGCTGTCGAGGTACCAGTCAGCCAACCCGCAGTACAGCGCATCGGCTGCGCGGATCTGCACCCCGGTAACGCCCAGGTAGATCCCCAGTTCACCGGGGATACGCGGCAGGAAGTAGCTGCCGCCGACGTCAGGGAAGTAGCCGATGGCCACTTCCGGCATCGCCAGGCGGCTACGCTCGGTGACCACGCGCAGATCGGCGCCTTGCACCAGCCCCATGCCGCCACCCAGGACAAAACCGTCCATCAATGCCACGATCGGTTTACGGTAATGGTGGATGGCCAGGTCCAGGGCGTATTCCTCGATGAAGAAATCCTGGTGCAGGGTGTCGCCACTCTTGAAGCTGTCGTACAGCGAGCGGATATCACCGCCGGCGCAAAAGGCCTTCTCGCCGGCGCCACGCAGGACCACGGCATGCACCTGCGGGTCGTCCGCCCACGCCTGCAGCTGGGACGCCAGGCTGCGCACCATCGACAGGGTAATGGCATTCAAGCCTGCGGGGCGATTGAGGGTGAGGTGGCCGATGTGGTTGCGGACCTCGGCGAGGACTTCGTCCTGAAGCGTTCCGGCGTGGCTTGCCTCGGTTGAAACCTGAGCAGTCATCGATAACTCCCTGCTTTTATTGTTCTTTATCAAGATGTTCGCGGACGAACCATCTCGCGATCGTACCAGTGCAAATTTGCCCAGTACAACCCGGAATCATGCAGGTCGTTTTTGCATTTATGCAGGGAGTGAAAGAGCGACTCAGGGAACCCGGCTTGCCAGTACTTCGCCAATGCTACGGCGCCTGGCGTGGGTCTGCGCAGTGTGGATCAGTTGCTCCAGCGCCGTGGGTTCCACGTCGTAGAATTGCTCCATGTCGGCGAGCGCCAACTTCAAGTCGGCGGCGGTGATTGCAGGGTCGCGGCCGGCTTCAGGGTCCGCCACGATAGCCGGCGGCGCGTCAGCAGCACCTTTGGGGTAACGCGTGCGCGTGGCATTGTTGTAAGCCAGTGCGCAGCTCAACAGGGCGCCAGCGCCGAACAGCACTGCGCCCAATTCATACCAGCCCAGGGCGACGGAGGCAGGATCGGCCAATACCAGCGTCATGGCCAAGCCACCGGCCGGTGGATGCAGGCAGCGCAACCAACACATCAGCACCACCGTCATGCCCGCCGCCAGGCAGGCGCCACCCAGGGACGGCCCGAGCACGCGTGCGACCAGCAACGCCACCACACCCGCGCACAGGTAGCTGCCAATGATCGACCAGGGCTGCGCCAGGGCACCCGATGACACCGCGAACAACAACACGGCCGACGCGCCGAGAGGGCCGAGCAGGTGCAAGGCCACGTCCATGCCAAAGACCTGGGCGCATAACCAGACACTGAACAAGGTGCCCAAGGCCATGCCGATCGCGGCACGGCTCCATTCGGTGGGACGGGTGTTGATAGCAGCGGGGAACCAGCGAGCGAGCATTGACGGCGAATCCATACACAGCGGGCAAAAAAAAGGCTTGTCTGGTTGCCCGGAAAAGCCCTTTGAAAGTTCCAACATTTGGGGGAAGGAACCTCTGCAGTGTGCCCAGCTTGTTAGAGAGGCGCCAATGCATATTAATGAAGGTTGAGTACAAAAATAATGAACTGAAACGATTTTAACCGGAAAGCGAGCAGCAGATCTTGCCCAGTACGCGGTTATGGACGTCTTCATTCAGAAAGCGCCTTTGCAGGCTCTCCCGTAGTTCTGGCTCACTGGCCAGCGGTCCGTTCAACGCCACCAGGGCGTCGCGCAACCCCATCAGTCGGTCCAGCGACGGTACAGGCACGTAACCGACATGCACCTCATCACAGGCTGACGAAACAGGGGGATCAAGCGAGGCATCATCTGGCACGGCGTTCTCCTCCAACGTCCTTGTTGTCTGTGGCGGTACATGAATACCGCACCCCGGCGAGTTTACAGGCGGGTTTTGCACGCAGGAAAGGGAAAGGGCGCCAGCCATTACGTAAAGCTGTGTAGGCGTTTTCTGCGCCGGGAGCACCGGCGCAGGGCTCAGGGTTGCGAGTTCCTGGCCAGGTGCAGCAACACGTAGGGGTTACGGTCGAACTCACCGGCGAGCGTCGGGGTGATGCTGCGAAAGCGCGGGTCCTGCAAGCCTTCGTAATCTGCTTCGCTCATTACCAGCCAGGCCGGCCCTTGGATCGGCTTCAGGTCAGCCGCTTGCTGGGTGAACAACGGCACCTGGTCGCAGTCGAGGTTGACCATGTATTTGATCGCCTTGGCGTCTTTGCCCAGACCGTGCAATACCACCGGCGCCCGTTGTTGCATCACCTGTTCATGCACTTGCAGGGTAAAGGTGCGGGTGTCGTAGACACTGCGTTCCAGCGGCTCGACCACCGAAATATAGGTGGCCCATACCGCCAGTACGGCTGCCAGGGCGGGCCCGACCGGGCGCAGGCGCGCTTTGCACAGCGTCAGCAATGCCAGAACCTGTAGCGCGCCAAGCAGCGCGAAAACTACGCCGAGATGGCTCAATTGCTCCGGGTAGCGCGGACGTGCCAACAGCAACCCGGCTATCAACAACGCCGGCAACACCGTCCAGATCCCCAGCATCAGCCCACGCAGCCAGGCAAAGAACCTTCCGTGTGCAACCTGGAACGGATACGCCGCGATGATCGCCGCCATCGGCAACATCGGCAGCACATACCGGGCCTTTTTCGCCTGGGGAATCGACAGGCCCACCATCACCAGCACGCCGGCGGCCGCGCAATACCACACCAACTGCAACGCCGGCCCCGGTGCACGTCGCCCGCTGATCACCATCGCCAGCAGCACCAGCAGGGCCATCGGATAAGCCATGGCGTAGTTGCCCAGGGAACTGGTGAAGTAATACAGCACGCCGCTGGAACCTTCGCTGCCATCCATGCGGCCAAGGAACTGCATGCGGATCACGTCCTGCATGAAGCTTTCGCCGCCGCTCAGCTTGGCCATCAGCAGCAACAGGCCGACACACGCCACCAGCAACGCCAGCGCCAACAAGCCGAAGCTGAACAGTTGGCGCCATTGCCGGTTGATCAAGTAATAGCTGCACAGCACGCCGGTGGGCACCACTAGGCCGATCGGCCCGCGGACGGCAAACCCTACGATCAACAGCAGGTAAAGCCAGTGCAGGCGTTTGCCCGCCCCGAAGTGGTCATAGGCATAACCCAGGTAGAACACCGCCAGGGCAATGGCAGCCAGCATCTGGTCAAGGGACACCCCACGGGTTTCGCTGATAAAGCAACTGCTCAACAACAGCATCGCAATGCTCAGCAAGCCCCAGCGCGGGGAGTAGGGCGCCGTGAGGCGATACACCAGCATCACGATCGACGCCGAAGCCATTGCCGTGGGCAGCCAGGCGGTGAGACTGGTGACGTGGCCCAGGGGCAATGACAGCAGCCAGGTCAGCACCGTCGACGTCGCCAGGTAATCCGCGTAAGGCTGCCCATAGGTGGTGGGGAAAAACCCCGGCCCATGCCGCAGCATTTCCTGGGCGAACAGCACGAAACGTGAGTCGAAGCCAATGATCGCCTGGTGCCAGCTGCCGGCGATAAACAGCAACAGCGCCAGCAATCCCAAACCGAGGGATTGACGGCGGATCGTTGGCGTTAACAGGGGCGGTTGAGCTTTGTTCACGTATCAGGCTTCCACGACCTTTGCTGCCGGTTGGGCCACCCACTGCTGCTGGGGAATCGGCAACTGGCAGGAGTCGCCACGGCCGATCGGGTAGTACTGGAAGCCTTTGCGCGCCAGGCGCTCGCCGTCGTAGAGGTTGCGGCCGTCGAAGATCACCGGGGTTTTCAGGCGCTGGTGGATCAGGTCGAAGTCCGGCGCCTTGAATTGCTGCCATTCCGTGCAGACGATCAGCGCGTCGGCACCGCCCAGGGTGGATTCCGGCGTGCCCATCAGCATCAGCCGTGGATCATCGCCATAGATACGCTGGGTTTCCTGCATGGCTTCGGGGTCGAACGCGCGCACATTGGCGCCGGCAGCCCACAAGGCTTCCATCAGCACACGGCTGGGCGCATCACGCATGTCGTCGGTGTTGGGCTTGAACGCCAGGCCCCACAGGGCAAAGGTCTTGCCGCGCAGGTTGCCCTGGAAGAACGCATTGATCCGTTCGAACAGCTTGCTCTTCTGGCGCTGGTTGATGGCTTCCACTGCTTCAAGCAGGTCGCTGGAACAGTTGGCCTGCTTGGCGCTGTGGATCAGGGCGCGCATGTCCTTGGGGAAGCACGAACCGCCGTAGCCGCAACCGGGGTAGATAAAGTGGTAACCGATGCGCGAGTCGGCGCCGATGCCCAGGCGCACGGCTTCGATGTCCGCTCCCAGGTGTTCGGCCAGTTCGGCGATCTGGTTGATAAAGCTGATCTTGGTGGCCAGCATGCAGTTGGCGGCGTATTTGGTCAGCTCGGCACTGCGCAGGTCCATGAAGATGATGCGGTCATGGTTGCGGTTGAACGGTGCGTACAGGTCGCGCATCACATCGCGCACTTCTTCGCGCTCACAGCCGATGATGATGCGGTCCGGGCGGCGGCAGTCGGCCACGGCCGAACCTTCCTTGAGGAATTCCGGGTTGGAGACGATATCGAATTCCAAGTGCCGGCCAGCCAGGTGCAGGGCCTTTTCGATATGGGCGCGCAGGGTGTCGCCGGTACCGACGGGCACGGTGGATTTTTCCACCAGGATCACCGGTTCCTTGCGGTGACGGGCCACCGCATCGCCCACCGACAGCACGTACTTGAGGTCAGCCGAACCATCCTCGTCCGAAGGCGTGCCTACGGCGATAAACAGCACTTCACCATGCTCGACGGCCAATTGCTCATCAAAGGTGAAATGCAGGCGCCCACTCTCCAGGTTCTCCTTCACCATGGCCGCCAGCCCCGGCTCGAAGATGCTCACATGGCCTTGCTGCAGCAGCTTGACCTTGTTCTGATCGACGTCCATGCAGATGACATCGTGACCGACCTCGGCTAATACGGTGGCCTGCACCAGACCGACGTAACCACTACCAAATACACTGATTTTCATGGGGCATTCCTGGGACTTGTAGCGCTAGCACGACGAGAGTTGATTACCAGCACACCGAGGATGACAAGCGCCACCCCCAGGGTTTTTGAAACGGAGAAATCTTCGTTGAACACCGGCAGGCTGGCCGCCAGCAGGTACACCAGGGCATAGCTGATGCTCAACAGCGAATAGGCACGGCCCAGCGGCAGGTGCTTGAGCGCGCCGAGCCAGCAGAGCATCGACAGCGCGTAGGCCACGATCGCCAGGCTCACTACGCCGAGGGCGCCCAGGTCGATGCTGTTGTGGGTGAATGCGGCCAGCCATTCGCTGGGCAGCGGCAAGCGCGTCATGCTCCAGCGCATGCCCAATTGGGCAGCACTGACCAGGCCGACGCTGCCCAGGGCCAGGGCAAAGCCTTGGAGCCGGCTCATACGTGGCGCCCCAGCAGCACGACACCGGCGATGACCAGCGCCACGCCCAGCCAATGACGGTGGTCGACGGGCTCATGAAAGACAAACCGTGCCACCAGGGTGACCAGCACAAAATTCAGGCTGAGCATCGGGTAGGCAATGCCCACTTCCAGGCGCTGCAGCACCAGCAACCACACCAGCAGGCCCAGGCCCAGGCACACCAGCGCCGACCACAACCACGGCGAACGCAGCTTCAGCGCCCAGCCATCCGGGCGCTCGCGCCAGCTTTCCACGGCGAATTTCTGCGAGACCTGGCCCATGCAGGTCAACAGGCAGGCGGCCAGCAACAGCAGCAGGGTGATCATGGCGCCACCTGCGGGAAGATCAGGATCACGATATTGCCTTGCTCATAGCGCTGGCCGTCGTTGGGCAGCAACGCGAGCTCGGCGCGTTCATCGTCACCCTTGACCCGCATCACCACCCCGACCGGGCCTTGTTGACGCGCATCGCTCATCCACTGCTGGACCTGAGTGATATCCACCTTGTGATGGCCGGCATCCGGGTAGGCGAGGCCGTATTTGACTTCGCCGATGGTGTTGTAGAGCGTCACGTCCGGGCGCGCCAGGCGCCACGACAGCGCCGACGCCGCGCCCAGGTCATTGCTCAGCAAGGCGGTGGCGGGTTGCAGTTCCGGCAGGTGGTCGATGATGAATGAGTCAGGGGTCTTGTTGTAGACCACCGAGTGCGGCAAGGCCGCCGGCAACAATGCCACCATCAGCCAACTGCCGAGGACCGGCGCCGCCCACAGCCGTAACGGCTGTGCGGCCTGCAGCAGGTTGGCCAGGATCCAGCCGAACAGGAAGGTGAACACCAGCAGCAGGCTGAGGGTTTCCTGACCGTGTGCGTACACCGGTTTTTTCAGTTGGAACCAACTGAGCGCGAGCAGTACCACCACGCCGATGACCAGGTTCAACCAGCCGTTGATGCGCAAGGCCCGGTAACGGCCCTGGACCAGTTTGTCGGCCAGGGTGTTGCCCATCAGCAGGGCCAGCGGCAGCAGGCACGGCATGATGTAGGAAGGCAGCTTGCCCTTGGCCAGGCTGAAAAACGCCAGCGGCATCAGCAGCCACAGCACGACAAAGCCGATTTTTGCGTTGCGTTTGTTGTGCCAGGCCTGTTTCAAGGTGGACGGCAACAGGCCCACCCACGGCAGGCTGAAGGCAACCAGCAGCGGCAGGTAATACCAGAACGGCTCGGCGTGTTGGGCATCGTCGCCGGCAAAGCGCTGGATGTGTTCGTGCCAGAAGAAGAAGTTCCAGTAGTCAGGCTCTTGCAGGTGGACCGCCAGTGCCCATGGCAAGCTCACGGCAATCGCCACGGCCACGGCGAGCAGGCCGTAACCCAGCAGTTCACGAAAGCGCTTCTGCCAGATCGCGTAGGGCAGGGCGATCAGTACCGGCAGCAACCAGGCCAGGAACCCTTTGGTCATGAAGCCCATGCCGCAGGCCAGGCCGAGCAGCGCCCAGGCGCCCAGGCGAGCGCTGCGAGTGGTGCTGTCGAAGCAGAACCACAGAGCCACGCCGGTCAGGTTCACCCAGAACGTGAACTGCGGATCGAGGTTGGCATACCCGCCCAGCGCCGCGACGCTGGCAAAACTCATGTAGAGCACGGTGCTGGCCAGGCTCTTGCGCGGGTCATTCCACAAGCGGCGGCTGATCAGGTACACCAGCAGGATGCTCAAGCCAGTGCTCAAGGCCGACGCAAACCGCACGCCGAACAGGTTTTGCCCGAAGATCGCCTGGCCCAGCGCGATCATCCAGTAGCCCGCCGCCGGCTTTTCGAAGTAGCGAATGCCCATGAAGTGCGGCGCGGCCCACTTGCCGGTCAGCAGCATTTCCTGGCTGATCTGTGCGTAGCGGGTTTCGTCCGGAATCCACAGGCCGTGAGTGGCCAGCGGCAGCAGGTAAAACACGCCAAACGCCAGCAGGAGCAGGGGCAGGGTCCAACGCCGAATCATGCCTGTTGCACTCCAAGCCAGCCTTCGCGGCCGCTCAAGGCGCCGCGCACCAGCTGCTGCCGGGGCAGGGTGGTCAGGTCGGTGGGCAACAGGTCGCCCAGGGGCTGGAAGTCGATGCCGCGCTGCCCTGCCTGGGCGAGCAGTTGGCGAAAGTCATTGGCCATCAGAATCCCTTCTACTTCTGCGTGGATCGTGTAGACGTTGAGCTTCGACGCGGCAAAGCGGTCGAGGATGAACCCATTGAAGTCTTTGGCAGCCACCACCGGCCCGACGACTTCGTCGAAGGTCGGCAGGTCGACCGGAATTTGTGGGGTGCCCGCACTGCCATCGGCCAGGGTAGGACGAAACAGGCTGGTGCCCCGGCAATCGCTGTTGTAGCGAAAGTTGAAACCTTGCTTGGCTTGCACGACACGTTCATCGGCGCGCCAACCGGCGGCGGCGGAACAGTCGACACGTTCGCCGAGGATGTCGCTCAGGGTGTCGACACCACGGCGGATCTGCTCGACCAACTGTGCTTCGCTCCAGCGCCCGGTGTTGGCCTGCCAGCCGTGGTGGTCCCACGCGTGCAGGCCGACCTCATGCCCGGCCGCCTTGGCCTGGCGCATCAGGTGCCCCAGGTCACGGCCAATCGGCTTGCCCGGCCAGGCGGTGCCGGCCAGCAAGATATCCCAGCCGTACAGCCCGGCGGCGTTGGAACGCAGCATCTTCCACAGAAACTGCGGGCGGATCAGGCGCCACAAGTGGCGCCCCATGTTGTCCGGCCCGACACTGAAGAAGAACGTCGCTTTCACCCCGGCTTCGTCCAGGGTGTCAAGCAGCCGCGGCACACCTTCACGGGTGCCACGGTAGGTGTCGACGTCGATGCGCAAGCCTGCCTTCATTATTTGGTTTCTTCGGCAGACTGGGCGATTTCGAGCATGGCTTCACGCAGGAAGAAGTCCAGCGTGTTGCCGATGGTTTCGCTCATCTCCACGGTCGGCTCCCAGTTCAGCAGGCGTTTGGCGTTTTCGATACTTGGCTTGCGGTGCGCCACGTCCTGGTAACCGGTGCCGTAGAACGCCTTGCTCTCCACATCCCGGAAACCGGCGAACGGCGGGAAGTTACCGCGCAGCGGGTGCGCTTCGAACTGGCGCAGCAGCTCTTCGCCCAACTGACGGATGCTGGCTTCGTTTTCCGGGTTGCCGATGTTGATGATCTGGCCGTTGCACGCATCGTTGTCGTTATCGATGATGCGCGCCAGGGCTTCGATACCGTCGGCGATGTCGGTGAAGCAACGTTTCTGCTCACCACCGTCGAACAGACGGATCGGCGTGCCTTCCACCAGGTTCAGGATCAGTTGGGTGATGGCGCGGGAGCTGCCGATACGTGCCGAGTCCAGGCGGTCCAGGCGCGGCCCCATCCAGTTGAAGGGACGGAACAGGGTGAAGTTCAGGCCCTTGGCGCCGTAGGCCCAGATCACGCGGTCCAGCAGTTGCTTGGAGACCGAGTAGATCCAGCGCTGCTTGTTGACCGGGCCGACCACCAGGTTGGAGGTGTCTTCGTCGAAGTACTGGTCCTGGCACATGCCATAGACTTCGGAGGTCGACGGGAAGATCACGCGCTTGTTGTACTTGACGCAGTAGCGCACCAGCTTGAGGTTTTCTTCGAAGTCCAGCTCGAACACGCGCAGCGGGTTGCGGGTGTATTCGATCGGCGTGGCGATGGCCACCAGCGGCAGGACCACGTCGCACTTCTTGATGTGGTACTCGATCCACTCGGTGTGGATGCTGATGTCGCCTTCCACGTAATGGAAGTTCGGGTGGCTGCGCAGGCGCTCGATGGCGTCGGAGCCGATGTCCAGGCCGTAGACTTCATAGCGGTCGTCACGCAGCAGACGCTCGGACAGGTGGTTACCGATAAAGCCGTTCACGCCCAGGATCAGCACACGGGTACGCCGCGGCTTGCGACCGGACTCGGAGCCGCGCAACACGGAACCGTCGACCAGGCCCAGTTCGTTGGCCAGCGACGGACCGGCCAGGTACAGGCCATTGTCGTTGCGCTGGCCGAACGTGATCACCAGGGAGTCTTCGCCACAGGCTATGCGCAGCGGGTTGGCACTGATCACGCGGCCCGGTGCCAGGCCTTCGTTACCCTTGACCACCTCGGCCTGCCACACGATCAGCTTGTGCTCGCCCACGGCGCAGAAGGCACCCGGGTAAGGCTGGGTCACGGCGCGGACCAGGTTGAACAGTTCTTCAGCGGGTTTCTTCCACTCCAGCTTGCCGTCGGCGGCGGTGCGGCGGCCAAAGTAAGTGGCCTGGCTTTCGTCCTGGGCGGTTTCAGCCAGTTTGCCCTGGGCCAATTGCGGCAGGGCATCGCGCAACAGGTTGCTGGCGGCGTCGCGCAGTTTGGCGTGCAGGGTCAGGCCGGTGTCGCTGCGCTCGATGATGACTTTCTGTTGGGCCAGGATCGCGCCGGCATCCGCACGCTTGACCATGCGGTGCAGGGTCACGCCGGTTTCGGTTTCGCCATTGACCAGCACCCAGTTGGCCGGTGCGCGGCCACGGTATTTAGGCAGCAACGAGCCGTGCAGGTTGAACGCACCTTTGCGCGCGGTGGCCAGCAGTGGCTCGCTCAGCAGGTTGCGGTAGTAGAACGAGAAGAGGTAGTCCGGGTTCAGCTTGGCGATGCGCTCGATCCACAGCGGGTGGTTGGCGTCTTCCGGGGCGTGCACCGGGATACCGTTGCGCGCGCACAATTGGGCAACGGAGCCGTAGAAGTTGTTTTCCTTCGGGTCGTCGGCATGGGTGAACACGGCGGCAATTTCGTAACCCGTACTGAGCAGCGCTTCGATGCCTGCACAACCAATATCGTGGTACGCGAATACAACAGCTTTTGAACTCATGATTGGACCTGATCAGCAGAAGTAGAGGTATGGGAGGACACCAGGCCGTCAACGACGACCACGGGAGCCGGTGCTGCCGGTTGGTTGCGCAGCACTTTTTCGATAAAGAAGCGCGGGCGGGCGCGCACGTCGCTGTACATGCGACCCAGGTATTCGCCCAGAAGGCCCATGCCGATGAACTGGCCACCGGTGAACACGAACAGCACCGCGAACAGCACGAACAGCCCATCGCCGGCCCAGTCGGCACCGAAGGCCAGGCGCATGACGATCAACGCGAAGGCAAACAGCATGCCCAGCGCTGCCAGGCTGAAGCCGACGATGGACAGCAGGCGCAGTGGGGTGGTGGTCATGCACGTCAGCAGGTCGAACATCAGGCTGATCAGGCGCATGGCGCTGTATTTGGATTCGCCGTGCTCACGCTCGGCGTGGTGCACCAGTATCTCGGTGGTGTGACGGGCAAAGCCGTTGGCCAGGATCGGGATGAAGGTGCTGCGTTCGCGGCAGGCGAGCATTGCATCGACGATGGTGCGGCGGTAGGCGCGCAGCATGCAGCCGTAGTCGCTCATGGCCACGCCGGTCGAGCGCTGCACGGCCAGATTGATCAGGCGCGAAGGCCAGCGGCGAAAGGCCGAGTCCTGGCGATTGTTGCGCACCGTGGCAACCACGTCGTAGCCCAGGGCGGCCTGTTCCACCAGGCGCGGGATTTCTTCGGGCGGGTTTTGCAGGTCGGCGTCGAGGGTGATCACCACTTCGCCCCGGCACTGCTCGAAACCGGCCATGATCGCCGCATGCTGGCCGTAGTTGCGGTTGAGGATCACCCCCACTACGTTGCTGCCGTCCTCGGAGGCGGCGTCTTCCAGCAATTGGGCCGAATTGTCGCGGCTACCGTCATCCACCAGGATGATTTCGTATTCGTAGGCCAGTTGCTTGCAGGCTGCCGTCGTACGACGCAGCAATTCAGGCAGGCTCTCTTGTTCGTTGTAGACCGGGATAACGATCGACACACAATGAATAGGGTAGGGTTTCAAAGATTCATGACCTCGGGGTTAGAACAACTTGGAGCGTGGCAACAGCAGCAATCATTGGGCAAAAGTCCAGGCCGCAGGTTAAATAACGGCGCCAAAGGTGAAGCATAATCAAGAGGTTAGACGATATAGCGCGGTTTGCTATGAAGTGCTGCATTAAAGATTAAGCGCAAAAATGTGGAACCGATATGAAAGCCGGATGAAAAACTCGTTTATTTGACAGGTAGACAGCTAGGGTTCAGCTAAGCAACTAAGGGGCTACAGGCTTTAGTTGCCTGGCGAAATAGGAACGGTCTGTAAGGCATTTGGTTCAACTTGGCTGCCTGCGCGCAGTGACGGAATTTAAGTGAAGAATCTTCTCTGCAATGCCCCCCAAGTGCCGGTAAAGTAAGGCGTCTCTTGCCAGGGTGATCGGATGAATAGCGTGCAGCTTTTACGCGGCCAGTTGCGGCCTGCTTTGATGGGATCGTTGATGGGGTTGTTGATGAGCGTGACGTGGGTCACGACCGTACAGGCCGATGACGGGGTGGCGCTCACCAGCATCGACCAGGTGCCGGAGGGTGTGGAAGTGCGCGGCAAGCAGATCGCCGCCTATACCTGGGACGATCGCCAAGGCAAAAACCTGCTGGTGCTCGCCGAACAAGTCAGCGAGCGTGACGACGACGGCACCCAGTCGGCGTTCGTGTACGCCGCCCAGTACCTGACCGACGGCAACCGCCCCAAGCGCGTGTGGATGCTCTACGACGATGTGCAGCATTGCGAATTCGACGCCGCCCTGCGCTTCGACAGGGCGGCCACCAAGGTCACCGACCTCACCGGCGATGGCATCACCCAGGCCACCGTGGGTTATTCGCGCACCTGCACCAGTGATGTCAGCCCCAACGAATTCAAGCTGATCATGCATGTCGGCAAGTCGCAGAAGTACCGTCTGCGCGGGGTCGATCGCGTCGGCGCAGCGTGGTGGGACGAAGAGGCCGGCGCCTTGCGCGGCATGCCGTTGCCCAAGGACTGCAGCGTGGCCGGGCAGCAGGCGCTGGTCAGCCAGTACAAGGAGCAGGGCACCGAGTTGCCATTGCCGGGGTGTTATGGCGACGAGAAGGACTTCGCCAAGGCGCCGGACGCGTACCTGACGTTCATGCGCCAGCACTGGTTCGCGCTGATGCAGAAGCAGGACAGCGAATGGAGCCAGACCCAGGTGCAGCCGCAGGAGCCCACCGAGGAAGACGATACGGCCCCGTGACTTTGTGCGAGGGCCGGTGCTGGGTTAGACTCGGCCTTCGCCAATTCACTAAATAGCTCGATTAAACAAAGGCTTGTTCGAGTTATTTAATCCAAAGGCTGATCTACCTTGACTGAGTCTATTCGCAACCCGCTGACCCTTTACCTCACCCGCCTGGCCCCCTCCAGCCAACTGACCATGCGCTACGTGCTGCAAGACGCGGCCGACCGCCTGGGCTTCGAGGATATCAACCTCGAAGACATCGACTGGCACCTGCTGCAACCCGAACACGTCATCGCTCTGGTCGCGGCCTTGCGCGAAGACGGCTACGCGCCGAACACCTCTTCGCTGTACGTGAATGCCGTGCGTGGGGTGATGAATGAAGCCTGGCGCCTGAACCTGATCAGCCAGGAGCACCTGTTGCGCATGCGCACCGTCAAGGCTGCGCCGGGTACGCGCCTGGGCCAGGGCCGCAACCTGCGACGCAGCCTGATTCGCGAAATGATGGAAGTCTGCGCCGCCGACCCGCGCCCCCAGGGCCTGCGGGACGCCGCAGTGATCGGCATTTTGTATGGCTCCGGCATGCGCAAGTCGGAATCGGTCAACCTCGACCTGGCGCAGATCAACTTCGAAGAGCGCAGCCTGCGGGTCATCGGCAAGGGCAACAAAGAACTGATCAAATATGCTCCGGACTGGGCGTTCGCCAAGCTGCAGGCGTGGCTGGCGTTTCGGCGCGAGCAACTCAAGGAAGGCGAGGAGGATGACAGCTTCCTGTTCAACCGCATTCGCCGCGGCAGCCACATCACCCGCGAGCGCATCACCAAGCATGCGATTTACTACATTGCTCGTCAGCGCGGTGAGCAGGTGGGCGTGAAGATCATGCCCCATGACTTCCGCCGCTCGTTCATCACGCGGGTGATCGAGGAACATGACCTGTCGATTGCGCAGAAGCTGGCACACCACACCAATATCCAGACCACCGCCAGCTATGACGTGCGTGACGACAACGAACGGCGGCGGGCGGTGGATCGGTTTGACCTGTAGGGGCAGGTTCAGAGGATCGGTTTGCCGCCGGTTACTGCATAGCGCGAACCGGAGATGTAGCTGGCTTCATCCGAGGCCAGCAGCACATAGATCGGCGCCACTTCCACCGGTTGGCCCGGGCGGCCCAGCGGGGTTTCGCTGCCGAAGCTCTTGACATCATCATCCGGCATGGTCGCCACAATCAGCGGCGTCCAGATCGGCCCCGGTGCCACGCTGTTGACCCGGATCCCTTTGCTGCCGAGCAACTGCGCCAGACCACCGGTGAAGTTGGCAATTGCGCCTTTGGTAGCGGCATAGGCCAGCAGGGTCGGCTTGGGCATGTCGGAGTTGACCGAACTGGTGTTGATGATCGAACTGCCCGCTTTCATATGGGGCAAGGCTGCCTTGCAGATACGAAACATCGCCGTGATGTTGATATCGAACGTCTTCACCCATTCCTCATCCTCGATTGCTTCGAGGGTTTCGTGGGTCATCTGGAACGCCGCGTTGTTCACCAACACATCGATGCGGCCGAACTGCTCGACGGTTTTGTCCACCAGCGCCTGGCACACGCTTTTCTGCGCAATATCACCCGGCAGCAACAGGCATTGGCGACCGGCTTCCTCCACCCAGCGCGCGGTTTCCTGGGCGTCCTCGTGCTCGTCCAGATACGCAATGGCGACATCCGCGCCTTCACGGGCAAACGCAATGGCGACCGCGCGACCGATGCCGCTGTCGGCGCCGGTGATCAGCGCGATCTTGTTGGCGAGCCGGCCGGAGCCCTTGTAGCTTTTCTCGCCGCAATCGGGATACGGGTCCATTTTCTTCTGCGCACCAGGTACGGCCTGGGCTTGAGGGGCAAAGGGTGGGCGTGGGTAGTCAGTCATGTCAGTCTCCATAGCGCTTCAAGGGTGCTAGGACGTTAGGTGTTTACGCGGTCACGATAGTTGTAATGGATGTCCGCGAGGCCCGACGAGTGGTGTCAGCCGCCCAAGTCGAGGGTGTCGAATACTTGCCGCGCTCTATATATGGGCTGGTTTCAGGCTGCATGGCCGCCAGCCAGCGGCGCAAGTCGCGACGGTCGGGGGAGGGGTGAATCAGTTCGGCATGGGACAGGTCCGCGCCGACGTGGCCCGGTGCACAGATGGGGATCAGCCATTCATCAAGCAGCTTGTGTGCCTGCAACGCGCACTGCACACGGCCATCTGCATCGAATGAGGTCGGGCACTCGGTTTTCGCGGTTGTCCGCTGAGCCTAAGTGCCGGCAATGCACTGGTCGCGGCGCTGGCGGACGAGCATGCAATCCTGGCGCAAATGAGCAGCGATCAGGAGGCGGGCGGGGCGCTCGCCAAGTGAGCCGGCAGGCGGCGCAGCGTCCACAGCGTGGTGAGCATCGCCGCGACGGCGCACAGCGCGATCCCCACCAGCATCGGCGCGGGTGTGTGATCGGCGAACACGCCGACCAGGGTCATCGACACCGCAGCGGTGATCATCTGGATCGCCCCGAGCAAGGCCGAAGCAGAACCGGCCACCGCACCGTGATCCTCCAACGACAGGACGCCGGCCGCCGGCAGCAGCAAGCCGAGAAAACCGAAGCCGATGAACAGCAGCGTCATCATCAAGGCCAGGCTATCGACCCATAGCGTGGTGGCCGCGAGCACAACCATGACCGTTGCCACGGCGACCACCGACCAGCGAATCAACGGTGCCAGACCAAAGCGCGCAGTGAGGCGTGCGGTCAGTTGGCTCATGGCGAAAAACGACGCGGCATTCAGGGCAAAACCCAGGCTGAACTGGGTAGGCGTCAGGCCGTAATACTCGATGTACACGAACGGCGCGCTGCCGATAAACACGAAGAACGTCGCCAGGCCAAAACCGCATACCACCGACAAACCGATGAATACCGGGTCACGCATCAACGCGCCATAGCTGCTGAACGCGTTGCCCAGGGTCTTGCCCAACCGACGTTCGGCCGGGTGGGTTTCAGGCAGTTGCACGATGGTCATCACCAGGCACGCCACCGCAACCACCGCCAACACGGCGAATACTTCACGCCAGCTCCACAGCGAGATCACCAGGCTGCCGGCGAGCGGTGCCAGGATCGGCGACACGCTCATCACCAGCATCAGCAACGCCATGAGTTTCGCGGCTTCATGCCCGGTGTACAGGTCACGCACGATGGCCCGCGGAATCACCATGCCCGCACACGCGCCGAACGCCTGCAGGGCCCGAAAGGCGATCAGTATTTCGATGGTCGGCGCCAGGGCACAGCCGACACTGGCCACGGCAAAAATCACCAGGCCGGCATAGATCGGTGGCTTGCGTCCGAACACATCACTGATCGGTCCGTAGAACAACTGGCACACGCCCACGATCACGAAGAACACTGTGAGGCTCATCTGCACCAGCGCCGGCGAGGCATGCAGGCTCGCGCCCAGGGTCGGCAAGGCTGGCAGGTAGATATCGATGGCAAAGGGGCCGACGGCAGTGATCAACCCCAGGAGAAGGGCGAGGTGGGCGATGCTTCGAGACATGAGCGGTTCCGGGTGGAGCAAGGGGCGGTCAGCTTAAGGGATCCACACAGATCCGCAAAGACGCACGGGTGTCCACGCCGGGCAGGCAAGCGGGCGAACGACTTCGACGTTAACTGATTGATTTGACTCAACCAGACAGTGATCTGGTTGAGTGGGCCATCAGGGCAGGGGGTCAGGCGCGGGAGAGGGCAGACGCACGTCGTTCGGCGATGCGCTCGACCGTCTGCATATGTTCCGTACCCCACTGGCACAGCGCGCCCATCGCGGTGGCCAGGGACTGACCGAAGGGGGTCAGCGAGTACTCGACCTTGGGCGGTATTTCCTGGAAGTCCACCCGCGCAATGATTTCGTCGCGTTCCAACTCCTTGAGTTGCTGGATCAGCACCTTGTCGGTCACGCCGCCAATTGCGCGCTTTAATTCGCCATATCGATGGACATTGCGTGCCAGATTGAACAGAACCAGGGGCTTCCATTTGCCGCCAATCACCGACAAGGCAGCTTCCAGACCACAGTTGAACGAGTTATTGGCCATGAAAATGCGGGCTCCAATGGGGTACTTACTAAAAGGTGCATACTATTCAAAATAATAGCGTAGTTCTACAGTTGGGCCTCAACCTTCTTCGGAGTTCATCATGAGCAGGCTCAACGGAAAAATTGCAGTGGTTACCGGCGGCAACAGCGGCATCGGCCTGGCAACCGCCATTCGCTTCGCGGCTGAAGGCGCACAGGTGGTGATCGTAGGGCGTCGGCAGGAAGAACTGGACAACGCGCTTCAACTGATCGGCCATGACGCCATCGCCATCCAGGGCGACATCTCAAACCTGGACGACCTGGCGCGCATTTTCACTCAAGTCAAAGCCGATAAAGGCCGAGTGGACGTGTTGTTCGCCAACGCGGGCCTGGGGGAGTTCCAGCCAATCGGATCGATCACCGAGGAATCGTTCGACCGTACATTCGGCATCAACGTCAAAGGCACGCTGTTCACCGTGCAAAACGCGTTGCCGCTGATGCACGCCGGCAGCTCGGTGATCCTGACCGGTTCAACCACCGGCACCATGGGCACGCCGGCATTCAGCGTCTACAGTGCCACCAAGGCCGCACTGCGTAATTTCGCCAGGAGCTGGGCACTGGACCTGAAAGGCAGCGGCATTCGCGTCAACGTACTTTCACCCGGCCCGATCTCGACACCAGGCCTGGACCTGGCGCTTTCAAGCACAGGGCAAAGGGATGCAATCATCGACGACATGACCGCGCAGGTTCCATTAGGGCGCATCGGCAAGCCTGAAGAAGTCGCCGCCGCAGCATTGTTCCTGGCATCGGATGAAAGCAGCTTCATGACCGGCAGTGAAATGTTTGTCGACGGGGGCTTTGCGCAGGTTTGAGCCCGACAGGGGTTTTGCCTGTTGAAATCTGACGGGCCACCAGGATTACCCGGTTGTTGGTTACAACCGGGTTTATGCAAAAACGACTCGCCCTAAATATAACTCAACTAAATAGTCATTTAGTTCAGTTATATTTAATGGTTATTAAAGAAGGAGAGCAGTTCATCCTTCCCACCTTTCTTTCCTGTCAACCCAGCGGGCTGAAAGTTGTGTATTCAAGTCACTGACCACACCATGGCGCACCGACTTTCCGGGGCGAATCCGTGCGCGTATTCCTCGCTCAATATCGCTGCCAGCCGCTGATCCAGCGCTGTGGCGACTTTAGTCTCAAAGCCTAAGCGGGCGTAAAACGGTGCATTCCATGGCACGGTTTTGAATGTCGTAAGCGTTACGAAACCAAGCCTGCTTGAGCGGGCATAATCCTTTGCAGCCTCAACCAGACGCCGCCCGATACCTTGACCTTGCATCGATTGCATCACTGATAGCTCATGGATGTGAAGATCATTGCCATGGCGCTCAGCGCAGAGAAATCCCTGCGGCCGATTTCCGGCATCAAGTGCAACCCAGCATGTCGATAGTGCGATGAGTTGGCTATGACGTTCGATGGACATCGGAGGCGATTCAGCGAGCCAACTCAACTCATCAATCAGGCGAAATTCTTGAGCAGCGGAAATTTCAATGGCGGGCAAGAGTTGTGCATCTTCCGGTACCGCAAGGCGGATAATCGCAGGCATGTGTTGTATTTTGGTGAATGGATTTGGAAAAGGCTAACAGATGACAGAGCCAATTTACGATGATGACCCGGCAGACACGCTGGTGGATTCAGAGACCGCAGCTGTCTTTCTGGCCGACGCTCACGACACGGGTGATGCGGCGTTCATTGCAAAAGCGATGGCGGTTGTCGCACGTGCCAACATTCCCATCGAGGCAGATGCGGATGGCCAAGCCCATAAGTCGTCCTGAGCGGGTGTTGCTAGTAGCAACACCTGAGCGCTGATTACCTCGTGAAAAGCAGCCTGGCAGAACCTCCAGTCCTGCATATGGCGTTACGCATAATGTATATTATGTTAAATCGTATGTTATATCAGATATGTTCACGTAGTGTCAGTGGTACCTAAAAACTGGAGATTCAGACCTAAAAAACGTTGTGTAATAAATCATTGGCTTGCAACCCTATCCTCAGATGATCTCTCACAGGTAGCTCTCCATTTCTCAGACTTAAAAATTGTAGAGGCTTCGCCCCGTAAGCCTCCAGGCCGGCCAAACGAGCTTTTCTAGAGGGACACCTGACTGCTCGAATCCCACGCCGACAGTCACTCAAGTGTAGTCAATCAAAGCACCTTTCGCGTCAACGCTTGTTGCAACCAGATCGAACGCCTGCGGCTCTTGTTGCTGCCTACGGCCCAGACACCTTCGGTATCCATGCATTCATCAAGGCCTTTAAGACTGATGGCTCTGAAGGCCCATGGGGTCTTGGTATCTGCCCAATACTCACCGCCTCCTGATTCTAGATCCGATGGCAAACAGCGCGTACAAACGCCCAGCAGCCAATTCGGCAAATAACTCAAACGTCGCGCCTGCTTTCAGCTCATCGCCCCTGAGCTGAAGGCCCCCCGCGCGGAGCTGAGTCCCCGTTTTCACAAATCGGAGCCGCGACGCCATGAACACTGGGAAGACCCTTGAGGTCGGGCCTCGTGAGTGGACATCTGCGCCCACACAATCAATATCAGCCTCGAGTCGTACATGAGTGTAAGTCAGCGGAGTTTCAGCCAGCGCATAGCGAACTTCGCCTTTTCTCCATCCGATGACAGCGGGTCAATGCGAGCTGTCAGTGCTGGATTTGGCAGGCTTCGATGAAGATGATCAGTAAAAAGGCGGTAATAGGCTAAGCTTTGCGCCAGAGGTCTGTCGAATGCAGTCCTGATCACTCACTTGGCCCCCTAGCGTTTTGCCCTTGGCTGCGAAATCCTCGGGCTGCATGACGTTCATAACCTTGAGCTAGCCCCTGGCTATCCGGCAACAAACATTGGATGATGCACCTGAGGGATGGGCGTGGCTGTGGAGGTTCGTGGATCAAACTGGTGTGGGCCTGCTATGGCTTCCGGCATCCCCACAGGCTTGCGCCAGCGCTCGATCAAGGTGATCCAATTGCGGCATATGCACTAAATTGAGATTTTGGATTCAGTCGAAGCTTGGTGAATCTCAACGCTTGATTTCCGACCCGATGGAGCGTGCATGCAGCCACCTTCTCCGTTTCCCATTTTCCCGCGGTACGAGCAGTACTTGGCTGAGGGGGCGGCCTTCCCTTCCAACGTGAATGTGCGCACCAGGCTTGAAGCGCTGGAAAGCGCATGCGAGGCATTTGAGTGCTGCAGATACGCTTCGATGTTCTTGCAATCGAAGATGCTCGAACAAATCGATTTCGGGGCCGCGAACTATGCTCAGTACACCCCAAGCCTGGACAAGCTGCTGAATTGGAGCTTTAACCTGGGGAGAAAATCAGTTTTCGATTGGAACGATGGCGACCTTAAGGTGTATGTCGACTTTCTAGTCGACCCCCCGGCAAATTGGATTGCACCGAAACGATATCCTCGGTTTATCACGGACAACACAACCGTGCCGGCCCACTGGAAACTCCATTCGAGCTGGCGCCCTTTTGTTCGAACTGGGAGCGCGCCAACGGATACGCCGGTCTACAGAACCATTGTCCGTGGCTACCAGATACTGAGGGAATTTCTCAACTATATAGAATTGCACCCTCCACGCAATCGTAGCAGCTACACAGCACCGATCACCGTTGATATCCCGCCATTAGCCGACGTTCTGGCGCTGCAGTATGTACAACCGAATCGTCTTGATGCGTCGGAAAACCTGAAAGACCAGGAGATGGACTGGGTCTTCGACCAAGTCGCCAAGCTTGCGAAGGACGATGACGAGCGAGAGGTGATGTTGATCTCTCTGGCCAATGCGAGATTCACGAACATCCCTTTTCGCTCTTTGACCCGGGAGCGAGATAACGTTGGATACCTGAGTCAGTTTCAACGGCGGGGAGATGGGTCTTGGGTATTTGTCGAACGATCGGGCAAGAAGAACGCACTGATTCGAACGCTGGAAGGCGAGTTTACCCATCACCTGGAACGGTACCTGCGTCACCTGAAAATCAAACCCAGAGCCCCGCTACCGGATACCGATATATTGACCAGACGCAAAGCTCATCGAGGCTTTAGCCATGACCGAATCATGAATTGGCTGGAACAATACCGTGTGGCCATGGTTGAGATCATTCTAGAGAGCGAAAACGCCAATCTTCTCCCTAGCGCTTCAAAGATTGCCACTCTCACGCTCTCCTCGATACGCAGGTCCGCCAGGGCGAACGCTCAGGGATGATCAGTAAACTCCTGCACATCTGCGTTTGTGCCTGGTAAGTAGTGTGTGGTGACCACGCCACCACCGAAGCATACTCCAGCGGAATATCGTCAGCCCCCAGCGCGCGAATTCTGATCAGAGCCGCCACTACCTTCTGAAGTACAACAACACCACTTCCATACATGAGCATGGCTTCGGCAGTCAGGATGACGTCCGCGTAGTTGCTTGAGCTTAGCGAAGCTGCATCTGCGGCGTCCTCATCCATCAGAGCCCGTCAGCCCCGTAGCGGTACTCGCCTCCTCCTGAGACCTTGACCACCAACTGCATCGACTTCTCATCAAACCCAATATGCTCAAAGGCACGCTGCGGCTTCACGGCGAAAAGCTCCACGCCTTCTTTGAGGTCATACAGAGCGAGCTTACGCCCATCCTCAGTAGGGCTGTTTGCGGTGAGGCAGTACGCCAGGTGGCCATTGCGAGAAATCCCACTCTGCAGAATATTTGCGGTCAGCACCTTGGTAATTATCGGTAGCCCCTGAGAAGTGAAGACGTGAAATGTGCCGGACAGTGTGCTCCCGAAGTGCCAGTCTTCCAGGCAGAAGCTGCCGTTGTCCGCGACTGCGCCGTTGTTCGGACGGGGCATACGGGCATCAAATCACGATGGCGTTGTTGATGAGGTCGACCAGGATGTACCTACTCTCGCCCTCCTCTCGATGTCCGCCGCGTCGACCATCGGGCGTAGCGTCATTCCAGGACACCGCCCATGATTTTCTCCGCGCGTGCTTGCACAGCCCGTGGTAATCATTCGAGGGTGAAGAAAGAAATCCGCCCGCAATCTCAAAGCTCTTATCTGCGTGGGCCTTAGCGGGCTTATGGTCGCTGGGCTTATGCATGCGGAACAGCCAATCGAAAATACCATCAAGTTTTCTCCATCAGTCCAAGCACCTAACCGCAGAGGAGCTCTGATTAGCGCCATCCCCCGTAGTATGGTCGTCTGCATGTCCGCCTCGTGCCCCACCAGATGTGGGCTAAGCACCCGGTTCAACGGGACTGCAGAATGCTATCTTAACCACCTGTCATGGAGTAGGTGCCCGAGTGAACGACTACGACTTTTCGCGTCTGAACGACAAAGAGTTCGAGGTACTGTGTACTGATCTGATAGGCGCCGACAACGGCGTCCGGTTTGAACGGTTCAAGCCTGGTCGCGACGGTGGCGTCGATGGCAGATATTTCACGCGAAGTGGCACTGAATGGATCTTGCAGGCCAAGCATCGCCCGGGCACACCTTTGCCTCAACTAGTCACCCACCTACGCAACTCTGAGGCGCCAAAGGTCATTGCGCTCAACCCCGAGCGCTACATTCTAGTCGTCTCGCATTCGCTTACGAGGTTGAATAAACAGGAACTGGCCGACTCTTTGGATAGCCAGGCGTCTTGTCCTATTGAGGTCTATGGCCGCGAGGATCTGAACGATCTGCTTGCCACCCATACCCATGTTGAGCGCCGACACTTCAAGCTCTGGATAAGCAGCTCTGCCGTACTCGTTAGCATTTTCAATCATGCAATCAACGGCCGAAGCGAGGCCATGATGCGTGACATTGTTGAGAAGTCCAAAATCTTCGTCCACACCACTAATTTGGACTCGGCAGTGGACAGGCTCAACAAGCTCGGTACGGTGATCATCACCGGCCAAGCGGGCATTGGGAAAACGACTTTGGCTGAGCAACTCATCCTTCTTCACGCCAGCGATGGCTTTGAGCTCGTATGCATCAGTGAGCACATTCAAGAGGCTGAGCAAGCGTACTCCCCCGATGAGCGCCAGCTCTTCTATTTCGACGACTTCCTGGGGCGGAACTATCTCGAAGCCTTGTCAGGGCATGAGGGCAGCCAGATCGTCAATTTCATGAGGCGCGTAGGCCGAGATAAAGCCACCAAGGGATTCGTTCTAACGTCCCGTTCGACGATTCTGAATCAAGGCCGGATCCTTAATGACGTCTTTGAACATAACAACGTTCACCGAAACGAGATGGAGATCAGACTTGAGTCGCTTTCAGGCTTGGATAAGGCGCAGATTCTCTACAATCACATATGGCATTCAGGGCTTTCCCCGGAACACATCGACGAGTTTTACAATGGAAAGCGCTACCGTAAGATAATCACTCACCGGAACTTCAATCCTCGGTTGATTCAATTTATTACGGACATTCAGCGACTGGATGATGTGCCAGTGGCAGGATACTGGGCCTACATTCAAGAGCTCCTAGATAACCCCGCAAAAATTTGGGCGCATCCTTTTGATGCTCAGTTGGATGACTTCGGCCGATTCCTTGTGCTATTGGTGGCCTTCAACGGGCAAAATATCCTCGAGCATGATTTGGCTAAAGCGTATGCCAGCGGCTTGCTCATGGCGGGACATGCTAATTTTTCGGGCAAGCGTGACTTCCACCACGCCATCCGACACCTGTCGAATTCACTGATCACACGGGTGGTGGTAGGTGATTTCGTCTATTACAAATTGTTCAACCCATCCTTAGGAGATTTCTTACTGCATCGTTACTCGCCGTCACCAGATTCACTTAAAGGTGTGTTCCAGAGCCTCCGCAACGTTAACGCCCTAGATGTGCTGGTTGACATGTCAGACAACGAATTGATCGCCCGCAAAACAAAGGGCGAACTGCTTCTCTCGCTCCTGGAACATGAAGAGAAATCGAACTTTCAGGGCGCTGATCCTGAATATCTAGCGAAACTCTATCTGCTAACAGTCTCAGCCCACCCTTCTCTAGCAGCTCAGCGATCGCACAACCGGAAAGCGGTGAATCTTTTACGGATAAGAAATGTCACCCAAGTAATACTTGAAGGCCCTATCTGCCCAAAATACTTCAATTGCCTAACGTTGGTTAAAAGAGCTTTTGAAGCAGACCTCATCCCTCTCGATGATCTGGAGATATTCACCCTAAAAGTCCTCAGCGTGGGCGTAGGAGATGATGAGTTACCTGCTCTCGGTGAGCTCGTGGCGAAGCTCGAGATAGACAACGTCTTTGAGGCCAGTGAACCATTCTCAGATCTCGCTTATAGCTACATCTGCGATGGGCTGGACGATATGTTGCCGGAGGGGGACGTATTCACAAACGGCGATGACTACGACGCAGCGTGTAAAAAGCTGGGGGCTATGATCGAGGATAAGTTCGCGAGCTGGCAAATCGCGCCTAGCCGCGCCATGGTCGATGAGATCGTGGATGCGTTCGATGTGCGGGATCGGATGAGAAACTATTTTGACGACTCAAATTCACACTATACCTCGCGTGCGGCTGAGCCACGTTTGCTTGAGACGATGAGTATTGATGACCTTTTTTCTAGGGATCGGTAAGCGCTCCAGCTAGTCGTGGTTCCCGCTTGCTGCTCACTCATCTGGCTCCGCCGGCGAATAGGCTGCAGGGGCGCTACCCCCCCTGCACTCTCAAGCTCCTGCAGCAACCTCAGTCTCAACAGCGAGCCATGCACGTCCGAAAGCTCGACGCTAGGCCGATCAGCGCAGCCCAAACCCCATCCGTTTCAGCTCCTCGACAAGCTCTTCCCGCCCATGCAGGTTTGAAACACTGCGAAGCCGATTGACCACCTGCTCAGACCACCCGGAAGCCTTCATTCCCTCACGCTGGTAAAACGCCCCCAGGCGCTCATCGTATTCAGCTACCGCTTCCACATCTGCCGCTGCCGAGTAGGTCTCGTGGT
The DNA here is from genome assembly GCF_000612585.1 of Pseudomonas sp. CHM02. Classification (GTDB taxonomy): domain Bacteria; phylum Pseudomonadota; class Gammaproteobacteria; order Pseudomonadales; family Pseudomonadaceae; genus Aquipseudomonas. The sequence goes on from NZ_JFCA01000023.1 coordinate 98,035, forward strand.
GAAGCACCGCGCCTTGGGGCAGCCGTGGTTTTACCTGCGCCGGTCGCTCGGTAGATGGATAACCTACGCAGAGACCGAAAACCGGATAGACCTGTGGAGGCAGACCAAGCTCCTTGGCCACGCCTTCAATGTCGTTTCGTATGGCGCCGATGTACACGCTGCCAAGTCCCAGAGATTCCAGAGCGATCACGGCGTTCTGGGCGGCCAAGGCCGCGTCGATCGTGCCAAGCAACAAGCTCTCCAAGTAGGGCACTGCTTCGAGCTCTATACCCTGCAGCTCAGCAACGCGGGTGACCCTAGACAGGTCGGCAAGCCATACAAAGAACAGAGGCGCCTGCCGGATGTAGGCCTGGTTTCCTGCCAGTGCCGAGAGGCGCGCTTTCCGATCGCTGGCCTGAACGGCGACGACGCTCCAGACCTGCAGGTTTGACGAGGTCGACGCTGATTGTGCCGCGGCGACCAGGGTCTCTATGGTGCCGTCAGGCAGTGGCTGATCAGTGAAAGCACGAACGCTGCGATGGTCGAGCAACTGATCGATCGTCTCGTTCCAGCGCTTGAGGGGTGAGATGTCCGCGGCACCATAGCGGGCAGCCAGTTTTGATTGGGCGGTGACTGTCATTCGAGATCTCCAAATAGAGCCCGAGGCTACCAAATCGCCGGCAGTGCGACACGCTTCCGGCGCAAAGTTTCATATACCATGGGGCCCACACAGTCCCACAAAGGCACGTTTCGATTGTCAGCAAAATCGCTTACCGCCCGCGAGGCCTACCAAGTGCTCCGCGACATCGCCTTAGGCGTTCGCACCATGCGCCGCTTGGGTGAGAAGTCATGGACTGAAATGTACAGCGGCATGATGACCGTTGAAGCTGATGGCTGGGTCATCACGCTCTACAATGATTGCGAGACGCTGGATTACTGCGATAGCTGCTATTGCCCAGACGGTCGTGCGTACACTTTCGACTCATCGCAGCAATTTGGTACTGACCCTTTAGAGCTTCTTAGCACCTGGGAGCATGCTCAGCTTGAACAGTTGGTCAGCAAGCTTTAGCTGGCCGCCCGACGAGAACAGGGATCGCTGTCGGATGCCCCGACTTTGTCGACGTGTTGGCCCTTCGGGCCCATGAGCGTCCCTGCGCGCTCCGCTTGCTTTGTTATTTCAGGTCAAGGTTTCGCGGGCAGATATCATTTCATGTGTTGCGGCAACGTTATCTCCACAAGCATCATGAAATAAAACAACAATAATAAAGGCAGCGCCCGTGAACTCTCCGACCATTAAAACCTTCGTCATCGACCCACAGTTGGACGAAACCCCGAATATTCCACAGTCCTGTGACAAGCAGGACAGCCAAGGGGTATCCATTTTCCAGGCGATGGGTATCTCTTATTCGATCCTAGACAGGATGATTGCGCTCGACGCTGGCTGTGCAAATGCCGCAGCAGAATACTTCGTGACCACCCTGATGAAAGACGGTTGGTCATGGGACACCGCGCTTCTGTTGGTGAATGAAGCTGACTGGAAGAGCAGGATGTACCGCGCATGGCACGTTATAAACGCTGAGAACCGCGCAGACGCCGTCGCACTCGACTATGAGGTGTACCAGAACTATTGGCCTAATCTTGACTTCTGCGCGCATGGATTCGAAGCTGATTCGGCATGCTGGATCGCGGATCCTCTGAATGCTCAGAGGGCTAGATAACTTGCTTGGGTAGTCACTCTTGCCTCCAGCACTCACGGTTGAGTTCAGGCACCCTAATTTCCTGGGTTTCACGATCAGGTCGACCGAGATCAGTGGGTGGGATGTGGCCCCGTCGAGTGGCCGTGACTAGAAACCCGTGAGACACATCAGGGGTGCCGGCCGGATCCACCGGTGCCAGGTGCTGAGCCGGTATACGAAGCTTGCCTGGCAGCTCTTGAAATGTGACCACCTCGAAGTCCTCGCAGGCGTTGCGAATATCACGAAGCAGCGCCTCACTCATTCTCCAGCTGGTTTGGTATCAGCCCTTTCATTGCGCCGTCTGTTGAGTCCCTCAGTCCCTCAGTCCCCAAACCCGCCCTTACGGTGACTGCGTCTTGACTCAATAACCAGTTGCGCAAAGTGAACCAAATCCCGCACGGCTCCCCTGCCCGACCTATCCAGATGAAACCCCAGCATCCCAACTGCCCTGGGCCCATCTTGATCGCACTTCAGCGAATCGCCCACCATCGCGATCTGGTCATGCTGATCGCCGAATAGGTGTCCAGGCGACACCTGCAATGCATTGCAGATGGACTGGTAGATCACAGCGTCCGGCTTCATCGCACCGACCTGATAGCTAAAGGCGTAGCCATCGAGATCAGGAAACGCCTGCAGCACCGCAGCCCCATAAGGCTGGCAAAGGTTAGAACATATGCCCACCCGCACGCCCTCTCCGCGCAGCAGCGCCACAGCCTCGACGCCATCGGCGAATGGCCTGATCGATGCGATTTCGCGAGCTAGATCGTCCTCCAGCTCTTGCAGGCGAGTGGGCGATACCCAAATATCTAATTGATCCGCAGCCTCTTCTAGCGACCACGGGTTGCTCATGAGCACCCGCACATCACCAGGGCTCGCCCGGCGGCCAGCTTCCATCCCTTCCTTGAGCAGTTGTCTGAACGGATGAAGCTTGGTTTGGAGGTTGAGCACGGTGCCAAAGGCGTCGAAGACAACTGCTGAAATCATAGGCTACCTGTTCGGCTAGTCCGTGCGACACGGAGGATACGGCGCGTTTGCGACCGTATCACCCCGGTCGAATTTGTCCAGAGCGAGACGGCGGTCGGCATATACATCAGGCAAAACGCCCCCGTCCCCAAACACGCACTCCTGAAAAATCGAGAAGTCCTGCCGTCGTTCGGATGTGGCCGGTGCCAATTTTACCGTTCACTGTATATCTATCCAGTATCACAAGAAATGCTCCTATGAACCTAATTTCCCTACGCCAAATCACTGAATCCGAGCTGCCCACCCTCCTCCAGGTTCTATCAGGTCGCGCCTCGGGCGGCTTTCCTAGCCCTGCGGCCGATCACTACGAAGCCCCGATCTCCCTGGACGACCTGGTAGACCTCAGAGCCCCGCACGTCTGGCTGGGTGAAACAGAGGGTGACAGCATGTCGCCGGCAGGAATCTTGAATGGTACCAAGCTCGTCATCGACAGAGCATGGACGCCTCAGGTTGGGAATGTGGTCGTCGCTTACATCGACAATCAACCGGTGGTCAAACGTCTGGATCGACAGCTTAATGGTGGCTGGATGCTGAGCTCCGACAATCCCAAGTACCCCCCGATCCGGGGCCTAGAGGAGATCGAAGTCTTTGGAGTGGTGACCTGGAGCTTGACCCTCCATGTCCCCTAAGCGCCCCACCTATCCACTGGTGGACTGCAACAGCTTCTACTGCTCGTGTGAGCGGCTGTTCCGTCCCGAGCTTCGGCAAGTCCCGGTCGTGGTACTCAGCAACAATGACGGCTGCGTTATTGCCAGGACACCCGAAGCCAAGGCCCCCGGAATCAAAATGGGCGATCCGTTCTTCAAGATCCGGGATGCTTTGAAAGCAAAAGGTGTGGTCGCCTTCTCCAGCAACTATGAGCTCTACGGTGATATCTCTTCACGCGTGCAACGCACCATCGAATCCTTGGCCCCGCGTGTCGAGGTCTATTCAATCGATGAAAGCTTTGCGGATCTCACTGGCATTGCGGAGCCGCTTGGGGGCTTTGCGCGGCAGATCCAGGCGCGTGTCCGGAACTGGACGGGCATCCCGGTAGGCATTGGGATCGGTCATACAAAGACCTTGGCCAAGGCGGCGTAACATGCGAGCAAACTGTACAAAGAACGCACCGGCGGCGGGGTCGACTTGCGCGCAGACCATGCGGTCGAATGGCTCCTCAAACGGATGCCAACACAGGAGGTCTGGGGCGTTGGTCGGCGAATCTCGGTGAGGCTCGAGGCTGACGGAGTTACTACAGCCTGGCAGCTCGCGAATACCGATCCTAAGACGATTCGCCAGCGGTATGGCGTCGTGCTCGAGCGCACGGTTCGCGAACTTACGGGCGAGCCATGTATTGAGCTTCAGGAGGCAGAGCCTGACCGACAGGCCATCTGCACATCCCGAATGTTTGGTGAGCGTGTGACGACCCTTGAGGCCATGCGAGAAGCGGTGGCCAGCTACATGCACCGGGCGACCCAGAAGCTTCGCAAGCAGCAGTCCCTGACTGCGGTGTTCCGGGTCGCTGTACTCACATCGCCATTCGGTGACGGGCCGAAGTATGCAAACTCCGTGATGTGCTATCCACCCTACCCGACTGACGATGTCTTGCTGCTGACCCGGGCTGCGATGGAGGGTTTGGAAGTCATCTGGCGTGATGGGTATCGATACAGCAAGGCAGAGATTTTGCTGATGGATCTGCGTAAGCGTGGCGAGTTTACAGGTGACCTGTTTACCCCTCCACAGCCGGCCAGGTCGGATGAGCTGATGCGCGTTTTGGATCGTATCAACGTGAAGTTTGGCAAAAATGCTCTGCACTCTGGGCGGATGCCGATCGACGCAGCGTGGGCGATGAAGCGCGAGACGATGAGCAAGAGCTATACGACCAGTATCGACCAGCTCATGCGGTTTCAGGCTACTTAACCAGTCTGCCGTCGGTACCACTGAGATCAGCGGAGAGCCGGCGGTTCCTAAGGTTGGTCAACCAACGACGTTACTCTTGGCGGGCGATGTCAGTCGCATCCTCACCGTGATAAGAATACCCATAGACGTATTAAACGGGGGGCGCATGCAAAAATCCATTGAGGCTGTTTTCTACCAGTGCGAACACACAGGGGCTTTTCTCAAAGGCCCCGCGGCTGTCGTGAGCATTTTAGAATCACATTACGGTGAGAACTGTGGAGCCGCGCCCCACACCCTGAATCATTTCAGCTCGATTTTGGGCTATAGGTTTATCAGGGAGGGTGTCACCTGTTTCATACCGCAGAGCAAGACGCCTCCCTCTTCCAATGGGCCATTTCCGTTCGCGCCTCTGCTGGCAAGCAAGGATCTAATTGTTCCCCCGCTGCTGATGCCACGCCACATGATGCTGATTTGCGACGCGATCAGGGCGAACGAGACAAACCCCAGCGGCTTAACCGTAGATTTCTGCCTGGCCAGCATCTACACGCCCAGCGACATGGGCAGATACTTCGAGTCGCTATTCAGCGAGATCGATTCATTCAGGCCCTACATGCAGCACATTGACGAATGCATCCGAGCGTATCTGTTCGGCTATGTGTCCGTTGCGGTTTCCGGACTTATCCTAGCCTCCGAAGGCATATTGCGAGAGATCGGCGCGAAGATCGACAGCAGATTCGAAGGGATCACCAGCAAGGATCAATTCACAAACGTGCTGACGAAAATCGAAGACTTACTGGTGGCCAAGGCTTACCCAGGTGTAGAGGTGCCAGGGTTCATGCGGCTCAAAGAGTACATGCTGGGCTTTGACGAACAGCTTTTCTTGGTTGATAACTTCAAAGATTATTTCACTACCCGTCTTTACGAAAAGACCTCTGAGGTCGAGGGGGGTATCGATATGAACCGGCATAGCGTACTGCATGGTTTGTCCATGGATTTCAACAAGCCGATCAACTTTTACCGGCTGTTCATCATGTTGGTATTCCTTGCCTTCGTGAGCGTGCTTTTGGGGCACAGCCGGGCTTCGTCATTTGTTGCAGAAACAGATCGCTCCAAACTCAAAAGCGATTGCTATGACAAGCTCGCGGCGTTTGGTGCGTCAATGAAAGTGCGTTTTCCTCTATGACATCCCAAGCCTTCACGGCCCGGGCGCGAGTAATCGGGAGAGAGGCTGCAAGCTAGGGCCACCGAACCAAGCCCAGTTCCTTGAGCCGTAACGCCATGGCTGAGTCAGACACCCCAAACTGCGCTGCCAGCGAAACAACATTCAGATTATTGAAACGCTGGCATCGGGCTAGTGCAAGCTCCCGCTCCAGGGAGTCTGCAGAGGCGTAGAGCAATCCCTCGATATTGTGGGGATCAAGGTGGTAGGCGACCGTATCGTTGAAGTGCAGGCGGTCACCGCACAGGAATTGGCGTCTGAAACGATCAGCAACTAGCTTCGCCGGCATTAGGAAACAGGCGGCGAAAAAATCTGCTTCGCGCTCCTCACGGTTGCGCGGCCCGCTCACAGGGCGGCCGTCTAGAGCCCGATCCCTATGCATGACTTCACCCTGATGCAGAACGAGGTGCCCGATCTCATGCGCCCCAGTGAAGAGCTTGACCGTCGGCGAGAATTCCTGAGAGATGGCGATTCGATTGGCCTGGCGGTCGATCAAACCCGCAATTTTGGGGCCTGAACCACCTCGGATGAATTTGGGATCACCGAGATCGGGAAACTCACGATACTCAAAGTCGTAGGCTAGTGCTGCCTTCTTTGGATCACGCGCCTGAAGGGGAGTAATTTCCCGATCCCCCCACAGATGGTATCGGTCGCGCCACAGCATGCGCAGCAGCTCGGACGCTTCTTTTTCGATATTCATCATGTCCATGCAAATCACCGCATGTAGTGGCTACGAATTAATCATAACCCTAGATGTGGTGTTTACAAGTATTTTCTGACCCCTATTGCCGAGAGCAATCCGTACGCACCAGCTAGTCATCTTTATACTCGCTGGGCTCAGCGGATGCCTGCCGTCGCCCATCTGCTCGAGTGCGCCTTGTACAAAGCGTCAGTGCTAGCGGAAATTTGCCGTTTGCCAGCATCCCCGCCAATTGCTGGTGTGCGTGTATGAAGGTTGAGCCTTCCACGCTTCTGAGATTGGACGCGTATACGCTCTTGGTCACTTTCTCGGCGCTCTGGGGGATTTAACGCTTGATTTTGAAAGCGGAGATGCAGGCGCGTCTGCTACATGGCTTTCCGCGAGCTCACTCTCAATAGCCCGCTCACGCCGCAGTTGCTGATTCTCGGCCTGAGCAGAGGTCAGCAACAGCCTAATCTCAACTTCGCGCTCGCTACTTTTGGCTGCGGCCTCAATGAGAGCCTTTGCGTCCTGCCTAAGCGCAGCAATCTGTTCCTGGAGCTGCTCGGAGATGCCGGCGGATTTCGCTTCGGCCAGCTTCAAACCTTGAATCTCTCCAGTCAAAGCCTGAATGCGGGCTTCATGTGCATGGAGTGTCTTGACCTGCTGACGGGACTCTCCCAACAAGCGCTCGTTGTCACGATTCAAACGGGTCAGGTCATCCTGTTTCAGTACCAGGGTTTCCTGAAGCTTGCGCTGCTCCACCTGGGACTCATGTAGCTGGGATTCATGGCGTCGTTGATCTTGATCGCGCTGTTCCTTCACGGACTCCCGATAATGCTCCAGAGCGCCACGCGCATGAACATGCTTCTCCTCGAGGGATTGGATCTGTTTATCCCTGTCACCGACCAAAGCTTCAAGATCAGTACAACGCTGGCTGATCCCGGCGTTGCGCGTCAGCTCGGCCTGGAGCGAAGACTGGGTTGTTTGAAGGTCAGCTGTTTGAGCTTCGATAGCTGCTTGCTGAGCGTCCAGCTGACGACGTGCAGCGGTCAATTCAGATTGCAGGCCAGAGATCTGCGCCTCAAGCCCCACGCGCTGTAAATCGAAAGCTGATCGAGCCTGTTCGATCGACTCATCCCCCTCCTCCATCAGGCGATCCAGAAGGCTTCCAACCATCGCTGAAAGCTCTTCTCCCATTCGCTCCCGGGACGACGGCGGGCGCGGATCAAAGGACTCGATCTCCTTCAAATAGCGCGAAATAGTGGTTTTTGAACCGGTATTTCCAAGCTCAACGCGCACGGCGTCAATGCTCGGGTACATGCCCTTGGCGAGCAAGGCCTGCCTTGCTTTTTGCACTACAGCCTTGTTTATGCCGCCGCGAGCCATGAGATCTCCTACTATTTCGTTGTGTATTACGTGTCACGTAATTACGTATCATGATAGGCGAATTTACAAACTTGTGAAAAGAAGTTTCTGTAAAGCTATAATAATGTCTTATGGCTTCTTGACCCTCAAAAAGGCATTTAGCTGCCGCTGAAAGTGTGGAATGCTGGAATCACCCAGATTTTGAAGGCAAAACGTGATGGACAAGGCTGACCGGTACCTCAAGGCAGGCACTCGGGAGAACACCCGCAAAAGCTACCGGGCTGCGATCGAGCACTTTGAAGTAACGTGGGGCGGTTACCTGCCCACCACAGGCGACGGTGTCGTTCGCTACCTAGCTGAATACGCCGACAAGCATGCGATCAGCACGCTCAAGCAACGTTTGGCCGCGCTGGCGCAGTGGCACATCACCCAAGGATTCCCAGACCCGACAAAGACGCCCAACGTGCGCCAGATGATCAAGGGCATCCGTGTCGTGCATCCCGCCCAGGTCAAGCAGGCCGCGCCCCTCTTACTCACGCATCTCGAACAAGCCGTAAAGTGGTTGGAAGCCGAAGCCGCCGCCGCGCTCGATCGCGGTGACTACAAGACGCTCCTGCGCCACCGCCGCTCGGTGGCAATGGTGCTGATCGGATTCTGGCGGGGATTCCGCGGGGATGAGTTGGCCAGACTCACAGTGGAAAACACCAAAGCCTATAGCGGTGAAGGCATCACGTTCTTCCTGCCGCACACCAAGGGTGACCGCCTGCACGAAGGGACAACCTTTCAAACGCCGGCGCTGACGATGCTGTGTCCGGTCGAGGCCTATCTCAACTGGATTACCGTTGCAGGTCTCGCGAAGGGCCCTGTCTTCCGCCGCCTGGATCGCTGGGGAAATCTTGCGGACAAGGCCATCCAACCTCACAGCCTGATTCCGATGTTGCGACGGGTCTTCAAGGAAGCAGGGCTGCCTGAAGAGCTGTACAGCGCCCACTCAATGCGACGGGGCTTCGCAACCTGGGCATCTGCCAATGGATGGGACATCAAAGGGCTGATGAGCTATGTGGGCTGGAAGGATATGAAGTCTGCACTTCGCTACGTCGATGCAAGCGTCTCCTTCGGGGGCATTGCGTTGCGCTCAAGCAGGCAGGTATCTGTGTCTGGGGCTTAGATAAAAGGTATGTTCTCAATGGCTTGAGAACATGCTTCCCTGCAGAAATAGACACAACTTGCGCCGTTGTCGTTCAGTCGAGCACGTGCAAGCTTGCTACCTACGACTCAGACTGCACCAGGTCACTCAGAAATCCATGAAAGTATTCATTGAGCGTGATAGCGCATTGTGAAAACTCATCTGCAGCATTTCTGATCTTCTCCACCGTCCAAAGCTCGCTAGCCCTAAAGAGCTTTGACAAGCCATCAGCAGGATCCATACCAGGCCTCCCATGCACGAGGCCATTGCGTTGTTCCACTAGCTCATCAAACCGCAAGGCTGCATTGAGCAACTTGGTTGTGTCTTCAGTGTCGCTCAACGACCCTGCCAGCGTAATGAGGCTCTTTGCAATGGTACCTGCGGTCTTTGGGTTCAAGGCTGCTAACGCACCAGGCCTGATACGCTCACAGATCCAGACGGCGTTCCACTCCAGTATGCTGAACGTATAGACAGCCTCGCCCAGTGCTTGGGAGTACTCCGGATCCAAAGGCTGTCGTAGTCGTGCGCTTTCCATATTCGCCTCATGCACCACAAGCCCCTTCAAGAAGGCCGCGCTTGCCCGGAACTCTGGTGCTGATCTAGTCTGAATGCCCAGAACCGGGGGCATAGTCTGTTGATGAGTGGGCCAGACACATACTTTTCCAGCGCCACCCCCTACCCCAGCTTTTCATAGCAGTGCCATCACAAACCGGGCACGCCCTTTCTGAATTCGCCGAGTGTTGGTCTAGATCTGACCGTATAAGCTACTCCAACTGCCTATTGATAGCACTGAACAGTGCCGAGAATCTTGCCTTGGTAGCGGCATCGACTTTGACGGATGGGCTTGTACTGAAAGTCGCCGCCACCGTGTAGTGGTTGAATCCACCGCTGGGTCTGAGCTCGATTCCTTTCGATACCAAGAACTTCTCGATCCGCTGCACGATGCGGTCTCCTGGAGGGAGGTCTTGCTCAGTAATGGAGACGCCATTGAGCTGCTTGGCAAACGCCTTGTTGAAATAGGTCAGGTACAGTTTCACGGTGAAGAGATCCTCAATATCGCTGGGCACCGTATCCTGGCCAACCTTTTTCATATCGCGAAATTGTGAAACGTTGAACACAGATTTCTTCTGTATCAGCTTCTGGTGGATGAGGCTTTCAAGCTTCTGATCCTGTCGGCCGCTGTAGTCCAAAAGCAGCGCGATCGAGAGCCCGTTGGCACCAAGCAATGATGTGAATGTTGCTACGTTACTAAGCCCACCCACAGGAACTACGGTGGTGTTGCCATCCAATCCGGTTTCCCCGCCAGCGCTGAGAATCGAGGACATCGTATGCAGGTAGGCAAGCTCTGATACGCCTTCGACCAGAAGGTTGGTTTTGCTGATAAACAGATTTTGGGCAACGCTCCATCCTAGGGCCGCTTGGAGGGGGAATATTGTGCGCGGGTCTGACCCTGAAAGGTTGTCTGAAACGGTAGTACCGACATCAGCCTTGTCTTCCACAATGCGTACCTGATGCAGTCGCTCCGACCTGACCATAAACGGTGAGTGCGTTGTGTAGATCACTTGATGAGCTTTTGAAAGCTCGTCGATGTAATTCAGAAAATCTTCTTGTGCCAATGCGTGCAAGGCTAGCCCAGGTTCGTCCAATAGAAGAATCAGGTTGCTCGAGGCATCAACACCCGATGACGTCAGTTGATCCCGAACGCTGTCGAACCACACCAGGAAACTGAAAAACCAGATGAACCCCCTGCTCCGTTGGTCAAAAGGCGTGGTTACGCCACGATGGCGTCTATTTTTGATCCTCAAATACAGATTCGGGCCGTTGTCAAAAGGAGTGACGTCGGTAGCGTCCGGCCTGATATCGACCTCAACCTCCAGATCCTCGTTTTGCTTCCAAAACTCCAAGACCTTGTCAGTTAGGTTGATTGAGACCCCTTCGACTTTAGCGCGCATCTCCTCATACGTTGTCTTGCCGTCGAAATCATCGAGATCGACGCCCGCAATTCTCAGCAGCGCGAGGATTGAGAGATGCTTAGGCTCGATTAGGGCTTTTTTGGACGGGTCATTTTTCAACGCAGTGACGCGAGACTTCAGATCGGCCAGATTCATCTTGCCTGGCAAGAGGTCATAATCGCTGAAGTACAGAAATTTGGGGATAGAAACAGAGAAGTGCCTCCAGATTTCGTAGCTCAATATCGAGCCTTGCCAAGGGCATGCATCGATTCGCTTCTTCAACGCCTCGGCAAAAGCACTGTCCGCTTCGGTTAGGTCGATCTGACCAAGCTTTGTGTGCGCCTCGCGAATCGTTTTAGATTCTGAGAGGGCTTTGCCAGCGTCAGAGGAAAGTCCTGGCTTGTTTCGCAATGCTGCTATGGCTGATGCCTCCGCAACCGAAATGGTTACCAGCTTGTTATTGGCGTAGTTATGAATGACCTTGAAAGAAAAATCGTCTGGCAAATCGCAGCTAAAGGTCTGGTTAGCTTTGTTGATTTCTGCTTTCGTAGGTCGGTATGTAAACTCTACCGCCGCTATTGGGTCGTCCTCATGCGAGCGCAGATACGTCGTCAAATGCCTACGGGGGTAATCGTCGGTGGGATTGAAGGATTCCTTCCCTTGCGCATCGTTTGCCTTATGGAGAGCTTTCAAAAAGACGGTCTTCCCGGCCTCGTTCATGCCCACCAAGACAGTAACATTGGGATCAATATCTACAGATTGAGCGGTATTGATGGATCGATACGGGCCGACCACAGCTTTCGTCAAAATCACTTAGCGTCTTCCTGTCAACAGTTTGCGTTGAAGGTTAGCTGAGGGCTGCGGAAGCTCAAGCCCGGATGTGTCATATTGATATCAACATAATGCAGCGATAGGGGGGCATCAGTATTCCCAATTTCGCTGCTCTATCCTAGCAGGTGCTGAACACCATGCCTGCTCTATGACGGAAACGTGCAGCAGAGCGTAGCCTTGCAATAAACGCCAAGCGCTAAACGCGCAATGGAGGCCGCTTGAGGCAATGTGTAGCAAATACCATTGGCGAGTTTGATGCGCTTATAGCGAGCTTCGGGTCGGATGTGTTGTTCCGTGGACAGACATCCCATTACGGCGAACCCGGCGCACCATCGGTTGGCACATCGTTCGACCGGAAAGGGTGCGTCCCTAGTGAGATGCTCAAATGGTGCCGATACTCCCAGAATGTCCTTGACACATTCATCGTCAAACACAGAGCTGATTTTGGTTTTCAACAGGCTTTGCTTCAGCACTATGGTTGGCGCTCGTTCTACGTCGACTGTACATCCAACCCGGGTGTAGCGGCCTGGTTCGCTAGCCACTCATACTCCGAGGCCGTGAATTTGGAGGTTAGCGAGGACTGCGATGAACGCGCTGTGTGGCTCAGAAAGCGCATGGCCAGCTATGCACCCGCGAAGGGTCAAGGCCATGTCTATATCCTGAGCAAGCAAGCCGCAGCGCAGGTGGGCTTGGTCGATCTGGCAACACTTTCAGTGGCAGGCTCAAGACCTAGGACGGTTGCACAGTCAGCTTGGCTGCTAGGCCCCCTGCATAATCCGATACCCCAAGATTGTTATCTGGCGCAGATAACTGTGCCCGTCGAAATACTTCAGGTTTATGCCGCCAGTCGCGGATTAACTGATACGAACACCCTCTTCCCGTCTCCCGCTGAAGATCCGATGCTGAAGGCACTGCTGGGCTTGCCGTGGGAAGAGATCAAAACTGCGTCGTCGCTCCCGGGTCTTCCCGCGTTCAAGCGAACTCTGGAACTACCTGAGTATCACCCAAGCTTCGTAAAAATAGCGCCTGCGCAGATTGCCTTCTACCGGGGTACCAGGATCCTGGATACGCAGGACTCCATAGATGGCGATTCTCAAGGGGGAATTTTCGTTGAGATTCCTGACATGGTGCTTTACGGCTCAATCCAGCAAGCAAGGCCCCTTCGCTTCCCAAGTATAGAGAAGCTGGTGGAGGAGAACGGTACAGTGGCATTCGAGGCACCCGTTCTGATCAAACATGCGAGCTTGGGCCATTTGCCGCTTTATCAAAAAGGGGTCGGTGTCATGCCAAGGGGGCCGGGCTTGTTTGAGGTATGTGAGCTGACAGTCGAACACCCAGGACTTGAGCTGACAGGCGCGGGCTTTATTAGAGGATGGACATATCGAAAACAGTCGAACGGAGTCTGGGCACGGGAGGCGAGGTCGTCTGACTGCACTTGTGACAATGCAATCGTTCACGATCAGCACATCAGTGCGTTGCATATCGCGGAAGATTTTTTGGATGAGCCGGAAGCTTTCGACTAGACCGGCTCAAGGGGATTCTGGAGGATAACGGCCCGCCCTACGACGGGCATCTGTGATCCATGCCTCCAGTTCCTCCTTTACGGTCATCGCCGGCACTTTAATATTCGAAAGCTCTTGAAGGGTCTTCAGCATTGCCCATGCTTCGAAGTCGTGAAACGGGTTGAGTCCCATAACATTACCCAAGGTCTCATCAAGCGGAACTGATGCGGAGACTATCCGGGCAAATTTCCCTACGGCAGTGTTTAGCTCCCAATGTGAAATGAACAAGAGCAAGGCAGCAAATGCCAAAACATACTTTATGTTCTTCAGACTTGTTAGTGGAGCATGATCGTTTCCCAGCTTGGCGAGGGGTGCGTGGTTGACGCAAATAAATTCAGCCAAATCTTGTGTCAAACCATAGTGCTCAGCAAGAGCCGTCGGATCAAAGACTGACTTACCCTGAAAATCAGTGGCCATTTTCTCTATCCTGGTACTCACACCGTGCAGGAAGATTTTTTATCAAACATTTCCTTCAAGACAGCTTGATACCTGAGTGTGAGCTCCGTCCTTGCTGCAGCTTTAAAATCGAAGGCTGGGATTTTAAAGACATCATCCGTAAGGGCAAAATGCCTGGCCGAGCGGCGCGGAGTCCAGTGGCAGTAGCGCCTCAGTGACTCCAACCAGGCAGGCAGTCCGGGCTCCAGTGTCACTACGAATTGGGACTGCTGCTTCTGCCGAAAAAACCACTCCCGCATTGCTCGAATATCCCGCTGCTCGAATATATGGAGCGCTATGCCCTTGCAAACCAGATCGCGAACAGCTCGCGAAACCCCATCCTTGGCAGTCGAGAACAACACCAGATTCTCGGGGATATGCCCTACCGGCACGTTGCCCGTGAAGTCACAAAAAGGGTGATGCCCTGTTGTCGCACCGCTTTTGCCAAATCGAAAATAAGCTTGGCGAACGACTTGCCCGTCTGCTTTTGACCTGCCGGCCCGAACGACTTCAGCACCGCGGCGAAAGCAAGATGGGCATTCGAGATCTGTCGGGATATGGGATTTCCATTCCTCAGGAATAGGCGAAGCTTGGGCCAGACCAATCTGAGCACCCTCTTCAGCCAGGCGCGCCAGAAGCTGTTCCACGTCGAGCTCCATTCCACGGGATGATGAAAAAGCGGTGATTGGCATCGTCGTTAGCTCGAGACTGCATGGGTTGCCCAGCAGCTTAGCCTAGCCTTTCATCTGATCGATAGCCGCGCTATGTATTTTGATTAGGCTTATGGTTAGGCAGGTGACTTTTCATCAATCCGCGTCCGTGGCACCGTCTGGGAGCGGGGAAGCATTCACTGTGGATGGAAATCTTAAAGGCCTGCCGTACTGGGCTACCTGATCATCAGGGATGATGTGTACTGTGCCGGTCACTTACGAAGCCAAACCTGTATATAGGAGCGCGGTGCCGCCACCATCGCATGTCACCTCTGGGGCGATTCTATGAAAGATATTCAAGCCGGCGTATTGAATGTGGCTTACTTGGACATCGGCCCAGCCGACGGCCCCGTAGCCGTCCTCCTCCATGGGTTTCCCTACGATGCCCACGCCTACGATGATGTTGCCGAGACACTGGCCGCGGCTGGGTGCCGATGCATCGTTCCCTATTTGCGAGGATACGTAAGCGTCTAGTAAAGGCATCTGGCCCGCTA
>NZ_JFCA01000024.1 GCF_000612585.1 Pseudomonas sp. CHM02
TGGTTACTTTTTGCGCTCTTCAAAAAGTGACCCGCTGTAAGAGCGGAACCAATACCAGCCGTGACCGCAGCAACGGATATGTACACAGCAGCGCTAAGCCCTACTCGATCCCCACCTGATTGCGCCCATTATGCTTAGCCGTATACAAGCCCTTATCCGCCGCCATAATCAGCTGACGGCAATCCGTACCCTGCACCGGCGTCATGGTCGACAGCCCGATGCTAATCGTAAGGCAGGAACCCTCGGTCGGCGCGTTATGCGGAATTTTCAGCGCCGCCACCGCCATCCGCAGCTTTTCAGCCACCAATCGAGCACCGCCCGGTGAAGTGTTAGGCAGCACCAGGGCAAACTCCTCACCGCCGTAGCGCGCCGGCAAATCCGAAGGCCGACTGCTGGCCTCTCGGATGGTCGCCGCAACCTTGCGCAAGGCCTCATCACCTTCGACATGCCCGAAGCTGTCGTTGTAGGTCTTGAAGAAATCCACATCAATCATCAACAACGACAGCTGAGTCTGGTCACGCATGGCCCGCCGCCATTCCAGTTCCAGGTACTCGTCGAAGTGGCGACGGTTGGACAGCCCGGTGAGGCCGTCGGAGTTCATCAGCCGTTGCAGCACCAGGTTGGTGTCCAGCAGTTGTTGCTGGCTGACCCGCAACGCGCGGTAGGCCGCATCCCGCTGCAACAAGGTCATGTAGGAGCGCGAGTGGTAGCGGATGCGCGCCACCAGTTCGATATTGTCCGGCAGCTTGACCAGATAATCGTTGGCCCCGGCCGAGAATGCCGCGCTCTTGATCAGCGGGTCTTCCTTGGTGGAAAGCACGATGATCGGGATATTCTGCGTAGCCGGGTGGTTGCGGTATTCGCGCACCAGAGTCAGGCCGTCGAGGCCTGGCATCACCAGATCCTGCAGGATAACGGTCGGCTTGATGCGGATCGCCTGGGCGATGGCCTGGTGCGGGTCGGCGCAGAAGTGGAAGTCGATATTTTCTTCATGGGCCAGGCCACGCCGCACGGCTTCACCGATCATGGCCTGGTCGTCGACCAGCAACACCATGGCGGCATTTTCGTCGGTCTTGATGTCGTCGATCTGTAAATCATTCATGTGCAGTCACCTGAATTACTACCTGCAAGCCAACACCGCGAGAGGTCCTGTTCATTTGGCAAAGACCTCCAGCAATCGGGGCGCAATTCTGTCCAGTGGGCGAATTTCAACAGCAGCATCAATCGCCGCCGCCGCTTTGGGCATGCCATACACCGCCGAGCTTTGCTGATCCTGGGCGATGGTCAAATAACCTTGTTCACGCAGCAACTTGAGGCCCTGGGCCCCGTCGCGCCCCATGCCGGTCAACAGTACGCCGACGGCATCGCCATTCCAGTGGCTGGCCACGCTTTCGAAAAACACGTCGATCGAAGGCCGGTAAATCTCGTTCACCGGCTCTGCGGTATAGGCTAGCGTGCCATTCTTCAATAAACGAATGTGGTGATTGGTGCCAGCCAGCAGCACCACACCGCTTTGCGGTGGCTCGCCTTCGCGGGCCAGGCGCACCGGCAGGCCCGAGGCGCTGCTCAGCCACTCGGCCATGCCGGCGGCGAACACCTGGTCCACATGCTGCACCAGCACGATGGCGGCGGGAAAGTCGCGTGGCAAGCCCTTGAGCAGGATTTCCAGGGCCGCCGGCCCACCCGCCGAAGACCCGATGGCCACCAGGCTCTGGCGTTTACCCGTGGAACGCTGCGGCGCGGTATCGGCGCGCACGCGGCTGCCGCGCTGGCCGATCAGCCAGCCGATATTGAGGATCTTGCGCAGCAGCGGCGCCGCTGCATCCTTGGGGTTGCCGACGCCCAGGGTCGGTGTGTCCACCACGTCCAGGGCGCCATGGCCCATGGCTTCGAACACCCGGCTCACGTTGGCCTGGCGGTCGACGGTCACGATAACGATGGCGCACGGGGTCTCGGCCATGATCTGCCGGGTAGCCTCCACGCCATCCATTACCGGCATGATCAGGTCCATCAGGATCAGGTCCGGCGTCAGTTCGGCGCAGCGTTGCACCGCTTCCAGGCCATTGCTGGCCACCCACACCACCTCGTGCGCGGGCTCGAAACTCAAGGCGCGGCGCAAGGCCTCCACCGCCAGGGGCATGTCATTGACGATCGCAATCCTCATGCCCGTGCGCCTCCAATCAGCTCCACCACGGCGTCCAACAGGGCGTCATCGTGGAAACTGGCTTTGGCTAAATAATAGTCGGCACCGGCGTCCAGTCCACGACGTCGGTCTTCTTCGCGATCTTTGTACGACACCACCATCACCGGCAACGATTGCAGGCGACTGTCACGGCGCAAGAGTGTGACCAATTCAATACCGTCCATGCGAGGCATATCAATATCAGTGATCAACAGGTCAAAGTCTTCGGAACGCAACGCGTTCCAGCCGTCCATGCCATCGACCGCCACAGCCACTTCATAACCCCGATTAAGTAACAATTTGCGTTGCAGCTCACGCACGGTCAGCGAGTCATCGACCACCAGCACCCGCTTGCGCGGCGCCTCGGTGGCTTGCTGGCTGCGCCGGGCAATACGTTCAAGGCGGCCGGTGTTGAGCAGTTTGTCCACCGAACGCAGCATGTCTTCCACGTCGACGATCAATACCACCGAGCCGTCATCGAGCAAGGCGCCGGCAGAAATGTCCTGGACCTTGCCCAGGCGATCATCCAGCGGCAGCACCACCAGCGTACGCTCGCCGATAAAGCGTTCCACGGCAATCCCGTACACCGCATCGCGCTCGCGGATGACCACCACTTTCAACGTTTCCGACTGGCTTTGCCCCGCCGGGCGCTGCAACAACTGGCTGGCGGCGACCAGGCCGACATGCCGGCCCTCGTGCCAGAAATGCTGGCGACCTTCCAGTTGCACAATGTCATCGGGGGCCAGGTCGCACATGCGTTCGATATGGGCCAGCGGAAACGCATACGCTTCCTCGCCGACTTCCACCACCAGGCTGCGCACCACCGACAAGGTCAGCGGCACTTCCAGGTGGAAACGACTGCCCTGCCCCGCCGTCTGCTCCAGCACCACCGCACCGCGCAGTTGGCGGACCATGTGCTGTACCGCATCCAGGCCGACACCGCGCCCGGACACCTCGGTGACCTTGTCGCGCAGGCTGAACCCCGGCAGGAACAGGAACGTCAGCAACTCTTCTTCGCTCAGGCGCAGCGCAGTTTCCACCGGCGACAGGTGCCGGTCGACGATGGTGCCGCGCAGGCGCTCCAGGTCGACGCCATTGCCGTCATCGCTCAACTCCAGCACCAGCAGACCGGCCTGATGGGAGGCGCGCAGGCGGATCAAGCCTTCGGCCGGCTTGCCCGCCAGCAGGCGTTGCTCAGGCATTTCGATGCCGTGGTCGACGGCATTGCGCAACAAATGGGTGAGCGGCGCTTCGAGTTTTTCCAGCACGTCGCGGTCGACCTGGGTCTTTTCACCCTCGATCTCCAGGCGCACCTGTTTGCCGAGGCTGCGGCCGAGGTCGCGCACCATGCGCACCTGCCCGGCCAATACATCGGCAAACGGGCGCATGCGACAGGCCAGTGCGGTGTCATACAACACCTGGGCGCGCTGCCCGGCCTGCCAGCCGAATTCGTCCAACTCGGCGGTTTTTTCCGCCAGCAGGGCCTGGGCCTCGCTGAGCAGTCGACGCGTATCGGCCAGGGCCTCCTGGGCTTCGAGGCTCAGGTCCTGGGTCTTGAGTTGCCCGTCCAGCGTATCCAGCGCGCGTACGCTCTGGCTTTGAATGCGCTTGAGGCGCTGCAGGCTGGCCAGGTACGGCTTGAGCCGCTGGGTTTCCACCAGGGATTTGCTCGACAGGTCCAGCAGGCTGTTCAAGCGCTCGGCGGTCACTCGCAGTACGCGCTCGCCGCCTTCGGTCATGCGTTTGCCTTGGCGCGGCGGCTCGCTGGTCACCGGCGGCGCGGGCTCGGGCTCCGGCGGCAGTTCTTCGACGACAGGCGCAGGCTCTGGCGATGGCGGTGCCGCCGCAGGTTTAACAGGTGCCTGGGACGGATCCAGCAGGCGCTCCATCAAGGCCACGTAGGCTTGGACATCCGCCGGCCCCACGTCATTGCCCGGCGTGGCGATGCGCATCAGCAAGTCGGTGCCTTGCAGCAGTGCATCAATATGTTCGGGTTGCAGGTACAGGCGGCTTTCCTGGGCGCTGACCAGGCAATCCTCCATGACGTGGGAGACGCTGACGCCGGCGTCCACCCCAACGATGCGGGCAGCGCCTTTGAGCGAGTGCGCCGCGCGCATGCAGGCTTCGAGCTGGTCGGCCTGGGTCGGGTTGCGCTCCAGCGCCAGCAGGCCCGCGCTCAGTACCTGGGTCTGTGCATCGGCTTCCAGGCTGAACAGTTCCAGCAGCGAGGCATCGCGCATCTGGTCGGGGGTCATGTGAGGCTCCGGGTCACGGCGGACAACAATTGTGCCTCGTCCAGCCAACGCAGGCTGCGGCCTTTCCACTGCAATACACCTTGGGTGTAGCGCGCGCTGGCCTGGGTGCCCGAGGCCGATGCAGCCTTCAAGGTGCGCTCATCGATGGCATGGATACCGTCGACCTCATCCACCGGCACCACCACCGGGCCATCCTGGGCAGCGATGATCAACATGCGCGGCATGCTGCGCCCACCGCTGGGGCCATTGCCGGTGGCGTCGAGGCCCAACAGTTCCACCAGCGACAGGCACGCCACCAGCGCGCCGCGCACGTTGGCCACGCCGAGCAAGGCGCGGGAGCGCTGATGCGGCAGGGAATGAATCGGTTGCAGCGGCGCGACTTCCACCAGGCAGCGGGTGGCAATGCCCAGCCACTCTTCACCGAGGCGGAACATCAGCAAGGAGCGGGTGACCACATCCTCGCCCAGTTCGACGGCGGCATGCGAGCGGTGCGTGTCCTGCTGCAAGGCGTAACGGTCCAGCAAGCGCGTGGCCGCCGCCGAATACACCGAGCAGTTTCGGCAATGGATATGGTCCGCCAGCAGCGGGCAGGACTTGTCACCGTGGATACCGATGCGGTTCCAGCAATCGTCGATGGCCTGGGTGTCGGCCAGGGTCAGGTCCAGGCCTGCGGTGTCGAGCGCATCAGGGCTACTCATCGTTTGGACTCACTGTCAGCTCGCTCGCTACGGGCGGCGCGCGCCTGTAAACGGCGCGCCCCCGCACTGTCGCCCTGGGACTCGAGCAACGCGGCCAGGTGCATCAGGGCCTGCGGGTGCTGGGGTTCCAGGTACAAGGCTTTTCGATAATACCCCTGGGCTTCCAGGGCACTGCCGGCCACGTCGCTGAGCAGCCCCAGCCAGTAGAACACCTGGGCGGCCGGCGGGTGATTGCTCAAATAACGTTCACAGGCTGCACGGGCCTCGGCACTTTTGCCTTCATTGGCCAACGTGGCGATCTGGCTGAGCAAGTCGGCCGCGTCGGACGGCGGCGCCTTGATCGGCACTACGTGGGCGCTGGTAGTGCTGAACGGTCGTGGCTTGGTCGGAATCGGCGCGGCGCTGCGTTGTGGCAAGGGTGCAGGCATCGGTGTAAAGACTGGCTCGGGCTTGGCTGGTTCGGCATGCCGGCTGAACGCAAAGGACTGCGGCACCCCAATCGAACGCATGCCATGGCGCCCCAGCAGGCTGCCCTCGGCAGGGCCGATAAACAGCACGCCGTCCTCGTGGGTCAGGCCCTTGAGCACGTCGAACACTTGCTTTTGGGTCGGCTGGTCGAAGTAGATCAGCAGGTTGCGGCAGAACACGAAGTCGTAGCTCGCCTCATTGGCCAGCAGCGCCGGATCGAGCAGATTGCCGACCTGCAGGCGGACCTGTTCGCGCACGCGGTCGGCAATGTGGTAACCGTCGTCATACTCGGTGAAGTGACGGTCGCGAAAACCGATATCCCCCCCGCGAAACGAGTTCTTGCCATACACCCCGCGTCGCGCGCGCTCCAGCGACAACGGGCTGACGTCCATGCCCTGCACTTTGAACTGGTGGGGCGCCAAACCGGCATCCAGCAGCGCCATGGCAATCGAGTAAGGCTCTTCGCCGGTGGAGCACGGCAGGCTGAGAATACGCAATGCGCGCATCTGCTTGATGTCCGCCAGGCGTGTTTTGGCCAGGCGGGCCAGGGTCGCGAAGGATTCGGGATAACGGAAAAACCAGGTTTCGGGGACGATCACCGCTTCGATCAACGCCTGCTGTTCATCCTCGGAGCATTGCAGGTGCTGCCAGTAGTCGCTGGCCGTTTGTGCATTGACGGCCTGGCTGCGCTGGCGCACCGCACGCTCGATGATGGCTTCGCCGACCGACGCAACGTCCAGGCCGATGCGCTCTTTCAGGAAAGCAAAAAAACGCGGGTCGTGGCTCATACGCTCAGCTCGGCAGAAAACAGCACGGCGCGCACGTCGTCGGTGAGCAAGTCGTTGACACCAATCCACTGCATCAAGCCCAAGGCATCTTCACGCACCAGCCCCAGGTACGGCGCTTCACGGTTCTCCAGGCCATAGGGCTTGAACTCCCCGAGGTCGCAACGCAGGGTGTCGGTGGCCTGTTCCAGGATCAGCCCCAGCCAGCGCGCTTCGCCCCACGGCTGCGGCTGGTAATTGACCAGCACCAGGCGCGTGCTGGTGCGGGCCTTGGCCGGTTTGCCGAAGGTCAGGGCGCTGAGGTCGATCACCGGCACCAGCGCGCCACGATGGGCAAAGATGCCCGCCACCCACAGCGGTGCATGGGCAATCGGTTTAAGCGGCAGGCGCGGCAGGACCTCGGCGACTTCCGTGGCCCTGAGGGCAAAGCGCTCGTCGCCGATGTGGAACACCAGGAACAACGCCTTTTTCGCTGCCGGAACGGCACCGCGTTTAGCCGCGAGCTCGCTCATCAGACTTTGAAACGCGACACGCCGCTGCGCAGACCCACCGCAACCTGGCTCAGCTCATCAATGGCAAAGCTGGCCTGGCGCAGGGACTCCACAGTCTGGCTGCTGGCATCGCCCAGTTGCACCAGCGCGTGGTTGATCTGCTCAGCGCCGGTGGCCTGGGCCTGCATGCCTTCATTGACCATCAACACCCGCGGCGCCAGCGCCTGCACCTGGTGGATGATCTGCGACAGTTGCTCGCCGACTTGCTGCACCTCGAACATGCCACGGCGCACTTCTTCGGAGAACTTGTCCATGCCCATCACGCCCGCAGACACTGCCGACTGGATCTCGCGCACCATCTGTTCGATGTCGTAGGTGGCCACGGCCGTCTGATCGGCCAGGCGGCGCACTTCGGTAGCAACCACGGCAAAACCACGCCCGTACTCGCCGGCTTTTTCGGCTTCGATGGCGGCATTCAGCGACAGCAGGTTGGTCTGGTCGGCGACCTTGACGATGGTCACCACCACCTGGTTGATGTTGCCGGCCTTCTCATTGAGGATCGCCAGCTTGGCGTTGACCAGGTCGGCGGCGCCCATCACTGAGTGCATGGTTTCTTCCATGCGCGCCAGGCCTTGCTGGCCGGAACCGGCGGCGACCGATGCCTGATCGGCGGCGGTGGACACTTCGGTCATGGTGCGCACCAGGTCCTTGGACGTGGCGGCGATCTCGCGGGAAGTGGCGCCGATCTCGGTGGTGGTGGCGGCGGTTTCAGTGGCGGTGGCCTGTTGCTGCTTGGAAGTAGCGGCAATCTCGGTGACCGAGGTGGTCACCTGCACCGACGAACGCTGAGCCTGGGAAACCAGGGCTGTCAGCTCCGTCATCATGTCGTTGAAGCCGGTTTCGACGGCACCGAACTCGTCCTTGCGCTCCAGATTCAGACGTTTGCTCAGGTCGCCGTCGCGCATGGTGCCGAGGATATCAACGATGCGTTGCATCGGCGCCATGATTGCGCGCATCAGCAGCAGGCCACACAGGCCGGCCGCGAGGATCGCCACGAGCAACGATATGAACATGCTGATTTTCGCGGCGGATACCGCATCATCAATCGCATTGGTCGCACGGTCGGCGACGTTTTTGTTCTCGGTGATGATGTCGGTGAGCTTCGTGCGGCCTGCGGTCCAGGTCGGCGTCAACTGGGTATCGAACTCTTTGCGCGCAGCGCTCAGGTCACCGCGTTGCAAGCTGTCGAGCACGGTGGCCAGGCTCTTGTTATAGACCTGGTGCAGGGTTTCGAATTTGTCGAACTCGGAACGGTCGTCGCTGCTGGCGATGGTTTTTTCGTAGCTGTCCATCTGTTGCAGGATGCGCGCATCGAAGGACTTGAACTCGGCCCGATCGGCGTCGCTCAGTTGCTTGTCGTCACGCAGGCCAAGCAATTCGAGGGTTTGCAGGTAGCTGTCGACCCACGCGCTACGGATCATGGAGCTGAAGTAGACCCCCGGCACCGCATCGTCGCTCACTGCGACTTCGCTGGCTTCGATCTTCAGCAAGCGTGAATAGGAGACCACAACCATTAACAGCATGATGGCGATAATGACCGCAAAGCTTGCCAAGATCCGTTGGCGCAAGGTCCAGTTCTTCACAGTAATTCCTCGAAGGGCCGATCAAATGCCGGGGAGTATAGCTGAGCAGAAGCCCTCATTTATCAACGGGTTTTGATGGAGCGCGCACAGAATGCAAAAACACCCCGGGCCATTGCGGCAGCCGGGGTGCTTTCAGCGCAGGGGCAGGCTCAGAGGGTGGCCTGGCGCACCTGTTTTTCCAGCTCCAGCTTCAAGCCAGGCTCCAGTTTCAGTTGGCGTGCCAGCTCGTCGAGGTAGGCCTTCTCCATGAAGTTTTCCTCGTCCACCAGCATCACGCTGGCGATGTACATCTCGGCCGCCATTTCCGGCGTGCCGGCAGCTCGTGCCACGTCGGCCGGGTCCAGGGGTTTGTTCAGTTCGGCGTGTAGCCAGCTCTGTAGCTCATGATCGTTGTCCAACTTGGTGAATTCGCCTTCGATCAAGGCGCGCTCACGTTCATCCACATGGCCGTCCGCCTTGGCGGCGGCGACCAACGCCTTGAGGATGCCCTGGCTGTGTTGCTCGACTTGCGCCGGCGGCAGGCGGTCGATGGTTTGCGGCTCACCTTGAGGGGCGCTGGCCTGCTGCGCCTGCCAATTGCCATAGGCTTTGTAGGCAATCACCCCCAATGCCGCCAGCCCGCCATAGGTCAGGGCCTTGCCACCGAACTTGCGCGCTTTCTTGTTGCCCAGCAGCAGGCCCATGGCACCGGCCGCCAAGGCCCCGCCGCCCGCGCCACCAAGCAGGCTGCCCAGGCCGCCACCGCCGAGCAAACCGCCCAGTGCGCCTTTGTCGTCCTGTTTACGCTGGCCGCCAGCCTTGTTCTGCAGCATGTCCTGGCCAGACTTGAGCAACTGATCGAGCAATCCACGGGTATTCATTCGCAGCCTCCAGACACTTGGGTTCATAGGACCAATAGGCCTCCAGCGTAAAACTAAGTGCCAAAAAGCCCCGATCTAGAGTGCTTCCAGATGTAACGCGGCCGCCCTTCACTAAAATCGATATACACTCGAACAAATCTATAAAAACACCCCACTGGTAATTCCAGCATGATGACCTTGCGTCAAATCCGGCACTTTATTGCCGTGGCCGAGACCGGTTCGATCTCCGCCGCCGCGCAAACGGCGTTTATCTCTCAGTCGACCCTGACCCTGGCGATCCAGCAACTGGAGCAGGAAATCGGCGTCAACCTGTTCAACCGTCACGCCAAGGGCATGACCCTGACCCACCAGGGCCATCAATTCCTGCGCCAGGCGCACTTGATCCTCGCCACCGTCGACAACGCCAAACGCAGCCTGCAACAGAGCACCGACCAGGTCGCCGGCCAACTGATCATCGGCGTGACCAGCCTGGTGGCCGGCTATTACCTCGCCGACCTGCTGACGCGTTTCCAGCGCGCCTACCCCAACGTTGAAATCCGTGTGATGGAGGATGAGCGCCCATATATCGAGCACCTGCTGGTGAGCGGCGAAATCGACGTGGGCGTGCTGATCCTCTCTAACCTCGAAGACCGCCACGCCCTGCAGACCGAAGTCCTCACCCACTCTCCTCACCGCCTGTGGCTGCCGGCGCAACACCCGCTGCTGGAACACGACAGCATCAACCTGGCCGATGTGGCGCGCGAACCGCTGATCCAGCTGAATGTGGATGAAATGGGCCATAACGCCCAGCGCCTGTGGGCCGGTGCCGGGTTGCAGCCACGGGTGACGTTGCGCACGGCGTCGACCGAAGCGGTACGGAGCCTGGTGGCCGCGGGTCTGGGCGTGTCCATCCAGCCGGACATGACTTACCGCCCCTGGTCGCTTGAGGGCGACATTATCGAAGCGCGGCCGATTGCCGACCTCAGCCAGACCCTCGATGTGGGCCTGGCCTGGCGGCGTGGCACTGCACGTCCTGCGTTGGTGGACCCGTTCCTGACTGTCGCCCGCGAACAGCCACACCCACGCAAGCCATCTATTTAATCGAATACTGCATTCAGTATTTAGTATTTGTTGACCTCGCGCCTGACCTCTACTCTCAGTTCATTCATAAGAGAAGGTCAGGCGCCTTGTAAGAGAACGCCCATGGCCACACAAGAAAAGAGATCGCGAAAAATGTCCGGCGCGCCCACCCCGCTGCTCACTGCGTTGCTGATCGACGGCGAACTGGTCCAGGGCCAGGGTTTTGCCGAGCCGATCCTCAACCCGGCCACGGGTGAAGTCCTCACCCAGATCGCCGAAGCCAGCACCGAACAGGTGGAAACCGCGATCCTCGCCGCCCACCGCGCCTTTGCCGGTTGGTCGCGCACCACGCCGCAGCAACGCTCGAACATCCTGCTGGGCATTGCCGACGCCATCGAAAAACAAGCCGACTACCTGGCCCGCCTGGAATCCCTGAACTGCGGCAAGCCGTTGCACCTGGCGCGCCAGGATGACTTGAGCGCCACCGTCGATGTGTTCCGCTTCTTCGCCGGGGCGGTGCGTTGCCAGACCGGGCAACTGAGCGGTGAATACCTGCCGGGCTACACCAGCATGGTGCGTCGCGACCCCATCGGCGTGGTGGCGTCGATTGCGCCGTGGAACTACCCGTTGATGATGGCCGCGTGGAAAATCGCCCCGGCCCTGGCCGCCGGCAATACCTTGGTGTTCAAGCCGTCGGAACACACGCCGCTGTCGATCCTGGCCCTCGCCCCAGTCCTTGAAGAGCTGCTGCCGCGTGGCGTGATCAACATTCTGTGTGGCGGCGGCGAAGGGGTCGGCAGCCATCTGGTCAGCCACCCCAAGGTGCGCATGGTCTCGCTGACCGGCGATATCGTCACTGGGCAGAAGATTCTGCAAGCCGCCTCCAAAACCCTTAAACGCACGCACCTGGAACTCGGCGGCAAGGCCCCCGTGATCGTGTGCAACGACGCCGACCTGCAGGCCGTGGTCGAGGGCGTGCGCGCCTACGGTTATTACAACGCAGGCCAGGACTGCACCGCCGCATGCCGCATCTACGCCCAGGCCGGTATCCACGACAAACTGGTCGCTGAGCTGGGCGCTGCCGTGAGCAGCCTGCGCTTTGCCGGCAAACGCGATGCCGACAATGAACTCGGCCCGCTGATCAGCACGCGCCAGCGCGACCGCGTCGCCAGTTTTGTCGAACGCGCCCTCGGCCAGCCGCATATCGAACGCATCACCGGCGCCGCTGTGCATTCCGGTGCGGGCTTCTACTACCAGCCCACTCTGCTCGCCGGCTGTAAACAGAACGATGAAATCGTGCAGCGCGAAGTGTTCGGCCCGGTGGTCACGGTGACGCGCTTCGACGAACTGGAGCAGGCGGTGGACTGGGCCAACGACTCCGAATATGGCCTGGCCTCGTCGGTGTGGACCCAGAACCTGGACAAGGCCATGCAAGTGGCGGCGCGCCTGCAATATGGCTGCACCTGGATCAACAGCCATTTCATGCTGGTCAGCGAAATGCCCCACGGCGGCTTGAAGCGCTCGGGGTATGGGAAGGACCTGTCCAGCGATTCGCTGCAGGACTACAGCGTGGTGCGGCACATCATGGCGCGCCACGGCCAGCATCTTTAAAACAACAACTAAGCTCATGCGTTACCGGTTTGAACAACTGCCCCGACCATAATTAAAGAAGAGGGAATCCCCATGTCTGCGCACAAGACCGCACTGCTCAGTGCCCTGACCACCGCGCTGCTGGCCAGCGTCAGCATTCAGGCCGCCGAACCGCTCAAGGCGGTGGGTGCCGGTGAAGGCCAACTGGATATTGTTGCCTGGCCCGGCTATATCGAACGTGGCGAAAGCGACAAGGCCTACGACTGGGTCACCGGTTTCGAGAAGGAAACCGGCTGCAAGGTCAACGTGAAAACCGCCGCCACCTCCGACGAAATGGTCAGCCTGATGGCCAAGGGTGGGTATGACCTGGTGACCGCGTCGGGCGATGCCTCGCTGCGGTTGATCGTCGGCAAGCGTGTGCAGCCGATCAACACCGCGCTGATCCCCAACTGGAAAAACATCGACCCGCGCCTGAAAGATGCGCCGTGGTATGTGGTCGGCCAGCAAACCTATGGCACCCCGTACCAATGGGGCCCGAACGTGCTGATGTACAACACCAACGTGTTCAAGACCGCGCCCACCAGCTGGGACGTGCTGTTCAACGCGCAGAACTTGCCGGACGGCAAGCCGAACAAAGGTCGTGTGCAGGCGTATGACGGCCCGATCTACATCGCCGATGCCGCGCTGTACCTCAAGTCGACCAAGCCGGAACTGGGTATTCAAAGCCCGTACGAACTGACTGAAACCCAGTACAAGGCCGTGCTTGAACTGTTGCGTGCGCAACAACCACTGATCCACCGCTACTGGCACGACACCACCGTGCAAATGAGTGACTTCAAGAACGAAGGCGTGGTGGCCTCCAGCGCCTGGCCGTATCAGGTCAACGGCCTGCAGAACGAGAAGCAGCCGATTGCTTCGACCATTCCGAAGGAAGGCGCCACCGGCTGGGCCGACACCACCATGTTGCACACCGAGGCCAAGCACCCGAACTGCGCCTACAAGTGGATGGACTGGTCGCTGCAGCCGAAGGTCCAGGGCGATGTGGCCGCATGGTTCGGCTCGCTGCCGGCCGTGCCTGCGGCGTGCAAGGAAAGCGAACTGCTCGGCGCCGAAGGCTGCAAGACCAACGGGTTCGATCAGTTCGAAAAGATCGCCTTCTGGAAAACCCCGCAGGCTGAAGGCGGCAAGTTCGTGCCGTACAGCCGCTGGACCCAGGATTACATTGCGATCATGGGCGGCCGCTAAGACCGCCCGGGCTGCATAGACCCAATGTGGGCAGGGTTTATGTGGGAGCTGGCTTGCCTGCGATGCAGACACCTCGGTGCTTCAGCCAGACCGAAGTGATGCCATCGCAGGCAAGCCAGCTCCCACAGAAAAGCGCCCACATTTCAATTGCGCTGACAGATTCCCTCGTTTTTTCAGAAGTCCAGGCCGGGCCGCTGCGACGACCCGCGCCTTTTCGGAGCACCGCACCATGACGCTTGCAGTCCAATTCACCCACGTTTCCCGTCAGTTCGGCGAAGTGAAAGCCGTTGACCGGGTTTCCATCGATATCCAGGACGGCGAGTTCTTTTCCATGCTCGGCCCTTCCGGCTCGGGCAAGACCACCTGCCTGCGCCTGATCGCCGGGTTCGAGCAGCCGAGCGCAGGCTCGATCCGTATCCATGGCGAGGAAGCCGCCGGCTTGCCGCCGTATCAGCGCGATGTGAACACCGTGTTCCAGGATTACGCGCTGTTCCCCCATATGAATGTGCGCGACAACGTCGCCTACGGCCTCAAGGTCAAGGGCGTGGGCAAGACCGAACGCCTGAACCGTGCCGAAGAAGCCCTGGCCATGGTCGCCCTTGGCGGCTACGGCGACCGCAAGCCGGTGCAGCTTTCCGGTGGCCAACGCCAACGGGTGGCCCTGGCTCGCGCGCTGGTCAATCGCCCGCGTGTATTGCTGCTGGACGAGCCGCTCGGCGCCCTCGACCTCAAGCTGCGCGAGCAGATGCAAAGCGAACTGAAGAAGCTGCAACGCCAGCTGGGTATCACCTTTATCTTCGTGACCCACGACCAGACCGAAGCGCTGTCGATGTCCGACCGCGTGGCCGTATTCAATAAAGGCCGCATCGAGCAGGTCGACACCCCGCGCAATCTCTACATGAAGCCCGCCACCGCGTTCGTCGCCGAGTTCGTCGGCACCTCCAACGTGATTCGCGGCGAGTTGGCCCAGCGCCTCAGTGGCAGCGCGCAGCCGTTCTCGATCCGCCCGGAGCACGTGCGTTTTGCCGACGGCCCGCTGGGTGCCGGCGAAGTGGAAATCAGCGGTTTGCTCCACGATATCCAGTACCAGGGCAGCGCCACCCGTTATGAACTGAAACTGGACAACGGCCAGGCGCTGAACATCAGCCAGGCCAACAACCAGTGGCTGGACATCAGCAGTGGCCATCAGGTCGGCCAGTCCATCACCGCCCGTTGGGCGCGGGAAGCCATGACCCCGCTGACCGACAGCGCAGGCGAGGTGTGACATGAGCCTGGCTATTTCCCAACCGCCGATGCGCAGGTTTTCCAACCTGCTGTACCGCAAGCCCAACCTCTACCTGGCGATGCTGCTGGTGCCGCCGCTGATCTGGTTCGGCGCGATCTACCTCGGTTCGTTGCTGACCCTGCTGTGGCAAGGTTTCTATACCTTCGACGACTTCACCATGGCGGTCACGCCGGACCTGACCCTGGCCAACTTCGCCGCGCTGTTCCAGCCGTCGAACTTCGACATCATCGTGCGCACCTTGAGCATGGCGATCGTGGTGTCGATCGCCAGCGCCATCGTCGCCTTCCCCATCGCCTACTACATGGCGCGCTACACCACGGGCAAGACCAAGGCGTTCTTCTATATCGCAGTGATGATGCCGATGTGGGCCAGCTATATCGTCAAGGCCTATGCCTGGACCTTGCTGCTGGCCAAGGGCGGCGTGGCGCAGTGGTTCGTGCAGCACCTGGGGCTGGAGCCGCTGTTGCAGTTCGTGCTGGGCATTCCCGGCGTGGGCGGCAGCACCTTGAGCACTTCGCACCTGGGGCGCTTCATGGTGTTCGTCTACATCTGGCTGCCGTTCATGATCCTGCCGATCCAGGCCTCCCTGGAACGCTTGCCACCCTCGCTGCTGCAAGCCTCGGCCGACCTGGGCGCCAAACCGCGCCAGACCTTCATGCAGGTGATTTTGCCGCTGTCGGTGCCGGGGATTGCCGCAGGTTCGATCTTCACGTTCTCGCTGACCCTGGGCGACTTCATCGTGCCGCAACTGGTCGGCCCGCCCGGCTACTTCGTCGGCGGCATGGTCTACGCGCAGCAAGGCGCCATTGGCAACATGCCCATGGCCGCGGCGTTCACCCTGGTGCCGATCGTGCTGATCGCGGTTTACCTGTCCATCGTCAAACGCCTGGGGGCCTTCGATGCACTCTGAAAAATCCTCATTGGGCCTGAAGATCGCCGCCTGGGGCGGGTTGGTGTTTCTGCACTTCCCGATCCTGATCATCTTTCTCTACGCCTTCAACACCGAAGAAGCCGCGTTCAGCTTTCCACCCCAGGGCTTCACCCTGAAGTGGTTCAGCGTGGCGTTCGCCCGCCCGGACGTACTGGAAGCGATCAAGCTGTCGTTGCAGATTGCGGCCATCGCCACGCTGATCGCCATGGTGCTCGGCACCCTGGCCTCGGCCGCGCTGTATCGCCGCGAGTTCTTCGGCAAGCAAGGCGTGTCGTTGATGCTGATCCTGCCGATTGCGCTGCCGGGGATCATCACCGGCATCGCACTGCTGGCGACCTTCAAGACGCTGGGCATCGAGCCGGGGATGTTCACCATCATCGTCGGCCACGCAACCTTCTGCGTGGTGATCGTCTACAACAACGTCATCGCCCGGCTGCGCCGCACGTCCCACAGCCTGATCGAAGCCTCGATGGACCTGGGCGCCGACGGCTGGCAGACCTTCCGCTACATCATCATGCCCAACCTGGGCTCGGCGCTGCTGGCCGGCGGCATGCTCGCCTTTGCGCTGTCGTTCGACGAAATCATCGTCACCACCTTCACCGCCGGCCACGAGCGCACCCTGCCGCTGTGGCTGCTCAACCAACTGAGCCGGCCACGGGATGTGCCGGTGACCAACGTGGTGGCGATGCTGGTGATGCTGGTGACGATGTTCCCGATTCTCGGAGCCTATTACCTGACCCGCGGCGGTGAAAGCGTGGCCGGTAGTGGCGGTAAATAACGTTGCAGCTGCAGGAGCTCAGTTCAAATGCGGGAGCGGGCTTGCTCGCGAAAGCGGTACATCAGATACACATTTGTCGACTGACATACCGTATTCGCGAGCAAGTCCGCTCCCACATTAAGAGCCGGTTTCTTCAGGGAATTAACACTCGTTTTGAGGAGAGCTGAACCATGCAAACCAAACTGCTGATCAACGGCCACCTGGTCGAGGGCGAAGGCC
Source organism: Pseudomonas sp. CHM02 (assembly GCF_000612585.1). Lineage (GTDB taxonomy): Bacteria > Pseudomonadota > Gammaproteobacteria > Pseudomonadales > Pseudomonadaceae > Aquipseudomonas. The sequence continues at coordinate 16,490 of NZ_JFCA01000024.1, forward strand.
CGGCACAAGCCGTCTTCAACCCGGCCCTCGGCCGCGTACTGGTAGAGATCAAGGAAGCCAGCGAAGCCCAGGTCGACGCCGCCGTACGCGCCGCCGATGCCGCTTTCGAAGGCTGGTCGCAAACCGCGCCCAAGGATCGCTCGCTGTTGCTGCTGAAACTGGCGGACGTGATCGAAGCCCACGGCGAAGAGCTGGCCAAGCTGGAATCGGACAACTGCGGCAAGCCCTACAGCGCCGCGCTGAACGATGAGATTCCGGCGATTGCCGATGTGTTCCGCTTCTTTGCCGGTGCCAGCCGTTGCATGAGCGGTTCGGCGGGCGGTGAGTACCTGCCCGGCCATACCTCGATGATCCGCCGCGATCCGGTGGGCGTGATCGCCTCGATCGCGCCGTGGAACTACCCACTGATGATGGTCGCCTGGAAAATCGCCCCGGCCCTCGCCGCCGGTAATACCGTGGTGCTCAAGCCGTCGGAACAAACCCCGCTGACCGCCCTGCGCCTGGTCGAACTGGCCGCTGACATTTTCCCGGCCGGGGTGCTCAACCTGGTGTTCGGCCGCGGGCCGACCGTGGGCAGCCCGCTGGTGACCCACCCGAAAGTGCGCATGGTGTCGCTGACCGGCTCCATCGCCACGGGCGCGAATATCATCTCCAGCACCGCCGACAGTGTGAAGCGCATGCACATGGAGCTGGGCGGCAAGGCGCCGGTGATCATCTTCAACGACGCCGATATCGATGCCGCCGTGGAAGGCATTCGTACCTTCGGCTTCTACAACGCCGGCCAGGATTGCACTGCGGCGTGCCGGATTTATGCGCAAGCGGATATCTACGATGCGTTCGTCGAGAAGCTCGGCGCGGCAGTCGCCAGCATCAAATATGGCTTGCAGGATGATCCAGCCACCGAGCTGGGCCCGCTGATTACTGCGCAGCATCGCGACCGCGTGGCCGGGTTTGTCGAGCGCGCCGTGGCACAACCGCACATTCGACTGGTCACGGGCGGCAAGGCGGTGGAAGGCAATGGCTTCTTCTTTGAGCCGACCGTGCTGGCCGACGCGCAGCAGGACGACGAAATCGTGCGGCGCGAAGTGTTCGGCCCGGTGGTATCGGTGACCAAGTTCACCGATGAAGCACAGGTGCTGGGCTGGGCCAATGATTCGGACTACGGCCTGGCGTCATCCGTGTGGACCGCCGACGTAGGACGCGCCCATCGCTTGGCCGCACGCCTGCAATACGGCTGCACCTGGGTGAACACCCACTTCATGCTCGTCAGCGAAATGCCTCACGGCGGTCAGAAACTGTCGGGTTATGGCAAGGACATGTCCATGTACGGGCTGGAGGACTACACCACCGTTCGCCATGTGATGTTCAAGCACTGACCCCAGCGCCACCTCTGTAGGAGCCGGCTTGCCGGCGATGAGGCCAGTGAGCCATGCATTGCTCTTGTGGACGCCATCGCCGGCAAGCCGGCTCCTACAGGGGTCTTATAACAATAAAATTTAGGTTCCTCCCCATGGATATCACCCGCCGCGACTTCCTCAACGGCGTCGCTGTCACCATCGCCGCCGGCATGACCCCGCTGCAAATCCTGCAAGCCGCGCCCGATGGTCGTTACTACCCACCCGGACTCACCGGCCTGCGCGGCAGCCATGTCGGCTCGTTCGAAGTGGCGCACCAGATGGGCTGGGAAAAGAAGGTGTTCGACACCGACCAGCTGCCGATCACCGAGCACTACGACCTGGTCATCGTGGGTGGCGGCTTGAGTGGTTTGTCGGCAGCGTGGTTCTACCGAGAGAAGCACCCCAAGGCGAAGATCCTGATCCTGGAAAACCACGACGACTTCGGCGGCCACGCCAAGCGCAATGAGTTCCAGGCCGGTGGCCGCATGATCATCGGCTACGGTGGCAGCGAGGCGTTCCAGTCGCCCAACCACCTGTACAGCAAGCAAGTGAACGGGCTATTGAAGAAACTCGGGGTGAATATCAAGCGCTTCGAAACCGCCTTCGACCGCCAGTTTTACCCAAGCCTGGGGCTGTCGCGCGGGGTGTTTTTCGACAAGGAGAACTTCGGCGAAGACAAACTGGTGACCGGCGACCCCACGCCGATGGTGGCCGACGACATCGCGCCAGACCGGCTCAACGCGCGGGCGATCAGCGATTTCATCAATGACTTTCCGTTGCCACCGGCAGACCGCCAGGCCCTGATCGAGCTGCACACCGCGCCCAAGGATTATCTGCCGGGCAAGACCGCCGAAGAAAAGGCCACTTACCTGGCGGCCACCAGCTACCGCGACTTCCTGCTCAAGAACGTAGGTTTGTCGGAAGGCGCGGTGAAGTACTTCCAGAGCCGTACCAATGACTTCATGGCCCTGAGCATCGATGCGGTGGCGTCGTCCGATGCCTACAGCGTGGGTTTCCCTGGCTTTGCCGGGATGAACCTGGCGCCGATCAGCGAAGAAGCCGCCGCCGAAATGGAAGAGCCCTACATCTATCACTTCCCGGACGGTAATGCGTCGGTGGCGCGGTTGCTGGTGCGCAGCCTGATCCCGGGCGTGGCGCCGGGACACACCATGGACGATATCGTGTTGGCGGCGTTTGACTACGCCAAGCTCGACCAACCCAGGGCCGCCGTGCGGCTGCGCCTGAACAGCACGGCGGTCAGCGTGCGCAACGTCGGTGATGGCGTGCATGTCGGCTACAGCCGTGGCGGACAACTCGCCCAGGTAAGCGGCAAACGCTGCATCCTGGCCTGTTACAACATGATGATTCCGTACCTGCTGAAGGATCTGCCGGCACCACAGGCCCATGCCCTGAGCCAGAACGTGAAATACCCGCTGGTGTACACCAAGGTGGTGATCCGCAACTGGCAGTCGTTCCAGAAGCTCGGCGTGCATGAGATTTACGCGGCGACCCAGCCTTACAGCCGGATCAAGCTGGACTACCCGGTGAGCATGGGCGGCTACGACCACCCGCGTGACCCGACGCAGCCAATCGGCTTGCACATGGTCTACGTGCCCACCAGCCCCAACAGCGGCATGAACGCCCGCGACCAGGCCCGCGCCGGGCGGGGCAAGTTGTATGGGCAGACGTTCGAACAGTTGGAAGCGCAGTTGCGCGACCAGTTGCAACGCATGCTTGGGCCAGGTGGTTTCGAGCATGAGCGCGATATCCTGGCGATCACTGTCAACCGTTGGTCACATGGTTATGCGAGCTTCTCCAACAGTTTGTTCGACAAAGCCGATGAAAGCGAAGCGCTGATGAAGCTGGCGAAAAAGCCGCTGGGCCATGTGAGCATTGCCAACTCGGATGCGGCGTGGAGTGCGTATGCCCATGCGGCGATAGATGAGGCGTATCGCGCAGTAGGCGAAATCGCCTGACCCTTGTAGGAGCCGGCTTGTCGGCGATGAGGCCCCTGAGCCTTGTAGCGTTCTCTCGGACGCCATCGCCGGCAAGCCGGCTCCTACAAGGGATTTTTGTGAGTCGGAAATGTCTTGTCGCATTTGCTAGGCCATCACCCCGCTATCAATCAATTTTCCTACGTCATCGAACCGCTTAAGCTATCCGGCGTCTGTTTAATGTCCGTTGCGTTTGGTCGAAGGCATGTCCGAACCGTAATTTCTGATCCGCTACGTGCCAGGAAAGGCGCGGGATTTGCTCACGACAGGTTGTCTCTATGCACCGCAGGAATTTGCTCAAAGCGTCCATGGCCATTGCGGCTTACACCGGTTTGTCGGCCAGCGGCCTCCTCGCCGTACAGGCCTGGGCCGGGAACCGTGCCGCCGATGGCAAGGCCGTGGCGTTCGACTTCGACACGCTCAAGGCCCAGGCCAAACAACTCGCCGGGACCGCGTACAAAGACACCAAACAGGTACTGCCGCCGACCCTGGCGACCATGACCCCGCAGAATTTCAACGCCATCGGCTACGACGGCAACCATTCGCTGTGGAAGGAATTGAACGGCCAACTGGACGTGCAGTTCTTCCACGTCGGCATGGGTTTCAAGACCCCGGTGCGCATGCATAGCGTCGACCCCAAGACCCGTGAAGCGCGTGAAGTGCATTTCCGCCCTTCGCTGTTCAACTACGAAAAAACCACGGTCGACACCAAACAACTGACGGGCGACTTGGGTTTCTCCGGCTTCAAGCTGTTCAAGGCACCGGAACTGGATCGCCATGACGTGCTGTCGTTCCTTGGCGCCAGCTACTTCCGTGCGGTGGATTCCACCGGCCAATACGGCCTTTCTGCCCGTGGCCTGGCCATCGACACCTACGCGAAAAAGCGCGAGGAGTTCCCCGACTTCACGCAGTTCTGGTTTGAAACCCCGGACAAGAACGCCACCCGCTTCGTGGTCTACGCCCTGCTCGACTCGCCGAGCGCCACCGGTGCGTACCGCTTCGATATCGACTGCCAGGCCAACCAGGTGGTGATGGCCATCGACGCCCATATCAATGCGCGCACCACCATCGAACAACTGGGCATCGCGCCGATGACCAGCATGTTCAGCTGTGGCACCCACGAGCGGCGCATGTGCGACACCATCCACCCGCAGATCCACGATTCGGACCGCCTGGCGATGTGGCGCGGCAACGGCGAGTGGATCTGCCGTCCGCTGAACAACCCGGCCAAGCTGCAATTCAACGCCTTTGCCGACAAAGACCCGAAAGGCTTCGGCCTGGTGCAGACGGACCACGAGTTCGCCAGCTACCAGGACACCGTGGACTGGTACAGCAAACGCCCAAGCCTGTGGGTCGAACCGACCACCGCGTGGGGCGAAGGCTCCATCGACCTGCTGGAAATTCCTACCACCGGCGAGACCCTCGATAACATCGTGGCCTTCTGGACCCCGAAAAAACCCGTGGCCGCCGGCGACTCACTCAACTACGGTTACAAGCTGTACTGGAGCGCACTGCCACCGGTGAGCACGCCGCTGGCCCAGGTCGACGCCACCCGTTCCGGCATGGGCGGCTTTACCGAGGGCTGGGCACCGGGTGAGCATTACCCGGAAGTCTGGGCGCGCCGTTTTGCCGTGGACTTCAAGGGCGGCGGCCTGGATCGCCTGCCACCGGGTACCGGGATCGAACCGGTGGTCACCTGTTCCCATGGCGAAGTCAAAGACTTCAGCGTGCTGGTGCTGGATAACATCAAGGGCTACCGCATCCTGTTCGACTGGTACCCGACCAGCGACAGCGTGGAGCCGGTAGAGCTGCGCCTGTTCATCCGCACCCAGGATCGCACCTTGAGTGAAACCTGGCTGTACCAGTACTTCCCGCCGGCACCGGACCAACGCAAGTACACCTGACCGCCCTTGTAGGCGCTGGCTTGCCAGCGCCTTCAGGTGCTCAGAACCGCGACACGCTCTTCATCGCCCCGATCAAATACCGCATCGCCACCTGATCGTTCTCGGTCAGGGCGCGGTACTGCGCCAGCAATTCCATTTCATCGGAACTCAACCGTCGCCCCCGCAGAGACACCCGACGAGTCAGAAAAGACGCCACCACACCCGCTACACCATAGGACTTGGCCATGGACTGTTTCTCCTGATATCCATCAAATACTCCTGTTGCCCATTACCCGCCTCCCCTGAAGCGCAATGCCTCCGTGAGCTAACCGACTGACTTCCTGGGCCAGAAATCAGGCTTACCCTAAGCGTAGAAACGATCTCGTGACTTGTGGGATTTTTTTAGAGTATTCACTTAAAAAAATCTCGCGGTAACAAAGACCTACAGCCGCATCCCACGCGAGGACCATAAAAAACCCACCGGCTCGGGGTGGGTTCTGGTGAGGCGCGTCGTGGCTCAATCTCTCAAGTCAGACTCATGGATCGGCTGGTCACGATGGGTCGCGCGTTGATACTGCGCGGGCCAGATCGCCTTGCGCCCGCCCAGGTCATCGTCGGCATGCAACGGCCAGTACGGATCGCGCAGCAGTTCACGGGCGAGGAAGATGATATCGGCCTGGCAGGTGCGCAGGATGTGCTCGGCCTGGGCGGGCTCGGTGATCATGCCAACGGTGCCGGTGGCGATGCCCGACTCTTTGCGCACGCGCTCGGCGAAGCGGGTCTGGTAGCCCGGGCCGGTGGGGATCTCGGCGTTGGCGGCGGTACCACCGGAGGACACGTCGATCAGGTCGACGCCCAAGTCTTTCAGGCGGCGCGCCAGTTCCACGGTTTCATCCGGGTTCCAACCGTCTTCCACCCAGTCGGTGGCCGACACCCGCACAAACAGCGGCAGTTCCTGGGGCCAGACCTCACGTACTGCCTGAGTCACCTCAAGCACCAGGCGGATGCGGTTTTCAAACGAGCCACCGTACTGGTCCTGACGCTGGTTGCTGATGGGTGAAAGGAATTGATGCAGCAGGTAACCATGGGCCGCGTGGATTTCCACCACTTCGAAACCTGCGGTCAACGCGCGCTTGGCCGCGGCGACAAAATCGCCGATCACTTGCTGGATCTGCCCTTCGTCCAACGGCTTGGGTTGGGTGTGTTGGGGGTCGAAGGCAATCGGCGATGGCCCCACCGGCACCCAGCCGCCGTCTTCCGGCTTGACGCTGCCATGCTTGCCGATCCAGGGCCGATGGGTGCTGGCCTTGCGCCCGGCGTGGGCCAGTTGAATACCCGCCACCGCACCCTGGGCCGCGATGAAACGGGTGATGCGTTGCAGCGGTTCGATCTGTGCGTCGTTCCACAACCCAAGGTCCTGGGCGGTGATACGGCCATCGGCGGTCACGGCGGTGGCTTCGGTGAAAATCAGCCCGGCGCCACCGACGGCACGGCTGCCAAGGTGCACCAGGTGCCAGTCATTGGCCAAGCCGTCGTCGCTTGAGTATTGGCACATGGGCGACACGGCGATGCGGTTCAGCAGGGTCAATTGACGGAGGGTGTAGGGTTCGAGCAGCTGACTCATGGCGCACCTCTTCTGGGTTCTGTGGGCACTTTTGTAGGAGCAAGCTTGCTCGCGAAGGTCTCAATGTCACCGCGCTCATCCAGGATTAACGCGTTATCGTTGACGTTTTTCGCGAGCAAGCTTGCGCCTACACAACAGTGCTTAGAGCCTAGTCGACAACGCTGGATTGCACAGGGTTCAGAAAGGAAAGCGGGAGCCGATTGCCGGCTCCCGTGCTGCAAAGGCTTACATTTCGACCTGGGTGCCCAGCTCGATCACGCGATTTACCGGGAGTTTGAAGAAGCGCAGGTTGCCGTTGGCGTTCTTCAGCATGAAGGCGAACAACGCCTCGCGCCAACGGGCCATGCCCTTAATCCGCGAGGCGATCACCGTTTCGCGGCTGAGGAAGTAGGTGGTGCGCATCGGGCTGAAGTCCAGGTCATCGAGGTGACACAACTTCAGCGCTTCGGGCACATCCGGTTCGTCGGTAAAACCAAAGTGCAGGATCACGCGGAAGAAGCCTTCGCCGTAGGAATCCACCTCGAACCGCCGTGCGGCCGGGACGCGGGGAATATCTTCATAGACCACCGTCAGCAGCACCACTTGCTCATGCAACACCTGGTTATGCAGCAGGTTGTGCAACAGCGCGTGGGGCACGGCGTCCGGGCGAGCAGTGAGGAACACGGCGGTGCCCTGCACCCGATGGGGCGGCTGCACGCGGATGCTGCTGATAAAGATCGGCAACGGTAGGCCGCCTTCGTCGAGGCGCTCCACCAGCAATTGCTTGCCGCGCTTCCAGGTGGTCATCAGCACGAACAGCACGATCCCCGCCAAGACCGGGAAGGCGCCGCCCTGGATGATCTTCGGCACGTTGGCGGCAAAGTACAGGCCGTCCACCAACAGGCAGCAGACCAGAACCGGCACGGCCAGGATCGGTGGCCATTTCCACAGCAGCAACATCACCGCCGACACCAGGATGGTGGTCATCAGCATGGTGCCGGTCACCGCCACGCCGTAGGCCGAGGCCAATGCGTTGGAGGATTCGAAGCCCAGCACCAGCAGGATCACACCCACCATCAGCGACCAGTTCACCGCGCCGATGTAGATCTGGCCCTGTTCGGCACTGGACGTGTGCTGGATATGCATGCGCGGGATGTAACCGAGCTGGATCGCCTGACGGGTCAGGGAGAATGCGCCGGAGATGACCGCCTGGGACGCGATCACCGTGGCCAGGGTCGACAACACCACCAGCGGGATCAGTGCCCAGCTCGGCGCCAGCAGGTAGAACGGGTTGCGCGCGGCTTCCGGGTCACCGAGCAGCATGGCGCCCTGGCCGAAATAATTGAGTACCAGCGCCGGCAGCACCAGCATGAACCAGGCGCGGGCGATGGGTTTGCGACCGAAGTGCCCCATGTCGGCGTACAACGCTTCGGCGCCGGTCAGTGCCAGCACCACCGCGCCGAGGATCGCCACGCCAATGCCCGGGTGAGCCTCGAAGAAACGCACGGCCCACATCGGGTTCATGGCACTGAGCACCTCAGGGTGCAGGGTGATGCCATATACACCGAGGCCACCCAGCACCAGGAACCACGTCACCATGACCGGCCCGAACAGCTTGCCGATGTGGTCGGTCCCATGCTTCTGGATCAGGAACAGCGCCACCAGCACGATCAGGGCAATGGGCACGACCCACTTTTCCAGGCCGTCGAAGGCCAACTCCAGGCCCTCGACCGCGGACAATACGGAAATCGCCGGGGTGATCATGCTGTCACCGTAGAACAGCGCCGCCCCGCACAGACCACACACCACCAGGAAACTGCGCAGCTTCTTGCGCTCCCCCGCCGCCCGTCGTGCCAGTGCAGTCAGGGCCATGATGCCGCCCTCGCCCTGGTTATCGGCGCGCAGCACGAACAGCATGTACTTGATCGAGACCACCCAGATCAGCGACCAGAAGATCAGCGCCAGGATCCCCAGCACGCCATCATGGTTGACCTGAACCCCATAACCGCCGTTGAACACCTCTTTAAGGGTGTACAGCGGGCTGGTGCCGATATCGCCATAAACCACCCCGACCGCTGCCACCAGCATGCCGATCGGCTTGGCGTTTGACTGCTCGGCACCTGCCGCCTGACTACTCGCGTGACCCATCAACCACTCCTGCCCTTTGACCTGAGGTCCTTTATAAACAACGCGTCTAAGCTGACCGTAGCATGCGCTGTTTTACTTCTCGTAACAGACGTTTTATTGACCTCGGGCTTTTACCCGTGTGCAACGGCGCGAAGCATAGCGCAGCACTCGTCGCATTTCCCTGCATAAAGCTGGTCAAGTGCGCTGCCCGTCGCTAGAATTGCGCACTTTTTGATCAGAGGCGCACCAAGCGCCCGTCCGCCGCCCTGTCGTGCCCGACTAGCGACGTCATTCAATACCGAGGTTAGACATGTCCACCACCATCGCAAAGGCCAACCCCAAGGTTGGCTTTGTTTCCCTGGGTTGCCCGAAGGCTCTGGTCGACTCCGAGCGCATCCTCACGCAACTGCGTATGGAAGGCTATGACGTTGTGTCCACTTACCAGGACGCCGACGTGGTGGTGGTCAACACCTGCGGCTTCATCGACTCGGCCAAGGCAGAGTCGCTGGAAGTGATCGGCGAAGCCATCAAGGAAAACGGCAAGGTCATCGTGACCGGCTGCATGGGCGTGGAAGAAGGCAATATCCGCAACGTGCACCCGAGCGTGCTGGCGGTGACCGGCCCGCAGCAGTACGAGCAGGTGGTCAACGCCGTGCACGAAGTGGTGCCACCGCGCCAGGACCACAACCCGCTGATCGACCTGGTGCCGCCGCAAGGCATCAAGCTGACGCCGCGTCACTATGCCTACCTGAAGATTTCTGAAGGCTGCAACCACAGCTGCAGCTTCTGCATCATCCCGTCGATGCGCGGCAAGCTGGTCAGCCGCCCGGTCGGTGACGTGCTGGACGAAGCCCAGCGCCTGGTCAAATCCGGCGTCAAAGAGCTGCTGGTGATCTCCCAGGACACCAGCGCCTACGGCGTCGACGTGAAGTACCGCACCGGTTTCTGGAACGGCGCGCCGGTGAAAACCCGCATGACCGAACTGTGCGAAGCCCTCAGCAGCCTGGGCGTGTGGGTGCGCCTGCACTACGTCTACCCGTACCCGCACGTGGACGAGCTGATCCCGCTGATGGCCGCCGGCAAGATCCTGCCGTACCTGGACATCCCGTTCCAGCACGCCAGCCCCAAAGTGCTCAAGGCCATGAAACGCCCGGCCTTCGAAGACAAGACCCTGGCGCGCATCAAGAACTGGCGCGAGATCTGCCCGGAGCTGATCATCCGTTCGACCTTCATCGTCGGCTTCCCCGGCGAAACCGAAGAAGACTTCCAGTACCTGCTGGACTGGCTGACCGAAGCCCAACTGGACCGCGTCGGCTGCTTCCAGTACTCGCCGGTCGAAGGCGCCCCGGCCAACCTGCTGGACCTGGCCGTGGTACCGGACGACGTCAAGCAGGACCGTTGGGAGCGTTTCATGGCGCACCAGCAGGCCATCAGCTCGGCACGCCTGCAACTGCGCATCGGCAAGGAAATCGAAGTGCTGATCGATGAAGTCGATGAGCAAGGCGCAGTGGGCCGTTGCTTCTTCGATGCACCTGAAATCGACGGTAACGTCTTTATCGACGATGCCAGCGGCCTGAAGCCGGGCGACAAGGTCTGGTGCACCGTGACCGATGCCGACGAATACGACCTGTGGGCTGAAAAGCGCGACTGATCGGTAACAACGCAAAAAGCCCTGCATCTGATCAAGATGCGGGGCTTTTTTACGTCTATCGTTTGCCCATCGACAATCATCGGCAGGGGCAGCGAGCATGCGTCGGCATTCGGTCATCCACACACCTAAAACCAGCGACTATCAAAAACTGACTGAAATCTGGGAGTCCTCGGTGCGGGCTACCCATGACTTTCTCCCGGACAGCTACATCGAGCTACTGAGAAACCTGGTGCTGACTCACTATCTGGACACGGTGATGCTGATTTGCACCAAAGACTCGCACCAATGCATCACCGGGTTTGCCGGCGTGGCCGCCGGCAAGGTCGAGATGCTGTTTATCGACCCGCAACACCGGGGCCAGGGCCTTGGCCGACAATTGCTGTGCTATGCGGTCGAGCATATGAATGCCGACGAGCTGGAAGTGAACGAGCAGAACCCCCAGGCCTTGGGCTTTTACCTCAAACAGGGTTTCGAAGTGATCGGACGCACGGAGCATGACGGCCTGGGCCAGCCTTACCCACTGCTACACCTGCGTTTGCGCCAGCAGCAACACCTGCGCAGTGGCTGACAACGCGCAAAGCACGTGTGGGAGCTGGCTTGCCTGCGATGCAGGCAACTCGTTGTATCAGGTGCACCGCCGCGATGCCATCGCCGGCAAGCGCCCACAAAAAGCGACAGCACTGAAATGGAGCCGGGATTAACCGGCGCCAGGCAGGTACAATAGCCGCCCCCTTTTGCTACGGCCCTTGTCATGACTGACCCCATACGCCTCTCCAAACGCCTTATCGAACTGGTCGGTTGCTCCCGTCGGGAGGCTGAGCTGTTTATCGAAGGCGGCTGGGTCTCGGTGGACGGAGAAGTGATCGACGAGCCGCAGTTCAAGGTCACCACCCAAAAGGTCGAACTCGACCCTGAAGCCAAGGCCACCGCGCCCGAGCCGGTGACCATCCTGCTCCACGCCCCGGCCGGCGTGGATGCCGAAACGGCCATGGCGTCGATCAGCGCCGAGACGCTCTCGGACGAACACCGCTTCGGCAAGCGCCCGCTCAAGGGCCACTTCCTGCGACTGACCGCCAGCGCCGACCTGCAAGCCAAGGCCAGCGGCCTGCTGGTGTTTACCCAGGACTGGAAGATCCTGCGCAAGTTGACCGCCGATGCCGCCAAGATCGAGCAGGAATACGTGGTGGAAGTCGAAGGCGACATGGTTGCCCACGGCCTTAACCGCCTGAACCACGGCCTGACCTACAAAGGCAAGGAGCTGCCGGCCGTCAAAGCCAGCTGGCAGAACGAAAACCGCCTGCGCTTTGCGATGAAAAACCCGCAGCCAGGCGTGATCGCGCTGTTCTGCGAAGCGGTTGGCCTGAAAGTCATCGCCATTCGCCGCATCCGCATCGGCGGCGTGTCCATCGGCAAGGTGCCGGTTGGCCAATGGCGTTACCTGTCCGGCAAAGAGAAGTTCTAAGCCGCGGCCCTTTTCTCGACACCGCCCATGGCGGCGGTGTCCTCAGTTGAATACCAGGATTGCCTACCATGATTCACAACGACGTACTGCGCAGCGTGCGCTACATGCTCGACATCAGCGACAACAAGATGGTCGAGATCATCAAGCTCGGCGGCATGGACGTGACCAAGGACGACCTGCTGACCTACCTCAAGAAGGACGAGGAAGAAGGCTTCGTGTTCTGCCCGGATGAAGTCATGGCCCACTTCCTCGATGGCCTGGTGATCTTCAAGCGCGGCAAGGACGAAAGCCGCCCGCCGCAGCCGATCGAGACGCCGGTGACCAACAACATCATCCTCAAGAAGCTGCGCGTGGCCTTCGAGCTGAAGGAAGACGACATGCACGCCATCCTCAAGGCCGCCGAGTTTCCAGTGTCCAAGCCTGAGCTGAGCGCGCTGTTCCGCAAGTTCGGCCACACCAACTACCGTCCGTGCGGCGACCAGTTGCTGCGTAACTTCCTCAAGGGGCTGACGCTGCGGGTTCGTGCGTAAGCCATGAGTTACCAAGTCTCGCCCGTCGGTTTCGTGCGCTCCTGCTTCAAGGAGAAGTTCGCCATCCCGCGCCAGCCGCAGTTGGCACCGGCCGCCCGTGGCGTGCTGGAGTTGGTGGCGCCGTTCGACGGGGGTGAAGCAGTGCAAGGCCTGGAGCAGGTCAGCCATGTGTGGCTGCTGTTCCTGTTCCACCAGGCGCTGGAAGACAAGCCCCGCTTGAAGGTGCGCCCTCCGCGCCTGGGCGGCAACACCTCCATGGGTGTGTTTGCCACCCGTGCGACCCACCGGCCCAATGGCATTGGCCAGTCGGTGGTGAAGCTGGACAAGGTCGAGCCAGGGCGGCTGTGGATTTCCGGGATTGACCTGCTGGACGGCACGCCGGTGCTGGATATCAAGCCATATGTGCCATATGCCGACATCGTCGACACGGCCACCAATGACATGGCCAGTGGCGCGCCCACATTGATTCCCGTCCAGTGGCTGAAGACGGCACTGCACCAGGCACAAAGCCATGCCCAGCGGCTGGACGAGCCGTTGGTGGCGTTGATTGAGCAGTGCCTGGCACAGGATCCGCGTCCGGCGTATCAAACGCCTGGGCCTGAGCGGGAGTATGGCGCGCAGTTCTGGGATGTGGATGTGCGTTGGCACTATCCCGAGGCCGGGATGATTTGTGTGCTGGAAGTGCTACCCGCCCAGTAAACCGCAGAGACGAAAAAGCCCGCGCTGCCTTCACAGGCAACGCGGGCTTTTCTTTTACTGTAGGAGCCGGCTTGCCGGCGATGGTCGTCAACGATGACGCGTTTATTCTGGATAATCGCGGCGCCTTGAAGGGCATCGCCGGCAAGCCGGCTCCTACAGTTGGTCGGTGTTTATTTTTCGACGAATGCGCGTTCGATCAGGTAGTCACCTGGCTCACGCATGCGCGGCGAAACTTTCAAGCCGAAGCTGTTCAACACTTCGCTGGTTTCGTCCAGCATGCTTGGGCTGCCGCACAGCATGGCGCGGTCGTCCTCAGGGTTGATCGGCGGCAGGCCGATATCGCTGAACAGCTTGCCGCTGCGCATCAGGTCGGTCAGGCGGCCTTCGTTTTCGAACGGCTCGCGGGTCACGGTCGGGTAGTAGATCAGCTTGTCACGCAGGGCCTCGCCGAAGAATTCGTTCTGCGGCAGGTGCTCGGTGATGAATTCGCGGTAGGCGACTTCGTTGACGTAACGCACGCCGTGGCACAGGATCACTTTTTCGAAACGCTCGTAGGTTTCCGGGTCCTGGATCACGCTCATGAAGGGAGCAAGGCCGGTACCGGTGCTGAGCAGGTACAAGTGTTTGCCCGGCTTCAAATCGTCAAGCACCAGGGTGCCGGTCGGTTTCTTGCTGATGATGATCTCGTCGCCTTCCTTCAAGTGCTGCAATTGGGAAGTCAACGGGCCATCTGGCACCTTGATGCTGAAGAACTCCAGATGCTCTTCCCAGTTCGGGCTGGCAATGGAGTAAGCGCGCATGAGCGGGCGGCCGTTGGGTTGTTGCAGGCCGATCATCACGAACTGACCGTTCTCGAAGCGCAGGCCCGGATCGCGGGTGCACTTGAAGCTGAACAGAGTGTCGTTCCAGTGATGAACACTGAGGACACGCTCGTGGTTCATGTTGCTCATGTACGGGGGACTCCTGGAAATGGGTCTGCGCCAAATGTAGTTGCGCAATTGCACAGCATTCTAATGGCGGCGACAATATCTGTTAACTGGATTATTAAGATAAGGGTTATCGGTTATATCGATATGCGATTTACTCTCCGTCAACTGCAAGTCTTCGTCGCCGTCGCCCAGCAGGAAAGCGTCTCCCGCGCTGCTGGCCTTCTGGCCTTATCTCAATCCGCCGCCAGCACCTCGATCACCGAGCTGGAGCGTCAATCCAGCTGCCAATTATTCGACCGCGCCGGCAAGCGCCTGAGCCTCAACGCCCTCGGTCACCAGCTGTTGCCCCAGGCAGTGGCGCTGCTGGACCAGGCCAAGGAGATCGAGGACCTGCTCAACGGCAAGTCTGGCTTCGGCTCCCTGTCGGTCGGTGCCACCCTCACCATCGGCAACTACCTGGCCACGCTGCTGATCGGCAGTTTCATGCAGCAGCACCCCGAGAGCCAGGTGAAGCTGCATGTGCAGAACACTGCCCATATCGTGCATCAGGTCGCGCATTACGAAATTGACCTGGGTCTAATCGAAGGCGACTGCAGCCACCCGGATATCGAGGTGCAAACCTGGGTCGAGGATGAGCTGGTGGTGTTTTGCGCGCCGCAGCACCACCTGGCCAAGCGTGGCGTGGCGAGCATGGATGAGTTGACCCATGAGGCATGGATCCTGCGGGAACAGGGCTCGGGCACGCGCCTGACGTTTGACCAAGCCATGCGCCATCACCGCAGTGCGCTGAATATCCGCCTGGAGCTTGAACACACCGAGGCCATCAAGCGTGCGGTGGAGTCGGGACTGGGGATTGGCTGCATTTCGCGGCTGGCCCTGCGCGACGCCTTCCGCCGTGGCAGCCTGGTGCCGGTGGAGACCCCGGACCTGGACCTGGCGCGGCAGTTCTACTTCATCTGGCATAAACAGAAGTACCAGACCTCGGCCATGCGCGAGTTCCTGGAGCTGTGCCGCGCCTTCACCGCCGGGGTTCAGCGCAGCGACGAAATCGTACTGCCGAGCATTGCCTGAGGGTCAGACCAGGATCACGGCCCACACCAGGGTGATCATGGTCAGCGCGACGAACTGCGCGGCGCTGCCCATGTCCTTGGCGTTTTTCGACAGCGGGTGGCGGTCCAGGGAAATGCGGTCGATCGCCGCTTCCACCGCCGAGTTGAGCAACTCGACGATCAACGCCAGCAGGCACACGGCGATCAGCAGCGCCCGCTCGACGCGGCTGACGTTCAGGAAAAAGCTCACCGGGATCAGGATCACATTGAGCAGCACCAGTTGGCGGAACGCCGCCTCGCCGGTGAACGCTGCGCGCAGGCCATCCAGGGAATAACCCCCAGCGTTGAAGATACGTTTGATACCGGTTTGACCCTTGAAAGGCGACATAGATGTAGGCAACTGAACCAAAGGAGTGGGGAAACTAGATCACGCAAAGTCAAAAAAGCGTGAACCGGTGACAGCTTAGTGCTGCGAAATTGACTCAAGTTGTTGCAAGAGCAGCGCCGCCTGGGTACGCGTTCGCACGCCCAGCTTGCGAAAGATCGCCGTCACATGGGCCTTGATCGTCGCTTCCGACACACTCAGCTCGTAGGCAATCTGCTTGTTCAACAAGCCTTCGCACACCATGGTCAGCACGCGGAACTGCTG
Source organism: Pseudomonas sp. CHM02 (assembly GCF_000612585.1). Taxonomy (GTDB): domain Bacteria; phylum Pseudomonadota; class Gammaproteobacteria; order Pseudomonadales; family Pseudomonadaceae; genus Aquipseudomonas. The sequence goes on from NZ_JFCA01000024.1 coordinate 32,463, forward strand.
GGGCGTCAGGCTGGCGAGCCCATCACGGGCGGCCTTGGCTTCGTCGGACACGTTGATTTCTTCAAACGCCTGCGGCGGCCAGGACACGTCGCCATCCAACACAGTACGTACGGCTTTCTGGATATCTTCCATCGCGCTGGACTTGGGAATGAAACCGCTGGCGCCAAACTCCTTGGAGCGCACTACCACATCGGCCTCTTCCTGGGCCGAGACCATCACCACGGGGATCTGCGGGTATTGCCCACGCAACAGCACCAGCCCGGAGAAACCGTAGGCGCCGGGCATGTTCAGGTCGAGCAGCACCAGGTCCCAGTCGGATTTCTCGGTAAGGCGGGCTTCCAGCTCGGCAATGCTGGCCACTTCCACTAGGCGCACGTCCGGGCCAAGGCCCAGGGTCACTGCTTGATGCAGCGCGCTGCGAAACAGCGGGTGGTCATCGGCTATCAGGATTTCGTATGTGGCCATTGATTAAATGATCCTGTTTTTTATGGGAGCCCTGATGGGTTCAGGGTTCGCCAGTACACAAGGCAAGGGCCAGGCAGCCATTGCCACAGGGCACGCTCGACGTCAAAAGCACCTGGAACGACGTCGAAAATTCACGGTTGCACCCCAGTCGGCGCCCAGCATGCCCAGCGTAGCCTGGGGGGTCAAGCACTACGCCCGCGGGCATTTTAGCGGCGTGCGGGTTTAGGGTGCCATCATGCAAACGTCGTCTGGCTATACCGTCGGTATATAGGGCGCAAGACGAGTATGGACGATGTCCGTCGGGTCCAGGGGCAACTGGAACTTGGCCGCCAGGTAATGGGTACTGAACACGTCCAGATAGGCGTCCAGTACTTCGCCGGCGGCCTGGTCATCGGCCAGTTCAAGGCACAGGGCCGCGACTTCGGCGGTACAGAAATGATCATCGCGCTTTGAGCGGCGCAGCTTGTAGCGAGACAGCTGTTCCGGCGCCAGGCTGAGCACCGGCAAATGCTCCAGATACGGGCTTTTGCGGAACATCTTGCGCGCCTCACTCCAGGTACCGTCCAGCAGGATGAACAGCGGGCGCTTGCCCTCCTCCACCTTCACTTCGCTGACCACACGCTCGGGGGCGACGAATTCGCCGGGGAACACGATATAAGGTTGCCACTGCGGGTCGGCGAGCAAGGTGAGCAATGCGGGGTCGACCTCGGTGCGCGACCAGGCGAACGCGGTGGTGTCGTCGATGACATCGGCGATCAACCAGCCGGTGTTGCTGGGTTTCATCGGCTCGACGTCATGCATCAGCAGGCACATGGCGGATTTCGCTGTGACCTTGGGCCGCCAGGCACACAGGCAGTACTCGGGGATAACCCGGCAGCCGGGGCAGCGTTCGGCACGCGAGCCGCGATTGAGAAACGGCCGGACGGCGCGGGCCAGGCGCTGGGTGCGCAGGCGGGAAACGGCGTGGCTCATCGGATGCGCCGTTGGGACGGGTAAATCGACACGGTGAAAACTCGTGGAAGGCGGAAGTGGCCGCAGTTTACCAGCGATACGCCTGGCTGTAGTGCCAGGGGCTCACCTATAATTGCGCGCCACTGAACGCACAGCGCAGTGGCTGGTCTATGCACCAGTAACCGAATCAGGAGAGTTTCATGCTGCGTTCCATGCTGCGTTTTGTCGCCCCATCCGTCGCCCTCGCGCTGGTATTGCCCGTGTGCGCCCAGGCGGCCTCGCTGCTGGAGGCCCAAATGAACCGGAAGCTGCAAAGCGTCGCGGCCGAGAGCAACAAGGACCTGCCCCGGGAAATCGACGAAAAAACCCTGGAGGTGGCCTACACCGTAGAAGGCATGCAACTGATCGATCACCTGAGCGTCCTTCCCGACCGTGCCGAACAGATGCGCGCCAACCCCAAGGCGGTGTATTTCCAGCTGGGCCAGAGCGTATGCCTTAACAAAGGCTACCGCGAGCTGATGGCCAAGGGCGTGGTGATGCGCTACGAAATCACCGAGAACAAGACCAACCGTCCTGTGGCATCGGTAAAGTTCGTGGAAGCGGATTGCCCGGCACCGGCTGCAGCAAAGAAGAAAAAGTAACCTTTGCCTGACTATCGCGCGCTGCTGTCCGGTGGCGCGCACTCCCTGCGTTTCAACTCCCCGTACACGGCTAAACGCCCTGATGAGTGACCAATAAGCGGTTGCCAGCCAAGGGTTTTTCGGCCCATGATCAAGCTATCCCAACCGCCCGTTCACAACGGTTTTCACGCCGTTCTGTAACATTTTCAGGGCAAAAGAGGGTTGCCCTCCTGCGACTTGCAGTGCAAAGGTTTTTAAATCACAAGGAACATACAGAGCCCGTTTGCCGCTTGGCAAACATGTGCAATGCCATGGGCATGCAGCGACACATGCAGTGTCGCGGCCGCCGGACGAATTTCTCGCCGCAGGCCCAGCCTCTGTGAAGAAGGAGAAGTTGAATGCCTTACGAACCGAATGACAGCCTGCTCCGGCACTTTGAAGAAAACGGCGCCGACCTCACGCAACAGGTCGAAGCCCAACTCCAGTTGATCGCCCCCAACAGCCCGAATATCCCCCTGTATCGCGACATGATTCTCACCGTGCTGCGCATGGCCCAGGACGACCGCAACCGCTGGAACGCCAAGATCACCCTGCAAGCCATCCGCGAACTGGACCACGCCTTCCGCGTGCTGGAACAGTTCAAGGGCCGCCGCAAGGTCACGGTGTTTGGCTCGGCCCGTACGCCGGTCGAAAGCCCACTGTACGCCCTGGCCCGCGAAGTCGGCGCTGCACTGGCGCGCTCGGACCTGATGGTGATCACCGGCGGTGGCGGCGGCATCATGGCCGCTGCCCATGAAGGCGCCGGCCTGGAACACAGCCTGGGGTTCAACATCACCCTGCCGTTTGAACAGCATGCCAACCCGACCATCGATGGCACCGAGAACCTGCTGTCGTTCCACTTCTTCTTTACGCGCAAGCTGTTCTTCGTCAAGGAAGCCGATGCATTGGTCCTGTGCCCCGGTGGTTTCGGCACACTGGATGAAGCGCTCGAAGTACTGACCCTGATCCAGACCGGCAAGAGCCCGCTGGTACCCGTGGTGTTGCTGGACGCGCCAGGCGGCGGGTTCTGGCAAGGCGCCCTAGACTTTATCCGCAGCCAGCTGGAAGCCAACCGCTACATCCTGCCCACCGACCTCAAGCTGGTACGCCTGGTGTATAGCGCCGAAGAGGCGGTGGAAGAGATCAACCAGTTTTATGCCAACTTCCACTCCACCCGCTGGTTGAAGCGTGAGTTTGTGGTGCGCATGCATCACCCACTCAGTGAACGGGCATTGGCCCATTTACAGAGCGAGTTTGCCAGCCTGCGGCTGAGTGGCGAGTTCCAGCAACTCGCGTATACCGGCGAAGAGCATGATGAGCCGAGGTTCAGCCATTTGACGCGGTTGGTGTTCAACTTCAATGGCCGCGATCAGGGCCGGCTGCGTGAGTTGGTGGATTACATCAACCTGCCGGAAAACTGGGCGCAGGCTCAGGGGAAGGCGCAGCAGCGAGTGGCGCCGGAGCCGGCTTGATTTTTTGCGGGCAAAAAAAAGACCCACTATTTTCATAGTGGGTCTTTTGTTTTTTGGCTAGTTCAATCGTCCATATCCCGACCGCTCAACAAGCGACTGATCATCTCCATCGAAAACCCGCGATAACTCAAGAACCGCCCCTGCTTCGCACGCTCTTTGGCATCAATAGGAAGATGGCCAGAAAACTTGCGCCGCCAGGTATCTTCCAGCTGCGCCTGCCAACTGATACCGCACTCACGCAGGGCAAGGTCGATATCCGCACGCTGCAGGCCACGCTGGCTCAGCTCTTCGCGGATGCGCGCAGGGCCGTAGCCGGAACGGGCTCGGTAGGAGACAAAACTTTCGAGGTAACGGGATTCGGAAAGCAGCCCCTCTTCCGTCAAGCGGTCGAGGGCCGTTTCGATCATCTCGGGCTCCGCGCCGCGCTGACGCAGTTTACGCGTCAGCTCGACTCGACCATGCTCGCGGCGAGCGAGCAGGTCCATCGCGGTGCGCCGAACGGCGACGAGTGTATCCAGTACAACTGTCATCGTTTGGTTCAGATGTCAGTGTCGACTTCTTCCACTTCTTCAACCGGCTCACGGTTGGCGGCAGCTTTCACGTCTGGCGCTGCAGTCAGCAGCTTGTCGCGGATCTGCTTTTCAAGCGCGGCGGCGATGTCTGGATTGTCCGCCAGGAACTTGGCCGAGTTGGCCTTGCCTTGGCCGATCTTGCTGCCGTTGTAGGCATACCAGGCACCGGACTTCTCGACGAAACCGTGCAGCACGCCCAAGTCGATCATCTCGCCGTTCAGGTAGATACCCTTGCCGTAGAGAATCTGGAACTCGGCCTGACGGAAAGGCGGGGCCACTTTGTTCTTCACGACTTTAACGCGGGTTTCGCTACCGACAACCTCGTCACCTTCTTTAACCGCGCCAGTACGGCGGATATCCAGACGGACCGAAGCGTAGAACTTCAGCGCGTTACCACCGGTGGTGGTTTCCGGGCTGCCGAACATCACGCCGATCTTCATGCGGATCTGGTTGATGAAGATCACCAGGCAGTTGGCGTTCTTGATGTTACCGGTGATTTTACGCAGCGCCTGGGACATCAGACGGGCTTGCAGGCCCACATGCATGTCGCCCATTTCGCCTTCGATTTCAGCCTTGGGTACCAGGGCAGCCACGGAGTCGACCACGATCACGTCGATGGCGTTGGAACGCACCAGCATGTCGGTGATTTCCAGGGCTTGCTCACCGGTGTCCGGCTGGGAAACCAGCAGGTCATCGACGTTGACGCCCAGTTTGCCGGCGTATTCTGGGTCGAGGGCGTGCTCGGCGTCGACGAACGCACAGGTGGCGCCCATTTTCTGTGCCTGGGCAATCACCGACAGGGTCAGGGTGGTTTTACCGGAAGATTCAGGACCGTAGATTTCAACGATACGGCCTTTTGGCAGGCCGCCAATGCCGAGCGCGATGTCCAGACCCAGAGAGCCAGTGGAAATAGCCGGGATCGCCTGACGGTCGTGATCGCCCATACGCATTACGGCACCCTTGCCGAATTGACGTTCGATCTGACCCAGGGCCGCAGCCAAGGCTTTCTTCTTGTTGTCGTCCATTAAAGTCCTCACGTAATCAATAAGGCCTGGTCGGCCAACACCTGTATAAGTAGACAGTATTGTTCCACAAAGATCGGAGATCGCCTACCCCTGTTTTTCTATTTCTGCTGCAGCTCGTCGCAACAAGCCCTCTAACGCGGCCTTTACCGTTTGTCGGCGGACCTCATCGCGGTTGCCGGGGAAGTGCTGCAGCTCGGCCGTCAGCTCCTCGCCAACGCCGAAGGCCAGCCATACCGTGCCCACCGGTTTGTCTGGCGAGCCGCCGTCCGGCCCCGCCACGCCGCTGACCGCCACGGCAAAGCGCGCCAGGCTTTTTTCCTGCGCGCCACGGACCATCGCCTCCACCACTTCCTGGCTGACGGCCCCCACTTTTGGAAACAACGTTTCCGGCACGTTCAGTTGTCGGGTCTTCTGGCGGTTGGAGTAGGTGACGTATCCCGCCTCGAACCAGGCCGAGCTGCCCGGAATCCGCGTGATGGCCTCGGCGATACCGCCACCGGTGCAAGACTCGGCCGTGGTGACATGGGCATTGAGCACCTGCAGGCGGCGCCCCAGTTCAGCAGCCAGTTGAGTGATTTCCTTCACGATTGTCTCCAGAAGTGGGCGGGGATTTGCCTACCCTACAGGAGCAAATCGCGCATGCAAGCGACAGACTGGAACAAGAGATTAACGGGCAACAGCGCGCACATAGGCCTGGCAAGCGCGCAAGGCAATCAGGGCGTTATCGCCGTCGTCGGTGATGCCGATAATTCGCTGAGCATGCGCCGGGTCAAGTCGGGCTCGCGAGGTTGCATGAACCACGCCGCCGGTGGCGGCGGAGGCTGGCATTGGGCAGTCACTGGACGCGTCGAGAAGGACTGACAACCGCACATCAGCAGTGGCCAGGCGGTCGCGCAGAGCAGCCTGGTTATGGTGGGCATCGATCAACTCCCGTGCATGTTGTTGGTCACTGGCGTTGAGCTGTTGCTCCAGGAACAGTCGTTTGGCTTGTTCAGCCTGGTGTTGATGCAAGGCTGCCTGCGCCTGTGTTGCCGACAAGCGTTCAAGCTGCCCCCCGTATCGCCACGCCTGCACCTGCCAGACAACAGCCACCAGCAGGCATACGCCGATCAGGCGGCACACGCCTAAGACACGCATAACACCGCCTTGGCACGCGCCCACAGGCGCAAACGGTCCTCCAGCCCATTGAGCCCGCCGTTGATACGCCGCGTGATCGTGGTGAACTGGTCGTGATCCGCCAGCTCGTTCAGGCCGTTGCTCTGCCAGAACCAGGCGGCCGATGCGACAGCCCATTGCGGCTGCTCCAACAATGTCGGTTCCCGCAACAGACGATCGTCGCCGAACAGTGCCAGGCTACAGGCCAGATAGTTGCGACGCCCGGTGATCTGGATCAGCCCCCTGCCACGGTACTGTTGGCCGTCACCATCCGCTTCGGGCGTGTTGCCCAGGCGCACAGCCAACGCACCGGTATCGTACTTGCTCAAATACGCGGCGCTGCCCAGCTCGCGCACGTAGTGCAGTTCGCCGGACTCGTGGCCGATCTGGGCGAGGAAGGCGGCAGCGCGCTGCACGCTGTTGATCTGGTACCGGATAAAGGCGGCATTGAAAGCCGCTAAAAAAATGCCCGCTACACGGCGGGCTCCAGGCATGATTTGGATCAGTTGAGGCTGAGTTATCACCACCACGTTCACCTTGAAAGGTCCCTATGTAGACAAGCCACCGGCCGTGATCGTACTGCGATAGCCCTTTACCGGGTCCCCCACATTGATCACCTTGGTTATCGACCACTGGCCTTGCATATACGCCGGCCAGGTTTCGTCCAGGCGCAGCAGTCCTTCGGCAGCCACCAACGGGTTACCAGGGCAATCGATCACCATCTCCAGCCCCTCTCGCCCCACGCGGCGCAGCTCACCTTCAGCGACGGCACGCGCTTCCTCTTCGTTCTGGCAACGCTGGCGCAGGATCTTGAACGGCGCGACCCCGACCTCAACCACGTGCTGTTTGCCATCGGCAACATCCCACCAGGTAACACGGCTGCCCATGTATTTGGAGCGGGTCTTATCGTTGAGCGTGGCGGTTATGAAGGCTTGATCACCGGGACGGTTATCCTGGGTCACGGACAACTTCACCTCCGGCAATTGTTTAAGGGACAACGATTTGACTTGCCCCGCTTCGGCCAGCACATACAGCTCGTTGAACGGCTTTGTAACCGCGTTGTAGCGCCTGGCCAGTCGCGTGATAAACGCCATGTCGCTTTCATTGGACTGGTCGATATGAGCAATCGCAATTCCCTCCAGCGACGGCGCCACACGCGGCGAAAAACCATGGCGGCCGACCAGTTGCCGAAACAGTGCCCCCAGGGTCGTAGGCCCGTAACTGGCGGAGCGCCGCTGACGGTAACCACGCGGGTCGCCCACGCTGAAAGGCGCGGCCGTCGCGACGATCATCAGGCGCATGGGAAACAGTACGGGGGTGCGTTGGGTAATCATGAACTCGCCCTTCTCTACCAGCCCCGACTCTGAGTAACCGACGCGCATGCCGATCTTGCCGCTCAAGCTCGGCAGACCTTCAAGGTCTTCGATATTGAGCGTCAGCTCCAGCCGGTCAGACTCGATACCCGCCGCGTCGGTGTGACTCCAGCCCATGATCCGTTGATTGAGCAACGCCGCATTGGCGCCGTAAAACTCCACGATCGGCGTAAATCCCTGTGCCATAAAACCTCCTCAATCCCACGCCAGAACAGGCCGCAACACTGCCGGCCGTGCTTGCATCTCCGGCACGATTACCCACACGCCTGCCGGTAGCACCGGGGCGTACTCGGCAAGGTCAGGGTTCAAGCGCCACAAGGTTTCTTCCGCCACGTCATCGCAACGCCCCAACTCGCGGTAGAGCAGCAGGTTGACCGAATCACCAGCAATACTTCGCACTCTACGCATTGACGAATTCCTCCAGTTCAAGGGTCCAGCTCATGACCATGGCGGTACCGTCATCGATCACATTGTTCTGGTTTTCCAGCACCGAATTGATGCGCCACAGGCCCCAGTTGCGGCCGATCCCATCCACCAGCGGCAAAGGCACCCGCTTGTTTTGCAGCGCACGCAGTTCATCCAGTCGCTGCATGCCTACGCCGTACATGGCGGCGCCGGTGAACGTGAGTTTTTCCAGCTTCTGCCCGCTTTGCCGCGACTGTGGCTTGCTGGCGACAATCGCCAGGTCGCTCCAGCCGCCGTCGCTGTTACGGGCCAACGTGGAATAGGCAAACCCTCGGGAAAGGCCAAAGATAAAGTCGCCCAGTACCATTTGCTGTCGCATCAATCACCTCCATGATCGGTCAATGCCGCGTTGCGCCGGATCCCCAGCGAGTCGGTGAACATCGGCACGCATTGGAATTGCAGGGCCTGGATTACTTGGTTGACCACCTGCTGGGCGTCGGCCGGGTTGACCCCGGTAATCTGGATACTCGGGGCAATCGAAACTTGAATGTTGTCGGCACGAGCACTGTTGAGCGCTGTGCTGACCGCGTTCGGTGGCGGCAGGCGATCACTCGAACCGAACAATTTGTCACCCAGCCAGGCGCCTGCCTCACTGCCCAATAAACCACCGAGTGCCCCGCCGACGACGGTGCCGGCGCCGGGGAAGACCAAAGTGCCGATCGCCGCGCCGGCAGAGGCGCCCGCCCAGGCACCGCCGGCGGTACTCAAGCCGGTGCCGATGGCTTTGGCGTCGCCGTTGCGTACACCCTGAATCACGTCCAGGGTAGCTTCGGCGGTTCTCAATGGCGCCAGCCGCCGAATGCCGGTGGATCCGAGCGTGGCAAAGGCATCGTTCAGGGCACCCGAAGGTAGGTTTGGCCGCGATAACGTTGGCGCTGCAACGCTTGCCCCGGCAAAGGACTGAAAGCTTTGCGTGGTTGCACCCGGTTGAATGCCTGGTGGCGAAGCACCCAAGGCCTGGCGGTTTTGTCCGAATAGGTTCAGCAGGCCTGAACCACGCCCACCCAGTTTTTTGCGACCTTTGACTTTCTTACTGATCGGGTCCCAGGCCCAATCAATCGCTTTTTCAGCAACTTTGCTTTTCAACGCGTCCCACAACTCGCCTACAACCGCCTTGGCCGCGCTCTCCAGAGCACCATCAGCGGGCTTCTCGGGCTCATCTTTCAATGCGCTCGTGGCGACATCGGCCGCTTTAGGCACCAGCGAATCGCCATTGATGAACAACGTGCTGTTGAGCGTCTCCAGCGTCTCGCGCAGTCGCACTTGCTCCTGGGTCAAGGCATTGATGTCCACACTGAGGGTAACCAACGCAGAGCGCAGTTCAAACGGCGGCTGCGATGCAGCTTCCAGGCTTAAAGGTGCCGCAGCGCTTGTGGAAAACGGTGCCAGCACATTGCCAAGATCCGCCTCGCCGATCATCCAGCGGAAGTCTTCCTGAGCGAGCTTGATCCCATACTTAGTGTCTTGCATCCCGCTCTACTCCTGTTTAACGCCAAGGCGAGTCATCGCGATGTCGTAGCGGCGCAATGCTTTTGCGGCATCCCATTCGAGGATCTCCGCTTCATTTACCGAGTAAACCAGCGGCACCACATCGAGGATCACTTCGATGTCGCGTTGCGAAAGAAGGCCGCCGGTTGATTTAAAAAATCGTCAATGCGCTCCTGCAATCCGGTCCAGTCGGGCACGGTCAGGCCGGCGAGATCGGGGATCATCAGGCCTGTGCAGTGAGCGGTGATGAACTCGGCGCGCTCTTTGTTGGTGGTGAGTTTTTTCATCACCTTGGTGGCGCGCAGGGCGGGCATTTCCAGGAACAACTCGCTGAAGGTACGGCCCGCTGCGTCGAGGGGCAGCAGCAATTGGACGGGCTCTTCGTGGGACGACGCCGCCGGTTCACCGAGGAAAAACGACGCGGGACGTGTCGACATCTCGTGCACGTATTGGGCGATGGTCACGTAGTCCGGGCGCTTGAGTTGGTCGAGTTCTTTTTCCGACAGGCCGGTGGCGAGTTTCGCCAGTTCGAAGAACTGATCGTCCTCGTCATCACCGGCCCGGGCCAGCGCTTCTTTTTGCGCGGCGTAGTACAGCGGCTTGAGTTGAACCTGCTGGATCGTCGCGCCGGTGTCGGCGGTAATCGGGGACAGCAGGGCATGCAGCGGTGGCATCCAGGCCATGGGGCTATTCCTTGATAAAATCGTTGCAGTGAACACGGTCGTTGTAGGAGCCGGCTTGCCGGCGATGCAGGCGACTTGGTTTGTCGGGTGTACCGAGGTGACGCGATCGCTGGCACGCCAGCGCCTACAGGAATCGTGTTTGGGCTTAAGGCATCAGCACGGCGCGGCGGGCGTCGCCGAGGATGTCGACGCCGTTGAGGACGAACTTCTGGGTGCGTACGTCGATGTCGATCACTGGAATGCCGTTTTCCAGGCGAGTGTAGGTGCGGCAGGACAACTCAAGCGTGGTGAGGGCCTTGTCGCCCATCTTCAGCTTGGCTTCGGACAGGGATTTCAGCTTGCCGCCGACTGTGTGATAGGTGAAATACGTCTTGCCGTCCTGGTCCTGGCCGGCTTCCCGCACGTTGAGCAGGATGTCATCACCCAGGCGCACACCCAGGGCCAGCATGATTTCCGGGCCCGCGCCCTGCAGCACCAGTATGGCGCCGAGCGCCTTGCCGCTCTTGGCCATTTCCTCGGCAATGAAGCGACCGCCGGACATGGGCTCCATTTCGAACTCGATCTTCGGCGGGGTGAACTCCTCCACGGTCGCGGACAACGGCAGGCCTTGAAGGGTGGCCGCAATGGCCTGTCTGACTCGGTTGGTAAACATTAGAGAACGTCCTCCAGGAACTGCTCGATGATTTCATCGCGGGCATTGAGTTGATAAATCATGTGTTCGTTCGGCGCGTAGCGGCCGTAGTCGATGACGATGTACCAGGTGCCGTTCTTGTACTTCTCGACACTGTTCAGTTCCGGGTGCAGGTACACGCTGCCGCCGGGAATGGTTTCGTCGGCGACCAGGGTTTGCAGCCAGTCGTTGATGCGCTTGACCTCCTGGTCCATGAAGGACTTGGTGAGGTTCTTGGCCATGGCTTTCTGGCCGGCCTGGACCAGCTTGCGGCTGATGGCATCTTCCAGGCCGACGTAGCTGATGAACTTGCCGGTGATGGAACGGTTACCTAGCAGCGAGAAGCCACCGAGGATGGTGCGGGCGTAGTAGCTCACGCCGTAGCGGTTGAGCAGGTCGCCTTCGGTGGAGGTGTCGAGGATGTTGTACTCGACCACGCGGGAAACGTCCTCGGCGAACGTCACCTGATTACCTGGGCTTTCCCATTGCTTGACCTTGGCCAGCGCCGCGATGGCCAGGGATGACGGCGCGAGAAACACGTTTTTCTTCGCCGCCTTGGAGTACACCGACGGCATGTTGTGCACCAGCAGGCACCGGTCGAAACCCAAGTCGGCACCGCCCAGCTCGCCACTGTAGGTCACTTGGTCGGCGACGCTTGCGTCCTTGCCATCCAACACCACGCGGGCCTTGATGCGTTTGCCGAACGAGGCGAACTCGCCGGCCACGGCCTTGGTACCGGTGAAGCCTGGGGCACCAATAATGGTCAGGTCTTCCGGCACGCTGGCCAGCGCAGCCAGGCCCAGTTTGCGACCGGTGACCGGCTCGTCGCCGCCGATCACGTTGTTGAGGGTGTCCGCCGGAGTGGCGCCCTCCTCCACGATCACCACGTAGACCGGCACCTTGACCACTTTGAGGATTTGGTAGACGGCGTGGAACAGCGTACCCGTCTCTGCGCCAGTCGGGTCCAGCAGCGCCTGGGTGGTGAAGCTGTTGATACGGAACGGCGCGTTTTTCGGGATCGACGCATGGGCGTTCGGCGCAGTGCCGACCAGACCAATCACATTATCGCCAAGGCCACCCATGGCCTCGGGGGATTCGGTGGCATTCACGGTGATGCCGTTGTGCTCGAAGTTCAAAACCTCAGCCATGTTAGTCAGCCTTCTTGGTGGTGGCCTTTTTGGCCGGGGTGGTGTTGAGGACGCTGGTGAGTTCCAGGCGGCCAGCGGTGCGCAGGGCGGATGCTTCGACATCCAGTAGGTCCAGTTCCTGGCCGACGGTGGACCAATGGCCGGCGCCGGTGGGGAATGGGATGAGGACGGTGTAGGTTTGGCGGGTGGGCATAAGAGAGAATCTCCAGGCGAAAAAAAACCGCGGGAGGCGGTTTGGGGTAAGATCGGCGGGGAAAAAACGCCCGTCAATGCGGCGCGTTAGTCGATTTGATCGGCGACCCACGCAGGTGCGACGGGGCGGTGCTCGCTGTTCGGGAATTCGGGCGACTGGGGCCAGTCGCGAAGAACTTGCATGTAAACCAATAGCGCTTTGAATTGGTCGTGAGATAGCGTGGGGTCAACACCTATTTCCAGCTGATCGCGGTGACGATCACGAAGCCAAACCAACACCTTCAATTGCTGGTCACGCAAGAAACGCTCGAAAGCTGCTGACTGTGCAGGGCTGACAAGCGTCAGCTCCGGGCTTTCTTCTTCAACCCACTCCTCGGCGTACCCATACTGGGAATTCGCAAACTTTCCAGTAATTTCCCCAGCATCATTTCTTTGAACGTACGGCATGCTGCCTCCTAATTCACTCAGACCAGCCAAGCGTCAGCATTGAAAATTTCCCAGCGATGTTAGCGCGGCCACGAATCTGACCGTTCACATCAGTCCGAACCTCTAACTTGAAGCCCATTGAGTCAATAGAAGCGTCAGTGATAGAGCCGTATCCGGAGACGTAACCGGTCAAGTAGCCAGCGGAACTGTTGGCACCAAATGCAAGGTCTGCAGTATCCAGAGGGCTGAAGTAAGCGAGAATATTGTTTGTGTAGATCCATGTACTCACGCTTGCCTCAACGGTTATACCTGGCGGTACAGTCAATGCAATCGCACGTGCCGTGGTGGTTACATCTGCATCAATCGCGTCCCGTATGGGGTTAACAAAGCGAAAGGCCCGGCGCCCGGCACTGAACAGGTCCATGACAAAAGGAACAATTGGGCCCTCAGCATCTGTTTTGAAGGATCCGATGCGACGAATCAACTCAAAACCGGTAGGTACCACCGGGCTCGTCAGGCTGGCAGAAAAAAGCAGATCAGCTGCCCCACCCACAATCTGTCGAATGACAAAAACGTGATACCAAGTGTTGGGGTTTCTCACTGAGATATCCAACTTATTCCCACCATTGCCAACCGACCACACACCACTACCTTGCAAAACTCCAGATAAAGTTGTGGATAGAACCACCGCGTTACCAGCAGCCCTCGCGCTTCCAGGAGAAACATCGATGGTTGTGTTCGGTGCCGCGGAGTTGAGAGACAGAAGGAAACCGCCAAGGTAGTGGCGGGGCATGGCAACGGCCAAGTCCGAAGCAAGCGCAGCGATGTCGATATTTCCTTGGTTGATCGGTGCGTTCCAGGCTTTGATGCACCACATTACGGCCATGTTGCGAGCGCGCGTTTCACTGCCAACCCGTGGGGTACCGTTGATGCCATCAGTAACAGGTGGATACTTCTGCGCCACTGGGGTACCAACAGCGCCCCACGTATCAAATGCCGGCGTACTTCCACCGCTAGAGCCCGCGCCAGAAAACGTGTGTCCTTGAAACTGGTCGAGCTGATAGCTGCCAAGTACACGGCCAGCATCGACTCCACGCCCATGATCCCACCCACGCAAAAACTCCCCACGTGATTCTGGTAATCGAAAGTTTCCAGCGCCTTCATCCCCCTTGTTAAAAAGACCGCCCAGAAACACCGCCAACTCGGGAAAAGTCGCAGCACTTCTTATGCTTCCATCTAACTCTAAAAAACCTGGCGCCACTTTATTAACGGGAAACGCAACCATCGTTCCCACAGGCAATGCCGACGCCTTGGCTACCATTGCCTCAATCTCAGCCTTCGAGTACGTCCCCTGCTTCAGATAATCCATCACCCAAGCCCGAGTCGCCTTCACCACCGTGTCATCAATCAACAACGTCACGATCGCCGCATTACTCGTCTCGAAGATCGAGCGAATATAAAACTCTTTCCCCGACCCCGACGTCGCCAACACCGGCTTATACGACTCCGGATACTTGACGATGGCATACAGGATCCCGGTGTCCGTCCACAGCCCGGCTTCGCGCACATACCAGCCGCCCACATCCGAAGGGATGGTGACTTCGGCCATCAACCAGTTGGCGTTTTTCTCATCTTGAAACAAGGCGTTCAACGGCCCGCGCCAGACTTCGCGTTTCAGCGCTTTTGCGCTGGCATCGGGGTTGTAGACGGCGCCGTTGCCGTCGCCGACGGAGATTTGCGCCAGTTTGATTGGTACGCCGGCAGCCTTGCAGGCGGTTTCGTAGGCAATCCCCGCGTCGGTGAGCAGGGTGTAATAGTCAGCCATTTAGTGCTCCTGTGGATAAAGGGTGGTGGTTTCGACGGTGTAGAGGCCGGCTGCCATAAAGGCGCGCCCTGAGGCCTCGACGCCTGCCAGCACGTTGGGATAGATCGTGGTGAGTTCGCCGCACAGCGTGGCGGCGCCGATGCTGTGGCGACCGGAGGCGCTCAGGCCCACGGAGATCGACAGAATGTCGCGCTCGCTTTTGGCGTCGGCCAGGCGGCGGTCGAGTCGGGCATCGATGGTTTCGCTGTAGGGCAATTCGGTCCAGGCCCGTACGGCAAAGCTGTAGGGCACGCCGGGGGGTTGTTGCTCGTACCAGGCGCGCACTTCGGGGCTGAGTTGCAGGCCCTTGGCGGCGTTTTCCAGGGCTTGGCGGGTGCCAGCCTGGCGGGCGGTGGGCCAGGCGAGTTTGACCGTCAGGCGTTTCTCGGCCTCGGGCGCCGTGGTGCTCCATTCGTTCACCGCGCGGTCCGCTGCCAGGTAGGGCAAGAACGCTGCCGGTGTGCGATTTGGGTCCATCAACTGTGGGAACGGTGGTGTTACCCGCTCCAGCAACTGGCCGAAACCCAGGTCCAACCCTTTCTCCAGCGGTGAACTGTTGGCCGGCAACAGGCTCGCTTTAGGTTCACTCATAGCGTGCGCACCTCCACCTCGACGCCCGTGCAGTACGGAGCCTGGAACGCCGTGCTGATGATCGGCTCCAGCGGTTCGAGGATCTGCAGCTGCACGGCGCCAGCGCTGTGGATGGCGTAGTCGATCCAGCTGGGGTCGACTCGGCCTTCCAGGCGATGGCAGGAGTCGGCGTAGGTTTGCAGCAGCTGTTGCGCAGCGATTTGGGTCAACCCCGAATCCGGGCCGGCGTTGATCTTGGCCAGTACGCGAATCTTGTAGCGTTGAATCTGCGCGCCTTGGACGGTGACCAGGTCAGTCTCGGGTCTTACATCGGGCCGTGCGAAATGTCGCCGTACGCCGTCAAGCAAATCAGCAGACGCCGTGCCATCGCCGTCCCTTGAAAGCACAGTGACCATCACCTCGCCGGGGGCGGTGCGCCGGCCGTTGCCGTCCTTGACCTGGGCGGCGTAGCCGTCCGGCTCAAAGGTGTAGCTGACGGTGACCACGCCCGGTGTGGCGCTTTGCACCTTGACCGACGGTCGCTCGCCGAGGGTGAACACCTCGCGACGGTATTGCATGCGCGAGCCTGCCGCCGGGGCATGAGGGGCCAGGTAGTAACGCAGGCGAGCATCGTCGTCGCTTTCCAGCGTCGGCGGCACCGGTGGGAAGGCAGCCGGGTCACCGGGATCGAGCACCTGGCGCTCCAGCCCCATGTCGGCCAGGCGTGCATCCAGGTTGCTGCCGGTGGCCCACCACGCCAGCATCTGTTTGATGCGGGCGTTGTACTTGCGCTCGTGGGTTTGCAAGCGCACGCAAAACGCTTCCAGGGCCAGGGTCAGCAGCTCGCTTTCATTGTCGAGGCTGACCTTGAGTTTGGCCGCGTTTTGCGGCGCTCGGGTGGCGACGTAGTCGACGACGAAGGCCTTGAACTCGGCCAACAACGGTTCGAACTCGTCCACCGCGATGATGGCCGGTTCCGCCAGTTGGTTCTGGCCAGGGATCAACATGCTCATGTCACGACCTCGAAGGATTGTTGGCGGTTTTTCCAGGTGCCGGCGAAGCGCAGCAACAAGCCGGCACCCTGGCGAGTGGCGACGATGACCTGGGGTTGAAAGTCGGCGATACCGTTCTGGGCGTTATAGAACGCTTGGGCGGCGTGGCTCTGAGCGAGGATCAGCAGGTCATCGCCAAGGTTCTGGCCGAGCAGTTGCGGGATCAACGAGCCGTACAGCGGGCGCTTCTGGCGGGTGCCTGCAGGAGTGGTCAGCGCTCGGGTGGCGCGCTGCACGAATTGCAGCCAGTCATCGACGGCTGCCCCGGTGTTCCTATCGATTCCGATCATGGCAAATCCTTATGCGCGACTGATCACGCGACCCTGGTGATCCACCACCAGGCCGCTTAAATGCACGCCCGCAGCATCCAGCACCAAGCCGGTGGCGCCGAGTTGCAGGGTGATGCTCTGGGCGTTCATGGACAGGCTGGCGGCACCGACGTTGACGTCGACCTGCTCGCGGGAGCCGCTGAACGTGGTTGGGCCGTTAACCCAGTTGAAGATATGGCGAGCGTCGTCGTAGTCGCTTTGAGTGCCGTCCTGATGGCGACGCCGCGTCAGCGACGCAACGCCGGACACGGGCGGAAAAAGACTACTGTTGAGGCCGAACAACGCCACGGACTGCGCGCCGCCTTCCCCGCCGCCATAATTAAGCAGCAGGCACTGTTCGCCCACTGAAGGGATGCGGGTTTCGGTCTGCGCCCCAGCGCTCGGGTTGAAAAACTTGATCGCCGGGCTGAGCAAGTCCCCGTGGCTGACTTTGCAGGTATTGCTGGCGGCGTCGACCTCCTGGCACACGCCAATCCGGCAAAAGCTTTCGGCGCGTCGATACAGGTCCTCCAACTGGGCTTCCATTTCCGCCAGGCGTTCGACAATCGGCCCCAGTTGCATGCGTAGCAATGCATCGAACATGGACTACTCCTGCAATGGGCGGTATTGATCCGGATCGTCGATATTCGTGACTTCCCAAGTGCAGGCAAACAGCGGTTTGCCTGTGGGATCTTCGAGCAGCACTGGGCCGAAGTAGAGGTTCTGGGTGAAGGAAACAGTCCAGGTGTCGTAGTCCGTTTCCGAACCGGTGAGCGCGGAAGGTGCCGCGACAATCGCGGTGGGCAGGTCGCACTGTTCAGGGGGCAGGCCCCAGCGATTGTCCAGGGCCAGGTCCATCAGTTGGCTGGCCAGGTCGCAGGCATCGAAGGGTGCCGAGCCGCTCGCGACCATGGCCTTGAGTGAAACCGACAAGGCGTGCGCCTTGCGCCCGGCGAGGGAGCGAACGCCGGGGCCGTTGCGCTCCACGCTGATCAAAATGCCGGTTTTATCGCCCGTGTCGGAAAAGTCCTGGTGATTACCTACCCGCAGCTGTGGGAACGCGCTCTTCAGCGCATCTCCAATGGCCATGGGCAGTTGTGACGGTTTTTCGATTAGTGTCATCTGCTTGCATCCTTGCAGCGGTTACTGCTGATCCGGGCGAGAGGTCGGGGCCTCGTTGACCCCGATGCGCTTGGCCGCCCAGCGTTCATAAAGGCCGACGGCCACGTCCGCGCCGGCCATGGCTGTCAGGCAACCAATGGCGCCGGCGGTCCAGATCGACATGCCCGCGGCGTAGCACAGCATCAATGCCGAGACTCCGCAGACCATGCATGCCCCGGACCGAAGTGCCAGGCGCCGTACCAGGGACCAGCCACGGGCGCCCTCCTTGTCGGCGCGCCACATTTCGCCAGACACCCCACCGATCAGGGCCAGTACGATCACCAGCCAGATAGGCATTTCCGCTAACGCTTGCTGCTCGTTTGTCATGTCACGCCTCCTGGCTGAGCACTACCGGCAAAGGGCCGGTTCTTGGGTAAATCCATTTATAGGTCGGCATTCCAAAAAGCCCGGTTGCCCGGGCTTTTCAGTAATGATGTCCTCGGTCTTTCGACGCTACTGGCGCGGTACGGACCTTTCCTCAATGTTTTTCCGACCACGATCCCTGTCTGCCGGATAACTGCTTCTAGTGCTTTACGCTGCACACCCGGGTCAGTTGCCAACCCTCTGAACCGTTATTAGGCCGGTTCATCGCTGCCTGTTCTTGAAGCGGTAAAACTAAAGAGCGTCGGCATCCTTGCCGGTGTTGCCTGGCATCCCTGCCATCGCTCTGATGGCGTCCTTGCCGATGTTGCGTGCCTTCCTTGTGTTGACTGGCAGCATCCTTGCCGCCTTCACCAGGCCTCGCTTGGCTGGCTTGAGATGAAGAATATGCATGTATGCATATACAGTCAATGCACAAATGCATTTATTTTTAACATAGTAATGCATGGATGCATTTGCGGCCTTGTGGGCAGCAGGTTGAGTGGTTTTTCACAGGCGAAAAAAAGCCCGCTTTTTGGCGGGCCTTGTCTTACAGAAGAAGGTTAACGAGCGTACATGCCCCACCAGAACACATGGCCGAGGATGCTGATCTGCTCATCCTGGATGTCCTGGAAGCTGTAGTCCTCATCCGGGTGCTCATCGCGATTGAAACTGCGCAGGCGAATCCCGGAAGGTAGGCGATAGAGCTGTTTCACGCGCAGCTGGCCATTGTGATTGATGGCATACAGGTCACCATCGACGATGTCACCAATGCCACTCTTGCCCGCATTCACCCCGACCGTTGCGCCATCGCGCAGCACCGGCAACATACTGTTGCCGCGCACCGTCACGCACTTGGCCTGGTCGAACTGCACACCGTTATGCCGCAGGCTGCGCTTGCCGAACCGCAGGCTGGCCTTCTCGCTTTCCTCGATGACGAATCTTCCTGATCCAGCAGCCAATTCAACCTCACGCAGAAAGGGGATCGACACCTCGTCGTCATTCACGGGGGTGTCGTCGTCCCACAGGCTTATATCCTTGAGTTCCGAATGCATCGGGTCGCGCCCGTCATCGCGCAAAGCCCCCACCGCCGCGCGCCCGCGCAAGTGGTCGGTGCTGACGCGGAAGTATTCGGCGATGCGTGAGATGTGCTTGTCCGACGGATCGACGATCTTGCCGCTGAGGATCCGGGACAGCGTGGATTGAGGCACGCCGGTACGCCGGTGAAGCTCCGTGGGGGAGATCCGGTCGCGGTCCAGCAGTTCTCTTAAGACGATAGAAACGTTGCGTTTTTGCATAATGCGGATAGTGACGGGAGTTTTGGGGGTTGGCAAATGCTAATTTGCATATTGTATGCATTTACTCGGCCGCTCCCTCGCCACAGTTGCGATGCGCCTACTTGAGTGATCAGTATCAGGGCGGCATCGCTTTTGCGTTTTACCTATCTGTTTGCGACCTGCGAACCGCCGACCTCGCGTGTTAACCTTGCCGCCATCGCAAAAAATGCTGGGCCAAGCGCCCCCTTTGCCCCATCACTTTCAACGAATTTGCCTACGACCCAATGAGTAAAAACACGTCCGATCTGTCCTCCCACACCCCGATGATGCAGCAGTACTGGCGCCTCAAAAACCAGCACCCTGATCAGTTGATGTTCTATCGCATGGGCGATTTCTACGAGATCTTCTACGAAGACGCGAAGAAGGCCGCCAAGTTGCTGGATATCACCCTGACCGCGCGTGGGCAGTCGGCGGGGCAGTCGATTCCGATGTGTGGGATTCCTTACCATTCGCTGGAAGGTTACCTGGTCAAGCTGGTGAAGCTGGGCGAGTCGGTGGTGATCTGTGAGCAGATCGGCGACCCGGCCACGAGCAAGGGGCCGGTGGAACGTCAGGTGGTGCGCATTATTACGCCGGGGACGGTGAGTGATGAGGCGTTACTGGATGAGCGTCGCGATAACCTGATCGCGGCGGTGTTGGGCGATGAGCGTCTGTTCGGGCTGTCGGTGCTGGATATCACCAGTGGCAACTTCACGGTGCTGGAGATCAAGGGCTGGGAGAACCTGCTGGCGGAGCTGGAGCGCATCAATCCGGTGGAGTTGTTGATCCCGGATGATTGGCCGAAGGATCTGCCGGCAGAAAAACGCCGTGGGGCCAAGCGCCGTGCACCGTGGGATTTCGAGCGTGACTCGGCGCTGAAAAGTCTGTGCCAGCAGTTCTCGGTGCAGGACCTCAAAGGTTTCGGTTGCGAAACCCTGACCCTGGCCATCGGCGCCGCCGGTTGCCTGCTGGGCTATGCCAAGGAAACCCAGCGCACCGCACTGCCGCACTTGCGCAGCCTGCGCCATGAGCGGCTGGACGATACCGTGGTGCTCGATGGCGCCAGCCGTCGCAACCTGGAGCTGGATACCAACCTGGCCGGTGGTCGCGATAACACCTTGCAATCGGTGGTCGACCGTTGCCAGACCGCCATGGGCAGTCGCTTGTTGACTCGCTGGCTGAACCGTCCGCTGCGGGACCTGGCGGTGCTGCAAGCGCGCCAGTCTTCTATTACCTGCCTGCTGGACGGCTATCGTTTTGAAAAACTGCAGCCACAGCTGAAGGAAATCGGCGATATCGAACGCATCCTCGCGCGGATCGGCCTGCGTAACGCGCGGCCTCGTGACCTGGCGCGCCTGCGTGATGCCCTCGGGGCCTTGCCACAACTGCAAGGGGCGATGACCGAGCTGGATACCCCGCACCTGCAACAGCTTGCGGTTACCGCTGGCACCTACCCGGAACTGGCGGCGCTGCTGGAAAAAGCCATCATCGACAACCCACCGGCAATCATCCGTGACGGCGGCGTTCTCAAGACCGGTTACGACAGTGAACTGGATGAGCTGCAGTCCCTGAGCGAAAACGCCGGGCAGTTCCTGATCGATCTGGAAGCCCGCGAAAAAGCCCGCACCGGCCTGGCCAACTTGAAGGTCGGCTATAACCGCGTGCATGGCTACTTCATTGAGTTGCCGAGCAAGCAGGCAGAGTCCGCGCCAATCGACTATCAACGCCGCCAGACCCTCAAAGGTGCCGAGCGCTTTATCACCCCGGAACTGAAAGAGTTCGAAGACAAGGCACTGTCGGCCAAGAGCCGCGCCCTGGCCCGGGAAAAGATGCTCTATGAAAACCTGCTTGAAGACCTGATCAGCCAACTGGCGCCGCTGCAGGACACCGCCGCCGCGCTGGCCGAACTGGATGTGCTGAGCAACCTGGCCGAACGTGCGCTGAACCTTGACCTGAACTGCCCGCGCTTTGTCAGCGAGCCGTGCATGCGCATTGTGCAAGGTCGCCACCCGGTTGTAGAACAGGTGTTGACCACGCCGTTCGTCGCCAACGACCTGTCGTTGGACGACGACACCCGCATGCTGGTGATTACCGGTCCGAACATGGGCGGTAAATCCACTTATATGCGCCAGACCGCATTGATCGTGCTGCTGGCGCATATCGGCAGTTTTGTGCCGGCGGCCAGTTGCGAGCTGTCCCTGGTGGACCGTATTTTCACCCGGATCGGTTCCAGCGATGACCTGGCCGGTGGCCGTTCGACCTTTATGGTGGAAATGAGCGAGACCGCCAACATCCTGCACAACGCCACCGAACGCAGCCTGGTGCTGATGGACGAAGTGGGCCGCGGCACCAGTACCTTCGACGGCCTGTCCCTGGCCTGGGCTGCGGCCGAGCGCCTGGCGCATTTGCGCGCCTACACGCTGTTTGCCACGCACTACTTCGAGCTCACCGTATTGCCGGAAAGCGAGCCGCTGGTCGCCAACGTGCATCTGAATGCCACCGAGCACAACGAGCGTATCGTGTTCCTGCACCACGTGCTGCCAGGGCCGGCCAGCCAGAGTTACGGCTTGGCCGTGGCCCAGCTGGCCGGCGTGCCGAACGATGTGATCACGCGTGCCCGCGAGCACCTCAGCCGCCTGGAAACCACGGCCCTGCCTCACGAAACCGTGGTGGCCAGTCCGAAGAAAACCAGCAGCAAAGCCAGCGCGCCACACCAGAGCGATATGTTTGCCAGCCTGCCCCACCCTGTGCTGGATGAGTTGGCTAAACTTGACTTGGACGACTTGACGCCTCGAAAAGCGCTCGAAATGTTATATGCACTTAAGACTCGGATATAACGCTGACGCGTGCAAGCTGGTAGACTCTCGCGCGGTTTGGGATGCTGCAGGCTCTTAGCCTGGCCTGCAGACTATCGCTCCCGAACCTCGCGAGCCCTGCCACAAAGGGTTTCGCTGCCGCCGCCTGAGGAGAAAATTAGAAATGACCTTCGTCGTCACCGACAACTGCATCAAGTGCAAGTACACCGACTGCGTAGAAGTATGTCCGGTGGACTGCTTCTACGAAGGCCCGAACTTCCTGGTTATCCACCCGGATGAGTGCATCGATTGCGCCCTGTGTGAGCCTGAGTGCCCGGCCGTCGCTATTTTCTCCGAGGACGAAGTCCCGGCAGAGATGCAGGAATTTATTCAGTTGAACGTCGAGCTGGCGGAAATCTGGCCGAACATCACTGAACGCAAGGACCCGATGCCGGATGCCGCGGAATGGGATGGCAAAAAAGGTAAGATTGCAGACCTTGAACGCTGATAGCGTCGCCTCCCAAAAGGCCCCTTGCGGGCCTTTTTGCGTTTCTGGGAGGTGGGTTTCACTTTCCTGCAGGCAAAAAAAAGGGGCGGTTTGACCCGCCCACATTTTTTCCCTAGTCCCTGTATTCCTTTTCATCATCCTGATGAATCGCATCCTGCGACGTTCCTTCGAACCATCGTTCCTTGATGGCTGTGCCAATCCGTGGACACAGGGCTGATCTTAGAGAGTTCCAACGTAAGTTCAACGGGATTTAACTGGGTGACGGACCGTCTCCAGCGCTCAAGGCTGTATAAATAATTGTTATTTTTCAATCGGATAGAAAATACTCTCGCACTTTTGAGACGCTCCGGGACGGAAAAAAAACCAAACACTTACGAAAAAGTAAGCGAATGCTTACACGAGCAATTACGTAAAAGCGTAACGGGCTCCCCTTCTCAACCAGCGGACAAGAAAAAGCCCCGACATTGTCGAGGCTCCTTTGCCCGCAACCGCCTCAGTCGTCGCTGACGGAAATCGTCGGCATCGCCGGGCTGGCCGCTTCTTGCAGCACAATCCGCGCGCCCACATGGCGGGCCAGTTCCTGATAGATCATGGCGATCTGGCCATCCGGCTCCGCCGCCACCGTGGGCTTGCCGCCGTCGGCCTGCTCGCGAATCACCATCGACAGCGGCAACGAGGCCAGCAGCTCGACGCCGTACTGGGTGGCCAGCTTCTCACCACCGCCTTCGCCGAACAGATGCTCGGCATGGCCGCAGTTGGAACAGATGTGTACCGCCATGTTCTCCACGACGCCCAGCACCGGGATATTGACCTTGCGGAACATCTCCACGCCTTTCTTCGCATCGAGCAACGCCAGGTCCTGAGGCGTGGTGACAATCACTGAGCCGGCTACCGGGACCTTTTGCGCCAGGGTCAGCTGGATATCGCCGGTGCCTGGCGGCATGTCGATCACCAGGTAGTCCAGGTCGCCCCAGGCGGTCTGGGTGACCAGTTGCAGCAAGGCGCCGGACACCATCGGCCCGCGCCAGACCATTGGTGTGTTGTCATCGGTGAGGAAGGCCATGGACATCACTTCCACGCCCAGGGACTCGATCGGCACGAACCACTTCTGGTCCTTGACCTTCGGCCGCGTGCCTTCGGCAATGCCGAACATCACGCCTTGGCTCGGCCCGTAGATATCGGCGTCGAGGATACCCACGCGCGCACCTTCACGAGCCAGGGCCAGGGCCAGGTTGGCCGCCGTAGTGGATTTACCCACGCCGCCCTTGCCGGAGGCCACGGCCACTACGTTCTTGACGTTGGCCAAGCCTGGGATCTGCGCCTGGGCCTTGTGCGGCGCGATCACGCACTGGATGTCGACCTTGGCCGAAGCCACACCGTCCAAGCCTTCGATGGCCATTTGCAGCATCTGCGCCCAACCGCTCTTGAACAGACCTGCGGCATAGCCCAGTTCCATCCGGACCGAGACCTGGTCGCCCTGGACCTCGATGGCGCGTACACAGCCGGCACTGACCGGGTCCTGGTTCAAATAAGGGTCGGTGTACTGGCGAAGAACGGCTTCCACCGCTGCGCGATTGACGGCGCTCATGGGCTACTCCCGAAAAAAGACTGACTGAAACAGGCGGCTATCCTAACCGTTCCAGCGGCGTTGCGGCATGCTTTCGCAGGTTCGGAAGATTCTGAAACAGCGCCACGGGGTGAAATATATTTCCCGGCGCTTTATAGTGGCCGACCTCCGTTTCATCAAGTAGCCGAGCCCCATGTCCGAGCCACGCAAGATCCTCGTCACCAGCGCCCTGCCCTATGCCAATGGTTCCATCCATCTTGGCCATATGCTTGAGTACATCCAGACCGATATGTGGGTGCGCTTCCAGAAGCATCGCGGCAATCAATGCATTTATGTCTGCGCGGACGACGCCCACGGTTCGGCCATCATGTTGCGCGCCGAAAAGGAAGGCATCACCCCGGAACAACTGATCGCCAACGTGCAGGCTGAACACAGCGCCGACTTTGCCGAGTTCCTGGTGGATTTCGACAACTTCCACTCGACCCACTCCGAAGAAAACCGCGAGCTGTCGAGCCAGATCTACCTGCGGCTGAAGGACGCCGGGCACATCGACCAGCGTTCGGTCACCCAGTATTTCGACCCGGAAAAGAAAATGTTCCTGGCCGACCGCTTCATCAAGGGCACCTGCCCGAAATGCGGCACCGAAGACCAGTACGGCGACAACTGCGAGAAATGCGGTGCCACCTATGCGCCGACCGACCTGAAGGATCCGAAGTCGGCAATCTCCGGCGCCACCCCGGTGCTCAAGGACTCCCAGCACTTCTTCTTCAAGCTCCCGGATTTCCAGCAGATGCTGCAAACCTGGACACGCAGCGGCACCCTGCAGGACGCCGTGGCCAACAAACTCTCCGAATGGCTCGACAGCGGCCTGCAGCAGTGGGACATCTCCCGCGATGCGCCGTACTTCGGCTTCGAGATCCCGGGCGAGCCGGGCAAGTACTTCTACGTGTGGCTGGATGCACCAATCGGCTACATGGCCAGCTTCAAGAACCTCTGCAACCGCACGCCGGCGCTGGACTTCGACGCGTTCTGGGGCAAGGACTCCACCGCCGAGCTGTACCACTTCATCGGCAAGGACATCGTCAATTTCCACGCCCTGTTCTGGCCGGCGATGCTCGAAGGTTCGGGTTACCGCAAGCCAACCGGTATCGCGGTGCACGGCTACCTGACGGTCAACGGCCAGAAGATGTCCAAGTCCCGTGGCACCTTCATCAAGGCGCGCACCTACCTGGACCACCTGTCGCCGGAATACCTGCGCTACTACTACGCCTCCAAGCTGGGCCGTGGCGTCGATGACCTGGACCTGAACCTGGAAGACTTCGTACAGAAGGTCAACTCGGACCTGGTCGGCAAAGTCGTCAACATCGCCAGCCGTTGCGCCGGGTTCATCCACAAGGGCAACGCCGGTGTATTGGTGGCCGAGAACGCCGCGCCGGAACTTACCGACGCCTTCCTGGCCGCCGCGCCAAGCATCGCTGACGCCTATGAGGCCCGCGACTTCGCCCGCGCCATGCGCGAGATCATGGGCCTGGCCGACCGCGCCAATGCCTGGATCGCCGACAAGGCACCGTGGTCGCTGAACAAGCAAGAAGGCAAGCAGGCGGAAGTCCAGGCGATCTGCGCCACGGGCGTCAACCTGTTCCGCCAGTTGGTGATCTTCCTCAAGCCGGTGCTGCCGTTGCTGGCCGCCGATGCCGAGGCGTTCCTCAATGTTGCGCCGCTGACCTGGAACGATCACGCCACACTGCTCAGCAACCATCAGTTGAACGAGTTCAAGCCGCTGATGACCCGTATCGATCCAGTGAAAGTCCAGGCCATGACCGATGCTTCGAAAGAAGACCTGGTCGCCAGCCAGACCGACACCGGCGAATCGGCACCGGCCGGTAACGGCGAACTGGCCAAGGATCCGATCTCTGCGGAAATCGACTTCGACGCCTTTGCGGCCGTGGACCTGCGTGTCGCGCTGATCGTCAAGGCCGAAGCCGTAGAGGGTGCCGACAAGCTGCTGCGCCTGACCCTGGACCTCGGTGGCGAGCAACGCAATGTGTTCTCCGGGATCAAGAGCGCTTATCCGGACCCGTCCAAGCTCGATGGTCGCCTGACCATGATGATCGCCAACCTCAAGCCACGGAAAATGAAATTCGGTATTTCCGAAGGCATGGTGATGGCGGCCGGCCCAGGTGGCGAAGAGATTTACCTGTTGAGCCCTGACAGCGGCGCCAAGCCGGGTCAACGCATCAAGTAAGCCTATGGGCCTGTGGCGAGTAAATTAGGCCTGTTGTAGGAGCCCGGCTTGCCGGCAATGGCGACTTCAGGGACGCCATCGCCGGCAAGCCGGACTCCTACAAATCCATTACGAGCCTGTTCGCTTAATCGGCCTACCCATGATCACAGCATGAACCTCATTCAACGTATCGACGCGCTGCTGCCGCAGACCCAATGCGGCAAGTGCGGGCACCCGGGCTGCAAGCCTTACGCCGAGGGCATCGCGCGAGGCGAGGCGATCAACAAGTGCCCGCCCGGTGGGCAGGAAACCATCGCCGGCCTTGCGCTGTTGCTACGTGTGCCCGTGTTGGACCTGGACACCAGCCGCGGCGAGGCGCCCGCCCAGGTTGCCTACATCCGCGAGGCCGAGTGCATTGGCTGCACCAAGTGCATCCAGGCCTGCCCGGTGGACGCCATTGTCGGCGCCGCCAAGCTGATGCACACCGTCATCATTGATGAATGCACCGGTTGCGACCTCTGCGTCGCGCCCTGCCCTGTCGATTGCATCGAGATGCGCCCAGCGACCCGCGTGCTGCCGATGGTGGGTGGTCTGGCGGCCAATGATCACGAGCACCATGAACGCGGCCTGAAACGCGATCGGGCGCGGCGACGGTTTGAACAACGCAATGCACGCCTGCAACGGGAAGAAGCCCACAAACTCGCCGAACGCCTGGCACGGGCCAAGCGCTCAACGCCCGCGGCGCCCTTGTCGGCCGATGCGGCTCAGACCGCCCGAGATGCAGCGGTCAAGCAGGCTAAAATCGCGGTTGCCATGAGTCGTGCTCAACTGCACAAGTCCCTGAAAGCGTTCGGCCACCCACCGACCTTTGAGCAGCAGTCGCAATTGATCATCCTGCAGCAGCAGTCCGAAGCGGCAGAGCAGGCACTCACAGCCTTGGAGGCTGCCAGCCCAACGCCACTGCCGCCGCAAAAAGACCCCGCACTCAAACGCGCAAAAATCCAATTGGCCATGCGGCGCGCCGAACTGAAAAAAGCCCAGGACCTGAACGCCGATGAACAGCAACTGGCGACCTTGAGTGCTGCGCTGTCTGGCGCGGAGCAAGCCTTGCACGACGCCGAGGCGGGCAGTGAACAGCCCAGGCCCGACCTGCAGCGTGTGGAAAAACGCCCGATAGACGCTCACCTGCGCCAGCTGAAAACCGCCCTGGCATATGCCCGGGCCGAGGTCAGCAAGTTACAACGTCAACCGGACGTGAGCGCAGATCAACTCAAGGCCGCCCAACACACGCTGGAGCAAGCACAGCGCCAAGTGGACCTCTACGTCGGCGCCTGATCCACTGCAGGCGCTGCCGGGCGCTGTGGCGATGGTTTATCCTGCTCGGGATATCGCGCGCAGAGCCTCAACCCTGAAACCGCTCTTCACCCTTACGTCGACCGCCTGCAAGGAACCCACCGCCCCATGAACGCCGCAAAACGCCTGGAAATTTTCCGCAGGCTTCACGAAGACAATCCGGAACCCAAGACCGAGCTGGCCTACACCACGCCGTTCGAGTTGCTGATTGCGGTGATCCTGTCGGCCCAATCCACGGACGTTGGCGTCAACAAGGCTACGGCCAAGCTGTATCCGGTGGCGAACACGCCGGAGGCGATCTATGCCTTGGGTGTGGAGGGTTTGTCGGAGTACATCAAGACCATCGGCCTGTACAACAGCAAGGCCAAGAACGTCATCGAGACCTGCCGCCTGCTGGTAGAACTGCATGGCAGTCAAGTGCCACAAACCCGCGAAGCCCTCGAAGCCCTGCCGGGCGTTGGCCGCAAGACCGCCAACGTGGTGCTCAACACCGCATTCCGTCAACTGACGATGGCCGTGGACACCCACATATTCCGCGTCAGCAACCGCACCGGCATTGCCCGTGGGAAGAACGTGGTCGAGGTGGAAAAGCAGTTGATGAAGTTCGTGCCCAAGCCGTATCTGCTGGATTCCCACCACTGGCTGATCCTGCACGGACGCTACGTTTGCCAGGCCCGTAAACCGCGCTGTGGCAGCTGTCGCATCGAAGACCTGTGTGAATACAAGGACAAGACGTCCGACGATTGAGTGATCATTGGTTTTCTCGATCAGCCGATTGAAAAAATCTTTTTTACCCAACCCTGGATTATCGTTATAAGGAGCGCCAACGGCAGTCTTAGCCCGGAGTGAACCTTATGAGCACTGGCAAAGAACAACTGGAAGTGGAAGACGACCTCGTTGAGTCGGATGACGATGGGGTAGAGACACCTGTGGTAGAGGTCGCCAAGACCAATTTGAGCAAACGCCGCACCATCGACAATCTTCTGGAAGAACGACGCTTGCAAAAACAACTGGCCGATTACGACTTCGATCTCTGATCCAGGGTCGACGGCCGGAAGCCTCCCTCACGGAGGCTTTTTTCTGCCGGTTGCCGGGGCAATGCGCGGTACCGATCCCCTCTACACCAAGCCGTTACGCTGGGCCAGTTCAATCAGGTCCACAAGAGAGCGAGCGTTGAGTTTGAGCAGCAAACGCGTCTTGTAGGTGCTGACCGTCTTGTTGCTGAGGAACATGCCGTCGGCAATCTCCTTGTTGGTCCTGCCCCGGGCCAACTGTTGCAATACCATCATTTCCCGACCCGACAGACGCTCGACCATATCGGCCTCACTGGCATTACCCATGGTGGAGCGTACCGAGTTGAGCGCCTGGTTCGGAAAGTAACTGTAGCCCGACAAGACGGCCTTGATAGCACTCAGCAACTCGGTCAGGTCCTGTTGCTTGCACACATAACCGGCTGCACCCGCCTGCATGCAGCGCATGGAAAAATGGCCCGGAGCCTGGGACGTCAGCACCAGCACCTTGAACGGAGCGGGCTGCTTGGTCGACGACAGCCGGCAAATAACTTCCAGGCCATCAAGTTTTGGAATCCCGATATCCAGTATGACAATGTCCGGCATATGCTCCCGTGCAAGTTGCAACGCGTCGACACCATTATCGGTCTCGGCAACGACCTCATAACCATGACGTTCCATTAGCATACGCACAGCAAGACGAATGACGGGATGATCATCCACGATCAGCACTTTATTCATGAGAAAGTCCAATTTCGCTGTTCGAATTATTTAGAGCAAGCACAATAGCCTAGTCGTTTCCTAGTTGGCATAGCGTTCCCCCCCGAGCAACAGCAAGCAGAGACCCACCCCACAGCGATAAAGGAATTGCCCTACAAAAAAACGCCATCTCGGACTTATCCCGTTTTATTGATCCTTTCAGACCTTTCCGGGGGCCTACATAATTTGAGTGAAATATCCATGACCCATGAGGGGCTGGGTAAACGTGGCGCACGCAACTCTCAGGAAATGCCCCTTGCCCCTCGGGTACGGCTGAGAAAACCGTCAAGAAAAATCTGGCTGTTTTAGTTCCATTTAACATATTCGCTTACATCCTTAATTCCTACAGACATTTCAGCGTTTATATATTCGCCGTACCTCATGAGTGAATTTTCTGTAAGACCAGTTCCTACATAGATGTAAAAATTTCATTCGCCCTACACACTTCCGGCAACGACTCATTCAAAATCGGCGTCAGGAATAGTCGTCAATGAAAGATATCAACATAGGTTTAATCACTATAAACATGACAAGTCTCGGTTAAATACACAGGCAAAAAAAATGGCCCCTTGAACAAGGGGCCATTTTTCACAACAGGCTGAGACTTAGAACAACGAGCGACCTTTATTGGCCGCGATGCGCATGCGCAATGCGTTCAACTTGATAAAGCCCGCTGCGTCCGCCTGGTTGTAGGCGCCGCCGTCTTCTTCGAAGGTGGCGATGTTGGCGTCGAACAGCGATTCATCGGACTTGCGACCGGTAACGATCACGTTGCCCTTGTACAGCTTCAGGCGCACAACGCCGTTCACGTGGACCTGGGAAGCGTCGATCATCTGTTGCAGCATCAGACGTTCAGGGCTCCACCAGTAGCCGGTGTAGATCAGGCTGGCGTACTTGGGCATCAACTCGTCTTTGAGGTGAGCCACTTCGCGGTCCAGGGTGATCGACTCGATGGCGCGGTGGGCGCGCAGCATGATGGTGCCGCCTGGGGTTTCGTAGCAGCCACGGGACTTCATGCCCACGTAGCGGTTCTCGACGATGTCGAGACGGCCGATACCGTGCTCGCCACCGATACGGTTCAGGGTAGCCAGTACGGTGGCCGGGGTCATTTCGACGCCGTCCAGCGCGACGATATCACCGTTGCGGTAGGTCAGTTCCAGGTACTGCGGCTTGTCGGGAGCGTTCTCCGGGGAGACGGTCCAGCGCCACATGTCTTCTTCGTGCTCGGTCCAGGTGTCTTCCAGCACGCCGCCTTCATAGGAGATGTGCAGCAGGTTGGCGTCCATCGAGTACGGGGACTTTTTCTTGCCGTGACGCTCGATCGGGATGGCATGCTTTTCAGCGTAATCCATCAGTTTCTCACGGGACAGCAGGTCCCATTCACGCCAAGGGGCGATCACTTTCACGCCTGGCTTGAGCGCGTAGGCGCCCAGTTCGAAACGCACCTGGTCGTTGCCCTTGCCGGTAGCACCATGGGAAATGGCGTCGGCGCCGGTTTCGTTGGCGATTTCGATCAAGCGCTTGGCGATCAGCGGACGAGCGATGGAAGTACCCAGCAGGTACTCGCCTTCGTAGACGGTGTTGGCGCGAAACATCGGGAAAACGAAATCGCGGACGAACTCTTCGCGCAGGTCGTCAATGTAGATCTCTTTCACGCCCATGGCTTGCGCCTTGGCGCGTGCAGGTTCGACCTCTTCGCCCTGACCCAGGTCAGCGGTGAAGGTCACCACTTCACAGTTATAAGTATCCTGCAGCCACTTGAGGATCACCGAAGTGTCCAGGCCGCCGGAATACGCGAGAACGACCTTGTTTACGTCGGCCATGCCATCACTCCACGGGGTTGTACGGAAAGGCGTCGATTCTACCGACCAAAACCGTGAATTTACAGAGGCGCGACAGCAAATGAAGATAAAGCGACAGATTATGTCGAGCGAGCGACCGATAGACGCACCTCAGGCCCGCACTTTATGAAGTATGGGCTGGGTTGCTCGGTGCTGTGGCCTGGGGCGCCGGTTTCTCGGGGGCGGCTACGCGTTCAAGCTGGATATTCACGCGACGGTTGCGTGCCCGGTTGGCCGCATTGGTGTTGGGCGCCAGTGGGTAGCTTTCGCCGTGGAAACGCAGGGTGATCTGCGACTCCTGGATACCGTTGGCCTTGAAGTAGTCCATCACCGCCAAGCCACGGCGGCGCGAGACGTCACGGTTGGTCAGGCGGTTGCCGCTGTTGTCCGAATGGCCATTCAGCTCGATGTGGTTGACGGTGGGGTCGGCTTTCATGAACGCGAGAATCACGTCCAGTTTCTTCTTGGCCGCCGCGTCCAGTTCGATACCGCCACCGGGGAACCCGACTTCGGTCTGTTTGACCTGGTCGTAATTCATCGGCAACAGCTTGGCGGTGCACAGTTGGTAGTCGTTGTAGGCCTTGTTGAATTTGACCGGCAACAAGCGGATTTCCGAGTAGCCGCCCTCGCGTCCGTAGTGGCGCACGGTCGGGCTCCGGCCTTCCAGCAGCCCCGAAAACAGGCGCCCGGCCTGGGCCTGGGAGCTGTTGAACAAGACGTCGCCACTGCCAGCACGCACGGCACCGAGGTTGATATCACCCCGGCCCGGCTGCCAGGGCGCAGCGGCGGCCAGCAAGGTGGCCGAGCCCGCACCCAGCGAGCCGTTATAGGCTTTCAGGCGAAACGTCGCCTGCTCACCGGCGCGACGCACGAACTCGCCCGAACCGAAGTCGGTGATCGGCTGGGTCAGGCGGCACTCGAACTGGTCGCCTTCTACCTTCCACTCAATATTCTCCAGACGTGTCTGGAACGTGAGGGCCATCGCAGGCAGGCTGGCGAACACACTGAGCAGGGCTAGGTAATGCTGGCGCACGGGAGGCTCCACTGGTTTCTACAACACTTCAAAGCGTCATACATCGTTAAGGCATACCCAGGGATATCGGTCGCATCCTGCAAAACTTGATAGCGAGTGCCTGCAAGAGTCTTTTCCGGTAGCATTCCCACCAGATTGACCCGCCTGGAATCCCCAATGTCCGACCGCCTGACCCTGCTGCGTCCCGACGACTGGCATATTCATCTTCGCGATGGTGCTGCGTTACCCCACACCGTGGCCGATGTAGCGCGCACGTTTGGCCGCGCCATCATCATGCCTAACCTGGTACCTCCGGTGCGTAACGCCGAGCAAGCCGATGCCTACCGCCAGCGTATCCTCGCTGCCCGGCCGGCCGGCAGCCGCTTCGAACCGCTGATGGTGCTCTACCTCACCGACCGCACCCAGCCCGAAGAGATTCGAGAGGCCAAGGCCAGCGGTTACGTGCACGCCGCCAAGCTGTACCCGGCCGGCGCGACCACCAACTCCGATTCCGGCGTGACCAGTATCGACAAGATCCTGCCGGCCATCGAAGCCATGGCGGAAGTCGGCATGCCGCTGCTGATCCACGGTGAAGTCACCCGTGGCGATGTGGACGTGTTCGATCGCGAGAAGATCTTCATCGACGAGCATATGCGCCGTGTGGTCGAGCTGTTCCCGACCCTCAAGGTCGTGTTCGAGCACATCACCACCGCCGATGCCGTGCAGTTCGTCACCGAGGCCTCGGCCAACGTCGGCGCGACCATCACCGCGCATCACCTGTTGTACAACCGCAACCACATGCTGGTGGGCGGGATTCGGCCGCACTTCTATTGCTTGCCGATCCTCAAGCGCAACACCCACCAAGTGGCCTTGCTGGATGCCGCCACCAGCGGCAATCCGAAGTTCTTCCTCGGCACCGACTCCGCCCCCCACGCCCAGCACGCAAAAGAAGCAGCATGCGGCTGTGCCGGTTGCTACACCGCCTATGCCGCGATCGAGCTGTACGCCGAAGCGTTCGAACAGCGCAACGCCCTGGACAAGCTCGAAGGCTTCGCCAGCCTCAATGGCCCACGTTTCTATGGCCTGCCGGCGAATACCGACCGCATCACCCTGGTCCGTGAAGACTGGACCGCCCCTGCCAGCCTGCCGTTTGGCGAGCTGACTGTTATCCCGCTGCGCGCCGGTGAAACACTGCGCTGGCGCCTGCTGGAGGAAAGCAAGTGAGTGAAGACCATTACGATGACGAACACGAGCACAGCGGTGGCGGGTCCCGTCACCCGATGGCCGAGCGGTTCCGCGGCTATCTGCCGGTCGTCATCGACGTAGAAACCGGTGGCTTCAACTGCGCCACCGACGCGCTGCTGGAAATCGCCGCGACCACCATCGGCATGGACGAACAGGGCTTTGTGTTCCCGGAACACACCCACTTCTTCCGCGTCGAGCCGTTCGAAGGCGCCAACATCGAGGCGGCGGCCCTGGAGTTCACCGGGATCAAGCTCGATCACCCATTGCGCATGGCGGTGAGTGAAGAAGCAGCGCTCACCGATATCTTCCGTGGCGTGCGCAAGGCCTTGAAAGCCAACGGCTGCAAACGCGCAATCCTGGTCGGCCATAACAGCAGCTTCGACCTGGGCTTCCTGAATGCCGCCGTGGCGCGCCTGGACATGAAGCGCAACCCGTTTCACCCGTTCTCCAGCTTCGACACAGCCACCCTCGCCGGCCTGGCGTATGGCCAGACCGTCTTGGCGAAAGCCTGCCAGGCGGCCGGTATCGACTTCGACGGCCGTGAGGCTCACTCAGCTCGCTACGACACCGAGAAGACCGCCGAGCTGTTCTGCGGCATCGTCAATCGCTGGAAGCAGATGGGCGGTTGGGAAGACTTCAACGACTAACAGTGCTTTTGTGGTGAGCCCGCCAACTATGGTGAGCGGGCTCGCCACAGGGTCTTTTCCTGAGCATAAAAAAACCGGCCTTCTCAGGCCGGTTTTTTGTACCTCGATTCTGGCTTACAGCTTGCCAGCGTTCTCGGTCAGGTAGGCCGCAACGCCTTCTGGCGAAGCGTTCATGCCTTTGTCGCCTTTTTTCCAGTTGGCAGGGCAGACTTCGCCGTGCTCTTCGTGGAATTGCAGGGCGTCGACCAGACGGATCAGCTCTTCCATGTTACGACCCAGCGGCAGGTCGTTGATGATCTGGGAGCGAACCACGCCTTTGTCGTCGATCAGGAACGCGCCACGGAAAGCTACGCCACCTTCGGATTCAACGTCGTAGGCCTTGGCGATGTCGTGCTTCATGTCGGCAGCCATGGTGTATTTGACTTTGCCGATGCCGCCATCATTGATGGCGGTGTTGCGCCAGGCGTTGTGGGTGAAATGGGAGTCGATGGAAACGGCTACCACTTCAACGTTGCGCGCCTTGAAATCGTCCATGCGATGGTCCAGAGCGATCAGCTCGGATGGGCAGACGAAGGTGAAGTCCAGCGGGTAGAAGAATACCAGGCCGTATTTGCCTTTGATGGCTTCAGACAGTTTGAAGCTGTCAACGATTTCGCCATTGCCGAGGACGGCTGGTACGTCGAAATCCGGGGCTTGTTTGCCGACGAGTACGCTCATTGGATATCTCCTGATGTGAGGGTGACGATTGAAGTAAAAGGACCGGCCTCAAGTCTGCCGTGTTCAGGCGACAGCCCTGTGACGCAGTCACGCTTCGTGAAGACCGACCATCATACACTGAAAAAACCGTTCGTCAGTGCGGGCGCGATGCCAGCAGATACCCTGTGAATCTACTTTGACAATCATTCTCGTTAACATTAAGATCCATCGCACTTAAGCCTTAAACCCGCGACGGTTCTCCCTTATGTATGTGTGCCTCTGTACTGGCGTCACCGACGGACAAATCCGCGAAGCAATCTACGAAGGTTGCTGCAGCTACAAGGAAGTACGTGAAACCACAGGCGTTGCCAGCCAGTGCGGTAAATGTGCTTGCCTCGCCAAGCAAGTGGTACGGGAAACCCTGACGCAGCTGCAGACAGCCCAGGCCGCGCTCCCCTATTCAGCAGAATTTACACACGCCTGATTGGGCGTGTTTTAAAGAACCGGACTTAGTGTCCGGTTTTTTTATGTCCGCAATTCAATTAGTTAGCGCCAAGACGCGGAACACAAACATTCTTATTCCGATTAATTTTCATTTATTATTCAATAACTTAGGTTTGACACTAAGGAATTCGCCGCTCAAACTCCGCCTTATACACAGCGATTACAGGGCAGGACCCCAGTCATGAAAGGCGACATCTCAGTCATCCAGCAACTCAACAAAATCCTTGCCAATGAACTGGTCGCGATCAATCAGTACTTTCTGCATGCGCGCATGTATGACGATTGGGGCCTGGAAAAGCTGGGCAAGCGTGAATACAAAGAATCCATCAAGGCCATGAAGGACGCCGACGCGCTGATCAAGCGCATCCTGTTCCTGGAAGGTCTGCCGAACGTGCAGGACCTGGGCAAGCTGAACATCGGCGAACACACCCAGGAAATGCTCGGCAGCGACCTGGGCTTCGAACGCAAGAGCCACAGCGACCTCAAGGCCGCCATCGCTCACTGCGAAACCAAGGGCGACTTCGGCAGCCGCGAGCTGCTGGAAGACATCCTGGAAGACCAGGAAGAGCATATCGACTGGCTGGAAACCCAACTGGGCCTGATCGACAAAGTCAGCCTGGAAAACTACCTGCAATCGCAAATGGGCGAATAAGCCCCCGGCGCGCAGGTACAAAAAAGCCCCGCTCTCTCACGAGAAGCGGGGCTTTTTATTGACCGATGACTGTTAGGAGCCGGCTTGCCGGCGATGGCATCCGCCAGTACGGCGCCTGGCTGGGGAGCCCATCGCCGGCAAGCCGGCTCCTACACAATTACGCGTCGGTCTTGGCTGCGGCGTTGGCCGCTGCTTCTTTGATCAGCGTCTGCAACGAACCATCAGCCGCCATCTCAACGATGATGTCGCTACCGCCGACCAGCTCACCGGCTACCCACAGTTGTGGGAATGTAGGCCAGTTGGCGTACTTCGGCAGGTTGGCGCGGATTTCAGGGTTTTGCAGGATATCCACGTAAGCGAATTTCTCGCCACACGCCATGATGGCCTGGGAAGCCTTCGCGGAGAAGCCGCACTGCGGAGCGTTTGGCGCGCCCTTCATGTAAAGCAGAATGGTGTTGTTGGCAATCTGCTCTTTGATCGTTTCGATGATATCCATGGAACACCTCGGCTGGAACTTTGCGACTCACAGGTCGGCACGGTGGCGCATTGTAACGCAAAATTCCAGTGGGGTGCTCAGGCGGCTGCTACCTGCACGGGAACGCCATTCAGCGCCGCATTGCCCGATAACTCATCCAACTGCCGCTCGTCGGTCAAGTCATTGGCACTCGCCCCTGGTTGTCCGCTGGCGATCGCCATCTGTACGCCTGGACGCCCGTGCCCCCAGCCGTGGGGCAGGCTGACCACGCCGGGCATCATGTCCAGGCTGGCAACCACTTCCACTTCGATCATGCCGATGCGCGAACTGACGCGCACACGCTGGCCATCCCTCAACTGCCGACGGGCCAGGTCATCCGGGTGCATCAACAATTGATGGCGCGGCTTGCCCTTCACCAGCCGGTGATAGTTATGCATCCAGGAGTTATTGCTGCGCACATGACGACGGCCGATCAGCAACAACTCGTCGGCCAGGGGCACCGGCTGCGCGGCAAAACGCGCCAGGTCGGCGAGGATCACTGCTGGCGCCGCCTGCACCATGCCATCGGCGGTTTTCAATCGAGCGGCAAGATTCGGCAGCAGCGGCCCCAGGTCCACACCATGGGGATGATCCGCCAGCATGGCCACGGACAACTTATGACGGGAGGCATCCCCGTACACCCCGGCACGCAGGCCAAAGTCGATCATCTGCGCAGGCGGCATCGTAGGCTTGAGCGTCGCGCCGGTATGCGCGGCAAACGCCTGGGCCAGGCCGACGAAGATCTCCCAGTCATGCAGCGCACCCGCGGGCTTGGGCAGAATTGCCCGGTTGAACCGGGTGACATTGCGCACCGCAAACATATTGAAGGTCGTGTCGTAGTGATCGTTTTCCAGCGCTGACGTGGACGGCAGGATCAGGTCGGCATACCGCGTGGTCTCGTTGATATAGAGGTCGACGCTGACCATGAACTCCAGGCCATCGAGGGCTTGCTCCAACTGGCGGCCGTTAGGCGTCGACAGCACCGGATTGCCCGCCACCGTCACCAACGCACGGATTTGTCCTTCGCCTTCGGTGAGCATTTCTTCAGCCAACGCTGACACCGGCAACTCGCCGCCGTACTCCGGGCGCCCGGAAACCCGGCTCTGCCAACGATTGAAGTGCCCACCACCGGTCGATGCCACCAGGTCCACCGCCGGCGTGGTGCACAAAGCGCCACCGACGCGGTCCAGGTTGCCGGTCACCAGGTTGATCAACTGCACCAGCCAATGACACAGGGTGCCGAACGCCTGGGTCGAGACGCCCATGCGCCCGTAGCACACCGCCTTGTCGGCGGCGGCAAAGTCCCGCGCCAGTTGGCGGATCTGCTCGGCAGGCACCGCGCACTGACGGCTCATGGCTTCGACGGTGAAGCCGGCGATGGCACGGCGTACCTCCTCAAGCCCCTCAACCGGTAGATGGCTGTCGCGGGTCAGGTTTTCGCTAAACAACGTGTTGAGTAAGCCGAACAACAAGGCGGCGTCACCGCCTGGACGCACGAACAGGTGCTGGTCGGCGATCGCCGCCGTCTCGCTGCGCCGGGGGTCGACCACCACCACTTTGCCGCCCCGGGCCTGGATGGCCTTGAGGCGCTTCTCCACATCCGGCACGGTCATGATGCTGCCGTTGGACGCCAACGGGTTCCCGCCCAGGATCAGCATGAAGTCGGTGTGGTCGATGTCCGGGATCGGCAACAACAGCCCATGGCCGTACATCAGGTAGCTCGTGAGGTGATGGGGCAACTGGTCCACCGAGGTAGCGGAAAACCGATTGCGTGTCTTCAGTTGGCCAAGAAAGTAGTTGCTGTGGGTCATCAGCCCATAGTTATGCACACTGGGATTGCCCTGATACACCGCCACTGCATTCTGCCCATGCCGCGCCTGAATGCCGGCCAGTCGTTCGGCGACGAGCGCAAAGGCTTCGTCCCACGCAATCGGCTGCCATTCGCTGCCCACCCGCACCATGGGCTGGTGCAGGCGGTCGGGATCATTCTGGATATCCTGCAGCGCCACGGCCTTGGGGCAGATATGCCCACGGCTGAAACTGTCCTGGGCGTCGCCCTTGATCGAGGTGATTGCCAGGCTGCCGTCGTCGGCCTGGGTGGTTTCGAGCGTCAAGCCGCAGATGGCTTCACACAGATGGCAGGCACGGTGGTGGAGAGTCTTGGTCATGGCCAGTCTCTTGTCAGGGCTTTGATTCCACTATGGGCCGCTGAAGGCCAAGGCACCACCAACGTCAGTGCCGTGAATCGACAAGCATCAGGCCAGGCCATGGCCAAGCATGAGCAAATGTTTCAGAACCCCCCACACCCGCGCTGAAACCGACGCAGCCTGGCCTGCAGCCGTCCCCGCGCATTGCAAAAGGTCGTGACGCCAGTGTACAAATGACCCGCTGCTGTCTGGTATTCGTCTTCAAAAGCGCTCCGGCGCCCTGCTTGAACACCCCTAAAAACCGTAGCCCTATTGGTAAGACGCGACATTTAATTATAAGATCGCGCCTTCCCCTATTTCGTCGCCCCGTGCGGCTTTCGCCGCAGGTCTCGCCCGTTGTCACAATAAACAAGGCTTTGAGTATCTGCGGTCTGTTGCAAAAAGGTAGTTAATGATGAGCGCAAGGCACTTTCTCTCCCTGATGGATTGCACGCCCGAAGAGCTGGTCAGCGTGATCCGTCGAGGCATTGAGCTTAAAGACCTGCGTAACCGCGGCGT
This sequence comes from Pseudomonas sp. CHM02, assembly GCF_000612585.1. Taxonomy (GTDB): domain Bacteria; phylum Pseudomonadota; class Gammaproteobacteria; order Pseudomonadales; family Pseudomonadaceae; genus Aquipseudomonas. The sequence goes on from NZ_JFCA01000024.1 coordinate 71,870, forward strand.
ACTGTTCGAGCCTTTGAAAAACCGTGTGCTCGGGATGATTTTCGAGAAGTCGTCGACCCGCACCCGCGTGTCGTTCGAAGCCGGCATGATCCAACTGGGCGGCCAAGCCATCTTCCTGTCCTCGCGCGACACCCAATTGGGCCGTGGCGAGCCGGTCGCCGACAGCGCGATCGTCCTGTCGAGCATGCTCGATGCCGTGATGATCCGTACCTTTGCCCACAGCACCGTAACCGAGTTTTCCGCCAATTCCCGCGTACCGGTGATCAACGGCCTGTCCGATGACCTGCACCCGTGCCAGTTGCTGGCCGACATGCAAACGTTCCTCGAACACCGTGGCTCGATCCAGGGCAAGACCGTGGCCTGGATCGGCGACGGCAACAACATGTGCAACAGCTATATAGAAGCCGCCATCCAGTTCGACTTCCACCTGCGCGTTGCCTGCCCGGAAGGCTACGAGCCTGACGCGCGCTTCCTGGCACAGGCCGGTGACCGCGTGACCCTCGTACGCGACCCACGCGACGCTGTGATCGGCGCGCACCTGGTGAGCACCGACGTCTGGACCTCCATGGGCCAGGAAGACGAAACCACCCAGCGCCTGGCCCTGTTCGCCCCATATCAGGTGAACCGCGCCCTGCTCGACCTGGCCGCGCCGGATGTGCTGTTCATGCACTGCCTGCCAGCCCACCGTGGCGAAGAAATCAGCCTCGACCTGCTCGACGATCCACGGTCGGTCGCCTGGGACCAGGCTGAAAACCGACTGCACGCGCAAAAGGCGCTGCTTGAATTCCTCGTTCCGCCGTCGTACCACCACGCATGAGCCATTCATTACTGCTGAACCTGCGCAATCTGGCATGCGGCTATCAAGATCAACGGGTGGTGCAGAACCTCAACCTGCACCTCAACGCCGGCGACATCGGCTGCCTGCTGGGCTCTTCGGGCTGCGGCAAGACCACCACGCTGCGGGCGATCGCCGGGTTCGAGCCGGTGCACGAAGGTGAAATCAGCCTGGCCGGCGACGTGATCTCCAGCGCCGGGTTCACCCTGGCACCGGAGAAACGTCGCATCGGCATGGTGTTCCAGGACTACGCGCTGTTTCCCCACCTGAGCGTGGCCGACAACATCGCCTTTGGCATTCGCAAGCACCCGCAAAAAGACCGGGTGGTGGCTGAACTGCTGGAACTGGTAAACCTGAAGAACCTCGGCAAGCGTTTTCCCCATGAGCTTTCCGGCGGCCAACAACAACGCGTTGCCCTCGCCCGCGCCCTGGCGCCAGAGCCGGCGCTGTTGCTGCTGGACGAGCCCTTCTCCAACCTCGATGGCGAGTTGCGACGCAAACTCAGCCACGAAGTGCGCGATATCCTCAAGACGCGTGGCACCAGTGCGATCCTGGTGACCCATGATCAGGAAGAGGCCTTCGCCGTCAGCGACCAGGTCGGTGTGTTCAAGGAAGGTCGGCTTGAGCAGTGGGACACGCCCTACAACCTCTATCACGAACCGCAGACGCCCTACGTCGCCAGCTTTATCGGCCAGGGTTACTTCATACGGGGCCAATTGAGCTCGCCGGAATCGGTCAGCACCGAACTGGGTGAATTGCGCGGCAACCGCGCCTACACCTGGCCTACCGGCGGTGCGGTGGACGTGCTACTGCGTCCGGATGACATCGTCTACGCACCGGACAGCGGGTTGAAAGCGCGGATCGTCGGCAAGACCTTCCTCGGCGCCTCGACCTTGTACCGTCTGCAACTGCCGACCGGCGCTCAGCTGGAGTCGATTTTCCCCAGCCATGCCGATCATCAGGTGGGGGCAGATGTGGGGATCCGGGTTGCCGCCGAACACCTGGTGTTGTTCCAGGCCATTTAGGAGCGAGCGTCATACCCGGCCAATTTCCGCGAACTTGGCCTGGGTATGTTCAGCCAGCACCGCCGCTGGCAATTCAACCTCCAGGCCCCTTCTCCCCGCACTCACAAAAATCGTCGCAAAGGGCTGCGCCGTCACATCGATAAACGTGCGCAAACGCTTCTTCTGGCCCAGCGGGCTGATGCCGCCCAGCAAATAACCGGTGGAACGCTGCGCCGCTGCCGGGTCGGCCATTTCGACTTTCTTGACGCCTGCCGCGTGCGCCAGGGCTTTCAGATCCAGACTTCCGACGACCGGCACCACCGCCACCAACAATTCGCCTTTCTCACTGCAGGCCAGCAAGGTCTTGAATACCTGCGCCGGGTCGAGACCCAATTTTTCCGCGGCCTCCAGCCCATAGGAAGCCGCCTTGGGGTCATGTTCGTAACTGTGGATGCGATGTTCGGCGCGAACTTTTTTCAACAGATCCAATGCGGGGGTCATGGAGTCTCCGGAGCGTGGCAAACAGATGGCCAATTCTAGGCCAAGCCCACACAAAACGCTCTAGTCCGCCCACTCTTAAGGTGCACGCGCCATGTGACAAGCGTGATCATTCACCAGACCAATAGTTTGAAAGTGACCGACAGTTCACTTTCGACCTTTGACAGCCGTCATTCTTGTCTATATTTTTTCGTTTCCGAATACTGTAGGAATAGACCTGCGGTACTCGAGCAGTAAGCCGTGGCCGGGATGGGGATCCTTGCCACGGTGAAAATCGCGCAACAGCCCGTTGAGGTCGTGCGCCAGACAAGAACAACAACTGAGGTTTTCCATGACAACTGCTCTTCAACAGCCTTCACTTTCGAGCCAATGCATGGCCGAATTCCTGGGGACTGCGCTTCTGATCTTCTTCGGTACAGGATGTGTCGCTGCGCTCAAGGTCGCGGGTGCCAGCTTTGGCTTGTGGGAGATCAGCATCATCTGGGGGATCGGCGTCAGCATGGCGATCTACCTGAGCGCCGGCATTTCCGGGGCCCACCTCAACCCGGCCGTCAGCATCGCGCTGTGTATTTTCGCCGACTTCGACAAGCGCAAACTGCCTTTCTATATCCTCGCCCAGATCGCCGGCGCCTTCTGCTCGGCGGCCTTGGTGTACACGCTCTACAGCAATCTGTTTTTCGATTACGAACAAACCCACCACATGGTGCGTGGCTCCCAGGCCAGCCTGGAGTTGGCGTCGGTGTTCTCAACCTACCCCCATGCACTGTTGAGCACTGCCCAGGCGTTCCTGGTGGAAATGGTCATCACTGCCATCCTGATGGGCGTGATCATGGCCCTGACCGATGACAACAACGGCCTGCCACGCGGCCCCTTGGCCCCGCTGCTGATCGGCCTGCTGATCGCCGTCATCGGTAGCGCCATGGGCCCGTTGACCGGCTTTGCGATGAACCCGGCGCGGGATTTCGGCCCCAAGCTGATGACCTTTTTCGCCGGCTGGGGTGAAATGGCCTTTACTGGCGGTCGTGACATTCCTTACTTCCTGGTACCGATTTTCGCGCCGATTGTCGGCGCATGCCTCGGTGCTGCGGCCTATCGCGGGCTGATTGCCCGACATCTGCCGAGCGCCGCACCTGCTATAGCTGAAGAAACACCTGACACGGCTGTCAACGGCAAGACGCGTATTTCCTGAAAACGCCAGCCTGGTCCACCTGCCCTTTTGCGGCCCAGGCTGATTTCTGACTTCCTTATTTCGTCCAAGGCAATTGACATGACCGACCTTCAGAATAAGAACTACATCATTGCCCTTGATCAGGGCACCACCAGTTCCCGCGCGATCATCTTCGATCGTGACGCCAACGTGGTCTGCACCGCCCAGCGTGAATTCACTCAGCATTACCCGCAAGCCGGCTGGGTCGAGCATGACCCGATGGAAATCTTCGCCACCCAGAGCGCGGTGATGGTCGAAGCGCTGGCACAGGCCGGCCTGCACCATGACCAGGTCGCCGCCATCGGTATTACCAACCAGCGTGAAACCACCGTGGTGTGGGACAAAGTCACCGGCCGTCCGATCTACAACGCGATCGTCTGGCAATGCCGCCGCAGCACCGAGATTTGCCAGCAACTCAAGCGCGACGGCCACGAGCAATACATCAATGACACCACCGGCCTGGTCACCGACCCCTACTTCTCCGGTACCAAGCTCAAGTGGATCCTCGACAACGTCGAAGGCAGCCGCGAGCGTGCGCGCAACGGCGAGCTGCTGTTCGGCACCATCGACAGCTGGCTGATCTGGAAATTTACCGGCGGCAAGACCCACGTCACCGACTACACCAACGCCTCGCGCACCATGCTCTTCAACATCCACACCCTGGAGTGGGATGCGAAGATGCTGGAGATTCTCGACGTGCCGCGCGAGATGCTGCCGGAAGTGAAGTCGTCTTCGCAAATCTATGGCCGCACCAAAAGCGGCATCGCCATCGGCGGTATTGCCGGTGACCAACAGGCGGCACTGTTCGGCCAGATGTGCGTCGAAGCCGGCCAAGCCAAGAACACCTACGGCACCGGCTGCTTCCTGCTGATGAACACCGGCGACAAGGCGGTGAAGTCCAAGCACGGCATGCTCACCACCATCGCTTGCGGCCCACGTGGTGAAGTGGCTTATGCCCTGGAAGGCGCGGTATTCAACGGCGGCTCCACCGTGCAGTGGTTGCGTGACGAGCTGAAGATCATCGCGGATGCCACCGACACCGAATACTTCGCCGGCAAGGTCAAGGACAGCAACGGCGTTTACCTGGTCCCGGCCTTCACCGGCCTGGGCGCTCCGTACTGGGACCCGTATGCCCGTGGCGCACTGTTCGGCCTGACCCGCGGCGTGCGCGTGGACCACATCATTCGTGCCGCGCTGGAGTCGATTGCCTACCAGACCCGCGACGTGCTCGACGCCATGCAACAGGATTCGGGCGAACGCCTGAAGGCCCTGCGCGTAGACGGCGGTGCCGTGGCCAACAACTTCCTGATGCAATTCCAGGCCGATATCCTCGGCACCCAGGTCGAACGCCCGCAAATGCGCGAGACCACCGCACTCGGCGCCGCCTACCTGGCCGGCTTGGCGTGTGGTTTCTGGGGCAGCCTGGACGAGTTGCGCGGCAAGGCGGTGATCGAGCGCGAATTCGAACCACAACTGGACGAAGCGGCCAAGGAAAAACTCTACGCCGGCTGGCAAAAAGCCGTGAGCCGCACCCGCGACTGGGAGCCCCACGAAGGCGCTGAATAAGCCAAGCGCCGGACCCATATAGGGTTGTAACTGGCAGGGAGCAGATTCCTGCGTCATCATGGGCCACTTTTGTATGGCAGCCCAAAGGACGCCCCATGAATCTGCCTCCCCGCCAGCAACAAATTCTCGAACTGGTCCGTGAACGCGGCTACGTCAGTATCGAGGAAATGGCGCAGCTATTCGTTGTCACCCCGCAAACCATCCGCCGCGATATCAACCAGCTGGCGGACGCCAATCTGCTGCGCCGCTACCACGGCGGCGCGGCCTATGACTCCAGCGTCGAAAACACCGCGTACGCCATGCGTGCCGACCAGATGCGCGACGAGAAACAACGCATCGGCGAAGCCATCGCCGCGCAGATTCCCGATCACGCCTCGCTGTTCATCAATATCGGCACCACCACCGAATCCATCGCCCGCGCGTTGCTCAACCACAACCACCTGAAAATCATCACCAACAACCTCAACGTCGCCACCATGCTCAGTGCCAAGGACGACTTCGACGTGTTGCTGACTGGCGGCAATGTGCGCCGTGATGGTGGCGTGGTGGGCCAGGCGAGTGTCGACTTCATCAACCAGTTCAAGGTCGATTTTGCCTTGGTGGGCATCAGCGGCATCGATGAGGACGGCAGCCTGCTCGACTTTGACTATCAGGAAGTCCGGGTTTCCCAGGCGATCATCGCCAATGCACGCCAGGTGATCCTGGCGGCGGACTCGAGCAAATTCGGGCGCAACGCCATGATTCGCCTGGGCCCGATCAGCCTGGTGGACTGCCTGGTGACCGACCAGCAGCCGGTGCCGGCGCTGGTGCAGTTGTTGAGCCAGCATAAGGTTCGGCTGGAAGTCGTGTAATACCCCCACCTTGTAGGAGCCGGCTTGCCGGCGATAGCGACCTCATGGACGCCATCGCCGGCAAGCCGGCTCCTACCGTTTTATGTTCACAAATTTTCCTTTCCCGCCGCTTCGATGAGTTTTTTCAATCGAAGTCGGGTGGCTGTGCGCGCGTTTATCAGCTACCATTTTCGCAAATGAACATTAATGTTCGAATTCCAATACGAAAAAGATCGCGAGGCCAGCCGATGAACCCTTCTACCTTGCCTGCCCCACCGCTTGCCGAAGTCTATGACGTCGCCGTTATCGGTGGCGGGATCAATGGCGTCGGCATTGCAGCAGACGCAGCCGGGCGCGGTTTGTCGGTATTCCTTTGCGAAAAGGACGACCTGGCCAGCCACACCTCTTCCGCCAGCAGCAAGCTGATCCACGGCGGCCTGCGCTACCTCGAACATTACGAATTCCGCCTGGTGCGTGAAGCCCTGGCCGAACGTGAAGTGCTGTTGGCCAAAGCCCCGTACATCGTCAAGCAGATGCGCTTCGTGTTGCCGCACCGCCCGCACCTGCGTCCCGCGTGGATGATCCGCGCCGGCCTGTTCCTGTACGACCACCTGGGCAAGCGCGAAAAACTGGCCGGTTCGAAAAGCCTCAAGTTCGGCCCCGACAGCCCGCTGAAAAGCGAGATAACCAAAGGCTTCGAATACTCCGACTGCTGGGTCGATGACGCCCGCCTGGTGGTGCTGAACGCCATGGCCGCCCGCGAAAAAGGCGCGCACATCCACACCCAGACCCGTTGCGTCAGCGCTCATCGCAGCAAAGGCCTGTGGGAAATGAACATGGAACGCGCCGATGGCAGCCTGTTCTCGATCCGTGCCCGCGCCCTGGTGAACGCCGCCGGCCCTTGGGTCGCCAAATTCATCAAGGACGACCTCAAGCTGGACTCGCCTTACGGTATCCGCCTGATCCAGGGCAGCCACCTGATCGTGCCGAAACTGTACGAAGGCGCCCACGCACACATTTTGCAGAACGAAGACCAGCGCATCGTCTTCACCATTCCGTACCTGAACCACCTGACTATCATCGGCACCACCGACCGCGAATACACCGGCGACCCGGCTGCCGTTGCGATCACCGAAGGTGAAACCGACTACATGCTCAAGGTGGTCAACGCGCACTTCAAGAAACAACTGAGCCGCGACGACATCGTCCACACCTACTCCGGCGTGCGCCCGCTGTGCAACGATGAGTCGGACAACCCGTCGGCCATCACCCGCGACTACACCCTGGCGCTGTCCGGCGGTACGGGCGAAGCGCCGATCCTGTCGGTGTTTGGTGGCAAGTTGACCACTTATCGCAAGCTCGCTGAATCGGCGATGGCGCAACTGGCGCCGTACTTCACCCAGATGCGCCCAAGCTGGACCGCCACCGCCAGCCTGCCCGGCGGCGAAGACATGACCACGCCGCAAGCGCTGGCCGACGCCATTCGCAGCAAGTTCGACTGGGTACCGAGTGAAATCGCCCGCCGCTGGTCCACCACCTACGGCAGCCGTACCTGGCGCCTGCTGGAAGGCGTGCAATCGCTGGCGGACCTGGGCGACCACTTGGGTGGCGGCCTGTACACCCGCGAAGTCGATTACCTGTGCACCGAAGAATGGGCAACTCAGTCCCAGGACGTGCTGTGGCGCCGTACCAAGCTCGGCCTGTTCACCACACCCGAAGAACAGGACAACGTGCAGCGCTACCTGTCCAAGGTTGAACAGAACCGCGCAAAGATTGAAGCGGCCTGATCAGGCCGCCCTCGAAAGCCCCTGCACCGTGAGGTCCAGGGGCTTTTTTATGTGGCCTGGGCCTCACGCTGGTATCGCAACCCCATTTCACGAATCCCGCTGAAGGCAGAACCCAGCAGTATCGGATAGGCCGCCTGTAGAAAACCCGGTGTGGCCGTCGCGAGCGCACGTTCCAGCCACGCGCAGGCTTGCCCTTCGTCACCGGCCTCAGCCAGCTCCGACGCGTGGTTGTATTGCCCGCGAAAATCCCCGGCCTCGGCGGAGCGTTGATACCACTGCCGCGCCAGTAGAACATCCTTGGCTACCACCACCCCCTCATGATGAAACCGCCCCAGCAGGTTCATCGACTTGGCGTGGCCCATGGCGGCCGCCTGCTGAAACAACTGAAAGGCTGCGGCCAAGTCCTGCCCGACGCCACGGCCGCGCGTCAACAGTTGAGCGTAGTTGTACAAGCCCCAATCCAGCCCCAGGCCGGCGGCTCGCCGGTAGTGTTGCGCGGCCTGCTCCAGATTGATCGCGTCGCCCCAGCCATGCTCCAGGCAACGTCCGATCATATTGATCGCCATCGGATGACCCTGGCGTGCGGCGATACGAAACCAGCTCAGCGCCAGGGGCTGGTCCTGCTGGATTCCGCGGCCATCAAGCAGCAATTGGCCCAAGGTCGCCTGTGCGTCGGCATCCCCCAACTGCGCGGCGTGCATGACCCAGCGCGTATAGGCACGGGGGTTATCAGCCAAATCCGCCGGCTCACTGCTTTGCATTCCTGTCTCCCGCCCCGTGATCGAACCTTACAGAACTTTCATGAATCATCCTGTAACAATCTATTACATTTGAGATTGGTTATCAAACACGACCACCTCTCACTCCTACTAACAAGAGATCATTCAATGACAGCTGGCATCCGTTCCGCCCCCCTCTCGTCGCGGCATATGCTCGCATCGGCTGTGGGTTTGGCAGTGGCTGCGCAGGGAAGCTTTACCTATGCGGCGGATGCCGCAACCGACGACAACAGCGGGGTCATCCAACTCGGCGCGACCAGCATCGAAGGTCAGGCCCAGAGCACCTACAACCCTGTCGCACCGTCTTCGCCCAAGTACACCGAAGCACTGCGCGACACGCCGCAGACCATCACGGTGGTACCCAAGGAAGTGATTCATGACCAGAACCTGCTGACCCTGCGCGACGTGCTCAGCACGGTGCCGGGCATCACGTTCGGTGCCGGCGAAGGCGGCAGTGGCTACGGCGACAGCATCAACCTGCGCGGTTTCTCGGCCAGCGGTGACATCTACGTGGACGGCGTGCGCGACAGTGCTCAATACAGCCGCACCGACCCGTTCAATCTGGAGCAGGTCGAGGTCGTCAGCGGCGCAAGCTCGGTGTATTCGGGTTCCGGTGCGGTCGGCGGCACCATCAACCTGGTGACCAAGGCCCCGGAACTGCACGACAAAACCACCCTCAGCGCAGGCCTCGGCACCGATAACTACAAACGCATCACCCTGGACACCAACCAGACGCTCAACGACACCACCGCGTTTCGACTGAACCTCATGGCCCACGGCAACGACATGCCGGGCCGTGACTACGAAGATTACTCACGCTGGGGCATTGCGCCCTCCATCGCGTTTGGCCTGGGCACACCCACGCGTGTCACCGTCAGCTATGAGTATCAGAAGGATGACAACACGCCGCAGTACGGCATTCCGATCTACAACGGCAAACCGATGCCCGGTGTGGGGTGGAGCGACTTCTACGGTTATCACAACATCAATGACCAGCAGATCACCTCGGACGCGCTCAGCCTGAAACTGGAACACGACTTCAACGATGCGGTGTCGGTCCGCAACTTCAGTCGTTTCGAACGCGTCCACCAGGACCTGCGCGCCTCCGGCCCCGAGGGCGCCCAGGCTGGCTGCCTGGCCAGCGGCACTCAGATCACCGGTGCACCATGTACCGCAGGCCTGTCCCCAGGCTTCTTCCAGCCCTCCGGCGGTTCACTGGGTAACGAGCGCAACACCCAGAACAAGATGTTCACCAACCAGACCGACGTCACCAGCCATTTCAGCACCGGTTTCATCGACCACACGCTGGTCACCGGCATCGCCATCAGCCGCGAGGAATACGAGGCGGACACCGGAAAATGGCTGACCAACAGCAACGGCAGCACAATCACACCACCGCCGGTCAGCTACAGCGACCCTGATTCCTACTGGTCCGGGCCCGTCAACTTCACCCGCGCAGCCCACGTCGACGGTGCGCTCAACAACCGCGCCGCCTATGCGTTCGACACGCTCAAACTCAGCCCGCAATGGGAAATCAATGGCGGTGTGCGTTACGAACACAACGCGGGCAGTTCGGTGACCAATGCCTACTCCAGCACCGGCGTGGAAACCCCAGGCTTGCGCTTCGGCCAATCGGACGACCTGACCTCCTACCGCCTGGCGCTGGTCTATAAGCCGGCGGAAAACGGCAGCGTCTACATCGCCTACGGCAACAGCAAGACGCCGTCCCAGGCGAGCGTCAACGGCAGCTGCTATACCCCGGCCAAAAACAACACTGCCGCCACCAACAACTGCAACGTTGCCCCGGAAACCGCCGTCAGCTATGAAATCGGCACCAAGTGGGACTTCCTCGACAATGCCCTTTCGGTCACCGGCGCGATCTTCCGCAATGACCGCACCAACTACAAAGTCGCCGATCCCGACCCGACCAACCTGAGCGGCACGCAATCACTCGACGGCAAAGCCCGTGCGGACGGCGTGGCATTGGGCTTGAGCGGTGCGCTCACGGACCGCTGGAAGGTTTTCGCCAACTACACCTACCTGGACACGCGCGTCCTGCGCAGCGCCAGCGACTACACCCTGGCAACCACCGGTTTCGACGCGCAGAAAGGCGAGCCACTGCCGTTCACGCCGAAACATGCGGCCAGCGTCTGGACGGTGTACGACCTGCCCTATGACTTCCAGGTGGGCTACGGCATTACGGCGCAATCCAAGCAATACCTGGTCAGCGCTGCCGGGGCACCGACTGCGCCCGGCTACGCGGTGCAGCGCGCAATGCTCGGTTACAAGGTCAACAAACAGTTGAACCTGCAGTTGAACGTCAACAACCTGTTCGACAAGGAATACCTGACCCGCATCCGTAACAACGGCTGGGCGGTGCCGGGCGATGGCCGAGCGGCGGTCGTGTCGGCGGACTACACATTCTGACCCTGTAGCTGAAAAAGCCCCGCAGGTAATGCCTGCGGGGCTTTTTCATGCCTGTTCTATACCTTGCCTACCATTCGGTTTTCCGAACGGCGTATACCGCACCATTCGGTTTGCCGGATCCTGTCTTTGTAAATCCACCGTCACACAAAGTTAATTTCTTTATAAATCAAACAGATAACCTTTAACCTCAGGTGTGGCACGAGTCATGCTCTACACTCTTGGACGATTGCCTGGGACGCCTCAGGAGCCGTCACGGGCATTCGCTGTACAAGAGAGCCGTTTAGCCGGCTTCATAAAAAAAACAAATGTCGAGGAAGTATTGATGCGCATCGTTCCCCATATTCTGGGCGCAGCTATCGCTGCTGCTCTGATCAGCACTCCAGTGTTCGCCGCTGAACTCACCGGCACTCTGAAGAAGATCAACGACTCCGGCACCATCACTCTCGCTCACCGCGACAGCTCCATTCCGTTTTCCTACATCGCGGATGGTTCGGGTAAGCCAGTGGGCTACTCCCACGACATTCAGCTGGCCGTCGTCGAGCAACTGAAAAAAGACCTGAACAAACCCGACCTGAAGGCCAAGTACAACCTGGTCACTTCGCAAACCCGTATTCCGCTGATCCAGAACGGTACCGCCGACCTCGAGTGCGGCTCCACCACCAACAACGCCGAACGCGCCCAGCAAGTTGATTTCACCGTCAACATCTTCGAAATCGGCACCCGCCTGCTGGTCAAGAAAGACAAGGATGGCAAGCCGAGCTACGCCGACTTCGCTGACCTCAAAGGCAAGAACGTCGTGACCACCGCTGGCACCACGTCCGAGCGCATCATCAAAGCGATGAACGCCGACAAGCAAATGGGCATGAACGTCATCTCCGCCAAAGACCACGGCGAATCCTTCCAGATGCTGGAAAGCGGCCGCGCCGTTGCCTTCATGATGGACGACGCCCTGCTGGCCGGCGAAGAAGCCAAGGCCAAGAAGCCGGACGACTGGGTCATCACCGGTACTCCGCAGTCCTTCGAAGCCTACGCCTGCATGGTTCGTAAAGACGACCCAGCCTTCAAGAAAGCGGTCGATGACGCCATCGTTGCCCTGTACAAATCCGGCGAAATCAACAAGATCTACAGCAAGTGGTTCGAGAGCCCGATCCCACCAAAAGGCCTGAACCTGAACTTCCCGATGAGCGACAAGGTTAAGGAGCTGATCGCCAACCCAAGCGACAAGCCAGCGCCTGACGTAAAAATCTGATACCTGACTAAGCTTATCTCCTGAGGGAGCCAACCCTCCCTCAGGCGTCTGTTACTACCTGCTGGCTTTATTTTGGAACACTCGACCTGGCGGTTTTCGAGCCGATCGCGTGTGCCTGGCGTTCATCGCCAGGCGGGAATGGATTTTCCCCAAGCGGGTGCTTGTACATCGATCGATCTCGAGGGGAGACCCTAATGAATTACAACTGGGACTGGGGCGTGTTCTTCAAGTCCACCGGCGTGGGCAGCGAGACTTATCTCGACTGGTACATCGCCGGTTTGGGCTGGACCATCGCCATCGCTGTCGTGGCATGGATTATCGCCTTGCTGCTGGGGTCCATTCTGGGCGTCATGCGCACCGTGCCAAACCGCATCGTATCGGGCATCGCGACCTGCTACGTGGAACTGTTTCGTAACGTGCCGCTGCTGGTTCAGCTGTTCATCTGGTACTTCCTGGTACCTGACATGCTGCCGCAGAACCTGCAGGACTGGTACAAACAAGACCTCAACCCGACCACCTCGGCCTACCTGAGCGTTGTCGTGTGCCTGGGCCTGTTCACCGCCGCCCGTGTGTGCGAGCAAGTGCGCACCGGTATCCAGGCGCTGCCACGCGGCCAGGAATCCGCCGCGCGCGCCATGGGCTTCAAGCTGCCGCAGATCTACTGGAACGTGCTGCTGCCGCAGGCCTACCGGATCATCATTCCGCCGCTTACCTCGGAATTCCTCAACGTCTTCAAGAACTCCTCCGTGGCGTCCTTGATCGGCCTGATGGAACTGCTGGCGCAAACCAAACAGACCGCCGAGTTCTCGGCCAACCTGTTTGAAGCCTTCACCCTGGCCACGCTGATCTACTTCACCCTGAACATGAGCCTGATGTTGCTGATGCGCGTGGTCGAGAAGAAAGTCGCCGTGCCCGGCCTGATCTCCGTGGGGGGTAAATAATGGACTTCGATTTCAGCGGCATCATCCCCGCCATCCCGGGCCTGTGGAACGGCATGGTCATGACCCTGCAGTTGATGGTCATGGGCGTGGTCGGCGGTATCGTGCTGGGTACGATCCTGGCGTTGATGCGCCTATCGTCCAGCAAACTGCTGTCACGCGTGGCCGGCGCCTATGTGAACTACTTCCGCTCGATCCCGCTGCTACTGGTGATCACCTGGTTCTACCTGGCGGTGCCGTTCGTGCTGCGCTGGATCACCGGCGAAGACACCCCGATCGGTGCGTTCACCTCCTGCGTCGTGGCCTTCATGATGTTCGAAGCCGCGTACTTCTGTGAAATCGTGCGGGCCGGCGTGCAGTCGATCCCCAAGGGCCAGATGGCAGCGGCACAGGCCATGGGCATGACCTATGGCCAGACCATGCGCCTGATCATCCTGCCCCAGGCGTTCCGCAAGATGACCCCGTTGCTGCTGCAACAGTCGATCATCCTGTTCCAGGACACCTCGCTGGTCTACACCGTGGGCCTGGTGGACTTCCTCAACTCCGCCCGCTCCAACGGCGACATCATCGGCCGCTCCAATGAGTTCCTGATCTTCGCCGGTGTCGTCTACTTCATCATCAGCTTTTCCGCCTCGCTGCTGGTCAAGCGTCTGCAAAAAAGGTTTGCCGTATGATCTCTATCAAGAACATCAACAAGTGGTATGGCGACTTCCAGGTGCTGACCGATTGCAGCACCGAGGTTAAAAAAGGCGAAGTGATCGTGGTGTGCGGGCCGTCCGGCTCGGGTAAGTCCACGCTGATCAAGTGCGTCAACGCGCTGGAACCGTTCCAGAAGGGCGACATCGTGGTCGACGGCACCTCGATTGCCGACCCGAAGACCAACCTGCCGCAACTGCGTTCGCGCGTGGGCATGGTGTTCCAGCACTTCGAGCTGTTCCCGCACCTGACCATCACCGAAAACCTGACCATCGCGCAGATCAAGGTGCTCGGCCGCAGCAAGGAAGAAGCCACCAAGAAGGGCCTGCAGCTGCTGGAGCGTGTAGGCCTGTCGGCTCACGCCCACAAGCACCCGGGCCAGCTTTCCGGCGGCCAGCAACAGCGTGTGGCAATCGCCCGTGCCCTGGCCATGGACCCGATCGTCATGTTGTTCGACGAACCGACCTCGGCGCTGGACCCGGAAATGGTCAACGAAGTGCTCGACGTGATGGTGCAACTGGCCCACGAAGGCATGACCATGATGTGCGTGACCCACGAAATGGGCTTCGCCCGTAAAGTGGCCGACCGCGTGATCTTCATGGACGCCGGCAAGATCATCGAAGACTGCCCGAAAGAGGAATTCTTCGGCGACATCAGCGCCCGCTCCGAACGCGCGCAGCACTTCCTCGAGAAAATCCTGCAGCACTAAAAAGCAACACCGCCCCTGTAGGACGGACTTGTTGTGGTGAAAGGGCTTCTGTGGTGAGCGGGCTTGCCCCGCGCTGGGCTGCGAAGCAGCCCTAAAACCAGTCACGTTGATGATCCAGTTGGGGCCGCTACGCGGCCCAGCGCGGGGCAAGCCCGCTCACCACAATTAGCCCGTACACCCCGCAAGCTGGCTTACATTGCTGGTTGACCCAAGGCATCTGTGATGAAATGCGACCCCAACCAATTTCGCGCCGCACCGCCATCACTTGCCGTGAAACCACGTCTGATCCGCCAACTGTTCCTGCCGCCGTTGATCATCGCCCTGATGATCGGCCTGGGTTATATCGGCTTCTGGATCAGTGAGTACTACGGCATCCGCACCCTCAGCGACACCGGCGAACGCCAGCTGGAGCTGCACGCCCGCACCGTCGAAAGCGAACTGAGCAAATACACCTACCTGCCCAGCCTGCTGGAACTGGAGTCTAGCGTCTCCACGCTGCTGGCCGACCCGAACCAGGAAACCCGCAAGACCGTCAACGATTACCTCGAAGGCCTGAACCGACGCAGTCGCAGTCGGGCCATCTACGTGATGGACACCACCGGCCGCGTGCTGGCCACCAGTAACTGGCGCGATGCCGACAGTTACCAGGGTGAAGACTTGTCCTTCCGCGCCTACTTCCAGAACGCCGTACGTGGCCAGCCCGGCCGCTTCTATGGCATCGGCAGCACCAATGGTGAACCCGGCTACTACCTGGCCCACGGCCTGGAGGAGCACGGCAAGATCATCGGCGTCGCCGTGGTCAAGGTACGCCTCGAAGCCCTGGAAGAACGCTGGCAACGCGCACGCCTCGAAGCCTTTGTGAGCGACGAGAACGGCATCATCATCCTCTCCAGCGACCCGGCTCGTCGCCTCAAGGCCGTGCGCCCGCTGAGCGATGACACCAAGGACCGCCTGGCCCACAGCCTGCAATATTACTGGGCGACACTGAACGAGCTGGAACCCCTGGCTCGCGAGCGCCTCAACGAAGGCACCGAGAAACTGACCTTCCCGGCCAACAGCGAAGTGGTCAACGACGAGCATGAAGTCAGCTACCTGGCCCAGACCCGTCCGCTCAACGACACACCGTGGAATTTCACCCTGCTGACCCCGCTCAACGACCTGCGCCGCGCCGCCATCAACCAGGGCATCCTGGTGGCAGTCGCGTTTGGCCTGGTGGCGTTTTTGCTGATTGCCTGGAACGAGCGACGCAAAGTCATCGCCACCCGCCTCGCCGCGCGGGAAGCCCTGCAGGAAGCCAACAGCCAGCTGGAGCGACGGATTGCCGAACGCACTGCCGACCTGCGCGCCAGCAACGAACGGCTCAAGGGCCAGATCCGCGAACGGCGCCAGGCCGAGGAAACCCTGCGCCGCGCCCAGGATGAACTGGTGCAGGCCGGCAAGCTGGCGGCCATCGGCCAGATGTCGACCAGCATTGCCCACGAGCTGAACCAGCCCCTGGCCGCCCTGCGCACTTTGTCCGGCAACACCGTGCGCTTCCTTGAGCGCGGCGCCCTGGACACCGCCAGCGCCAACCTCAAGACCATCAACGAACTGATCGACCGCATGGGCCGCATCACCGCCAGCCTGCGTTCCTTCGCCCGACGCGGCGACGACCAGGGCGAAGCCAGCCTTGCCAAGGCAGTGGACGCCGCGTTCCAGGTACTCGGCGCACGCCTGGACAGCCTGCCGCTGACCCTGCACCGCGACTTTTCCCACGCCCAACTGCAAATCGACCAGACGCGCCTGGAACAGATCCTGGTCAACCTGATCGGCAATGCCCTCGACGCCATGCAAGCCCAGCCGGCCCCCGAACTGTGGCTGGACGGCAGCACCGTCGACGGCAAATACCGCCTGCAAGTGCGCGACAACGGCCACGGCATCGACCCCGAGGCACGCAAGCATTTGTTCGAACCGTTCTTCACCACCAAACCCGGCGAGCAAGGCCTGGGCCTGGGCCTGACGCTTTCCGCCAGCCTGGCGGCGGCCACCGGCGGCAACCTTGCCGTGGAACACCCGGCCAGTGGTGGAACGGCCTTTGTCTTGTGCCTGCCGTTGGCGGGCGCTCAAAAAGCTGAGTCGACATGAATACAGACGCTACAGCCCTTAAAGACGACCTCACCGTCCTGATCGTCGAAGACGACCCCCATGTACTGCTCGGCTGCCAGCAGGCCCTGGCCCTGGAAGATATTCCCAGCGTCGGCGTAGGCAGTGCCGAAGAAGCGTTGAAGCGCATCGGCGAGAACTTCGCGGGCATTGTGATCAGCGATATCCGCCTGCCGGGCATCGACGGCCTGGAGCTGCTCACGCGCCTCAAGGCTTTGGACAAAAGCCTGCCGGTGGTGCTGATCACCGGGCACGGCGATATCTCCATGGCCGTCGGCGCAATGCGCAACGGCGCCTATGACTTCATGGAAAAACCGTTCTCCCCCGAGCGCCTGGTCGACGTCGCCCGCCGCGCCCTGGAACAGCGCGGGCTGGCGCGGGAAGTCTGGTCGCTGCGCCGCCAGCTGGCCGAGCGCGATTCGCTGGAAGGCCGCATCATTGGCCGCTCGCCGGCCATGCAGAACCTGCGCGAGCTGATCGCCAACGTCGCCGACACCTCGGCCAACGTGCTGATCGAAGGCGAGACCGGCACCGGCAAGGAACTGGTCGCGCGCTGCCTGCATGATTTCAGCCGGCGCCACGACCACCAGTTCGTCGCGTTGAACTGCGGCGGCCTGCCGGAAAACCTGTTCGAAAGCGAGATTTTCGGCCACGAGGCGAATGCGTTTACCGGCGCCGGCAAGCGCCGCATCGGCAAGATCGAACACGCCCACGAAGGCACGCTGTTCCTCGATGAAGTGGAAAGCATGCCGATCAACCTGCAGATCAAACTGCTGCGGGTGT
Source organism: Pseudomonas sp. CHM02 (assembly GCF_000612585.1). Lineage (GTDB taxonomy): Bacteria > Pseudomonadota > Gammaproteobacteria > Pseudomonadales > Pseudomonadaceae > Aquipseudomonas. The sequence continues at coordinate 89,320 of NZ_JFCA01000024.1, forward strand.
TGCAGGAACGCACCCTGGAACGCCTGGGCTCCAACCAGAGTGTGGCGGTGGATTGCCGGGTGATCGCCGCCACCAAATCCGACCTCGACGAACTGAGCCGCGCCAACCAGTTCCGCAGCGACCTGTACTACCGCCTCAACGTGGTGACCCTGGAACTGCCGCCCCTGCGCGAACGCCGCGAAGACATCCTGCAACTGTTCGAGCACTTCCTGCAGCAGTCCTCCCTGCGCTTCGACCGCACCGCGCCGGAACTGGACAACCAGACCCTGTCCAGCCTGATGAGCCACGACTGGCCCGGCAACGTGCGCGAACTGCGCAACGTCGCCGAACGCTTTGCCCTCGGCCTGCCCGCCTTCAAGAAAAGCGGTGCCAGTAGCGGCAACCACGGCCTGGCCTTTACCGAGGCAGTGGAAGCCTTCGAACGCAACCTGCTCAACGATGCGCTGCAACGCAGCGGCGGCAACCTGACCCAGGCCAGCCAGGAACTGGGAATGGCCAAGACCACGCTGTTCGACAAAGTCAAAAAATACGGGTTGAGCCACTGATGGATCTGATATTGAAGGCCGCCCTTGGCGCGGCAGTGGTGTTGATCCTGGCCGCGCTGGCCAAGACCAGGAACTATTACATCGCAGGCTTGGTGCCGCTGTTCCCGACCTTTGCGCTGATCGCCCACTACATCGTCGGCAAGGGCCGTTCGGTGGACGACTTGAAGACCACGATCCTGTTCGGGATGTGGTCGATCATTCCGTACTTTGTGTATTTGGCGACCTTGTATGTGATGGTCGAGCGGATGCGGTTGGAGGCTTCGTTAGCTGTGGCCGCAGTCGCATGGCTAATAGCCGCGACGGTGTTGGTGAGCGTCTGGGTCCGCCTACACGCCTGACACAACTCGGTAAAAAACTGTGGGAGCTGGCTTGCCTGCGATAGCGGTATGTCAGTGCCAAATGAGCTGACTGATACACCGCTATCGCAGGCAAGCCAGCTCCCACATTTGGATTGAGGTGTATCAGACAGGTCAGCGGACGATTTTGTCGACCTGAATGCCCAGCTTCTTCAGCCGGTACCAGAAGCTGCGCTCCGAAATGCCGATCTTCGCTGCCGCCGCCGCCTGCACGCCCTTGCTCTCCTGCAGCGCCGCCAGAATGTAGGCCTTCTCAACCTCCGCCAGCGCCGCATCCAGGTCCTGGGGAATCCCCGGCCCGTCGCTGAGGATCGCCGTTACAGCGCTCTCGCTCGGCTTCGATGCAAACAGATAACCCGGCAGGTCGATGTCCTCGATCACTGGCGAGGCCGCCACGATGGTCGCGCGCTCCACACAGTTCTGCAGCTCACGGATATTGCCCGGCCAGTGATACGCCGCCATGGCCTGCAGTGCCTCCGGGCTGAAGCCGGTGATGCGTTTGCCGGCGGTAGCACTCAGGGTCTGGGCGAAGTGGCGGGCCAGGGGCGCAATGTCTTCCACGCGCTCACGCAGGGCCGGCAACGGGATCGGGAACACGTTGAGACGGTAATACAGGTCTTCGCGAAACTCTTTGTTGGCCACCGCCTCCAGCAGGTTCTTGTTGGTGGCGGCGATCACCCGCACATCCACCTTGCGTTCGCGGGGATCGCCCACCGGCTCGATCACGCGCTCCTGCAATGCGCGCAAAATCTTGGCCTGCAACGCCAGGGGCATATCACCGACTTCGTCGAGAAACAGCGTGCCCTTGTCGGCCTGCTGGAAGCGCCCTACCCGGTCGGCCACGGCACCGGTGAACGCGCCTTTGCGGTGGCCGAACATTTCGCTTTCCAGCAGCCCTTCCGGGATGGCCGCGCAATTGACCGCCACGAACGGTTTGTCGGCCCGGCTGCCGTGCTTGTGGATGGCGCGGGCGACCATTTCCTTGCCAGTGCCGCTTTCGCCGGTCAGCAGAATGGTGGCGCTGCTGTCACGCACCGAGTCCACCGCTTGCAGCACTTTGCGAAACGTTGGGCTGTCGCCCACCAGGCTGTCGAACTGCGCGTGTTCGTCCAGCTCGGCACGCAGGCGCGCGTTGTCGCGCATGATGTCGCGAAACTGCAGGGCCTTGGCCACGGTGATGTCCAGCTCGTCGATGTCGAACGGCTTGGCGATGTAGTCGTAGGCGCCGTTGCGCATCGACTGCACGGCGTTTTTCACCGTGCTGTAGGCGGTCATCACAATCACCGGCACGTGGGGGTAACGCACCTTGATCTCGGCCAGCAGCGCCGGCCCGTCCATGCCCGGCATGCGCCAGTCGCTGATCACCAGGTCGATGTCTTCCTGCTCCAGCACCTTGAGCGCGTGCAGGCCATTGCCGGCGATAAACACCTGCACATCGTTCTGGCCCAGGGCCGACGCCAACAGGTCGCAGAGCTTGGGTTCGTCGTCGACTACCAGAATGTTATGCGTCATGACTGTCCTCGTCGTCTTCGCCAATCGCCGGAATGTACAGGCTGAAAGTGGCGCCGGCATCTTTCTCGCTGGCACATTCGATGCTGCCGTCGTGACTTTCCATGATCGAATAGACTTTGGCCAGGCCCAGGCCGGTGCCGGAGGCCTTGGTGGTGACGAATGGCGTGAAGATACGCTCGATCATATCCACCGGAATGCCCTGTCCGGTGTCGGCGATGCTGATCACAGTAGTGTCGTCCTGCGTGCGAATGCCCAGGGTCAGGCGCCCGCCTTCGGGCATCGCGTCGATGGCGTTGATAATCAGGTTCAGGCATGCCTGCTTGAGCTGCTTGGCGTCCGCGTAGATCGTCGCCCCCGGCGCCTGGTCATTGATGTGCGCATCGATATTATGGGTGGCCAGTTCCGGGGCGCAGAAACCGAGGATTTCCTCCACCAACGGGCGCGCAGGCTGCAACACGCGCAGCGGCGGGTTGGGCTTGGCGAAGTCGAGGAACTCGGTGATCAGGTCGTTGATGCGGCTGACTTCACTGATCACGTATTCCAGGTGGCGCTTGTCGGTGTCCGCCAGGTCGGCGCGGCGGTGCAGCAACTGTGTGGCCGTCTTGATGATGCCCAGTGGGTTGCGGATCTCGTGGGCCAGGCCCATGGCGACTTCACCCAAAGCATGCAGGCGATCACGCCGGCGCAACTGGGCTTCAAGGTGATGCAACTCGCCCAGGCGCTCGGTCATATGGTTGAAGGTGCTGCTCAACTGCGCCAGCTCGTCGCCGCCGCTGACCACCACGCGGTGCGCGTAATCGCCGGAGATCACCGCGCTCACACCTTGGGACAGGTCCCGCAACGGCTTGGTCAGGCGTCGCGACACCAATACCCCCGCCGCCAGCGACAATGCCGAGCTGAGCAGGAAGATCAGCAAGAACAGGTTGCTCTGGTTCACCAGCCCCACCAGGCTGGTGTGGCGCAACAGGCCACTGAAAATCACGCCCTGCAAGTCGCCGGCGTCGTTGAAGATCGGCCAGTACAACCCGCTGTAGTTATTGGTGAACTGCTCGCTGGGCTGCTTGGTGCTGCGCATGGCGGTTTCGACGTTCTTGGGGATGCGCGAGGGGTGATCCTCGAAGCGCTGGGTCGAGAAAATCTCGGAGAACCCGTCGGGGTTGGCCAGGTACAGGCGCAGGTCGAGGGAATGCACATCGGCCACGCTGGTGAGGAAACTGCTGTCCAGGTACGTGGCCACCAACAGCAGGTAGTCGACACCGTCCTGGTTGGTCTCGAACGTGGACACCACGATGCCGGTGCTCACGCCGGCCACCTGCACGGTCTGCAACACCGCGTTGCTGGTCAGGCTGATCTGTTTGACGATGTCGTCGGAGGCGGTGCTGAACACCAGTTTGTGGTCACTGACGCGGATCAGCGCGACCACGTCGATGTCCGTGGCGTCGGCAATGTCGGCGGTCAGCCGGTCGTGCTTGGCCGCCTGCCGGTTGGAGGGCGGGCTGGTGTAGCGCAGGAACAGCTTGGCCATGCGCGCGTTGTCATGAAGGATGTCGCCGATCTCGTCCTTGACGATCTTGGTCGACTCCTGCAGCCAGATGCGCACGTTGCTGTCGAAGATCTGCGACAACGTGGTGGCGGCCAACTCTGCCGCGATCATGGTGGGAATCACGCTGACCAACCAGAACGCCAGCACCAGCTTGCGCTGGACGCTCCAACGCGAAATGGCAAAGGGGCGGGCTTTCTGGCGGGTCTTGGTGATCATCAGGTTTCGCTTATCGCAGCAGCCATGGCAGGGTCGGAACGATCCGGTCGAATAAACAGTTTTACAAGCTTGAGCAGGCCGTTGACCAGCCGGTTGCGGTGGCGGAAAAACACACTGTTGCCCTGGAACTCGCAACCCAGGCGCAGCTTACTGGCATACCCGGCCTGCCCGCACTCATACAGCGCAATATTGTGTTGAATACAGTAGTCGACATTGGTCAGCCAGCTGCGAAAGTACAGGTTGTAGTCGCGGGTGAATTCGACGTCATGCCCGAAGAATTTATCCACCAGCCGGTGTTCATCCACCAGGATCAGGTTGAACGCCACCAGGTGCTCGTCCACCCAGTAAAGAACACAGACCGCGCGCTCATCAAGCCGTTCGAGCACCGAGGTGAAGTAGCCGGCGGGCAGCCGCTCGAACTGCAACTCGGCGCGTGTGAGGGTGGCCTCGTACAGGCGCATGACCTCGGGCAGCACGTCATCGATGTTGCGCCGCCACTCCACCCGCGGTCCCGGCGCGCGCAGCTTGCGGCGCAGGTCCTTGCGCGTGGATTTGCCCAGCGACCCCAGGTAGGCATCCACCGAACCGTAGGGCAGCGGCAGCACGCCCGTGGGCAAGCTCGGCATGCTTTGGAAGCCCGCGGCCCGACAGCTCTCGAGCCAGTTCGGGTCTTTGCTCGGCGCATCCTTGACCGCCACCAGGCCGATGCCAAAGTCATCGGCATCCTGACGTGCGGCCTCCAGCAGGTGCTTGAGCAACAGCGGACGCTGCGCATCCGGCACGCTGCTGGCGAAACCCACGTCGCAGCGTTCGGCCACGGGCGAACCGAGGGCATACAGCCCCAATTGCAAAAGCCCCGGCCACAGCCGTTCGACACGCTCGGTCAAGCGCTTGCCGGCGCCCGACACCGTGGTGTCGAGGCGATAATGCGTGATGAATGCGGCAGCCACCGCCACCAGCGTTCCATCCTGGTAAACCGCCAGGTAACGCCACTGGAAATCGGCAATGGCGGCGTTTTCCACGGCGACGTAATAGTCCCAGTCCTCCAAGGCACCCGGGAAACAGTCGTTCCAGGCACTGCGCTGGATGGCCCGGATGGTCGGGAAGGCTTGGGCGGTAATCACATCGTGTCCTTTGTCAGAGTCTATGGCGGAGAACGGGCTTGTTGTGGCGAGCGGGCTTGCCCCGCGCTGGGCTGCGAAGCAGCCCCATCACTGACACTGCATTCCCCCGGTTAAAACCGAGGTGTCTGGGTTTGGGGCGGCTTCGCCACCCAGCGCGGGGCAAGCCCGCTCACTACATAGAGCTCGCTCGTTGATGAACGCTGCACTCAACTCGATCACCCGGCGGTACTGCAGGTCGACGGTGATCATGTGGTAGCAGTTGTCCAGCAGGATCTTGGTCACCGGCCCGCCGAGGTGGCGCTCCACGTAGTCGGCGTTCCAGCGGCTGGTGATGTCATCCTCGATGGAGTGCAACACCAGCGCCGGCACCTTGATCTGCGGCATGCGTTTCTTGACCACGGCGTTCATCCAGTGCAATTCCCGGACAGTCACCCCTTCCATCGTCAACAAGCCCGCCTCGCTGCTTTCGCCTTCTTTCATCTGCCGTTCAACGATGGCGCGCAAACGTTCGTTCTTGATGCCGTAGGGTGGCTTTTCGGTAAAGCGGAACAGACGCACGCCAAACGGGATACGGATCAACAACGGCGTGATGAACGCCATTTTGTTGATGCTCCAGCCGTCGTACTTGAGCGTTGTGGAGTACATCAGCAACCCGGCCACTTCGCCCGGATGCTCCGACGCCAGGTACATCGACATCACTGCGCCCATGGACAAGCCACCGACAAATACCTGCTGGTGCCGCTGTTTCACACCCACGAAGGTCTTGCGCACGCCTTCGTACCAGTCGCGCCAGCCGGTGGCTTGCAGGTCGCTGTTGTCGCCGCAGTGCCCCGCCAGCGTGGGCACGTACACCGTGCAGTTGCCCGCCCTGGCCAGGCCCTTGGCGACCTGGCGCAATTCCGTCGGGGTGCCGGTCAGGCCGTGGATCAACAGGATCCCGACCGGACCTTCACCGAGAACGAAGCCGGCATCACCTTCACCGAGGTCGATCTCTGCCTGGCTCACCGATGGGTCGCCCGCACCAGCAGTTGCTCGAGCAGCTTCAGGCCCAGTTCGATTTCCGGGTAGCTGATTTCCAGGGACGGTGCCAGGGTGATCACGTTCTTGTAGTAACCGCCCACGTCGAGAATCAACCCGAGTTTCTGGCCGTCCACCACCATGTCGCCCTTCATGCCTTCTTCGACCATGTAGTCCAGGGTCGCCTTGTCTGGCGTGAAGCCATCCGGGCCGCAGATTTCGCAACGCAGGGCCAGGCCCAGGCCGTCGACGTCGCCGATGATCGGGAAACGTTTCTGCAGGTCTTGCAGGCCTTCGAGGAAGAATTTGCCCTTGGCCATGACCATCGCGCCGTAGTCGACTTCGTTGGTCATCTTGAACATTTCCAGGCCCACCGCCGTGCCCAACGGGTTGGAAGCGAAGGTGGAGTGGGTGGAACCTGGCGGGAAAACTTTCGGGTTGATCAACTCTTCACGGGCCCAGATGCCGCCCAACGGGTTGAGGCCGTTGGTCAGCGCCTTGCCGAACACGATCACATCCGGCTGCACGTCGAAGTGCTCGATCGACCACAGCTTGCCGGTGCGGTAGAAGCCCATCTGGATTTCGTCGGACACCATCAGGATGCCGTGCTGGTCCAGCACCTGCTTGAGTTCGCGGTAGAAGTTCATCGGCGGGATCACGTAGCCGCCGGTGCCCTGGATCGGCTCGACGTAAAACGCGGCGTATTCACTCTGGCCGACTTTCGGGTCCCACACGCCGTTGTATTCAGTCTCGAACAGGCGGGCGAATTGCTGCACGCAGTGGCTGCCGTATTCTTCCTTGGTCATGCCTTTAGGGCCACGGAAGTGGTACGGGAACGGAATGAACTGCGCGCGCTCGCCGAAGTGGCCATAACGACGACGGTAGCGGTAGCTGGAAGTGATCGACGAGGCGCCGAGGGTACGGCCGTGGTAGCCGCCTTCGAAGGCGAACATCAGGCTCTTGCCGTTGGTGGCGTTACGCACCACTTTCAGGGAGTCTTCGATGGACTGCGAACCGCCGACGTTGAAGTGCACGCGACCGTCGAGGCCGAATTTCTTCTTGGCGTCCACCGCGATCATTTCCGACAGCTCGATCTTGCCTTTGTGCAGGTACTGGCTGGCGATTTGCGGCAGGGTGTCGATCTGCTGTTTCAGCGCGTTGTTCAGGCGCGGGTTGGCGTAGCCGAAGTTGACCGCCGAGTACCACATCTGCAGGTCGAGGTAGGCCTGGTCTTCGGTGTCCCACACGTAGGAGCCTTCGCAACGGCTGAAAATACGCGGCGGCTCGATGTAGTGGACGGTGTCGCCGTAGGAGCAGTACTTGGCTTCTTTATCCAGAAGGACCTGGTCTTCGGCGGTAGCGATACGGATATCAGACATGATGGAAGAGTTCCTGGTTGTCAGCAGTAAAGGAGTTGGCGTTGGCGGCGATGCCTTGTGGCAGCAGCGCCAGCAATGCAGGCACTTCGGCGAAGGTGTCGAAGCGCGCGTGAGGAATGTCGTTGGCCACGCAGTAGTCGGCGAGGCTGCCCTTGGCAAACACGAAGTCGGCGGTGGAAGCCACGCACATGTCGGACTTGCCGTCGCCGATCACCAGCACGCGTTTGCTGCGTGGGGTGGACTTGCACTTGCACTTGCAGTTGCCGGAGGCGGCGCGGCAGGCATCGCTGGCATACGGGAAGTCGATGCGCCAGCTGTTCTGGTCGACCTGGCGCAGGCGGTTGGCGAGGATCGGCAGCAAGGTCACGTAGTGGCGTGACAGGATCCGCGCGATGCCCTGCTCGATGCCGTCGCTGACCACTTCGATGGACGCACCCAGGCCGATCACGTGGTCGACGAAATCCGGGAAGTCCGGGTCGATCTCGACGCTGTCGAAGTACGCCAGCAGTTCGGAAGGCGTGGCCTTGATCAGCGCCAGTTGGCGGCTCAAGCATTCGCGTGAGCCGATATGCCCATCCAGCCATTCCTGTTCGATGGTTTCCCACTCGGGGCCGGCGAAGCGTTGGAGGACGTTGTCGATGACATCGGTGGGGGTGATGGTCCCGTCGAAGTCACACACGATATGCCAGTGGATCATTGCGTTTACCTTAAGAGGAGCGCGCTCTGTGCGCTTGCAACAGGGGTAGAGCAGGGACTGTGCCAACTGACGCAAGCCCAGCGGGGCTGGGGCTTTGCTCGGCATGAGGGGAGATTTGTGTCGTGGGAGCTACAATTTTTGTAGCTTGCTACAAACAAGATGAGTGCTTGCGCGAGGTCAACGCTTTGCGCGTTCATGCGCACGTAATCAATCAAGGAACAGTGACCATGTTGAGGATCACTTGCGCTGCACTGGCCGGTTTACTGGGCCTCTGGAGCGCTTCGAACGCGGCTCGGGCCGACGGTATCACCGGCGAAGTCGGCGCGGGCGTCAGCTACCAACCCCATGACCCAACTGGCAGCCGCTACGAAACGCGGCCCGTGCCCTATTTCGATCTGGACTGGGGCACTGTCAGCCTGAGCACCGATGACGGCTTGACCTGGAGCGCCCTGAACACCCATGGCGTCACTGCCGGCCCGTATATCAACTACCTGCCGGGGCGCACCTCGAACGGCTCGCTGCAGGGGCTGCGCAATGTGTCGGACATGGCCGAGGTAGGCGGTTTCGTCCAATACGCGCCGGCTGATTTCTGGCGGGTGTACGCACAGCTGGGCCAGGCGGTCGGCGGCGGCCACTCGCAGAGCGGCGCGCTGGGGAAGGTCGGTGGCGAACTGGGCTACCCGCTGGGCAGCGGGGTCATCGGCAGCAGCGGCCTGGTGGCGCACTTCGCCGATGCACGCCAAACCCAGACGTTTTTCGGCGTGGATGACAACGAGGCGGCCGCTTCGGGCTTTCGTCCATACAACGCCGGCGGCGGCTTCCAGAACGTGACGTTGACCCAGAGTTTCGAGTTTCCCCTGGCGACCAAATGGTCGTTGCTGACCAGTGCCAGCTGGGTGCATCTGGTGGGCTCGGCGGCAGACAGCAGCATCGTCCGGCAGACCGGCGAAGTGAACCAGGGCCAGGTGCAGACAGCCATCAGCTACACCTTCGATTGAGGTTGGTCTGGGGTTTGCAATGAGGTCCTGGAACCCACTTTTTCCAGGACACTCTTCATGGCTCGCCCCGCTTACCGCCTGCTGCATCACTCGCTCTGGGACCTGGTACCCATCGCCCTGGGCCTGGCACATTTCGCCTTTGTCATCTGGCTGGTTACCGCCTTCCATGGCCTGAGCTGGTGGGCCCTGGTGCCCCTGGCGCTGGTCTACGCGATCAGTCTGTCGTGGAGCATCAACAGCATCTCCCACAACCAGATCCACAACGCCTACTTCACCCATCGCGCGATGAACCGGGCCTTCGACCTGCTGCTGTCGGTGACCATCGGTTTTTCCCAGACGCTCTACCGCGATATCCACAACCGCCATCACCGTGGCAACGCCGACCTGCCGGGCCCGGATGGCAAAACCATCGACCCGCTGTCGATCTACCAGCGCGGCCACGATGGCCAACCGGAAAACCCGTGGGCCTATACCTTCCTGAGTTTTTTTCGCGACGATCCCAAGCCGTTCTATGACGAGATGAAGCGCAAGCGCCCGGCCGATGCGCGGTGGGTCAAAATCGAGATAGGCGTGACGGTGGCGTTCTATATCGCCCTGGCGTTCTACAACTGGCAGGCGGTGCTGTGGCTGTTGCCGTTCTGGTACCTGGGCCAGTGCCTGTCATCGCTCAATGGCTACTACGAACACTTCGGCGGCAACCCGGACCTGCCGATTGCCTGGGGGGTGAGTTCCTACAGCGTGCTGTACAACCTGATCTGGATGAACAACGGCTACCACGCCGAGCACCACTACCGGCCGAAGATGCACTGGACCAAGGTGAAGGCGTTTCATCGGGAGATTGCCGAGCAACAGCGTGAGGCGGGGGTGAAGCAGCTTCCAGTGTCACACGGGTTGGGCTTCCTGGTAGCGCACAAAAAACCCTGACTCGCCACTAACCCCTGTGGTGAGCAGGCTTGCCCTGCGCGAGGCAAGCTCGCTCACCACAAAAATCAAGCCAGGCCAACGTGATCAGTTTTCTTCGCCTTCGGCCAACAGGGCGATGCCGGCGATAATCACCGCCACCCCCACCCAGTGCAGCGGGCTGATATGTTCCCCCAACCCCAGCCACGACCCCAGCAGCACCACCACAAACACCAGTGAACTCAGCGGAAACGCCAGGGACAGGCTGCTGCGCCGCAGGATCAGCATCCACACGAAAAACGCGCCGATGTAGCTGGCGGTCGCCGCCAGGATCCCAGGGTTGCGGGCCACTTCACCCAGCCATTGCCAATTGAAATCCATCTGCCCCAATTGGTCCCCGGCCACTTTGGTGAACAACTGGCCGGCGCTTTCGGTACAGATCAACAAGGCCCACAGCACCACCGTGCCGAAGCGCCCGTGCAGCCATCCGGTATTCATCGTTTGCGTACTCATGCCTGGCTCCCTGCAATCGCCACCAACATCACACCCAAGGTAATCACCAGCGTGCCCAACCAACGGCGGCGGCTGACGGTCTCGCCCAGCACCACCTTGCCCGCCAGCACCACCCCGCAATACGCCAGCGCGGCGGCCGGGAACAACAGGCTCAACGGTGCGCGGGACAGGGCCTCGAGCCACACGAAGAATTCGATCGCATAGGCACCGATCCCGGCCCACAGCAGTGGCGCATTGAACACCTGGCCCCAGAACGCATTCAGGCGAAAACCGCCATCCAGCTCGGGCAACCGGTCCAGGCCGATCTTGAAACACAGCTGGCCAATCACATCGAGCACGATGGAAAACGCCACCAGCAACACCACGGTCAGGGTCACGGGAACAACTCCTCAAACAGGTCGATCAGGGCTTCATTGGTAGCAGCGTTGCGCTGCAGGTCTTCGGCGCTCCAGCGCTGCGGTGGCGGCTGGTCGGAGTTGGCTTCCCAACGCTTGAACGCGTTGCTGAAGACCGGCTGGGCGAACTCGCCGCACACGTCGATGCCGATGATGCGCTTGCGCGCCGCCAAGGCCCGCAGGGCTTGCAGCAGGTGGGTCAGGCGCATGCCGCCCTGATCCCAGTTGGTCGCCGCGTCTTCACTGGCGAGCACGTCTTTGTCGAGGGTGATCCAGATTGCTTCGGTGGGCAGGCTGCTGATCATCTGATCGAGGAACGCCGCCCAATCCAGCTCGGCCAGGTTGCGCCAGTGCAGGTGGTCTTCCTGTTGCCGATGACCTGCGCCATCCCCTACCCGCCCCCAGACTTTGGAGGGCGCGTGCTGCCAGGGAAACAGCTGCAAATGCCCGCGCTTGAGAGCGCCAAGGTTGCCGCCGCGCAGTTGCGGGTTATGCAGGTCATCGCTGCAGGGGCCGAGGGTGACGATGCGTTTGATCGCCGGCATTTTCAGCGCACGGTTGACCCAGGAACCACAGTGGCGCTTGGGCGCAAAGCGCACCCAGTCGGGGTGGTTGTCGAAGTGGATCAGGCTGATCGGTTCTTTGAGATCCGCGAGAAATGCCGGCGTGAGGTGGTGATAGTCGCCGGAGCCGACAAACAGGATTTCCGGCCGCGCATCCGTGGGCCGAGGCCGTTGGGCCAGGCGCTCGACGAAGCGCTTCCAGGTTTTTTCGGTGGACCACAGGCGCAGCTTGGGGCCCAGGTCGAGCAGGTCGATACGGTGGGCGCGGCCATTGGCCAAACGCCGGGCAATCGGCGCCTGGCCCGTGAGGCTGTGGTCTAGGTCAAGAATGTTCAAGGCAGTGTTCCCTCTAAAAGCGTTAGAGGGTCAATGCAAGGGACGGGCCAGCACTTATTTCAAAAACAATTGAGAAACAAATGTGGGAGGGGGCTTGCCCCCGATGGCGGTGTATCAGTCAGGGATTTTCTAACTGGTCCACTGTCATCGTGGGCAAGCCCCCTCCCACATTTTGACCTGCGTTCGGCGTTAGTTTTTGGATTCGCTGATGATCTGCCGGATGGCGCCTACAAAAGCTTCCGCTGGCTGGCCACCGCTGACGGCGTACTGGTCGTTGAACACGATGGTCGGCACCGAACTCACGCCACGGGAGATCCACAGCTGCTCTTGCTCACGCACTTGGGCGGCGTATTCGTCGGAGGCGAGAATCTCGGCCGCGCGTTTGATATCCAGGCCGACGCTTTCGGCGATGATCGCCAGGGTGGCGTGGTCGGACGGGTCCTGCCCATCGGTGAAGTACGCCTTGAACAGCGCTTCCTTGAGGTTGTACTGCAAGCCTTCGAGCCCGGCCCAATGCAGCAGGCGGTGTGCATCGAAGGTGTTGTAGATACGGCTCTGGCCGTCGGTGCGAAAGGCGAAGCCCAACGCGGCGCCCATGTCGCGGATGCGCTCACGGTTGGCCTGGGATTGCTCGGCGGTGGAGCCGTATTTTTCAGTGATGTGCTCGACGATGTTCTGACCGATGGCAGGCATGTTCGGGTTCAGTTCGAACGGTTGGAAATGGATCTCGGCCTGCACCTCGGCGCCAAGCTGGTCGAGGGCTTCGGTCAGGCCGCGCAGGCCGATGATGCACCAGGGGCAGGACACGTCGCTGACGAAATCGATTTTCAGGGGAGTACTCATGGCAGGCAACCTCGCTGGCTTGAATGGGCCGCAAAGGTTGCACGATACACCAATGTCACAGCAGCTTCGAAGGGCCGACCGGATCGATCTGCGCCCAGTGCGCGGCATCTTCGCGATGCGCTTGCAGGTACGGCAGCACCGCCGCCAGCAACGGCGCCTTGAACGCCTCCTGGAAACGATGGGCGAGGCCGGGGATCAGTTTCAACTGGCTGCCCTGGATATGCGCCGCCAGGTGCACGCCATGCATTACCGGCAGCAACGGGTCGGCGGTGCCGTGCACCACCAGGGTCGGCACGCGCAGTTGGTTGAGCAACGGCACACGGCTCGGTTCGGCGAGGATCGCCATGATCTGGCGCTTGACGCCGTCCGGGTTGAAGGCCCGGTCGTAGGACAGCGCCGCCTGGTGCAGCAAGACCTGGCGATCATCCTTCACGTTCGGGCTGCCCAGCGCAGCGAGCAGATCGGCTTGCTGCTCCAGGGCCACTTCACGGTTCGGCGCGCTGCGCCGCGACAGCAATTGCACCAGCGCCGCGTTCGGCGCCGGCAGGCCTTCGGCACCGGAGCTGGTCATGATCAACGTGAGGCTCTCGACCCGTTGCGGCGCCATGGCCGCCAGGTGCTGGGCGATCATGCCGCCCATGCTCGCGCCCAGCACGTGGAATTGCTCGATCTGCAAGGCGTCCATCAAACCGATGGCGTCATCGGCCATATCGGTCAAGGTATACGGCGCCGCCACCGGCAGGCCGAGCTTGTAGCGCAGCACCTCGAAGGTCAGGTTGGCGCTCGCGGGCGCCTGGCGCCACGTGGACAGGCCGACGTCACGGTTGTCGTAGCGGATCACCCGAAACCCTTGCTGGCACAGGGCGACGACAACTTCGTCGGGCCAGTGGATCAGTTGCCCGCCCAGGCCCATCACCATCAGCAAGGCCGGATCGGACGCACGGCCGATACTCTGGTAGGCGATGCTCACCTGAGCCAGGTCGACCGTTTGGGTCGGGACATTGACATCACATCGAGAAGCCGCAAAAGACGGCAGGCCGAACAAGAGAGCGGCCAGTAAAAGCAACACGCGCATGAAAAACACCGAAACGCAGAACCCCAGTAGAGCGCGAGTCTGATGAAGTTTGTTCAAGCGCGCTGCCACAGTTGCGTGACAGTTTGATGAAGAGTGCTCAGCGGTCATGTCGACCTGCTTATCGACAGACCCGCCAACATGAGACAAACTCACGGCATTCCAATTCATCACAAATTGTATTCATGGAGAGCCCGTGCTCGAAATCCGTCATCTCAAGACGCTGCACGCCCTGCGCGAAGCCGACAGCCTGGTGGAAGCCGCCGAGCGCCTGCACCTGACACAGTCGGCGCTGTCCCACCAGTTCAAGGAGCTGGAAGAGCGCCTGGGCATGCCGCTGTTCGTGCGCAAGACCAAGCCGCTGCGCTTCACCAGCGCCGGCCTGCGCCTGCTGCAACTGGCCGACGCCACCCTGCCGCTGCTGCGTGGTGCCGAACGCGACATCGCGCGATTGGCCGGCGGCACCGCCGGGCGCCTGCACATGGCGATCGAGTGCCACAGTTGCTTCCAGTGGCTGATGCCGACCATCGACCAGTTCCGTGATGCCTGGCCGGAGGTCGAGTTGGACCTGGCCTCCGGTTTTGCCTTCGCGCCGCTCCCGGCCCTGGCCCGTGGTGATCTGGACCTGGTGGTGACGTCCGACCCACTGGAGTTGCCCGGCATTACCTACGTGCCGCTGTTCACCTACGAAGCCATGCTCGCGGTCGCCAACCAGCACCCGCTGGCGCACAAGCCGTACGTGGTGCCGGAAGACCTGCTGACCGAAACCCTCATCACCTACCCGGTCGAACGCGACCGCCTGGACATCTTCACCCGCTTCCTCGAACCTGCCGACGTCGAACCCGCGCAGGTACGCACCTCGGAACTGACGGTGATGATGATGCAATTGGTGGCCAGCGGCCGTGGCGTGTGCGGCATGCCCCATTGGGCGCTGCATGAATACAGCTCGCGCGGCTACGTGAAGGCCAAGCGCCTGGGCGAGAAAGGTTTGTTCGCGACGCTGTATGCGGCGATTCGTGCAGACATGCTGGATGCGCCGTATATGCGCGACTTCCTGCTGACCGCCAAGGACACCTCGTTTTCCACGCTCGATGGGGTCAGCGCGGTGCGCTGAACCCTGCATCGCCTCGTCAACGAAGAGATCGCCTGGGTGTGCCTGAGGTACCGAGGTGCCTGCATCGCCGGCAAGCCAGCTCCTACACGTACCTGCCTTTGATCCAACCACTCAGCCCGGCTACCAGGCCGCCGTGCTCTTGCTTTTGATCTTGGTCTTGATCCT
>NZ_JFCA01000025.1 GCF_000612585.1 Pseudomonas sp. CHM02
GGTCCCTGGCCTACGAATACGACGCCCAAAACCGTTTAACGGCTGAACACCAAGGCTGGGGCACCCTGCGCTACGGCTACGACGCCTGCGGCCAACTGCAAAACCTGCGCCTGCCGGACAACAACCGCCTCACCTTCAATCACGACAAAGGCGGTCACCTCGCCACCGTCGAACTGAACGGCGCAGTACTCACCTCACACCTCTTCACCGCCGGCCGCGAACAGCAACGCCAACAAGGCCAACTGCTCAGCACTTACCAACACGACCACCAGGGACGCCTGTTCAACCAAAGCATCAACGACGCCGAAGGCCCGGTGTACCGCCGCCACTACGACTACGACAAATCCGGCAACCTCACCCGCCTGCTCGACACCCGCAAAGGCGACCACCGCTACCACTACGACCCCCTAAGCCGCCTCACCCGCGCCGACCACACCCAAGACGAGCAAGAACGCTTCGGCCACGACCCGGCCGGCAACCTGCTCATGCAAGACCGCCCCGGCCCCGACATCGTCGCCGGCAATCGCCTGATGATCCAGGGCGACCACCACTACGACTACGACGCCTTCGGCAACCTGATCCGCGAACGTCGCGGCAAAGGCCATCAACTCGTCACCGAATACCGCTACGACTGCCAGCATCGCCTGATTGGTATTAAAAAACCCAACGGCCAGACCGCCAGCTACCGCTACGACCCGTTTGGGCGGCGTATCAGTAAAACCGTCGATGGCATAACCACCGAGTTCTTCTGGCAAGGCGACACACTCATCGCCGAACACCACGAGAACCGCCACCGCAGCTACCTCTACGAACCCGACAGCTTCCGCCCGCTGGCCTTACTGGACGGTTTCGGTCCAAAGGAAACCAAGCCCTACCACTACCAACTCGACCACCTGGGCACGCCGCAGGAACTCACTGCCCAAGACGGCGAAATTGTCTGGTCCGCGCATTACCGCGCCTACGGCGAAATCACCCGACTAGACATAGGAAAAATCGACAATCCACTGCGCTTCCAAGGCCAATACTTCGACCCGGAAAGCGGACTGCACTACAACCGCCATCGCTACTACAATCCGGATATTGGTCGCTACCTGACGCCGGATCCGGTGAAGCTGGCGGGTGGGATGAATGCCTACCAGTACGTGCCTAATCCTACGGGATGGATAGATCCGTTAGGGCTGAGCGCCAACTGTCCTGGTTCGGTAGAGAAAAAACCAACCTGCGCCTTACCTGCTGAGCCGAAACAGCCTGACGTATCTCGTAAAGGGGCGTTTCGGGAAGCCAAAAGAGACGCCAAAATACCGATGACTCAACACCCAGATGTGATGACGCATCCGAAGTCAGGCAGGCCAACACAATCCAAAAAAGAAAAAATGACTGATTTGAATGATGACAATGTATTGGATGACAATGGCAGGACTATTAATACAAGGGTGTATCAATTCACCAGAGCAGATGGTTCTAGAGTTCTTATCCAGGACCATTCTGCCGGGCATAAATTCGGCAGAGCGGATGGAGTAGGAGATCAAACAGCACACTTCAACTTACGACCAATAAACAAGCCCCGAAACGGGCATGTTTCCGGAACGAAAGAACATTACAATTTCAGGATTAAAAAATGAAATACTGGAACGAACTAGATCGCAATATATTTTTCGAGAAGCTATTTAGCAACCCCGTAAAGATTGGAAAAATTGCATTATTTTCGTTGCAGATAGAAAACGATCAACCGTCATTGGGGTTAGGGTTCGACATCCCTGAATTCCCAGACACATTACCGACCAAATGGCAAGACAAAGGCTATAACACTTGCAGAATGGGGATTGATTGTCATGGCATTCGCGACCTAAAAATTCAAAACCTTCCCATTAGAGAAGTATTTTTCGTGAATATCACACGCAACAATGATCAGTTTCATTTCCAAGCAACCAACAAAAACGCCTCAATTGAATTCAAGGCTAAATATATTTCACTTTGCGATCCAAACGTGTACATAAATGGACCTGATGATTATTTTTTTTAGAGCACTATAAGTGCATGAATATATACATCCTATGCCCTCCATAGTCAGCCCCAATTCGCCCACCCACCCAACCCCACCTAAACTCTCCCCATGTTGTTTCAACGGACAGAGGATTCACCATCATGGGCAAACGTCATCCCAATCTCCCCGCCTGGCAATGGCGTAATTACCCGCAGAACCATCAGCACCCGACCAACCTGGCGTTGCACCTGATTGCCGTGCCGCTGTTCATCATCGGGTTTCTGTTGATTGTGTCCGGGGTCTTCAGCCTGAGCCTGGCCAGTTTTGCCGTGGGTGTTGTGGGTATCCTCGCCGGCCTGGCGTTGCAGCGTCATGGTCATAGCCTGGAAGCCCAGGCCAGTGAGCCGTTCAGTGATCGTAAAGATGCGATTCAACGCCTGGTGGTCGAACAGTTCGTAACCTTTCCGCGCTTCGTGTTGAGCGGTGGCTGGTGGCGTGCCTGGCGGCAGCGCCACAGGCATTGAGGTCAGGCGAAGACCACCACGGTCTGGCGGCTGATGGCGATGAGTTCGCCGGTCGGGCTCCAGAGGGCGGCGGCGGCATGGCCGTAACCGTCGCGGGCGTGTTCGATGGTGACATGGTACTGGCACCAGTCCAGGGTCGTGAGGTCTTGCAGGGGCTGGATGAATTCGATGGTCCAGGTCAGGGTGCTGCCCGGTGCCGGCTTTTTCAGGTGGGGCAGCAATGCCGGGGGCCAGGCATCGACCAGGGCGAGGATATGCGCTTCGGTCAGCGGCTCTTCCTTCACATCGCCGCGCAAGCGCACCCAGCCGCCCATGTCGCGGGATTTATTACCGGTAAACGGCAAGCCGCCGACACTCCAGCGCATCGCCAAATGGCGCATGAACTCGGGGGTGACGCCTTTGATATAGGGCAGTTCCTGGCACTCCTCCCAATGCTTGAACACCGGCGGCGCTTCGCTGTCGACAGCGATTTCCGACTCGCGGGCGCCGCCGAAACTGGCTTGCACCAGTGTCGCCACTTCCCCGTTCTGCACCACGCGGCCGAGCAACTGGCTGACGGCTTTACCTTCGCGTAGCACTTCGACTTGATAACTGGCAGGAACGTCCGGCGCTACCGGGCCAACGAAGGTGATTGCCAGCGACCGTAATGGGCGATCAGCCGGAACCTGTGCACGCAGGGCTTCGTATTGCAAGGCAGCGACCAGGCCACCAAAAGTCGCGCGGCCCTGGGCCCATTCGGCAGGGATGGTGACATCCAGCGGGTTGCTGCGGGCGGCGTCGAGCAAGTCACTAAAGCGCATGGCGATCTCACATCAAAGGGAACAGATGGGGGGATCTTAACTATCGATCCGGCCAGGTACAGCGCCTATTCCGGCCAAAAGCCGGACCGACTCAGAAACAATCGGCGCTGAGTTTATCCAGCACCCGATCCGCCTGCCCTTCTGCCTTGGCCATGGTGCGATGCCACGTCGCGACGCAGGGCTGCAAATCCGGCTGGTGTTCTGCCTGGGCCAACCACTGCCAGCAGTCGTGCCAATCCCCCAGCGCGCCCTGGGCTTTTTTCAGGCGCGACATCGCGTTGGCGGGCAACTTGTCCAATTCGGGATAGGCTTCAGCCGCATAGCGCACACGCTTGATCAACAACCGCAGTCGATGGCGATCATGGTCGGGATCTTTCAAGCCTTCATCAAGTTTCTGCCATTGTTTGGCCAGACGTTTTTCGATGCGTGGGCGCAGGCCTTTGAGCAACTTCTGATGCTCAGAAGCACGGATAAAACGCGGGAAAGCGTCGAGGATCAGCAGCAAATGCGCGAGCTCCGGGCTTTGCGCCACGTGGCGATAGGCATCGGGTTGCAGGCGCAGGCGCCGGTCAGCAGCCTCGTGATGACCGTGCTGGTGCAAATACGCCGCCAGCACCTCGCGGTCACGTAGCGGCGTGGTCAATTGGCCGACGGTGCTGGCGGCCAATTCAAGCTGCTCAACCCCAGGCAGCCCGCGCAAGGGGCGCAACAAGCTGCGCAAGCGGCGTACGGTGGTACGCAGGTCATGCAGGGCTTCATCGTCGGTGACGGCGGCGAGTCGAGCCTGGCAGCTCAGTAACCCTACTTCCAGGCCAATGACCTGAGCGACTAACTGATCGACCAAAGCTGACATCCTGCCCTCACTACCTGATGAAATATCCTACCCGCAACAGGTCAACGCCCGGCGCGAGACTCACGAATGTAGAACCGCGCTTTCTCGGCCTTGTTAGAGCAGCCTTCAAACGCTTCAAATTGTTGCTGGGTCTTGGCACCGGTCAACAGAGACAAGGCCTTGGAGTAGCTCACCGTACCAGCAAACCCTTCAGCCTTGGCCAGGTCCAGTTCTTTCCAGGCGGCGTCCAATTGGGTGCCGCAGCTGTCGCGGTACGCGGTTTTCCCGGCACAACCGGCCAAGGCCAGCACGATCACAGGCACACACATCCAGGCTTTCATCAATGACACCTCAAAATAAGAAAAAACAGTCGTACGCTGTAGACGTTGCCTACATGGAAAAGTGCCTGTCCTTAGCCTGAAATCGATAGTACCTGTTTACCAGAGCATACCCGAGCAGCAGCGCTATCCTGGAAAAATATTGCAGGCTCCCGCGAAGATTGAAGCCAGCCCCTCAATGGGTGCATTGTGGGTGCCTGCCTTGGGGAGGACATGGACCATGAAAAAGCGTGTTGCCTTGGTGCTGGGCTCCGGTGGGGCCCGGGGCTACGCCCATATCGGAGTGATCGAGGAAATCGAACGGCGCGGCTATGACATCGCCTGTATCGCTGGATGCTCCATGGGGGCGGTGGTGGGGGGGATCTACGCCGCCGGCAAACTGGATGAATATCGCAACTGGATTGAAAGCCTCGACTACCTCGACGTGCTGCGCCTGGTCGACGTCAGTTTTCGCCTGGGGGCGATTCGAGGCGAGAAGGTCTTCGGGCAGATCCGCAAGATCGTTGGCGAGATCAATATCGAAGAGCTGCGCATCCCCTACACCGCTGTCGCCACCGACCTCACCAACCAGCAGGAAATCTGGTTCCAGGAAGGCTGCCTGCACCAGGCCATGCGCGCCTCGGCGGCGATTCCCAGCCTGTTCACCCCAGTTATGCAAGGCAACCGCATGCTGGTGGACGGCGGGTTGCTCAACCCGCTGCCCATCGTGCCGGTGGTGTCGAGCCACTGTGACTTGATCATCGCGGTCAATCTCAACGCCACCAATCAGAAGCACTACCAGTTGCCCGTGATCCAGCGCCCGCCCGCCTTCAAGAGTCGCTTCAACAACCTGGCGAATTCACTCGGTTCGCACCTGCCGTTTCGCCGCAAGCAGGCCGAACAATTGCTGAAGCTGGAGCAGGAGGCATTGGAGGCCCAGGCAGCGGAGATCAACCCGTGGCTGGAGTCCGCCGAGCCCGAATCCCAGCAACCGGCCGCCGCACCGGAAAAGCCCGGCGCACCGAAGTCCGCGACCGGGTCGTTCATCATCGATAACGTCGGCCCTGCGTCGTTGCTCGACCTGATCAACCAGAGCTTCGAGGTGATGCAGACCTCGCTGGCGCAGTACAAGATTGCCGGCTACCCACCGGATGTGCTGATCAACGTGCCGAAGCGGGTGTGCCGGTTTTTCGAGTTCTACAAGGCGCCGGAATTGATCGCCCTGGGGCGGGAGATTGCCAGTGATACGCTGGATCGGTATGAGAGTGAGCAGCGCTGAAATGCGTGGTGTCGCTGATGGCGCCATCGCAGGCAAGCCAGCTCCCACAGGGGAATGCATTCTGGATGTGGGAGCTGGCTTGCCTGCGATGACGCCAGAGCAAGCACCGAAAATCTATCCGCCCAACAACCGATACCCCACCCCCGCCTCCGTCACGATAAACCGTGGCTGGGTCGGATCATCCGCCAGTTTCTGCCGCAGATGCCCCACCACGATGCGCAGGTAGTGGCTGTCCTCGGTATGGGTCGGGCCCCAGATATCCTTGAGCAATTGTTGCTGGGTAATCACCCGCCCCGGGTGCCGAGCCAGTTGTGCCAGCACCGCGTATTCCTTGCGGGTCAGCGCCACTTCAGCGCCGTCCAGCAGCACCCGGCGATAGGCCAGGTCCACCGTCAAGGGGCCAAAGCGCAAGGCTGCTTCCTGGGCTTCACCCGCCGGCGCCTGGCGCAACAACGCCCGCACCCTGGCGAGAAACTCCTGGATACCGAAGGGTTTGGTCACATAGTCATTGGCACCACCGTCCAGGGCCTCGACCTTCTGCCCTTCACTGGCCCGCACCGACAGCACCAGCACCGGCACCGTCGACCACTCGCGGAATTCACGCAGTACTTGCTGGCCGTCCATGTCCGGCAAGCCAAGGTCGAGCACCAGCAAATCCGGCTTGCTCAGGGCCGCCTGGGCCAGGCCTTCGTTGCCGGTGCCGGCCTCAATCACTTTGTAACCTTGGGAGGCCAGGCTGATGCGCAGGAATTTGCGGATCTGGGGTTCGTCATCAATGACCAAAATCGTCGAGGTCTGGCTCATGGTGTCCAATCAAAATCCGTGAAGAAAACAGGGTAGCTCATGCCTCGCGCTCCAGGCCAGGCTGTGTCGGCAAGGGTAGGAACAAGGTGATGCAGGTGCCACGCCCTTCAATACCGTCGGCCACGCTGATATGCCCACCGTGGGCACCGACCATGCCCTGGCAGATCGCCAGGCCCAGGCCCGTGCCCTGCCCGCCGCGGTCACCGCGTGCAGCGGTGTAGAACATGTCGAAAATTTTCGCGCGCTCGTCCTCGGGAATTCCTGGCCCCTCATCGGCCACGGCAAAAAACAGCTGGTTGTCCGACACGCCGGCGCTCAGTTGCAAGCGACCTTGAGCCGGCGAAAAGCGTGCGGCGTTCTCCAGCACATTGACCAGTGCCTGTTCGATCAACGCGGCGTGCACATACAACAAGGGCAACTCGGGCGGCACATCGGTACTCACCTGCAGCGGCGCCAGCACCGCACGCAGACGGCCGAGGGCGCTGCCGACGATGTCGCCTGGCGACACCCAGTCCCGTGCCAGTTTCAACGCACCGTGGCCGAGACGCGTCATGTCCAGCAAGTTCTGGATATAGCGGTCGAGGCGCTCGGCCTCATCGCGGGTGCCTTCGAGCAACTCGCGGCGATCCTCCAGAGGGATCGCTTCACCGAGTGCCAGCAGGCTATCGATGCTGCCGCGCATGGAGGTCAGCGGTGTACGCAGATCGTGGGACACTGAAGCCAGCAAGGCGCTGCGCAGTTGCTCGGTTTCGCCGTGCAGCCGCGCGGACTCCAGCTCCTGAGCCAATTGCGCCCGCGCCAGCGCCTGGGCCAGCGGCTGGCTCAAGGCCGTGAGCAAGCGACGGCGTTGGCCGCTCAACTCCAGGCCCGGTTTGGGGCTGACGCCCAGCAAACCCAGCGGGCCTTCCTCGCCCGACAACGGCCACCACCACCAACGCCCAAATGGCAACGTGCCGGTGCCCATGCCCGCCGGCTGGTCATGCTGCCAGGCCCAATCGGCGGCGGCACGCTCGGCTTCGCTAAGGGTCAGCGGGCCGCCGGTCTCGATCGTCCAACCACCCTGACCGTCGCGATTGACCAGGCACAGGTCGAGGTCGCTCCAACCTTCCAAGTGATGCGCCGCGGCACTGATCACCGCCTGGCGATCGGTGGCCGCGGTGAGTTTGCGTGACAGGTCGAGCAGTTCGCTGGTCTCTTCCTGGGTGTCGCGCAACGCCTGCAACTGGCGACGCTGGCGCGCAGCCAGGTTGCCGGTCAGCGCCGCCATCAACAGGAAGAACAACAGGGTCAGCACGTCTTCTTCGCGCTGGATGGCGAAGGAAAAATTCGGTGGGATAAACAGAAAGTCGTACGTCATGAACGACAACGCCGCACACACCAGCGAGGGCCCCAGGCTGCTGCGCACCGCCACCAGCAATACCGCGGCCAGGAACACCAGCGAGATGTTCGGCAGCGGCAAGACGCTGGACACCGCCCACGCCACCGCCGCCGCCACCACCGTCGCCACGACCGCGAGGGCGTAGTCGAACCACACCAGCCCACGCACATTCGGCAAACGTGGCGGTGCAGGGATGTCGTCGCTGTCGAGGACGTTGATTTCCAAGCCGCGCGCATTGCGCAGCAAACGCGCGGCCAGGCCACCGCCGAACAACCGACGCCGCCAACGCATCCGCGATTGCCCCACCAGCAACAGGCTGGCACGGCGTTCGGCGGCGTGCTGGATCAGCGTCTTGGCCACCTCCCCCGCCCGCAACAACACTACCTCGCCGCCCAGGCGTTCGGCCAGTTGCTGGGCATTTTGCAGGCGTAGCCGCGACTGCTCATCCCGCGCCCGGCCGTTGTCGATATGCACCAGGCTCCACGGCAAATGACGACGCTGGGCAACCCGGCTGGCATGGCGTACCAGGCGCTCGGCCTGCGCATCGCCATCCACACCCACCAGCAAGCGACCACGCACCGCCGGCGCGGCCTGGCCGAGTTGGCGATAGCCCTGGGCCAAATCATCATCGACGTGGGCAGCGGCGGTTTGCATCGCCAACTCGCGCAGGGCCATGAGGTTGGTCTGGGTGAAAAACGCATCGATGGCCGCGCGGGCCTGTTCTGGCACATAGACCTTGCCGTCGCGCAGGCGCTCCAGCAACTCGCGGGAGGGCAGGTCGATCAGCAGCAGTTCGTCGGCCTCTTGCAGCACCCAGTCCGGCAGGGTTTCGCGCACCTGCACGCCGGTGATGCCGCGCACCTGGTCGTTGAGGCTTTCCAAGTGCTGGACGTTGACCGTGGTAAACACGTTGATGCCCGCGGCGAGCAGTTCCTGGATGTCTTGCCAGCGCTTTTCGTGGCGGCTGCCGGGGGCGTTGCTGTGGGCCAGCTCGTCCACCAGCACCAGCTTGGGCTTGGCGACGAGCAGGCCGTCGAGGTCCATTTCTTCGAGCATCACGCCGCGGTATTCACTGCGCAGCAGAGGCTGTTGCGGCAGGCCGCTGAGCAAGGCTTCGGTTTCGGCACGGCCGTGGGTTTCGACCACGCCGGCGATCAGGCGCACACCCTGGCGCAACTGCGTGTGCGCGGCCTGGAGCATGGCGTAGGTCTTGCCCACACCGGGTGCGGCGCCAAGGAAAACTTTGAGCCGGCCACGGCCGTGCCGGGGCAGATCGGCTAACAGGGCGTCGGCGCGGCCGGAGTCGCTCATGCGCTGGGGTTCCTTCAGGTATTTATCGGGTGTACTTCAGGCCGCCATCGCGGGCAAGCCAGCTCCCACAGGGGAATGCATTCCAACTGTGGGAGCTGGCTTGCCCGCGATGACGGCGCTACTGCCTACAACTTTTCCAGGGCCATGTTCAGCGCCAGCACGTTCACGACAGGCGGGCCCACCCACGGGCTTTCGATGTGTTCATCCAGCAACCGTTGCAAGGTTGCCACCGGCACATTCCGCGCCGTGGCCACTCGCGCCAGTTGATAGGCAATCGCCTCTGGCGGCAAGTGTGGATCAAGACCGCTGCCAGAGGTAGTCAGCGACGCCAAAGGCACAGGTCCCTGGCTGGGCACCAGCTGTTTGTTCGCATCCTCGAAGATACGCGTCGCCAGCGCCGGGTTGCTTGGGCCCAGGTTACTGGCGCTGCTGGAAACCGTGGCAAAAGCGCCGGCCGATGGGCGTGGGTGGAACCAGTTGTCGCCGGTAAAGTCCTGGGCGATCAGGCTGGAGCCGCGCACTTTGCCGCTGTCGTCGCGCACCAGGCTGCCATTGGCCTGGTCCGAGAACGTCACTTGGGCGACGCCGGTCACTACCAGCGGG
Organism: Pseudomonas sp. CHM02; assembly: GCF_000612585.1. Classification (GTDB taxonomy): domain Bacteria; phylum Pseudomonadota; class Gammaproteobacteria; order Pseudomonadales; family Pseudomonadaceae; genus Aquipseudomonas. Next base: position 9,833 of record NZ_JFCA01000025.1, read on the forward strand.
TAAGCGACGCCGGTGATCAGGGTCATGAGCACCAGCAGGCTCAGGGCCGGGCGGATCATGTTGGACATATCGGATTCCTCAATTCGGTCATTGCGACCTGTGGGCACCCACCGGGCGCCCACAGGAATAGGGTCAAACCAGGTGCAGCGCAGTCAGCAGCATGTCGATCGCCTTGATGCCCACGAACGGCACCAGGATCCCGCCCAGCCCGTAGATCAGCAGGTTGCGTCGCAGCAATGCCGCCGCACTCGCCGCTTGGACGCGCACACCGCGCAGCGCCAGCGGAATCAGCACCACGATGATCAGCGCGTTGAACACGATGGCCGAGAGGATCGCGCTCTGCGGGCTCTGCAAGTGCATCACGTTGAGCACGCCCAGTTGCGGGTAGATCGAGGCGAACAGTGCCGGCAGGATCGCGAAGTACTTGGCCACGTCGTTGGCGATGGAAAAGGTGGTCAGCGCACCACGGGTCACCAGCAACTCTTTGCCGATCTGCACCACGTCCAGCAGCTTGGTCGGGTCGCTGTCGAGGTCGACCATGTTGGCGGCTTCGCGAGCGGCCTGGGTGCCATCGTTCATCGCCATGCCGACGTCCGCCTGGGCCAGCGCCGGGGCGTCGTTGGCGCCGTCGCCGCACATCGCCACCAGGCGACCGTCGTTCTGCTCATGACGAATGCGGGCGAGTTTTTTCTCCGGCGTGGCTTCGGCCAGCACATCGTCCACACCGGCTTCGGCGGCAATCGCGGCAGCAGTCAGCGGGTTGTCGCCGGTGACCATCACGGTGCGGATGCCCAGTTTGCGCAGCTCGGCGAAACGCTCGCGGATGCCGGGCTTGACCACGTCCTTAAGGTGAATCGCGCCGAGCAACTTGCCGTCGGCACACACCAGCAACGGCGTGCCACCGCTTTGGGCAATCTTGTCGATTTCCCGCGACAGTGCAGGCTGCAAGTCGCGACGCTGCTGACCGATGAACGCGAGCAGCGAATCCACCGCGCCTTTGCGGAATACGCGGCCCTGATAATCCACACCGGACAAACGGGTTTCGGCACTGAACGGCACGGCCGTCAGCTCGTCCGCGGTTGGCTCGGCCTGCGGGTGCAAGGCGCGCAGGTATTCAACGATGGATTTACCTTCCGCCGTGTCGTCCGCCAGGGAAGCAAACAACGCGCCTTCGGCCACTTCCTTGCCGCTGACGCCAGGCGCCGCGACCACTGCCGCACACCGACGGTTGCCGAAGGTGATGGTGCCGGTCTTGTCCAGCAGCAACACATGCACGTCCCCCGCCGCTTCCACGGCACGCCCGGACTTGGCGATGACATTGAGGCGCACCAGGCGGTCCATGCCAGCGATACCGATGGCCGACAGCAATCCGCCGATCGTGGTAGGAATCAGCGTCACCAGCAGTGCGACTAGGAACACCAGCGGCAAGCTGCCACTGGCGAAGTGGGCGAACGGCTGCAGGGTCACCACCACTAACAGGAAGATCAGGGTCAGGCCGATCAGCAGGATATCCAGCGCGACTTCGTTGGGGGTTTTCTGACGTTTGGCGCCTTCCACCAGTGCGATCATGCGGTCGAGGGTGGACTCACCGGGGTTGGCGGTGATGCGGATCAGCAGCCAGTCCGATACCAGGCGGGTGTTACCAGTGACGGCCGAACGGTCGCCGCCGGACTCGCGGATCACCGGTGCGGATTCACCGGTAATGGCCGCTTCGTTGACCGCCGCAATCCCTTCGATGACTTCGCCGTCACCGGGGATCATTTCCCCGGCGGCGACGCGCACCACATCACCTTTGCGCAGACTGGTTGCCGGCACGACCTTGAAGCTGCCATCCGCCTCCTTGCGGCGTGCACTCAAGCCTTCGCTGCCGGCCTTGAGGCTGTCGGCACGCGCCTTGCCACGCCCTTCGGCCAAGGCTTCGGCGAAGTTGGCGAACAGGACGGTGAACCACAGCCAGACGGCGATTTGCACGGCGACATAGGTCGGCACGCTGGTGTCGGGCACGAAGCACAACACAGTGGTGAGGATGGCGGTCAACTCGACCACCAGCATCACCGGCGAGCGTTGCAACTGGCGTGGGTCGAGCTTGACGAACGCCTGGACCAGCGCCGGGCGCCATAGGGCAGAGATGGCGGTTTTGGCGGGCTCCTGGGTTTGTGCCGGAGCCGCGTTTTTTGCAGGCATATTCATTTTCATATCCCTTTACTAGAAGCCCATGCTCAAGTGTTCAGCAATGGGACCTAACGCCAGCGTCGGCAGGAAGGTCAGGCCGCCCACCAGCAAAATGGTCACGGTCAACAGGGTCACGAACAGCGGGCCATGAGTCGGGAAGCTGTTCTGGCCAATCGGTGCGGTCTTCTTCATTGCCAGGCTGCCGGCCAGGGCCAGTACCGGAAGGATGTAGCCGAAGCGGCCGATCAACATGCCCAGGCCCAGCATCAGGTTGTGGAACGGGGTGTTGGCGCTGAAGCCGCCGAACGCCGAACCGTTGTTGGCACTCGCCGAGGTGTAGGCGTACAGCAATTGGCTGAAGCCGTGAGGGCCGGGGTTACTGATGGCGCCGGCCGGGCCCGGCAGGCTCGCGGCGATAGCGCCGAGGACCAACACGCCAACCGGCATCACCAGCAGAGTCACCACCAACAATTGCACTTCCTTGGCCTGCAGCTTCTTGCCCAGGTATTCCGGGGTGCGGCCGATCATCAGGCCGGCGAGGAACACCGCAATCAGCACGTTGAGCAACATGCCGTACATGCCGGCGCCGACGCCGCCGAAGATCACTTCGCCGACCATCATGTTGACCAGCGCGACCATGCCGCTGAGGGGGTTGAGGCTGTCCTGCATGCCGTTGACCGAACCGTTGGAAGCCGCCGTCGTTGTCACCGACCACAGCACCGTACCGGCAGTGCCGAAGCGTGCTTCCTTACCTTCCAGCGGCGCGGTTTGCTCCACGGCCGGATTGCTCAGGGTCGGGTTGGGCTGGTATTCGGCCCACAGCGAGGTCGCGCCGCCGATGATGAACAACGCCAGCATGCAGCCGAGAATCGCGCGGCTCTGGCGCAGGTCTTTCACGTAGTGGCCGAAGGTGAACACCAGCGCTACCGGGATCAGGATGATCGCCGCCAACTCGAACAGGTTGGCCCAGGCAGTCGGGTCTTCAAACGGGTGCGCCGAGTTGACACCGAAGAAGCCGCCGCCGTTGGTGCCCAATTGCTTGATCGCAATCTGGCTGGCGGCCGGGCCCAGGGGGATCACTTGATCAACACCCTGCATGGTCACGGCATCCACGTAATGGGCGAAGGTTTGCGGCACGCCCTGCCACACCAGGAACAACGCCAGCACCAGGCACAACGGCAGCAGGCCGTAGAGGGTGGCGCGGGTCATATCGACCCAGAAGTTGCCCAATGTCTTGGTGGATTTGCGTCCGATCCCACGACAAAGAGCAACAAGCACTGCCAGACCGGTCGCCGCGCTGACGAAGTTCTGCACGGTCAGGCCGGCCATCTGGCTGAGGTAGCTCAGGGACGCCTCACCACTGTAGGACTGCCAGTTAGTGTTGGTCATGAAACTGACCGCGGTGTTGAAGGCCAGGGTCCATTCCTGACCTGGCAATTTCTGTGGGTTCAGTGGGAGATAGTCCTGGAACAACAGGATCGCGAACAACAGCAAAAAGCCCGCGAGGTTGAAAGCGAGCAAGGCCAGCATGTATTTCTGCCAGCTCTGTTCCTGATGCTCGTCCACGCCCGACAGGCGATAACAGGCGCGTTCGACAGGGCCGAAGACCGGCGTGAGCCAGGTGCGCTGCCCTTCCATCACCTTGTAATAGAACCGCCCCAGGAACGGTGCCGGCACCAGCACCACCGCAAAAAAGGCAATGATCAGCCAATAGTCATAACTGTGCATGGCCCGCTCCTAGTTCCGATCCGCGCGTAACAGCGCAACCAGCAGATAAATGAACAGCGCCACAGCCAATAGCAGTGACACCCCGTCCAGAACGCTCATGGAAGTTTCTCCGTTTAGCGGCGAGTGCCGCGTGTGGGGCAATTGTCGGCAGGAGTGGCGTAAAGGAACGAGAGCGAGGGAGTGGGTGGGGCGTAAAGACGGCGTAAAGAGTGGGTTTATGCGGGGTTTACAGGGGGATTTTTGGTGAGTTTGAGGCCCTCATCGCGGGCAAGCCCGGCTCCCACACTGGACCGTGTTTGGGCAGGATATGCGCGGTCCACTGTGGGAGCGGGCTTGCCCGCGAAGGCGCCGGCTGAATCAACACAGCACTTATCTGGTGCAACACAGGGGAAATTCAAACGCCAAACCGTTCCCGTGGCGACACTTGCACCGCTTTACGACAATGATTCCCATCCTGGCATGTCCGCTGCAACACCTTGAATCATTCCAACCGGTTCAGGGAGAGCAACACAATGAACACACAACTCAAACCCACCTTGGGCACCCTGCACTTATGGGGTATCGCCGTCGGCCTGGTCATTTCCGGTGAATACTTCGGCTGGAGCTATGGCTGGGGCGTCGCCGGGACGCTGGGCTTCCTGGTGACCTCCCTGATGGTGGCCGCGATGTACACCTGCTTCATCTTCAGTTTCACCGAACTGACGACTGCGATTCCTCACGCCGGCGGGCCGTTTGCCTACAGCCGGCGTGCCTTCGGAGAGAAAGGCGGCTTGATCGCCGGGCTCGCGACATTGATCGAATTCGTCTTCGCGCCCCCCGCGATCGCCTTGGCCATCGGCGCTTACCTGAATGTGCAGTTTCCAGCGCTGGACCCGAAACACGCCGCCGTCGGTGCCTATATCGTGTTCATGGGCCTGAATATCCTCGGCGTGAAACTCGCCGCCACCTTCGAACTGGTGGTGTGCGTGCTTGCCGTCGCTGAATTGCTGGTGTTCATGGGCGTGGTGGCGCCCGCCTTCAGCTTCAGCAACTTCGCTCTTAATGGCTGGGCCGGTTCCGACACATTCGGCGCGCCAGCGATTGCCGGGATGTTTGCCGCGATCCCGTTCGCCATCTGGTTCTTCCTCGCCATCGAAGGCGCGGCCATGGCCGCCGAAGAAGCCAAAGACCCGAAGCGCACCATTCCAAAAGCCTACATCAGCGGCATCCTGACCCTGGTGATCCTGGCCATGGGCGTGATGTTCTTTGCCGGCGGCGTGGGCGATTGGCGCACCCTGTCGAACATCAACGACCCGTTGCCACAAGCCATGAAAACGGTGGTCGGCGATAGCTCCGGCTGGCTGCACATGCTGGTATGGATCGGCCTGTTTGGCCTGGTGGCGAGTTTCCACGGCATCATCCTCGGCTACTCGCGCCAATTCTTCGCCCTGGCCCGCGCCGGTTACCTGCCATCTTTCCTCGCCAAATTGTCGCGCTTTCAGACTCCCCACCGAGCAATCATTGCCGGCGGCGTGGTGGGTATCGCGGCGATCTACAGCGATGGCCTGATCAACCTGGGCGGCATGACGCTGACCGCCGCGATGATCACCATGGCGGTATTCGGCGCCATCGTGATGTACATCATGAGCATGCTCAGCCTGTTCAAACTGCGTAAGACCGAACCCCTGCTGGAACGCACCTTCCGCGCACCGGGTTACCCCATCGTGCCGGGCATTGCGCTGGTGCTGGCGGTGGTGTGCCTGGTGGCCATGGCCTGGTTCAACGCGCTGATCGGGTTGATCTTCCTGGGCTTCATGGTGGTGGGGTTCGCCTACTTCCAGATGACCGCGCAAGACCGTGCCGATGCGCCAGCGGATGCGATGTTGACCGGGCTCTGATCTACTAAGAGGCAGAACGGGCCTACACTGAACTAGTAAGAAAGCCCGTCACTCAAAGCAGTTATTACCGTGGGAAAACTCTCCCACGGCAATCTGCCTCAAGGAGAGCGTTATGCCGTGGTATGCATGGTTGATATTAGTGGTCGCCATCGGGTCGATCGTCGGTGGACTGATGATGCTGCGTGACAGCGCCAACAAAGTGGAACTCACCGACGAACAACGCAAGCGCGTGGCCGAGCGCAATGCGCAGGCGGATGCCAAGGATGCGCAGGATCGCTAATCCGCATTGACGTACTTATTGTAGTGAGCGGGCTTGCCTGCGCTGGGCTGCGAAGCAGCCCCCTTATCGGCCCTACTCCCAATCCGCCTTGGCAATCTGCAACCCGTGCTGCCCCTTGTAGGCAGCACGTTCCGGCTGACTCCAGCCGCCCAGTAGCGCATCCTCCAACCTATAAATCTCCACCCCCAACGGACGACACACCGTCAGCGGGTCCTGTGCATCCGGCCCCCACATCGGCAGCGACAAATCTCCACCGGGGCACGTCGACAACGCACACAGCAAATCAATCTCGGCAAAAAATTCCAGGTAATCGCCCTTCTGCGCCGGGCAGGCCTTCATGAAATACATGTCGTCATGATTCAGGCCTGTGCACTGGAAAATATTCAGCACGTCATGCACGTCGAATTCCGTCAGGCCGTGGGGTAAAACCGCGCGGGTCAGGTTCGAATGGCAATGGTGATGGAAGTCTTCACCGGTGAGCATGCGGTTCACATAGGGATCGCAACGGGTACCGAGTAAATCGTGCAGGCGACCGCCGTGCTCATCGATACCGTAACCGGCCAGGCTGTCGTCGGTGATCGTCACCAAAGGGCGCAGAAACGGCAGGTTCGACCACAAGCGGTCATGGGTGCTGACATGCGCGCCCTGCAACTGACGCGTACGCGCCGCCCACAAACGCTCGCGTGGGTCGTTGGCGTTCCACACGTTGAAATCACCCACCTGCGGACCGACCGGCGTAGTCACGCGGAACACATGCCCGGCCGGTACCTTCCACGCCCTGCCCGTACGAATCGGCACTTCAAACTGCTCGATCAGTGTGCGTTGCTGTTTTCGATCACGCACACGCTCGTAAAACGCCGTATCGACCTGCAACGCCGAACCTTTACTGACCTGATAAGCGGCCGGATAGTCTTTGTACATGATGCGGATCCTCGATCAGGGGTGATTGAACAAGGCCAACGACAGGTGTTCCGAATCAGCCAGGTACAGACTCATCGCCTCCCCTGCCGCCGGTCTATCCTGCTGGACCAGTAACCTATAAATCTCGCGATCACGCTCCAACCAAGGCGACTGGAAGCGTTGCTCATCGGGCGCGGCGCAAAACACCAGGCGTAACTGGGCGATCACCTGGGCAAAAAACTCATCGAACAAGGGACTGCGCATCAAGCTGACGATGTGTTGGTGAAACACCAGGCTGTGAGTCGCGACCGCACGCCAGTCTTCGCGCTCACGGGCCAGGGTGGTGGCGTCGATGGCGTTCTGCATGCGCTCGGATTGCTCCTCCGTCAGAGCGCCACTCTGGGCGATAGCCTGCAACTCCAGGGTGCGACGGACGACAAACAAATCACGCACTTCGTCCCGCGCCAACCGCCGAACCATTACCCCTTTGTTGCGTACGTAACGGGTCAACCCTTCCTGGCCCAGCCGATGCAACGCCTCGCGAATCGTATTGCGCGAGGCGTTATAGGCTTTCACCAACTCCACTTCGACCAACGGCATTCCTGGCAACAGCCGCCCGCCGATGATGTCAGTGCGAAGCTCCAGGGCAATCTGGTCGGCTAAAGACAAACTGAGTGTCATGTCTACCTCACGATTGTTGAACAATCCCATGCGTAGAGGTAATCACTTTTCATGCCAAACGCCAGCGCGTAGACCACGCGTGTAAAACTATTCAAGTTGGTTAAAATGCCAGCCTGTCACCGAGGCCGACCTATGCGTTACTCATCCGACCACAAAGCCCAGACCCACCAACGCATCATCAAGGAAGCCTCCGTACGCTTTCGCCGCGACGGCATCGGCGCCACCGGCTTGCAGCCGTTGATGAAAGCGCTGAACCTGACGCACGGCGGCTTCTACGCGCATTTCAAATCCAAAGATGAACTGGTCGAAAAATCCCTGCAGACCGCAGCCACCGAGCTGGATGCACATTGCAAAATGTTGTTCAGCCAGGAACGGCCGCTGGAAGCATTCATCGATAGTTATCTGTCGGAATGGCACCTGAGCTCGCCGGGTGAAGGCTGCCCATTGCCGACCATGTCCTCCGAACTCGGGCTCAGAGGCCAGCACAGCAAGACGACGGATGCGGTACTCGACGCTCGGGTCCAACAGATTGAAACGGCTTTGGCAGATGGCCGGGGTGACGCACAGGGCTTGGTGATGATGTCGACCCTGGTAGGGGCCTTGGTACTCGCCCGAAGTGTCGAGGACAAGGCACTCGCCATGCGAATCATGGAGGTGGTGCGAGACAGCTTGAAAACCCAGGTTTCAGAAGATGAAAAAGCCGGTCAGTGACCGGCCTCCCCTGGTTGGCTTAGTTTATTACAAGCCGATCGCGGTTCTTCTCCAGCAACGCCTTACCGATCCCCTTCACCTCCAACAACTCATCCACCGCCGTGAACGGTCCATTGCTTTCGCGGTAGGCAACGATCGCCTTGGCTTTGGCAGCACCGATGCCGAACAGGTCGCGGCGCAGGGTTTCGGCGTCGGCAGCGTTCAGGTTGACCTTGGCGGATTGCTCGGCCTTGGTCATCTGGGCGGTGATCGGGGCTGGGGCTTCGGGCTTGATGGAAGGGGCTGCGGTGGCGGTGACTGAGAGGGTGGTGAGGAAGGCGAAGATTAGGGAGGTGAGGTAGGTGTTTTGCATTGGTGACGCTCCATGACATTGGTAAGAGAAAAGCAGCTTTTCCGAAGCTGCTTTTCCACGTTAGATGAAACTTCAACCAAGTCAAAAAACCTCATGTCACAAAGCATGAACTCGTAGATAATTCCGTTTTGAACAAAACTTTCAAGCGAGCGAGACACTTCGCTTAATTTGACCAAATATATAATTATCAAACCCGATGTGTATCGAAGCAGCCGCATGTGCCTACCGCATCTGCACGGCCACCACTTGATGGATAAGCGAGCGTTTGGAAAGGCCCTGATTACTTAACGATGCGCTTTATATGTGAAGCAGCGAAAAGGCTACTCCGCCTATCTTACGAAAGCCTTGTGCCTACCACCCTACGTGCTCCTACTCATTTCCGAGCGACTCATAGCCCCCCCGGAGAGTGAGGGCTTTATGCTATCAAGGTGGGATAGCAGCGTGGTATGGCACTCGATACCGTCGAGCCACGAAGGCTTGGCCTACGCGCAGTGGCAGAAACGGAACTACGCAGGACATCTGGTCCGATTGAACCGTTCACTGGGGATAGTGGCATCTGGTATATTGCGCGACTTGAATGCACGCAGGCCAAAGCTGGCAAAACGAATTTTGAGCGCTAGGGATAACCTCGCGGTTGATTGCCCCGGCCATAGGCGCCTTGCAGGATCGTCGAATTAGTGGTCCCGAATGATGTCGCCGTTAACGTCTTTTATCGCCCTTCATGATGAGTATCGACTGCGCAAGCGACTCATGAAAGGTGTCAACCCGCAGGAGGCCCCAGCAGTTCACTGTCACGCGAGCCTGATCGCTAGCTGGAGGGCCGCCGCCGATTCCATTCCAAAGCGGGACAAATGGCTAAACTTTACGTGTACCTCGGGACCGCTTCGCGTAATGTGGAAATTTCGAGATCTGCTTGAGAAAACACTGAATGCCCTAAACGCGATTCTTATTTATTTTTAGTTAAATTTATTGCAGATGGTGGATGAGGAAGATGAGCTTAATTAAATGGATTGACTTTCCTAGTTTAGGTGATGAAAGAGGAGGATTGGTAGCTCTCGAGATCGGCATGGAAAAAGCAATCCCTTTTGATATAAAACGTGTCTACTACATTTACCACACTGCAAAAGATGTTAGCCGTGGATTTCACGCGCACCGCAACTTAAAGCAAGTTGCTATTTGCGTCATGGGAAAACTTAGAATGGTCCTTGACAATGGACTAGTACGCGAAGAGTTGTGGATGGAAAACCCTACCAAAGGCATATTGATTGAGAGCATGGTATGGCGAGAAATGCACGATTTTAGTGACGACTGCATTCTTTTAGTTCTGGCTAGCGAGCACTATGATGAGTCGGACTATATTCGCAACTATGAATATTTTATAGAGGCTGCGAAAAATGGCTAAGATTCACTCGCTAGCGGACGTCAAAAGTAAAAATATCGGAGTTGACACCCGAATTTGGCAATTCAGTATTGTTTTTGAAGGTGCAACCATCGGCAGTAACTGCAATATCTGCGCGCATACCTTAATCGAAAGTGATGTGGTGATTGGTAATAACGTCACCATAAAATCAGGTGTTTTTTTGTGGGACGGCACTCGCATTGAGGACGACGTCTTTATTGGTCCAAATGCTACCTTCACAAATGACCCCATGCCGAGATCTAAGATTTACCCCAAAACTTTTACAGGCATTACAATTATGAAGGGGGCGAGCATTGGTGCCAATGCCACACTACTGCCAGGTGTCACGATAGGAGCCTACGCAATGGTGGGTGCGGGCGCTGTTGTAACAAAAAACGTTCCAATTCGGGCGGTCGTCATTGGCAACCCCGCGAAAGTCATCAGGTATATCGAACAATGATTAGCTTTCTCGACTTAAAGAAAATCAACGCCATGATGCGTGAAGAATTAATTGAATCTTGCACTCGAGTTATTGATTCAGGTTGGTTTATTGGCGGCAATGAGCTGTCCAAGTTTGAAGCACAATTTTCTACTTATACACAAAGCCGCCACTGCATCGGTGTTGCGAATGGTCTCGACGCACTAAGCCTGACACTGCGCGCGTGGAAGGAGCTCGGCAAGCTCAAGGAAGGGGATGAGGTTATCGTCCCAGCCAACACCTATATTGCAAGTATTCTTGCCATTACAGAAAATCGGTTGATCCCGGTTTTGGTAGAGCCGGATGCAGCGACGTACAATTTGAACCCACAGCTTGTTGAAGCCGCTATCACACCCAGAACACGGGTAATCATGGCGGTGCACCTGTATGGGCAGCTCTGCGATATGCCAGCGTTGACGTCGTTGGCGAAACGAAACAACCTCCTTGTATTGGAAGACTCAGCCCAGGCACACGGCGCCCGTCAGGGTGGACGCTGCGCAGGGAGCTTGGGGGATGCTTCCGGATTCAGCTTTTACCCTGGTAAAAACCTCGGGGCCTTGGGCGATGCAGGAGCGATCACTACTGACGATGATGAACTTGCCAATACTCTGAGAGCACTGCGGAATTATGGCTCGCACGAGAAATATAAGAATCTCTATCAAGGCGTAAACAGCCGCCTCGACGAAATCCAGGCTGCTATGCTGAGTGTCAAACTCAAATACTTAGATGATCAAACAAAAGCTCGCAGAGATGTCGCCCAGCAATATATGGAAGGTATCCACAACCCTTGGATAACACTGCCGTTGGCTGCAGGCACGCCCGTGCCATCCCTTGAAAGTCATGTATGGCATATATTTGTGGTTCGATGCGATCGACGTGACGAGTTGCAGCAATATCTACTCGAACAACAGATTCAAACGATCATCCATTACCCTATTCCAGCACACCAACAACTGGCCTACAAGCAGTGGGACTCCCGTAGCTACCCTCTGACCGAGGCGATACATAAACAAGTACTGAGCCTGCCGATAAGCCCTGTCATGACCGCGTCAGAAGTTGAACGTATCATTACAGCCGTCAATAATTTCGCGTGCGAAGTGTGAACTGATGATTACATCGTTAATACGACTCTGGAAGCGCCTGTCACTCAAGAGGAAGGTACAACTATCTATCATCCTTATGCTCATGATCATTGCGTCGTTCGCCGAAGTGCTTAGTATTGGCGCGATAGTGCCATTTCTGGCGGTTCTGATCAATCCAGCAAAGCTAATGGATCAACCTCTTGCAAGTAGCATGCTCGCCACGCTTGGTATCACGCAAGCTGACGGACTGCTTCTGCCCCTCACGGTCATTTTCGCGCTGGCAGCTATTGTGTCCGGAGTCAGTAGATTTGTTTTGATGTGGGCACAGAATCGCTTCAGCTCCGCCGTGGGTAGCGATTTGGCTGGAGGCATATACAAGGCCGTCATCCATCAACCTTATAGCATGCACCTGTCGCGAAATAGCAGTGAGGTTGTCACCGCTATCTTCAACAAAGTTGATATTGTTGTCCGCGAGTTCCTCATCCCCACGTTGACGATTGCCAGCTCGGCTTTCATGATGGTTGCGATACTTATCATCGTTCTGGCCATTGACCCAATTGTTGCGTTCCTTGCTTTTGCCAGCTTTGGCAGCGTTTACCTCTCAGTCATTTTTGCCACAAAAAAACAGCTAGGCAAAGACAGCCTAGAGGTGAGCTTGAGCTCGGATAAGCTTTTGAAGTTGCTGAACGAAAGTCTCGAAGGGATTCGTGATGTCATCATTGACTCTTCTCAGTTGACCTATCGCAAGGACTTCGAAGCTGCCGATTCAAAATTGCGCAGGGCCAAAGCCAACATCCAAATTATCGCGAACGCGCCACGCTATACGATCGAATCGTTTGGCATGTTAATGGTTGCGGTCTTTGCTTATTGGCTGGCGCAGCAACCGGGAGGTTTACTAGCCTCTATACCAATGCTGGGAGCATTGGCCCTTGCAGCGCAACGTTTATTGCCAGTATTGCAGCAGTCCTATGCAGCGTGGGCCTGCATTAGAGGCGCACATGATTCGTTGCTGGATGTACTCAACCTTCTTCCAGAGACAGATGTTCAACTCGATACAGACACGCCCAGGACCCATCAACCATTCAATGAATCGCTGTCACTCAACACTGTGTCTTTCCGTTATGGCGATAATGGACCGTGGGTGCTGAAGGACATCAATCTCAACATCCCTAAAGGTGGACGCATCGGATTGGTCGGCGCAACAGGAAGTGGTAAAAGCACACTACTCGACATGCTGATGGGTTTGCTGACTCCGACCGAAGGTACTTTCTTGGTCGATAACGAGCAGATTACAACCGCCAATTGCCGCAACTGGCAGGCCAACATAGCACATGTACCTCAACTTATATTTCTTTCCGACGCCTCTGTAGCCGAGAACATCGCTTTTGGAATACCGCGCCAAGATATTGATTTTGAACGTGTTCGAAGGGCGGCCGAGAAAGCTCAAATGGCGGAAGTTATTGAAGCTTGGGCTAATGGCTATGACACACCGGTAGGGGAAAGAGGCGTTTTTCTATCCGGCGGACAGCGTCAACGTATCGCAATTGCCAGAGCCTTTTATAAAGAAGCAAAAGTTATCGTCCTAGATGAAGCGACAAGCGCGCTTGACAGTAAAACCGAGCTTGAGGTCATGCGAGCGGTGGAGGGGTTGGGAGACGAAATAACATTGGTTGTTATTGCTCATCGACTCAACACCCTCAGGGGCTGTGACATGGTTGTCGAAATAGAGAACGGCGTGATCGTGAAGAGCGGATCCTACGAGTCCCTGTGCAGCGATAAATTGAAACAGTCTGTGTGAGCACTGACTCCTCGATGATAGGCCTTTAATTTTATGAGTCACAATGCTCCCCCGACAAATAAAAAAGATTGCACTATAATTATAAATTCATGTGACAACTATGAAGATGTATGGCTGCCGTTTTTTAGTGCATTCAAGGATATGTGGCCGGATTGCGACTGCAAGATTATCTTGAACACCGAGCACAAAAACTTCAGCTTTGAAGGGCTGCAAATAGTCACGTTAAACCTCAGCCCAGCTGAAGGGAAAAAGCCATGGGGATGGCGGCTTCGTAGAGCGTTATCCTTAGTGGATACCGAATTCGTGATTGCACTATTCGACGACTTTATCTTAGAAGCACCGGTCAATAAGAAAAAACTATTCCGCTGCATTCAGGAAATGAAGAACAACAACAAAATAAGTGTTTTTTATTTTAATAATATTCCAGGCAACAATAGCGTCGAACCAAAATATGACGGATTTGAATTAATCGGTAAGAGAAACGACTACCGATTAAATTCAGCGCCAGCCGTATGGCAGACCCGGGAACTTTTAAATTTTACGGGAGAGCTAGACTCGCCCTGGGCTTGGGAGTTTTTTGGCAGTGCGCGGACCTACAGCGGCGACAACGAATTTTATTGTGCCCAAATAGCCAAGGAAGATACCTTCGTCTACAACTATAAAATGGGCGGTGCGATACGCAGGGGCAAGTGGGTTTCGAGTGTCATAACTCCCGCCCTGAAGAAATACAATCTCAGCCTTGATCTTACGCTGAGGGGGATCGCCAGCGAATCGTTATCGGACGGTAAATATAGCTTAAAGTGGAAAGTGGATTTCTTCTTATTGGGTTTCAAGGTGATTGGATTCGCCGCCTTCATTTTTCTCTACAGAGTCTTAGTCAAAAAGCTGTTCAAACGCTTTCAAAGGTATATTGCATGATCAAGGAAAATTTCACTTTTGCGATTCTAACGTACAACCACGAATCGTACATAATTGAACACCTTGAAAGCATAAGGTATTTGATAAAAAATTATGGGTCTAGGTATAAAGTTAACTTGATTCTGGCAGATGACGGTTCTCGAGACCGAACTATTGAATTGGCAAATCAATGGCTATTGGTGCACGGAGCAGTGTTTTCCGACATCACGGTCTTGGCTGACGGCTCGAATCGCGGTACCTGCTTTAACTACACACGTCTATGGGCGCTGATCGAAGGCGACCGCTTTAAAATAACGGCTGGCGACGATGTCTACTCGTGCGTCAATATCTTTGAAGAAGTTGAACGCTTAAAACACAACGACTTTTTCTCAGGTTTACCGCTACTGTTAATCGACGGAAACCTCGGCAATTCACGCTCTACTATTTTCCACATTTTAGCGACAGACGTGATCTATAAAGGGAAAAAGCTAATAGAGCGCCTAAAAGGGATCAGCAGTATCAACACGCCAAATTTATTCTGCAACAAAAAATTCCTGCAAGACAAAAATCTGTTCGATTTTATAAACAGCTACAGTGTGACTGAAGATTTTCCTATGATGGTAAAAATCGCACACTCCTACGACAACATTAATTTCGTACAAACTAAAGAAGTATATGTTTACTACAGGCGCACCTCAGGTTCGACTTACCTAATTCGCGGCTCTGACTTCGAAAAAGACAAATTGAAAGCATTTGAATACATGCTTTCAAACGAAAAAAACTGGCTAGACCGAATTATCCTGAAGAATAGAATTTACTGCTACAAACTTGACAATACACTTCTAAAAAAACTGCTGAACATTGGATACTACTCGTACCTATTAAAGTTAACGGCAAATGCGTTCACAATCGCGAAGGCCTGTTCGGAATCACCCTCGGCGACGCAGGCACACCAAGCGCATTACGATCTTATTGCAAAAAACGCAAACACCTTCTTGGACAGCGTGCAAAATAAAAAAACCACATAGTCAAACAATTTCATTACCACTGTAAAAATGCAGAAGAAACACCGTTATTGCACTGTAAGGCAGAGCAACACTATCTTTAAGGAGTTGAAGAATGAGTACCGCAAAGGTCTATGCGCCGTTACTACTAGTAGAAGCCTATCTATTATTTGGGTTATGGCTGTTCTTTTTTGGGCCTATTTATTGGCCATTAAAAAATGAGGGAGAGTTTCTTGGCTTCATTTTTTTATATCACGCATTTTTCATATCCGGTTATATTCTGCAAAGTCAATTCTTTGTTAAACACTCATGCATCGAATCAACCGTACAACGGGCGTCGGTAGACAGCAACATATTCATCAAGTACTTCTGGATCATACTGCTCATGGCATTCGCCGCGAATGTAGTCGTACACAGGAATACGACACTTTCAAACTCATACATCCCAGATAACTTTTTCGCCAGCCTTTATCGAGGCCTCGTAATACCTTGGGAATCGAGGGCTTTCTACGCCTCAGAGGCTTCCTCGATTGGGTTTGTAAAAAACCCATATATCACTGCAATAACGCTATTTACAGGGCCATTCAAGTACATACTATTACCGGGACTTGTATTTTATTGGCATGAATTAAGCAATGTCCGTAGAACGGCTGGAATGCTTGTCCTGAGTACCCCCTTGCTGACAGGCATTATTGCCAGTTTGAGCGTAATCAACTTTTCTTATGTATTTATAATCTCGACCTGCCTAGGGGTGCTGGTTTTCTCAAATAAATCCAGCGGAATTATTTCAACGTTGAAGCAGAGAAAGTTTTTTCTAGCATTTCTTGCTTTTATGTTTCTATTTTCTTTCTGGCAGTTTTACAGTGTGAAGTCTGCACACTCATCTTACCAAGTTATCGTTGAAAACAGTAAACCCCAGCCTTTTGACTACCTTAAACAAAAAGGAATAGCATTTAGAAGTGAGGACCCTGGCGCCGAACGATCCAACCTTGTGGACTTTTATGAAAAGCTGACCAGCTATATGGTTCAAGGGTATTATGGAATGTCGATTTCGCTTGATGAAGATTTCCAATCTTCATACGGCATTGGGCACTCAGTATTTTTACAAAAATCATTTGCCCAGTACTTAGACCTTGACGTAAGAGACAGAACGTTTCCACATAAGATTACTAAAAAGTGGGATGAGTTTGTTTACTGGCATTCTTTTTACACCTATATAGCCAATGACGTGAGCTTCTGGGGCGTGGCCCTCATCATGCTGATACTGGGTGCTTACTTCTCGTACGTTTACCTTTCAGCCACACTCCATGATAATTTTTATGCAAAAATGCTGCTGCCCCTGTTCGGCATTCTCTTTTTGTATATCCCGGCAAACAATCAGGTCTTCGGTTTTCTCGAGTCGATGACTTCTTTTTGGATACTGACGGCACTTTTTTTCTTGTCCAAAAACGTTCGCGTCAGCGGCCACGCAGAAGTTAAGAATACTTAGGAACTATAAACTGCCGCCAAAGCGTGCCTGGTATCACGCTTTGCGCCTGAAGCGAGCGCTGGCCTCAAAGGGGAAAGCCTCAGGAGGCCTTGCTCAGTCGGTAAGAAATGGTGCGCGCCAATGGCTAGCGCGATGGGGAAGGATTGATCGCGAGCAACTCTGCTGAAGGCCAGTAGTCAACCTGACGGAGAGCGGGCGGACAATTCGGCATCACAGTGCCGCTGAGTGTGCATCCAGTCAACAATCTCACCTTCCGGGCTATAGCCGCTCACAGTGCTTTTTAAAATCTGCCTGACGAGCACGTAATCATTTTCTCCAACACCGGCCAACAACTCGTGCAACCTGACTTTGAGAACATCCCAGGTTAGGAACTCCTCACTTGCCCGCATAATCATGGGGTGGCTTGTCGCCGCCACGTTGTCACCTATCAACAATTCCTCATAGAGCTTTTCACCCGGCCGCAACCCGCTGAAATTGATCACGATATCTCCGTGGGGATTCTTATCCGAACGAATGCTCAAGCCCGAGAGATGAACCATCTTTTCAGCAAGCTCCACGATCTTCACAGGCTCGCCCATATCGAGCACGAATACATCACCGCCTAGCCCTAGGGAACCCGCCTGTATTACCAGCTGCGCGGCCTCGGGTATGGTCATGAAGTAACGCGTGATCTTGGGGTGGGTAACTGTCAATGGCCCCCCCGCCTGGATCTGCTTGTGGAACAAAGGAATAACCGAGCCCGACGAGCCTAGTACGTTACCAAATCGAACCATAGTGAAGCGTGTTTTATTGACGCACGAGATTTTCGATGTGTCGCCAAACAGAACCGGGGCCAGTTCCTTGCTCAATGCCTGCAGCACCAGTTCCGCAAGACGCTTAGTACTGCCCATGACATTAGTCGGCCGCACAGCCTTGTCGGTTGAGATGAGCACGAAATTTTCGACGCCCGCCTGTAAAGCAGCTTGAGCAGTATTAAGTGTGCCAATGACATTGTTGAGAATACCCTCCGCAATATTATGCTCCACCATCGGCACATGCTTATAGGCAGCTGCGTGGTAGACCGTATCAACGGACCAGGTCTTCATGACTTCAAGCAGTTTTTCCTGATACCGCACTGAGCCAAGAATAGGCAATACCTTCACATCGAGAGCCTCCGACTGAACACGCGCCTCAAGCTCGGAAAGGATGCAGTACAAGTTGTATTCACCGTGATCAAACAACAGCAACGTCGTTGGCCCAAGCGTCAATATCTGGCGGCAGAGCTCCGAACCTATGGAGCCACCAGCCCCCGTGACCATAACCACGCGCTGCTTGATGCATCGTTCCAACAGCTCATCCTGAGCCGGTACAGGATCGCGGCCCAGAAGATCAGCGATATCCACTTCCTGAATGTCATCGACCTTGACTCGACCACTCGCCAGGTCCATGAAACCCGGGACACTGCGAACGTGAAGTGGGTAGCCTTCAAGGTACCCCAGTATTTCTCGACGCCGCGCCCTGGTAGATGAGGGAATCGCCAGCAACAGTTCCTCAGCACCGGTGTCGTTGATCATTCGTTGGATATGCTTCGGCTTATACACCTGAAGCCCAGAAATCACGCGATCGGCAATACTACTATCGTCATCAATGAAGGCGACCGGACGCATCATTTTGCCCATGCGCAATGCGGCAACCAGTTGGTTGCCCGCCGCCCCGGCGCCATAAATAGCCACCTTGGGCAGGCCATCATCACGATTTGTGAAAGGAACGTGCTGAGCCGCAGCAAACCAGTCACCAAGGAAGTACTGACGCATACCAAGGCGCAAGCCGCCAATGATTACCATGCTCAGCCACCAATAGTTGAATACGATTGAACGAGGTACAACTGTCTGGTGATTGCTGTAAAGGTACACAACGAGCGCCAGCAACAAAGCTGACAAGCTGACCGCCTTGATAATAGCGATTAACGCATCATTGCCGAAATAGCGCATGACGGCACGGTACATGCCGAAGTTGATAAAAAGTGGAATAGCGATAACGGGCGCACTGAGGAATAGCCACAAATGGACGACAAATGGGTTGTTCAGATCATCAAATCCCAGACGAACGACAAACGCCAGCCATAGCGCCACCCAGACGAGCACGATATCGGTGGCGACCTGCAAAATACGTTTTTGCCTGCGTGGCAAGCCCACCAGGCGCGTGCGTAGATTATCCATAAACCCTTTTATACCTCAGTCCTTAGTACCACCAGAAAAAACGGCAGTTCCATGTTGTGCTTCGTGTGATCTCAAACGGTGTTCTCAACAAATTATCCGTTTTTTTCCAGCTCACCGGCATGAAACTTTATAGCCAGCAATATCAGCGGAACATAAGCCAGCACCAGCCCCAAGACACCGTCGAAGCCTAATCCGACGCAGATACCAAGGGGTAGCAGCCAAAATAAGTTGATAGCCGTCACTGCCAGGGTTATAGGCAAATGCCGTCCTGCCTGACGTGATGCATATTGATAGGCATGACTGCGATGTGCCTCGTACACCTTGTCCCCACGGAGCAAACGCCGGGCCAGGGTAAAGGTTGCATCAACAATAAATACACCCAACAAAATCAGCCAGACCCAAAGCAACTCACTCGCTACCCAAGCTGCCTGCAATGAGAGCACACCAATTACGATGCCAAGAAACCCGCTGCCTGCATCCCCCATGAAAATGCGCGCAGGCGGAAAATTCCAGTATAGGAAACCGAGCACGGAGACCGCGAGCAATAATGGTCCCAGCATGAGCGCCTCATGACCAGTAAGCCAGTATACAAAGCTTACTCCCAGGCAGGCGCAGACTGCCTCGACACTCGCAATTCCATCGATCCCATCCATGAAGTTGTACAAATTGAGCATCCAGACCAGATACATCGCGGCCAGCAAATGTCCAACTCCGCCAAGATCCAGATCAAAGCCCAGTACTTCGATAACGGGCAGCCCCCCCATCCAGAAAAGCGCCCAACCTGCTGCTATAAAATGCGCCATTAATCGCCAACGCGCAGCGATGTGGCCGTGGTCATCGAGGAAACCGACGACAGCAATCAGCGCTCCGCTCCCCAGTAATGGCCAAGCAGTCTCCCAACTGATCGACCCAGCGCAAGCCATCAGGCCTATTGCTGCCAAATACGTCAGAACAATAGCAACACCGCCACCTCGTGGCGTGGGTACGGTGTGGGAGCTGCGTCCGTTGGGTATATCCATAATGCTACGCGCCAAGGCATATCGACGTAGCACCCAAGTCAACAGAAGCGACGCTGTTAGCACCGCCCCGAATACTAACCATAGGGTCATGTAAGATTAGGTTCCTGAAACGAAATGCGGGCAAGAAAGACTCTGCATCCATCACAGCGCCCAACCAACCGAAAAGATTTTTCGAAGACTGTCTTGCTATTTCTAATGACTTGTCACTTTAGTACGTGAAGAAATGCCGAAGCCCCGGCTGGATGTTGGTCATGACTTGTCATTTCGCCTCAAGGTGCCTTTCCTGAAAAGCATCTCGAGGCGTTCAAACAACGTAGTCTTTGAGAAGTGCTCAAGGTAGTAACGTCTACCAGACTCCCCCATCGCAACAAGCTCGGACGCAGGCAATGCGCTCATGGTACGTACGATCGCCGCCAGTCCCATTGCATCTCCGGAGGCGCACGCCATACCGGCAGACGCTTCGACAACAACCCGGGCGGCCTCACCGTCGATCATGGCTATAACAGGCTTCCCTGACGCGAGGTACGCCTGAACCTTGCCCGGAATAGTTTTTTCGAAGACTTCATTTGTCTTCAATGACACCAACAGCGCGTCTGCCGTCGCGAAAAGTGCCGGCATTTTTTCCAGCGGATGCCGTCCCAGTAATAGAACGTTATCCAACTGTTGCTCTGCTACATGTTTGGTCAACCACTCGCCGGCCCGCCCATTCCCGACAATTACCCAGCGCACGGGCAATTCAGTCTTGATCGCTTTAGCGGCTTCCATAATGGCTGGAAAGTCCTGAGCATCACCGATGTTCCCAGCGAAAAGGATAGTGAAGACCGACTCGTCGCGGGCGAGCAAGTCAGAAGCCACCTGTACATCGCCAGAGAAGTCGTCCTCGGCCCAGCTTGGAAAATACACCAACCGATCAGGAGAGATCGAGCGAGTGCAATACTTCCTGACATCCTCATCAAAGGACCGCGACTGTAACAACAGATAATCGGTACGGTCGTAGATCCAGGACACCATTTTCCCGACCAAACCAAGCAACTTCGGGTTCTTGACTACCCCCACGGCATTCAAGGTTTCCGGCCACAAATCCAGAATCCAGACAAATACCGGTGCAGCTTTCAAACGTCCCAGTACTAATGCAGGAATAGCCGCCATTATAGGTGATACGCCATACACAAAGATGGCGTCGAACGACGCCCCCCGCAACTTGTAGCACCCGAAGCTTGAAGCACTGGTAAAAAACGAAAGGTAGTTCAAGGCGAGTGTAATGCTACGCTTGCCCCGCGCTAACATCGGAACGCGAACAATGCTCGCGCCCTGATATCGAGAGAACTGTGCAGGATTACGCAGGTAATCGGTATAGACCTGCCCTTCCGGATAGTTGGGTTGCCCCGTGAGCACCGTTACTTCATGGCCTTTAGCGACAAAACCCTCGACCATATTGTTGATGCGCATGTTCTCAGGCCAAAAATACTGAGTGACCACCAAAACCTTGAGCGGGTGTTCCTGGGCGTGCCTATCCAATCAGTATTGCTTCCATACGGTACGCATAACGTAATCGCGATAGCTGTGGATGATCCTCGCGACCTTCTCGGAGACGTTCGGCATGCTGTAGTCTGCTACCAAACGTAGCGTGCGCTCCTGGCCACAGGCCTGGCTTTCCAGCAACTGCAACCCCTGCATGACACGCTCAGTTTCCAGGCCGACCATCATGACTGCCGCCTCTTCCATCCCTTCCGGACGTTCATGGGCTTCACGCATGTTCAACGCGGAGAAATTGAGGATTGAAGATTCTTCATTGATAGTACCGCTGTCCGAAAGAGCAGCCTTGGACGTCAGTTGCAGCTTGTTGTAATCCTTGAAGCCGAGAGGTTTAAGCAGTTGCACATTTTTGTGAAAGACCACCCCCATCGCTTCTACACGCTTTTGGGTACGTGGGTGCGTACTCACAATTACTGGAAGCTCATAATGAGCGGCAACCGTATTAAGTACCTCCACCAATTTGAGGAAGTTCTTATCGGAATCGATATTTTCCTCACGGTGGGCACTCACAACAAAAAATTTGCCGGCCTCAAGCCCCAGTCGACCCAAAATGTCCGAAACCTCAATACCTTCACGGTAGTAGTTGAGGACCTCATACATCGGGCTGCCAGTCTTGATCACCATGTCAGGTGGCAGGCCTTCGCGCAGCAAGTAATCGCGCGCGATACTGCTGTAGGTCAGATTGATATCTGCTGTGTGGTCAACGATGCGCCGATTGATCTCTTCTGGAACGCGCATATCGAAACAGCGATTGCCAGCCTCCATATGAAATGTAGGGATTTTGCGACGCTTTGCCGGAATGACCGCCATGCAGCTGTTGGTGTCACCAAGCACCAACAAAGCCTCGGGCTTTGTTTCTTCCAGCACGCGGTCAACAGCAATGATCACGTTGCCGATGGTCTGCGCACCGCTGGAACCGGCCGCGTTGAGAAAGTAGTCCGGTTTGCGAATACCGAGATCTTGGAAAAAAATCTCGTTCAATTCGTAATCATAGTTTTGCCCGGTGTGCACTAGGATGTGTTCACAATGTTCGTCCAGCTTGGCCATGACCCGCGACAAGCGGATGATTTCCGGACGAGTGCCCACAACCGTGACAACTTTCAGCTTCTTCATCTAAATACTCTTTCCAGAATCATTAATATCGGAATTATCGACCAAGATCGCCGCTTCAGGCCCTCAAAGATCAGGCACGAGTTCCAACCGACATTGCAAAAGTATCCGGCCGCTCGCGATCAAAGATCTCATTAGCCCACAACATGACCACCATCTCGTCGTTGCCGACGTTTGTAATATCGTGCGTCCAACCAGGCACCGTCTCCACAACCTGTGGCCGCTCACCCTCGGTGTGCAGTTCGTAGAACTCGTTAGAAACGATATGGCGAAAGCGGAAACAGGCCTTACCTTTGATGACCAGGAACTTTTCAGTTTTGCTGTGGTGGTAATGTCCGCCACGAGTGATGCCTGGATGGGCCGTGAAGTAAGAGAACTGGCCACTGTCCTTGGTCTTTAGCATCTCGACAAAAACACCACGCGGATCACCGTGCTTCTGCACCTCATAAGTAAACCGTTCGACAGGCAAATAACTGACGTAGGTGGAATAGAGCGCACGCACCAAGCCTGTGCCAACAGCTTCACTTATCAACGTGTCACGACTTTCACGGAATGCATACAACTGGTCCGCCAGCCCACCGACAGTGATGCTGTATACCGGCTGTACCTCCGTAACGAAGTCGCTGAACGTACCAGCATCCATGGCCTTGATGAAACAATCGATAACATCATCTATATAGACCAGGCTAATCACAGCTTCCCGATCATTGACTTGAATAGGCAAGTCACGGGTGATGTTGTGGCAAAAAGTGGCAACGGCCGAGTTGTAATCAGGACGCGCCCATTTACCAAACACATTGGGTAAGCGCAAAATCTCTACCCTGGAACCGTGGTTGGAACACAGGTCATGCAACGCCTGCTCGGCGGCCAACTTGCTGACACCGTAGGGATTATCACGATCCGCCTGGGTCGACGAGGTATAAAGCACGGGTACGGGCCTACCGCTTACCTCGATTGCTTGGCAAAGTGCAAGCGTCAGATCGGTATTCCCGACTTTGAATTCTTCTGGTGATTGCGGCCGATTGACCCCTGCAAGGTGAAACACAAAATCACAATCGACTACTAGCGCTGCCAACTCGGTAATACTGTTTTCCCGAGTGAAGGAGACGACCTCCACATTCCTGCGCTCCTTCAGGTGCGCAATCAAGTTCTTTCCGACAAAGCCATTGGCGCCGGTGATCAATACCTTCATCACTCACTCCTCGGGCGTAGCGTGTTCGCCGCGCTGGATCGCCTGCATGAACTCAAGCTTGAGCAAGAGGCGTTGCATGCCAGCCACATCCAGTCGTTCGGTATTGTGCGAGTTATAATCTTCGGTACGAGAAATTTTCTCTTCACCTTGCTCCACAAACTTGGTGTAGTTCAAGTCGCGCAGATCGGGCGGCACTCGATAGTAGTCGCCCTTGTCTTCGGCACACGCCATCTCCTCGCGGCTCAACAGCGCCTCGAAAAGCTTCTCGCCGTGCCGCGTACCGATCACTTGAATGGGATGTTCAGGCTTGCCAACCATGGCGGTCAACGCTTTGGCAAGGGTCTCGACCGTGGCCGCTGGCGCCTTTTGCACGAACAAGTCACCGTTGCGACCATTTTCGAAGGCATAAAGCACCAGATCGACAGCATCCGCGAGCGTCATCATGAACCGACTCATGTTTGGATCAGTCAGAGTCAATGCATGCCCTGCACGAATCTGCTCGATGAATAGCGGAATCACAGAGCCCCGCGAAGCCATGACATTGCCATAGCGGGTACCGCAGATGACGGTTTTCTGGTCATCCACATTGCGGGATTTGGCCACCATCACTTTCTCCATCATTGCCTTGGAAATACCCATGGCATTGATCGGGTAGACGGCCTTGTCGGTGCTCAAGCAGACTACCCGCTTGACTGCGTTCTGGATCGCAGCTTCAAGAACGTTTTCGGTACCTATAACGTTCGTTTTAACCGCTTCCATGGGATGGAATTCGCAGGAGGGTACCTGCTTGAGCGCGGCGGCATGAAAGATATAATCCACACCACGGGTGGCGTTGAGTACGCTCTGATAATCACGCACATCGCCGATATAGAATTTCAGCTTGGCGTTAGCGTAACGCTTACGCATGTCATCCTGCTTCTTCTCGTCTCGACTGAAGATTCGGATTTCTGCGATATCGCTGTCCAGGAAACGTCTGAGAACTGCGTTGCCGAATGAGCCAGTGCCACCGGTAATAAGAAGTGTTTTTCCGCTAAACATAATGAGTCCTAAAGCAACGCGCACTGCAAAACAAGCTTCTAGCTGGCCAATCAGCTCAAACCTGCCCCCCCTTCAATCGACTACCCCTAAGGCGTGCCCAGCGGTGAAGTTACTCAAGGAAAACGTCGGAGTTTACTTGCCTACGGCCTGAAAAATCAGCTTTATGTGGTGCAGTTAGAGATGAGGTTTTTTAAAAATGGAGTCCATTTTAAGCGCTGCATTCTCAATGTCAAAAGCGAACGCAGATAATTGACGTGCAGAAGCACACATTAACTGTCACATCAGGATGGAACCGGCCTTGGCGGAATGATCACAGACGGCTGCCGGAATTCCAATAATTGCGCACCTCAGCCAATCCTTTTCAGAGAAGACCATGGCATGCAAACCAGCTAAAACTTTTTAGCGACGCGCACTGCCGCGCACCAACAACGCGAGCACAGGACCAACAAGCAGCCCCAAAATCAATGCCAATGTCAAAAAAACCGAAACCGGAAGCTCGACTGTAGACCAGCCGAAAAACGTTAGTGAAGCGCCCTGCTGGTTTTCCAGCACAAAGGCCAACACCAAAATAGCGATGAACGAAGCTGCCAAAAACAAAACAACACGCTTAGCCCTACGCATAACTTTCTCCCATTCAAAACACTCAGGCGTTTTCTTCCTCATCCTCATTCACCCGATCTCGCAATTCCTTCCCCGGCTTGAAATGAGGCACAAACTTCCCATCCAGACTCACCGACTGCCCAGTCTTAGGATTCCGCCCCACCCTCGGTGCGCGATAGTGCAGCGAAAAACTCCCAAAACCACGGATCTCAATCCGATCACCCGTCGCCAGGCACTGGGACATTTGCTCAAGCATGGTCTTGATGGCCAGCTCCACATCCTTGGATGAGAGCAGCCCTTGATGGGTGACAATTCGTTCGATCAACTCCGACTTCGTCATATTTTTCCCTTCTTTTTCAAGCAGCTAGGAAAAGCGCTTCGAAGGTTTTAGCATGACTTGGTGAATTTGAACAGCCCGTCCGGCAACTTATCTGCAGGATAGATGGCAACCCGCTATAGGCTCTTTCCGCCATCAATTACAGATCACCAGCATGGTGCGAGTCACCGCGCCCGCGGGGTTCCAGCCAAACAGGTAATCGCCCTCTTCGTCCTTGGCGTCGCTGGAGCGGGTGATGACCTTGTAGCCCTGCATCTTGCATTCACGGGCCGCTCGTTTCTCGCATTTCTCCCAGTTATTGCCCAGCCCCGAGCAATCGACCTCGATACCGCTGACGCCGCGCTTGGCGTGGGTCTTGGCGCTGGTAGCAGAGCAGCCTGCGAGCATTACCATTGCGAATACTACGATAAGCCTGTTCATTCAAATCCTTATTGAAACAACTACGCTGCACGCGCTTTTGGTAAGACTATAGTCAGTTCTGACACTGAGCTACACGTCTTGGTTCTCGGTTGTTGATTCAACGAATTTCAGGCACAAAAAAGGGCGACCGAAGTCGCCCTTTTTCTATGGTCTGACAGAACTTAGTTCTGTTTTTCCATTTGTGCACGCAACAGGTCGCCCAGAGTGGTAGGACCAGCAGCGATGCTATCCGAAGGCTTGTCTTTCAAGCTCTGGATGGCTTCTTTCTCTTCAGCGTCGTCTTTCGACTTGATGGAGAGCTGGATTACGCGGCTCTTGCGGTCAACGCTGATGATCTTGGCTTCTACTTCCTGGCCTTCTTTCAGCACGTTGCGAGCGTCTTCAACGCGGTCACGGCTGATTTCGGAGGCTTTCAGAGTCGCTTCGATATCGTCGGCCAGAGTGATGATGGCGCCTTTAGCGTCAACTTCTTTCACAGTGCCCTTAACGATTGCGCCTTTGTCGTTGTCCTGAACGTATTCAGAGAACGGATCGCTTTCCAGTTGCTTGATGCCCAGGGAGATACGCTCGCGCTCTGGGTCAACCGACAGGATAACGGTGTCCAGCTCGTCGCCCTTCTTGAAACGACGAACAGCTTCTTCGCCCACTTCGTTCCAGGAGATGTCGGACAGGTGAACCAGGCCGTCGATGCCGCCGTCCAGACCAATGAAGATACCGAAATCGGTGATCGACTTGATGGTGCCGGAGATTTTATCGCCCTTGTTGAACTGGCCAGAGAAATCTTCCCATGGGTTAGATTTGCACTGCTTGATGCCCAGGGAGATACGACGACGCTCTTCGTCGATGTCCAGAACCATAACTTCCACTTCGTCGCCGACTTGTACGACTTTCGAAGGGTGGATGTTTTTGTTGGTCCAGTCCATTTCGGAAACGTGTACCAGGCCTTCCACGCCTTCTTCCAGCTCAGCGAAGCAGCCGTAGTCGGTCAGGTTGGTAACACGCGCGGTAACGCGAGTGCTTTCTGGGTAACGGGCTTTGATAGCAACCCATGGATCTTCACCCAGTTGCTTCAGGCCCAGGGAAACACGGTTGCGCTCGCGATCGTATTTCAGAACCTTGACATCGATCTCGTCGCCAACGTTGACGATTTCGGAAGGATGCTTGATACGCTTCCAAGCCATGTCGGTAATGTGCAGCAGGCCATCCACGCCACCCAGGTCGACGAATGCGCCGTAGTCGGTGAGGTTTTTGACGATACCTTTGACTTGTTGGCCTTCCTGCAGGGATTCCAGCAGAGCTTCACGCTCGGCGGAGTTCTCTGCTTCCAGGACGCTGCGACGGGAAACGACAACGTTGTTGCGCTTCTGGTCGAGCTTGATGACCTTGAATTCGAGTTCTTTGCCTTCCAGGTGCGTGGTGTCGCGCACTGGACGAACGTCGACCAAAGAACCTGGCAGGAACGCACGGATGCCGTTAACGTCGACAGTGAAGCCGCCTTTAACCTTACCGTTGATAACGCCCTTGACCACTTCTTCAGCTGCGAAGGCTGCTTCGAGAACAATCCAGCATTCAGCGCGCTTGGCTTTTTCACGGGACAGCTTGGTTTCACCGAAACCGTCTTCAACCGAGTCCAGAGCAACGTGAACTTCGTCACCGACATTGATAGTCAGGTCGCCAGCATCGTTGTAGAACTGTTCCAGCGGGATCAGAGCTTCAGACTTCAGACCAGCGTGAACGGTTACCCAGCGAGCTTGGTAATCGATATCAACGATAACACCGGTGATGATGGAGCCTGCCTGAAGGTTCAGGGTTTTTAGGCTTTCTTCAAAGAGTTCCGCAAAGCTTTCGCTCATTTTAATTCCTGTTGATAAGGGCGAAGAATACGCCCATCTCCACACCCCAGACGGCGTGGGTCAGTTTCAATTAAAAGAAGCACCGCAGGACTATGACTGGTCCCCTGCAGCGTTCTTGGTCACCCGGCGATATCGCGAATGGCGATTTCGCTCAAGATGCGTTCCAGCACCTGCTCGATGGAAAGCTCCGTGGAATCCAGCTGTATGGCATCAGCCGCCGGCTTGAGCGGGGCTACTGCGCGCTGGGTATCACGCTCATCGCGTGCACGGATCTCATCTAGCAGACTCGACAGACTAACACCATCGACTTTGCCCTTCAACTGCAAGTAGCGGCGGCGAGCCCGCTCCTCGGCGCTGGCGGTCAGGAAAATCTTCAACGGCGCCTCGGGAAACACCACGGTTCCCATATCACGGCCATCGGCCACCAGGCCCGGCGGTTCCTGGAAAGCCCGCTGGCGCTGCAGCAATGCATCCCGCACCGCCGGCAGCGCGGCAACCTGGGAAGCCCAGGAGCCGACTTGTTCGTTACGCAGGTCATCCGTCACATCGTCCCCTTCGAGGATGATGCGCTGGGGATGACCTTCCGTCGCGCCGACGAACTGCACATCAAGGTGCGCCGCCAGCAGCTTCAGGGATTCTTCGTTGGTCAGGTCGACGCCATGGTTGCGTGCGGCGAATGCCAGCAAGCGGTACAGCGCGCCGGAATCCAGCAGGCACCAGCCCAGGCGCTTGGCCAGGATGCCGGCGATCGTGCCTTTGCCCGAGCCGCTTGGCCCGTCGATGGTAATCACCGGTGCTTTGATATTCACAATTGAGCCTCTTGGGCAACACGGATGCCGACTTGGGCACACAGTGTAAGAAAATTCGGAAAAGACGTAGCAACATTGGCGCAGTCACGGATACGAATCGGCGCCGCCGCCCGCAGGGAAGCTACGCTGAACGCCATGGCAATCCGATGATCGCCATGGGCATGGACTTCACCACCGCCCATCAGGCCACCGTCAATGATAATCCCATCGGGGGTCGGTTCACACTTCACCCCCAGTGCCAGCAGACCGTCGGCCATGACCTGGATGCGATCGGACTCCTTCACGCGCAACTCCTGAGCCCCACGCAACACGGTTCGCCCCTCGGCACAGGCTGCCGCGACAAACAGCACCGGGAACTCATCGATAGCCAACGGCACCAGCGCTTCGGGAATCTCGATCCCCTTCAACGACGCCGCACGTACCCGAAGGTCGGCAACCGGTTCGCCACCGACTTCACGTTGGTTCTCCAGGGTGATATCCGCGCCCATCAGCCGCAGGATATCGATCACGCCGGTACGCGTCGGATTGACGCCGACATGCTCCAACAGCAACTCGGAGCCCTCGGCGATCGAAGCGGCCACCAGGAAGAACGCTGAAGAGGAAATATCCCCCGGCACTTCTATATGGGTCGCCGTCAACGCATGACCCGACTCCAGGGAGACCGTTGCGCCCTCCACCGCTACCGGGCAACCAAAACCGCGCAACATGCGCTCGGTATGGTCACGGGTCGGTGCAGGCTCGATCACCGCAGTCTTGCCCTCGGCGTACAACCCCGCCAACAACAGGCAGGATTTGACCTGGGCACTGGCCATCGGCATGGCGTAGGCCAGGCCTTTCAAGGATTGGCCACCACGGATCGTCAGCGGCGGACGCCCTTCCGGCCCCGTCTCGATCACCGCCCCCATTTCCCGCAGTGGCTTGGCCACGCGATTCATCGGGCGCTTGGACAGCGAAGCGTCGCCCGTCAGCACGCTGTCGAAGCGTTGCGCCGCCAGTAAACCGGACAGCAGGCGCATGGAGGTGCCCGAGTTACCGAGATAGATCGGACCCGGCGCCGGCTTCAAACCATGCAAACCCACGCCATGGATGGTCACGCGCCCATGGTGCGGACCTTCGATCACCACGCCCATGTCGCGAAATGCCTGCAAGGTCGCCAGGGCATCTTCGCCCTCAAGGAAACCTTCGACCTCGGTCACACCTTCGGCCAACGAACCCAGCATGATCGACCGATGGGAGATCGACTTGTCGCCCGGCACCCGAATGCGTCCGCTCAAGCGGCCGCCCGGGTTGGCGAGGAAAGTCAGGTCATCGGCGTTCACAGCGGTTTCCATGTAGGCCCGGCGCGCCAGGATCTTGCTGAAATGCTCACGCGCCACCCGCGCACGGGTGAACACGCCCAATAATTGATGGCCATCTCCGGCATCCACCGCGTCGCGCAAGGCGTCGAGGTCACTGCGGAAGGTGTCCAGGGTGCGCAACACCGCTTCGCGATTGGCGAGGAAGATGTCGTGCCACATCACCGGGTCGCTGCCGGCAATCCGCGTGAAGTCGCGGAAGCCACCGGCGGCGTAACGGAAAATCTCGAGGTTCTCGTTGCGCTTGGCCAGCGAGTCCACCAGGCCAAATGCGAGCAAATGCGGCAGATGACTGGTCGCCGCCAACACTTCGTCGTGGCGCTCGACCTGCATATGCTCGACATCCGCCCCCAGCTCGCGCCACAGGCGATCCACCACTGCCAGCGCAGCCGGGTCGGTTTGCTCCAGCGGCGTCAGGATGACTTTATGGCGACGGAACAGCTGCGCATTCGACGCCTCCACCCCGCTCTGCTCGGAGCCGGCAATCGGATGGCCCGGTACGAAGCGCGCCGGCATGCCACCAAACGCCTGCTGCGCCGCGCGCACCACATTGCCTTTGGCGCTGCCGACATCCGTCAGGATCGCCTGGCCCAGGTCCATGCCCGCCAACACCGCCAACAATTTCTCCATGGCCAGGATCGGCACGGCAAGCTGGATGACGTCAGCGCCCTGGCACGCAAGCGCCAAGTCCGCCTCACAACGATCCACCACCCCCAACTCAACCGCCAACTTGCGCGATTGCGGGTCCAGGTCGACACCGACCACTTCGCCACACACGCCGCTCTCACGCAGGCCTTTGGCGAAGGAGCCACCAATCAACCCCAGACCGACCACCACCAGGCGACCGATCATAGGCACAGCAGGTTGCAATGCAGTGACATCAACCACGAGCCAGAACCTTGGCCAACGCCTCCAGGAAGCGGCTGTTTTCCGCCGGCAAACCGATGGTGATCCGCAGGTGGTTCGGCATGCCGTAGTTGGCCACCGGACGCACGATCACGCCTTCGCGCAGCAGGCCCTGGAACACCGGGGCAGCCACCTGGCCGAGGTCGACACAGATGAAATTGCCCTTGGACGGAATCCAGCCCAGGCCGAGCTCACGGAAACCTTCCTGCAATTGCAGCATGCCGGCTTCGTTGAGGCGACGGCCTTCTTCCAGGTACTCCTCATCCTTCACCGCCGCACAGGCCGCCGCCAGGGCGAGGCTGTTGACGTTGAACGGCTGGCGCACGCGGTTCAGCACATCGGCGACCACCGCGGTGGACAGGCCATAACCCACACGCAACGACGCCAGGCCGTAAGCCTTGGAGAAGGTGCGCGAAACCAGCAGGTTCGGGTACGCCGCCAGGAAATCGAGGCCGTCCGGCAGGTCGCTGCCTTCGGCATACTCGATGTAGGCCTCGTCCAGCACCACCAGCACGTGCTCCGGCACGTCTTGCAGGAAGTCGTCCAACGCCTGGGCGTCGAACCAGGTGCCGGTCGGGTTGTTCGGGTTGGCGATGAACACCACGCGGGTCTGTGCGTCGATGGCTGCCAGCATGGCCGGCAGGTCGTGGCCCCAATCCTTCGCTGGAATGACGCGCGCATCGGCACCGACCGCCTGGGTCACGATCGGATAGACCGCAAACGCGTGCTCGCTGAACACCGCGTTCAAGCCTGGCGCCAGGTAGGCACGGCCGACCAGCTCAAGAATGTCGTTGGAACCGTTACCCAGGGTCACCTGGTTCAGCTCGACCTGGCATTTTTCCGCCAGCAGGGACTTGAGCGCGAAGCCGTTGCCATCGGGGTAGCGGGTCAGCTCGGCCAGCTCTTCACGGATCGCCGCCAGGACTTTGGGGCTAGGACCCAGCGGATTCTCGTTGCTCGCCAGCTTGACGATCCTGGAAGGATCCAGGTTCAACTCACGCGCCAGCTCGTCCACAGGCTTGCCCGGAACGTAAGGCGACAGTTGTTGCACGCCCGGCTGAGCCAGGGCGAGGAAGTTGCCACTCATGTTAAAGCCTCACAGAACCGCTTTCGGGTAAGAGCCCAGCACCTTGAGTGCCACGGCTTCCTGACTGATTTTCTCGAGCACGCCCTTGACCAGTGGGTCGCGGTGATGGCCGATGAAGTCGATAAAGAACACATAAGTCCATTTACCGCTGCGCGAAGGACGAGTTTCGATGCGCGTCAGGTCAATCCCGTTGTCGTGGAACGGCACCAGCAGCTCATGCAGCGCGCCGGGCTTGTTGCTCATGGAGACAATGATCGAGGTCTTGTCGTCGCCAGTCGGTGGCACTTCCTGGCTGCCGATCATCAGGAAGCGCGTGGAGTTGTCCGGGCGGTCCTCGATTTTCTCGGCCAGGCGCGTCAGGCCGTACAGGCCCGCGGCCATATCACCGGCGATGGCCGCCGAATTCCACTCGCCCTTGACCCGCTTGGCGGCTTCGGCGTTGCTGGAGACCGCCACGCGCTCGACATTCGGGTAGTGCGCGTCCAGCCACTTGCGGCACTGGGCCAGGGACTGGGCGTGGGAGTAGATGCGACTGATGCTGTCGGTCTTGGTGTTCTCGCCCACCAGCAGGTGGTGGTGGATACGCAGCTCGACTTCGCCACAGATCACCATGTCGTGCTCGAGGAAGCTGTCCAGCGTGTGGTTGACCGCGCCTTCGGTGGAGTTTTCCACCGGCACCACGCCAAAATTCACCGCACCGGCGGCGACTTCACGGAACACTTCGTCGATGGCCGCCATTGGCTTGCTGATCACCGCGTGGCCGAAGTGCTTCATGGCCGCCGCTTGGGTGAACGTGCCTTCCGGGCCGAGGTAAGCCACTTTCAGTGGCTGCTCAAGTGCCAGGCACGAGGACATGATTTCACGGAACAACCGCGCCATCTCTTCGTTGCCCAACGGGCCCTTGTTGCGCTCCATGACGCGCTTGAGTACCTGGGCTTCACGCTCGGGGCGGTAGAACACCGGCACTTCGCCTTCGGCCAGGGACGCCATCTTCACCCGTGCTACTTCCTGGGCGCACCGCGCGCGCTCACTGATCAGCTCCAGGACTTTCTCGTCCAGGCTGTCAATGCGTACGCGCAGGGCCTTGAGTTCTTGCTCAGACATTAGCCGTGTTCCTTTTCGAACTCTGCCATGTAGGCCACCAGCGCCTTGATGGCGTTGATGTCGACAGCGTTGTAGATGGAGGCGCGCATGCCACCGACCGAGCGGTGGCCCTTGAGGTTCAGCAGGCCGCGCTCGTCGGCACCGGCCAGGAATGGCTTGTCCAGACGGTCATCCGCCAAGCGGAACGGCACGTTCATCCACGAGCGGTCGGTCAGGTTGATCGGGTTGCTGTACAGGCCACTGGCGTCGATGAAGTCGTACAGGACGCGCTTCTTCTCTTCGTTCAGCTTGCCCATGGCAGCCACGCCGCCCTGCTCTTTCAGCCACTCGAAGACCAGGCCGGACAGGTACCAGGCGAACGCCGGCGGGGTGTTGTACATCGAGCCGTTATCGGCCGCGACCTTGTAGTTGAGCATGGTCGGGCACACCGAACGGGCACGACCCAGCAGGTCTTCGCGGATGATGTTGACCAGGATGCCGCTCGGGCCGATGTTCTTCTGGGCGCCGGCGTAGATCATGCCGTACCTGGACACGTCGATCGGGCGCGAAAGGATGTCCGAGGACATGTCGCACACCAGCGGGACGTCGCCGACTTCCGGCACCCAGTCGAATTCCAGGCCGCCGATGGTTTCGTTCGCGACATAGTGTACGTAGGCAGCGTCCTTCGACAGCTTCCATTCGTTCTGACCGGGAATGGCGAAGTAGTCGTAGGGCTTGGCGGTACCGGCAATGTTGACGTGACCGTAACGCGAAGCCTCTTCAATGGCCTTCTGCCCCCAGATGCCGGTGTCGATGTAGTCAGCCGTGCCGTCTTCCGGCAGCAGGTTCAGCGGGATCTGGGCGAACTGCTGGCTGGCGCCGCCCTGCAGGAACAGCACTTTGTAGTTGGATGGGATGTCCAGCAAGTCGCGCAGATCCTGCTCGGCCTTGGTGGCGATGGACACGAACTCATCGCTGCGATGGCTCATTTCCATCACGGAGAGGCCTTTTCCATGCCAGTCGAGGAGTTCACCCTGCGCACGCTGCAGGACTGCTTCAGGAAGCGCCGCGGGACCGGCACAGAAGTTATAGGCTCTCTTGCTCACATCCAATCTCACTCTGATCTGGTGGGGCTGCAATCATGTTCGGTAACAACCTTTTCTCTGGAGCGAACCCTTGTGGGAGCTGGCTTGCCTGCGATAAGGGCACCTCGGTAGCGCAGTGATACCGCGGCGCTGCCATCGCAGGCAAGCCAGCTCCCACATTGACCGCGTCCAGCCAAAGGACGTGTTATTTCATAAGGGACAAACAACAAGGGGGCGAATCTTCATCCGCCCCCTGTGTGTCCGCTTATTCCTGCGGTTCTTCTTCGTCTGCGGCAGCATCGAGGGTTGGCTCGTCGACGTTGTCATCGCCTGCTGCGATCACCTCGCCTTCGAATTCCTCGCCTTCCAGCTCTTCGCCTTCGACTTCCGACGGCTCCTGGACACGCTCCAGGCCGACCAGTTTTTCATCCTTGGCCAGCTTGATCAGGGTCACGCCCTGGGTGTTACGGCCCAGGCTCGACACTTCAGCCACACGGGTACGTACCAGTGTGCCCTGGTCGGAAAT
The DNA here is from genome assembly GCF_000612585.1 of Pseudomonas sp. CHM02. Lineage (GTDB taxonomy): Bacteria > Pseudomonadota > Gammaproteobacteria > Pseudomonadales > Pseudomonadaceae > Aquipseudomonas. The sequence continues at coordinate 44,835 of NZ_JFCA01000025.1, forward strand.
CAGCATGATTTCCTCGCCGTCGAGCACCTGGACCGCGCCGACCAGACGGCCGTTGCGGTCGTTGCTGACCATGGCGATCACGCCCTGGCCGCCACGCTTGTACTCCGGGAACTCGCTGATGGCCGTACGCTTGCCATAACCACGCTCGGAAGCGGTGAGGATCTGGCTGCCTTCTTCCGGGATCAGCATCGAGATCAGCTTCTGCCCTTCCGGCAGGCGCATGCCGCGCACACCGCGGGCGGTACGGCCCATGGCGCGAACGTCGGACTCCTTGAAGCGCGTCACCTTGCCGCCATCGGAGAACAGCATCACTTCACGCTCGCCATCGGTAATGGCAGCGGAGATCAGTACGTCGCCTTCGTCCAGCTCGAGGGCGATCAGGCCCACGCTGCGTTGACGGCTGAAGGACTCCAGCGGGGTCTTCTTCACGGTGCCTTTGGCGGTCGCCATGAAGATGAAGTGACCTTCGGTGTATTCCTCGACCGGCAGCATGGTGGTGATGTACTCATCACTGTCCAGCGGCAGCAGGTTGACCAGTGGGCGACCACGGGCGGCACGGGAGGCTTCCGGGATTTCGTAGGTTTTCAGCCAGTACACCTTGCCTTTGCTGGAGAACAGCAGCAGCGTGGTGTGGCTGTTGGCGACCAGCAGATGAGCGATGTAGTCCTCATCCTTCACGCCGGTAGCCGATTTACCTTTACCGCCACGACGCTGGGCCTGGTACGCAGCCAGCGGCTGGGTCTTGGCATAGCCACCGTGGGAGATGGTCACCACACGTTCTTCTTCCGGGATCATGTCGCCCAGGGTCAGGTCGAGGCGCGCATCGAGGATTTCGGTGCGGCGCACGTCGCCGTATTCGGCGCGGATCACTTCCAGTTCTTCGCGGATCACTTCCATCAGGCGCACGGCGCTGCTGAGGATGCGGATCAACTCGCCGATCTGGTTGAGGATCTCCTGGTACTCGGCCAGCAGCTTCTCGTGCTCCAGGCCGGTCAGGCGGTGCAGGCGCAGTTCCAGGATGGCCTGGGCTTGCTCTGGCGACAGGAAGTACTTGCCTTCGCGCAGGCCGTATTGCGGGTCCAGGGTCTCCGGACGGCACGAGTCGGCGCCGGCACGTTCAACCATGGCCACCACGGCGCTGGATTCCCAAGGGGTGCTGATCAGCGCCTCTTTGGCTTCCGACGGGGTTGGCGAAGCCTTGATCAAGGCGATCACCGGGTCGATGTTCGACAGCGCAACAGCCTGGCCTTCCAGGATGTGGCCGCGTTCGCGGGCCTTGCGCAGTTCGAACACGGTACGGCGGGTGACCACTTCGCGGCGGTGACGCACGAAGGCTTCCAGCAGATCCTTGAGGTTCAGGATGCGCGGACGGCCATCGATCAGGGCAACCACGTTGATACCAAACACGCTTTGCAGCTGGGTCTGGGCGTAGAGGTTGTTGAGGATCACCTCAGGCACTTCACCACGACGCAGCTCGATCACTACGCGCATACCGTCTTTGTCGGACTCGTCGCGCAGCTCGGTGATGCCTTCGAGCTTCTTCTCCTTGACCAGCTCGGCGATCTTCTCGATCAGACGCGCCTTGTTCAGCTGGTACGGGAGTTCGGTGATGACGATCTGCTGGCGACCACCGACCTTGTCGATGTCTTCGATGATCGAGCGGGCACGCATGTAAATGCGGCCGCGGCCGGTGCGGTAGGCTTCGATGATGCCGGCGCGACCGTTGATGATCGCGGCGGTCGGGAAGTCCGGGCCGGGAATGTATTGCATCAGTTCATCGACGGTCAGCTCGGGGTTGTCGATGAGCGCCAGGCAACCGTCGATGACTTCACCGAGGTTGTGCGGCGGGATGTTGGTCGCCATGCCCACGGCGATACCGCTGGAACCGTTGACCAGCAGGTTGGGGATCTTGGTGGGCATGACGGCCGGGATCATTTCGGTGCCGTCGTAGTTCGGCACCCAGTCCACGGTTTCTTTATGCAGGTCGGCCAGCAGTTCGTGCGCCAGCTTGGTCATGCGCACTTCGGTGTATCGCATGGCCGCGGCGTTGTCGCCGTCGACCGAACCGAAGTTGCCCTGGCCGTCTACCAGCAGGTAGCGCAGGGAAAACGGCTGGGCCATCCGAACGATGGTGTCGTACACCGCAGTGTCGCCGTGAGGGTGATACTTACCGATCACGTCACCGACAACACGGGCAGATTTCTTGTACGGCTTGTTCCAGTCGTTACCCAGCTCGCTCATCGCGAACAGCACACGCCGGTGCACGGGCTTCAAGCCATCGCGCGCATCAGGCAGTGCCCGACCGACAATTACGCTCATCGCGTAGTCGAGGTAGGACTGTTTCAGCTCGTCTTCGATATTGACCGGGAGGATTTCTTTGGCCAGTTCGCCCATGAGAAGCCTGATTCCTTTTTCGGGTGAAACCTCGTCACATCCATATGGGACGAACGAAGCTCGCCGCCGCCGGCAAAGTGCCTGACAACGACTTACGACAAATCAACGAGTTATGACACGGATCTGCACGTTATAGGCCACCCCTCGGGGCAACCCTGGAAACCGCCGGATGTTATCACAATCGCCGCCACGCACCTATCCCCCTGATGCGCATGGAGCATAGTAAGTTGACGGATGACAGGCTTGAGGGCGACGAGAGGGGCTCAGAGCTGGATCCAAGCCCGATTTCGGGGGAAAATTGGCTTAATGCAGGCGTTTACGGCACATCAACTTGGCCAGCCTGGCGGTGTCCGGCCGTTCAACGATGCCTTTTTCGGTCACGATCACGTCGATCAGGTCGGCCGGGGTCACGTCAAACACCGGATTGAAGGCGGCTACATCCGCCGCGAAGCGCTGGCCGGCGACTTCCAGCAACTCACCGGCGTCGCGCTCTTCCAGCGCTACGTCATCGCCAGTCGCCATCATCATGTCCAGGGTCGAACTCGGCGCCACCACCATGAACCGCACGCCGTGGTGCATGGCGCACACCGCCAACTGGTAGGTACCGATCTTGCTGATCAAGTCGCCATTGGCGGCGATGCAATCGGCGCCGACGATCACCCAGGTCACGCCTTTGGTCTTGAGGATATGCGCCCCCGCCGAATCGGCATTCACCGTCACCGGGATGCCCTCGCCCGCCAGTTCCCAGGCGGTCAGCCGCGAACCTTGCAGCCAGGGCCGGGTTTCATTGGCGTAGACCTGCTCGACCATACCCTCCAGGTAAGCTGCGCGAATCACTCCAAGCGCCGTCCCCACGCCACCCGTCGCCAGGGCGCCTGCATTGCCATGGGTGAGGATGGCCTGGGCATTGCCCTGGTGCTTGCGGATCAGCTCGACGCCCAGTTGGGCCATGGTCAGGTTGGCTTCGCGATCACTTTCGTGGATCGCAATCGCCTCGGCTTCCAGCACCGCCAGCGGATCGGCGTGTTTTTTGACGCGGTCCAGGCGGTCGCGCATGCGCTTCAACGCCCAGAACAGGTTCGACGCGGTGGGGCGGGCGTCGGCTAAAAGTGCGTAGTCTTCTTCCCAGGCGGCTTGCCAGTCACCGCCCTCGGCGATCCGCTCTCGGGCGGCCAGCACCAGGCCATACGCAGCGCTGATGCCAATGGCCGGTGCGCCGCGCACCACCATCGAACGGATGGCCGCCGCCACGTCATCGACCGTGACGCAGGCCACCCAGCTTTCCCGGGACGGCAAGGCACGCTGATCGAGCAGGTACAGCGCGCCATCACGCCAATCGATGGCCTTCACCTTCTCCGCTGCCAACAGTCGATCGCGCATCCCTTACTCCGCACTCATGAACAAAGCCGCCGATTATAGCGATCCGCCAGCCAGGACGCTCGGGTATACTTCGCCCTTCTTTTATAGCTGCCTGGGAAGAAGCCTGCGATGACCGCCACTGCCGCCCCGCTCGACTTATTGTTGCTGCCAACATGGCTGGTGCCTGTCGAACCCGCTGGTGTGGTGCTCAAGGAACATGGCCTGGGCATTCGTGATGGGCGCATCGCCTTTATCGGGCCACGGGCGGCGGCGCTCAAGCTCGCGGCCACCGAAGTGCGCGAGCTGCCGGGCATGCTGCTCAGCCCCGGCCTGATCAACGCCCACGGGCACGCGGCGATGAGCTTGTTCCGCGGCCTGGCCGACGACCTGCCGCTGATGACCTGGCTGGAAAAGCACATCTGGCCCGCCGAGGCCAAGTGGGTCGATGAAGCGTTTGTACGCGACGGCACCGACCTGGCCATCGCCGAGCAACTCAAGGGCGGCATCACCTGCTTCTCCGACATGTACTTCTACCCCAAGGTCGCCAGCGATTGCGTGCACAACAGCGGCATGCGCGCGCAGATCGCGATTCCGATCCTCGACTTCCCGATTCCCGGCGCCAGCACGCCCGACGAGGCCCTGCGCCAGGGCATCGAGCTGTTCGGCGACCTCAAGCACCACCCGCGCATCAAGATCACCTTCGGCCCCCATGCGCCCTATACGGTGTGCGATGACAACCTGGAAAAAATCCGGGTGATCGCCGAAGAGCTGGACGCGGCGATCCATATGCATGTTCACGAAACCGCCTTCGAAGTGCAGCAAGCGGTCGAGCAGACCGGCGAGCGCCCACTGGCGCGCCTGGGCCGCCTCGGGCTGTTGGGGCCGCGCTTCCAGGCCGTTCATATGACCCAAATCAGCGAGGACGACCTGGCTTTGCTGGTAGAAAGCAACACCAGCGTGATCCATTGCCCGGAATCGAACCTGAAACTGGCCAGCGGCTTTTGCCCGGTGGAGCGTCTGTGGCAGGCTGGCGTGAATGTGGCCATCGGCACCGATGGCGCCGCCAGTAACAACGACCTCGACCTGCTGGGCGAAACCCGCACCGCGGCCATGCTGGCCAAGGCCGTCGCCGGCTCTGCCACCGCGCTGGATGCCCATCGCGCCCTGCGCATGGCGACGCTCAATGGCGCGCGGGCCATGGGCCTGGAAAGCGAGATTGGCTCGCTGGAAGTCGGCAAGGCGGCGGATATCGTTGCCTTCGATCTGTCGGGGCTGGCGCAACAACCGATCTACGATCCGGTCTCACAGCTTATATATGCCACCGGACGCGATTGCGTGAAACACCTTTGGGTCGCCGGCAAGCCATTGCTCGACGACCGGCAATTGACCCGCATGGATGAACAACAGTTGACCGCCACGGCCATTGCCTGGGGCCAACGCATCAGCGGGCACAGCGAATAACGCCGATCTTGAACCCGGGTGTTCAGGACTGACAAACCGATTTATCAGATTTAGAGGATTCACCATGAGCAACGTCGACCACGCCGAAATCGCCAAATTCGAAGCCCTGGCTCACCGCTGGTGGGACCGCGAAAGCGAGTTCAAGCCCCTGCACGACATCAACCCGCTGCGGGTCAACTGGATCGACGAACGCGTCAACCTGGCCGGCAAGAAGGTGCTGGACGTCGGTTGCGGCGGCGGCATCCTCAGCGAAGCCATGGCCCAGCGCGGCGCGACCGTAATGGGTATCGACATGGGCGAAGCGCCGCTGGCCGTGGCCCAACTGCACCAGCTGGAATCCGGCGTGAACGTCGAGTACCGCCAGATCACCGCTGAAGCCCTGGCCGAAGAGCTGCCCGAGCAGTTCGACGTGGTCACCTGCCTGGAAATGCTCGAACACGTGCCGGACCCGTCCTCGGTCATCCGCGCGTGCTTCCGCATGGTCAAGCCGGGCGGCCAGGTGTTCTTCTCCACCATCAACCGCAACCCCAAGGCCTACCTGTTCGCGATCATCGGCGCCGAATACATCATGAAGCTGCTGCCGCGCGGCACCCATGACTTCAAGAAATTCATCCGCCCCTCCGAGCTGGGCGCCTGGAGCCGCCAGGCCGGGCTGACCGTCAAGGACATCATCGGCCTGACCTACAACCCGCTGACCAAGCACTACAAGCTGGCCAACGACGTCGACGTCAACTACATGATCCAGACCCTGCGCGAGGAGTGAGCCTGTGAAGTTGCGAGCGGTTCTCTTCGACATGGACGGTACCCTGCTGGACACCGCGCCGGACTTTATCGCCATCTGCCAGGCCATGCGCGCCGACCGCGGCCTGACGCCGGTCAACCCCCAGCACATCCGCGATGAAATCTCCGGCGGCGCGCGGGCGATGGTCGCCGTGACCTTCTCGATGGACCCGGAATCCCCAGGCTTTGAAGAATTGCGCCAGGAATTCCTCGAGCGCTACCTCACAGGCTGCGCGGTCCACAGCAAACTGTTCGACGGCATGGCCGAGCTGCTGGAAGACATCGAGAAGGCCAAGCTGATCTGGGGCGTGGTCACCAACAAGCCACTGCGCTTTGCCGAACCGATCATGCAGCAACTGGGCCTGGCCGAGCGCTCGGCGCTGCTGATCTGCCCCGACCATGTGAAGAACAGCAAGCCGGACCCGGAGCCGATGATCCTGGCGTGCAAGATGCTCGACCTGGACCCGGCCAGCGTGCTGTTCGTGGGCGATGACCTGCGCGATATCGAGTCCGGCCGCGACGCCGGCACCCGCACCGCCGCCGTCACCTACGGCTATATCCACCCGGACGACAACCCGCGTCATTGGGGTGCCGATGTGGTGGTGGATCACCCGTTGGAACTGCGCAAGGTGCTGGATAACGCACTGTGCAGTTGCTGATTGTTCACCGAATCTACTGACCAATGAAGATCCAAATGTGGGAGCGGGCTTGCTCGCGAAGGCGGTCTATCAGGACCAAATTTGCTGCCTGATACTCCGCATTCGCGAGCAAGCCCGCTCCCACAGGGGATCAACGTTGCTTTCAAGTTTGCTGTCTGCAACCTGCTGAACTTTTGCCGAGGATGCTTATGTTTGATTATTCCGCACGTCCAGACCTGCTCAAAGGCCGGGTGATCCTGGTGACCGGCGCCGGTCGCGGGATTGGCGCGGCAGCGGCGAAAACCTACGCCGCCCATGGCGCTACCGTATTGCTGCTGGGCAAGACCGAAGCCAACCTGGCCCAGGTGTATGACGAGATCGAAGCCGCAGGCCAGCCACAACCGGTGGTGATCCCCTTCAACCTGGAGACCGCCCTGCCCCATCAGTACGATGAGCTGGCGGCGATGATCGAGAAGGAATTCGGCCACCTCGACGGCCTGTTGCACAACGCGTCGATCATCGGCCCGCGCACACCGCTCGAGCAGTTGTCCGGTGAGAATTTCATGCGGGTCATGCACGTGAACGTCAACGCGATGTTCATGCTGACCAGCACCTTGCTGCCGCTGCTCAAACTGTCCCAGGATGCGTCGGTGGTGTTCACCTCCAGCAGCGTCGGGCGCAAGGGCCGGGCGTACTGGGGCGCTTATGGCGTGTCGAAGTTTGCTACCGAGGGCCTGATGCAGACCCTGGCGGACGAGCTCGACGATGTGGCGGCGGTGCGCTCGAACAGCATCAACCCCGGCGGTACGCGCACCAGCATGCGCGCCCAGGCGTATCCAGGGGAAAACCCGTTGGAACGGCCGGCACCGGAAGAGATCATGCCGGTGTACCTGTACCTGATGGGGCCGGACAGTACCGGCATCAACGGCCAGGCGTTCGACGCGCAGTAATGCTGCGCCCCGTAGGAGCCGGCTTGCCGGCGATAGCAATCTGTCTGACGCAACGTTGACGGATACACCGCTATCGCCGGCAAGCCGGCCCCTACAGGGGTTGGCGTCAGACCTCAGTGATTTCCGGCTTGGATGCTTTCCTCGGCGCATCCGCCACCAAAGGGATCTCCCTGCCTTCGGCATCAAACAATTTGCCGCCGCTGAAGTAATCCCCATCACGCAGTTCCGACACATCTCGGAAGCACAGGCTGCGCTCGGTCCCCGCCACAAACACCGACTGCTGGTCCGAGTTGCCGGCAGTGAAATGGTTGAACGCCAGGTTCAGCAGGATCGCCATGATCGCCGACGAGCTGATCCCCGAGTGAAAGATGGTCGCAAACCAGGACGGGAAGTGATCGTAGAAGCTCGGTGCAGCAATCGGGATCATGCCAAAACCGATCGATGTAGCCACGATGATCAGGTTCATGTTGTTACGGTAATCCACCTTGGACAAGGTGCGGATGCCGCTGGCCGCCACAGTGCCGAACAGCACAATCCCGGCCCCGCCCAGCACTGAGGTGGGCACCGCCGCGATCACGCGCCCCATGAACGGCAACAAGCCGAGGATCACCAGGAACAGCCCGCCCGTGGCCACCACGAAGCGGCTCTTCACCCCGGTCACCGCCACCAGGCCGACGTTCTGGGCGAACGCGCTCTGGGTGAACGAACCGAAGATCGGCGCAAACATGCTCGACAACATGTCGGCGCGAAGGCCGTCACCCAGGCGTTTGGAGTCGACCTTGGTGTCGATGATTTCACCCACGGCCAGGATGTCCGCCGAGGTCTCGACCAACGTCACCATCACCACGATGCACATGGAAATGATCGCTGCGATATGGAAGGTCGGCATGCCGAAATGGAAGGGAGTGGGGAAACCGAACATCGGCCCCTGGGTCACGCCGGAGAAGTCGGCCATGCCGAGGAACACCGCGATCACGGTGCCGATCACCATCGCCAGCAGGATCGACAGGCGCGAAATGGTCGCACTGCCGATCTTGCTTAGCAGCAACACCAGCACCAGGGTCAATGCCGCCAGACCAATGTTGGACATGCTGCCGAAATCTGCGGCGCGACTGTTGCCGCCCATGGCCCAGCGTGCCGCGACGGGCATCAGGGTCAGGCCGATGGTGGTGATCACAATGCCCGTCACCAACGGCGGGAAAAACTTGGTGATCCGCGAGAACACCGGCGTGATCAACAGCCCGATTAACGACGCAGCCATCACCGCCCCGAGAATCGCCGGCACACCGCCGGCGCCATCGCTGCCGACAATCGCCACCATGGTTGCCACACCGGCAAACGAGACGCCCTGCACCAGCGGCAACTGACAGCCGAAAAATGGCAGGCCGAGGGTCTGCAACAGCGTGGCCAGGCCACCGGCAAACAACGACGCGGCGATCAACAGACCGATATCCGCCGGCGACAAACCCGCCGCCTGGCCGACGATCAACGGTACCGCGACGATGCCGCCGTACATGGTGAGCACATGTTGCAGGCCGTAAGCCATGTTGGCGGCGACGCCGAGATTCTCATCTTCTGGCCGCTGCGGTGACGCCTTCGGGATAGTCATGGTGAGGGGTTCTCTGTTTTTGTTGTGCGGCCACTGTATGCAATGTTTGGACTGCATGTCCATATAGTTGTATACAATCAATCTAACAAGATACCCTCCATCGGCGTTACAAAAACAATCCGGCCGTGATGAGCCAGAACGCCAAAGGACCAGAACAATGAAAAAGGCATTACAGGGAGCGACCGTTGCACTCACCCTCCTCGGCGGCGGGGAGGCCGTCGCGGTGGAATGGATGAACAACAGCGTAGGATTTCGCTACGGCCAACAGTTCACCAATCCGAACAACCCCGACGCATTCAGCAAGCGCATCTACAGTTTCACCCACGCCAGCGGCTACCGGTACGGCAGCAATTTCCTCAACCTTGATGTATTCCTGTCCGACAACCGCGACCCGCGCAAGGGCACCGATCATGGCGGGAGTGAGGTGTATGCGGTGTATCGCCACCAGTTGTATGCATCGCGGGTATTCGATGTGCCGCTGGGCACCGGCCTGATCAAGGATTACGCGCTGACCCTGGGTTTCGACGCCAACCGCAACAACAACGTTGCCTCAGCGAAAAAACGCGCGCTGGTGATCGGCCCGACCTTGAAGTTCAACACGGTCGGCGTGCTGGACCTGAGCCTGATGTACTACAAGGAAAGGAACCACACCGGTATCCCCGGCGCGCAGGAATCGAACCACACCTTCGATGACACCTACATGCTCAACCTGACCTGGATGCGGCCGTTCGAGATCGCCAACCACGCGGCAAAATTCCAGGGGTTCATCAATTACGTCGGGGAGAAAGGCGAGGACTACCACGGCCGCGACACTGCGCCGGAAACCCTGATGCGCACCGCGCTGATGGTGGCGGTGCGACCGGGCAAAAGCGTCAAGCCAAACCTTTACCTTGGGGTGGGTTACGAGTATTGGCATAACAAGTTCGGCGTAGATGGCGGCCGGGGTAGCCGCACATCGACGCCGACGGTGAATATGGAAATCACCTTCTGACTGAAGAAACCCAATCAACCTGTGGGAGCTGGCTTGCCTGCGATGCGAGCGACTCGGTGCATCAGGTACACCGAGCCGATGCTATCGCAGGCAAGCCAGCTCCCACAGTTTTGACCGCGTTGTCACTTCAGATTCGAGCCAGTTCGGAGCGATCGGTTTTCGGCCGCGCCAGCCAGTAACCCAACACCGCCAGTGGCGCGGTCGCCAGCATCACGATCACGGTAATCAGCAGTGGCTGGTCGAGCATCGACGACACCAGCAGGCTGCTGAGAAAACACAGGCCCAGTTGCAGGGTGTTTTGCAGGGCCGCTGCCTTGCCGGAATTTTCCGAAAAGGGCATCAGCGCATTCGCCACCACGATGGGGTAACTGGCACCGTTGCACAGCGCCATCAGGCAGAACGGAATCAACAAGGTGGTGAGGGTTGGCACGGTCAAGGTGGCGACCAGGTACAACGCCACCATGCTGATGCAGTAAGCCAGCAACAGCCAAGGCAGCAGCGTCTTGCCCGGCAAGTGCTGCAAGGCACTGCGGCAACTGTAGCCTCCGACCAGAAAAGCCAGGGTCGGCAGCACGTAGCTCAGGCCGATGTCATTGGGGCTGTAGCCCATGCCGCCGAGGATGAACGGCGACGCGGTCAGCCAGGCGAAGAAACTGGCCGAGCAAGCGGCGAAAATCATCACATTGCCGGTAAACACGCGAGACACAAGCAACTGCCCGTAACCGAGGCGCACTGGTTCGCGCTCCTCTGCCTGGCGTTTCGGCATGCCGCGCAGGAATACAGTGGGCAGCAGCAACAGCACCGACACTCCCAGCAAGACGCCGAAGATCGCCTGCCAACCGAAGTGATTGAGCATCATCGCGCCCAACAGCGGTGCGAGCGCAGGCGACAACGACATCAGCGGCATGATGCTGGCGAACACACGATGGGCCTTGTCGGCCGGGTAGCGGTCGATCACCAGGGCCTGCCAGCTTACGGCGGCGGAACACACGCCGATCGCCTGGATAAAGCGCAACGCCAGCAGTTGCGGCGCAGTCTCGACCCAGAACATGCCCGCGCAGCCCAGCACAAACAGACTCAGGCCGACCAGCAAGATGGGCTTGCGCCCCAGGCGATCGGACAACGGCCCCCACAACAACTGCCCCACCGCAAAACCGGCGAGGAAGATACTCAAGCTGGCGCCCACCGCACCAGCGCCAATCTGCAACTGCTCGCCCATGGCGCCGAACGCCGGCAAGTACATGTCCATGGCGAGGTAACCGAGCATGCTCAGCCCCGCCAGATACGCGGTGAAACCAAAAGAATTTTTCATCGAAGCCTTGCTAATCCTGCCATCAAACTATTTGCTGACTGTCGCCCATTATGAAGCTGACAATTTGTGTGTGAAGCGATAATAATTGGACACTATCATCAATAAATTTGAAGGCATCCGCCATGTGGTCCGAATATTCCCTGGATGTGGTCGATGCCGTGGCGCGGCATGGCAGTTTCAGTGCCGCCGCCCAGGAACTGCATCGGGTACCGTCGGCCATCAGCTATACGGTGCGTCAGCTTGAAGAGTGGCTGGCGGTGCCGCTGTTCGTGCGACGCCACCGCGACGTCGAGCTCACCCCCGCCGGTCGCCTGTTTATCGACGAAGCCCGTGGCGTGATGAAAAAAATGCTCGGCACGCGGCGCCTGTGCCAACAGGTTGCCAATGGCTGGAGTGGCCAGTTGAAGGTCGCAGTGGACTCCATCGTCAAACCCCAGCGCTGCCGACAGTTGGTATTGGATTTCTATCGGCAGTTTCCCGAGGTCGAACTGCTGCTGGAGTACGAGGTGTACAACGGGGTGTGGGATGCCCTGGCAGATGAACGCACCGACATTGTGATCGGCGCCACCAGCGCGGTGCCGGTGGCCAGCCGTTTTACCTTTCGCGACATGGGCTTGTTGAACTGGCTGTGCGTGGTCAGCGCGCGACACCCGCTGGCGAGCGTCGAAGGGTTACTGAGTGACGATCAACTGCGCCCCTTTGCCTCGCTGTGCATGACCGACACCTCGCGCAACCTGCCCAAGCGCGACACCTGGACCCTGGATAACCAAAGGCGCCTGGTGGTGCCGAACTGGGCCTCGGCCATCGATTGCTTGCGCGACGGCCTGTGCGTCGGCATGGCGCCGGCGCATCAGGTACTGCCGTGGATCGAACGCGGTGAACTGGTGGCACTGCAGTTGAGCCGGCCGTTTCCGGCCAGCCCGTCGTGTGTGGCATGGGCGCAGAGCAAGCTTTCGCCGGCCATGGCGTGGCTGTTGGAGTATTTAGGGGATACCGAGACGATGAACCAGGAGTGGCTGAACGGAAACGATCCCTGACAATCATGGAGATCCCCTGTGGGAGCGGGCTTGCCCGCGATGGCGGCGTGTCAGTTTGCCAATATTTCGACTGATACACCGCTATCGCGGGCAAGCCCGCTCCCATAGTTTGAGTGTATTTCAATCCAATAGACGGGTAATGGCTCGCACGATCATCTCGACCTCCTTGGCATCCAGGGTCAGTGGCGGCAACAGGCGGATGACCTTGCCGCGCGTCACGTTGATCAACAACCCATGCTCCTGAGCGGCACGCTGGGCCAGGTCCCGGTAAGGGTGGGTCAGCTCAATACCTATCATCAACCCCCGCCCGCGAATCGCCCGTACCTGCGGGTGCTCACTCAACGCCACCCGCAACCGCGCCAGCAAGCGCTCACCCTGCTGCGCCGCGTTCTGCAGCAAGCCTTGCTCTTCGATGATCTCCAGCACGGTGCACCCGACCCGACACGCCAAGGGGTTGCCGCCGAAGGTGCTGCCGTGACTGCCCGGCGTGAACAACTGGGCCACCGCGCTCCGGGCCAGGCAGGCGCCAATCGGCACGCCATTGCCGAGGCCTTTGGCCAGGGTCATCACGTCCGGGACAATGCCTTCATGCTGGAAGGCGAACCAGGCGCCGGTGCGGCCGATGCCGGTCTGGATTTCATCCAGCATCATCAGCCAGCCGTGGCGCGTGCAATGATCACGCAGCGCTTGCAGGTAGCCCGGCGGCGCTGGCAGCACGCCACTTTCCCCTTGGACCGGCTCCAGCAGGACCGCCGCGATGCGCGAGCCGAATGCCTTCGTGATGGCTTCGATCGCGGCGATATCGCCGAAACCCACCTTGAGAAAATCCCCCGGCAAACGTTGGAAGCCCAGGCGCACCGAGGGCCCGTCGCTGGCGGCCATCGTGCCCAGTGTGCGGCCATGAAAAGCGTTTTCCATCACCACCACCAACGGTTCTTCAATGCCCTTTTTCCAGCCCTGCAGCCGTGCCAGCTTCAGCGCGGTTTCGTTGGCTTCGGCACCGGAATTGTTGAAGAAGGCGCGGTCCAGGCCAGACAGCTGGGTGAGGCGCTGGGCCAGCCGTTGCTGCCAGTCGATGCTGTAGAGGTTGGAGGTATGTAACAGCAAGCCAGCCTGCTCGCTGATCGCCGTCACCAACCGGGGATGCGAGTGACCGACATTGGTCACCGCCACACCGGCCACCGCGTCCAGGTATTCGCGGCCCTGCTGGTCCCACAGGCGCGTGCCCAGGCCGCGGGTGAAGCTCAGGGCCAAGGGTTGGTAGGTGGTCATCAGGCAGGCGGCGGTCATGGTGCGGGCTCCAGTGCATCGTAGTGATGGCTGCAGTATCGTTAGCCACCCGGGCTGGATAAACTGCGCATACCTCCAATGACTTTAAACCAGGACTTGATAATGGACCTGTTCCAGGCAATGTCGGTGTACGTGAAAGTGGTCGAGACCGGCAGCATGACGGCGGCGGCCCAAGCCTGTGGGATGTCGACCACCATGGTCGGCAACCACCTGCGCGCTCTGGAGCAGCGCCTGGGCGTCAGCCTGCTCAAGCGCACCACGCGCAAGCAAAGCCTCACGGAGTTTGGCGGGCAGTATTACCAGCGCTGCCTGGAGGTGTTGGGGTTGGTGGCCGACTCCGAGCAACTGGCTGAACAAGCCCACAGCGATGTCCCCAAGGGCACCCTGCGCATCACCGCGCCCCCCGTGTTCGGCACCGAACGCCTTACGCCGGCCTTGAGCGAGTTTTCCCGGCGCTACCCGCTGATCAACCTGTACGTGGTGCTGAGCAATGAGCGGATGGACTTGGTCGACAGCGGCTTCGACGTGGCGATCCGGCTCGGCGAACTGGAAACGTCCAGCCTGATCGCCAGGCCAATGCAGGACTACACGCTGACCCTGTGCGCGTCACCGGCCTACCTGGCGCGACGCGGCACGCCGCAGACACCCGACGACCTGCAGCAGCACGACTGCCTGGCGTTTGCCTACCCGGCGAGTGACAACTGGCGCGACTCCGAAAAACTCTGGCGCATGACCGGCGATGGCGGCGAGCAGGAGGTGCCGGTGTCCGGTTCATTGACCATCAACAGCTCGCAAGGCTTGCGCCAGGCGGCGGTGAACGGCATGGGCATCATCATGCTCGCCGATGCCCTGGTGCAGCCGGACCTGGAGAGCGGCAAGCTGGTGGCCTTGTTAACCGCCTATCGACTGCCCAGCCGCCCCATGCACCTGCTCTACGGCCAGGATCGTTATCGCCTGCCCAAGCTACGCGCCTTTGTAGATTTCGCCATGGAAAAGTGGGCGCGCTAGAAGCCCCACGCCCAACTCACAGGCAATAAAAAACGGCCCCGAAGGGCCGCTTTCTCAAACCGGATGACTCAGGCCTGGATCAGACCGTTGATCTTCACGGTCGGATTCACATCAGCCTCGTAGTCCACGCCGTCGATTTCAAAGCCGAACAGACGCAGGAACTCAGCCTTGTAGCCGGCGAAATCGCTGATCTCGTTGACGTTGTCGTCGGTGACCTGGTTCCACAGGGCTGCCACGGCGTCCTGGACCTTCGGTTCCAGCTCGGCCAGGTCGGCACGCAGGCGGCCGTCAGCGTCGAGTTTAGGCTGGCTGCCGTACAGGCTGTCCTTGAACAGGCCATAGACTTGCTCGATGCAACCTTCGTGGGTGCCCTGCTCTTTCATCACCTTGAACAGCAGCGACAGGTACAGCGGCATGATCGGGATGGCCGAGCTGGCCTGGGTGACCACGGCCTTGAGCACCGACACACGGGCGTCGCCCTTGAGCGCCGCGAGGTTGTCGCGCAGGGTCAGGACTTTCTTGTCCAAGTCTTTCTTGGCTTCGCCGATGGAGCCGTTCCAGTAGATGTCCTGGGTCAGCTTCTCGCCGAGGTAGGTGAACGCGGTGGTCTTGGCGCCTTCGGCCAGCACGTCGGCGTCACGCAGGGCATCGATCCACAGCTGCCAGTCTTCGCCGCCCATGACTTTCACGGTGCCGTCGATTTCTTCCTGGGTAGCAGGCTCAAGGGTGGTGTCGACCACAACGCCTTTGTCGGTGTTGATACCGCGCAGGGTCACAGCCTTGCCGATCGGCTTGAGGGTGGAGTTGTGCACCACGCCTTGCGGGTCGGTACGGCGTGGCGCGGCCAGGCTGTAGACAACCAGGTCGATCTTGCCCAGGTCTTTCTTGATGGTTTCGATGGTCAGGCGCTTGATCTCGTCGGAGAACGCGTCGCCGTTGATGCTCTTGGCGTACAGGCCTTTTTCGACGGCAAACTTCTCGAACGCAGCGCTGTTGTACCAGCCGGCGGAGCTCAGCTTGCCTTCTTCGCCTTCTTTCTCAAAAAACACGCCCAGGGTGTCGGCGCCGCAGCCAAACGCAGCACTGATGCGCGCGGCCAGGCCATAGCCTGTGGAAGCGCCGAGGACCAGCACCTTTTTCGGGCCGCCTTCGATGGCGCCGTGCTCAGTTACGTAGTCGATCTGCTCCTTGACGTTCGCTTCACAGCCAACAGGGTGAGCGGTCACACAGATAAAGCCACGAACCCGCGGTTTGATGATCATAAAATTTCTGCCTCTTCCAAGGTGCCGAAGGCCAGTGGTGGCCATTCAACTTCAATCGTACCGGTCTATGACGTCCAAAAAACCGAAGCGTCACGATAGTCGCAAATCTTCCGTTTACAAAATCCAATCCACACCGCGAAGCCAGGGTTAAAAACTGTGTAAAGCCTTCACAATTTCGCAATATTTAAAACGCCTATGCCGCGCAGAACGCCTTATCATGACGCAGTTGTTTCAACATGTTTCAAAACCCCCACCACTCGCAGCCACGGATCCGGACCTGTCGAATGGCGTCCTGCTGGAGCTGAGTTACATGAATAAGCCTGCTTTGCGCAAAAAAGCGGTATCGGTCGCCTGGGTACTCGGTGTACTGCTGATCATTGATGTGTTCCCCGAGACCACGCTGGTGTTTCTCGGCCTGGTCGTGGTCTGCGGTGTCTACGACTTCCTGCGAAACGGCCTGTATGACACGCCGACCATCAAGAAATACTTTATCGGCAGTGGCCGCAACACCTGGCTGCTGGCGCCGTTCAATACCCTGTTCGATTTGTTGAGCTCGCGTAATCGCCACGTGTATACGATGCGCGACCTGCCACCGGCCTGGCGCGAAGACCTGCAACAGGTGATCAATGACGCCATGGCCCACAAGGAGGAAATCATCGGTTACCTGGACGAACGCATGGCCGAGAAGAAGCGCGGCATGCTGTTCTTCCAATGGTACGGCCGGCCCATCGAGACCGCCCTGGACATTCCGAAGCTGCGCGAAAAACTGCCTTTCGTGAAGACCATTGGCGTGTCGGTGTTCAATGAAAACCGCTCGACATCATTTCACTTCGGCCCCCTGCGCATGATGTTCCGCGTGCTCTACAACATGGCTCCGGCGCCCCATCACGAAGGCGTGTACATCCAGGTAGGCAAGCACAAGCACTACTGGCACGACGACCCGCTGTTTATCTTCGATGACACGCTGATGCATGCGTCCTTCAATAAAAACGATGCAAAGCGTTACTGCCTGTTCATCGACATCGTGCGGCCGACCCCGGTGCCCCTGGTGCTCAATGCCGTGATCGCCGGGTTTGCCGGCCTGGTCTTTACCCTGCGTCGGGTTTTCTACAAAAACTGGAAGCTGATTCAGTGAGTTCTGCGGCATGATGGTGCTGGACGGTGTTTGCGCTCGGCGTTGCGCCTGAGGTAAACAACCGTCTCGTGCGACCGAATTCGGCGCCCACCATTCTCAAGCCATCGCGGCCCCCTGAGGGCGCGGTGGCTGTGCTTTCAAGGAATCAGAATGCCCCAACGTCAAGTCATCAACGCCTCCGTCAGCCCCAAGGGCAGCCTCGAAACCCTGTCCCAACGTGAAGTCCAGCAACTGAGCGAAGCCGGTACCGGCAGCATCTACACCCTGTTCCGCCAGTGCGCCCTGGCGATCCTCAACACCGGCGCGCACATCGACAACGCCAAGACCATCCTCGACGCCTACAAAGACTTTGAAGTGCGCATCCACCAGCAGGACCGCGGCGTGCGCCTCGAACTGCTGAACGCCCCGGCCGACGCCTTCGTCGATGGCGAAATGATCGCCAGCACCCGCGAAATGCTGTTCAGCGCCCTGCGCGACATCGTCTACACCGAGAACGAACTCGACAGCCAGCGCATCGACCTGAGCAACTCCCAGGGCATCACCGACTACGTGTTCCACCTGCTGCGCAACGCCCGTACGCTGCGTCCGGGCGTCGAGCCGAAAATCGTGGTGTGCTGGGGCGGGCACTCGATCAATACCGAAGAATACAAATACACCAAGAAAGTCGGCCACGAGCTGGGCCTGCGCAGCCTCGACGTGTGCACTGGCTGTGGCCCTGGTGTGATGAAAGGTCCGATGAAAGGCGCGACCATTTCCCACGCCAAGCAACGCATCACCGGCGGGCGCTACCTGGGCCTGACCGAGCCGGGCATCATCGCGGCCGAAGCGCCGAACCCGATCGTCAACGAGCTGGTGATCTTGCCGGACATCGAAAAGCGCCTGGAAGCGTTCGTGCGCGTCGGCCACGGCATCATCATCTTCCCGGGCGGTGCCGGCACGGCAGAGGAGTTCCTGTACCTGCTGGGCATCCTGATGCATCCGGACAACCGCGACCTGCCCTTCCCGGTCATCCTTACCGGGCCGAAACACGCCGCGCCGTACCTGCAGCAACTGCACGCGTTCGTCGGTGCCACCCTGGGTGAAGCGGCGCAGGCGCATTACCAGATCATCATCGACGACCCGGCCGAAGTGGCGCGCCAGATGACCGCGGGCCTCAAGGCAGTGAAGCAGTTCCGCCGCGAGCGCAACGACGCGTTCCACTTCAACTGGCTGCTGAAGATCGACGAGGGCTTCCAGCGCCCGTTCGACCCGACCCACGAAAACATGGCCAGCCTGCAATTGAGCCACGCGCTGCCGCCCCACGAACTCGCCGCCAACTTGCGCCGTGCGTTCTCGGGGATCGTGGCGGGTAACGTCAAGGACAAGGGC
Organism: Pseudomonas sp. CHM02; assembly: GCF_000612585.1. Classification (GTDB taxonomy): domain Bacteria; phylum Pseudomonadota; class Gammaproteobacteria; order Pseudomonadales; family Pseudomonadaceae; genus Aquipseudomonas. The sequence continues at coordinate 63,429 of NZ_JFCA01000025.1, forward strand.
ATCCGCCTGATCGAGCAGAACGGCCCGTATGAGATCCACGGCGACCCGGCCATCATGAAACCGCTGGACGAACTGCTGCAGGCCTTCGTCGCCCAGCACCGCATGAAATTGCCGGGCGGCGCGGCCTATGTGCCGTGCTACCGCGTGGTGCAATGAATTAGCGTTGTACCGCCACACATTTGATTTCCACCAGCAGGCCGGGGTGTGCCAGTTCAGACACCCCGATCGTGGTCCAGGCGCAATGCCCGCGTGGAAACAGGCGGTTTTTCACTTCGCGGAAAACCGCCATGTGCTGGCTCATATTGACGTGGTAGGTGGTCATGTCCACTACGTCATCGAAGGTGCAGCCGCCCTCTTCCAGGACCTGCCGCAGATTCTCCCAGGCCGCGACGAATTGCGCCTCGGGGTCCTCGATAACAGCCAATCCAGGCGTACGCCCGACCTGCCCTGCGCAATATAGAGTCTTGCCGACTTTGACCGCGGGCACGTAGCCGGCGCGCTCGACGATGGGGTGCATGGCGGGAGGGATGATGAGGTGGCGGTCGGTCATGGTTTGTATCTCTTTAAACCCTGCGGGCGAGGACAGTTCGGACGAGTGTTTTACCTGTTCCGACTAACCCAGACCAGATGAGTGACCTATGGACCAACGGATATTGTCCTCTGTCATTCCTTACCCTAAGGTAAGGAATATCCCGATGGAGATCTTCACTATGGCGACCGCCACTCTGACCTCGAAAGGTCAAATAACCATTCCTGTCCAAGTCAGGACAGCCCTTGGCCTGGAAACAGGCGACCGGGTTGAGTTCGTAGAAATGGAAGATGGACAGTTTTCCATCATTGCCGCCAGCAAAACAGTGCATGACCTCAAGGGGCTGATCCGCCAACCTGCCGAGGCTGTCTCCATCGAGGAGATGAACCTGGCCATCGCAGCGCGAGGAGTAAAAGCAGGATGATCGGACTGGATACCAATGTGCTGGTGCGCTACGTCACCCAGGATGATCCGGTTCAATCAGCCAAGGCGTCCGAGCTGATCGAATCGCTGACCACCGCCTCGCCAGGCTTTGTCAGCATGGTTTCCATCGTGGAGTTGGTCTGGGTGCTGCAGAGTTGCTACCAGTCGGCCAAGAGCGATGTGGTGACGGTGCTGGAAACCCTGCTACGCACCCGCGAACTGACCCTGGAGCATGCCGAGCTTATCTGGCAGGCGCTGCGCAAGTTCATGGCGAACAAGGCTGACTTCGCAGACTGCCTGATCGAGCGCTGCGCACATGCCGCCGGCTGCAAGTACACGGCCACCTTCGACCTCAACGCGATCAAGACAACGGGCATGAAGCGGCTGGCCTGAACCGCTGCGTTGCGACAGCGGACGGGCTTTGGTAAAAAACGCTTCCAACCTTCTTGATCGAGAGAAAGACTGACGTGCGCATGTTTCTACTCGCAGCCCTGGCCACGGCCTCCACACCCGCCCTGGCCGACACCATCACCTGGCCAGACCTGCCGAAAACCTGCTTCGTCAGCGGCCGCTCCGCCACCAGTGCAGATGTGGATACCGGTTGCGCGGCATTCCTGATCAATGTGAAAGGTCAGGCGGCGGGCACACCGATCAAGCTGGATATTCCCCAATACGCCATGCACGTCGACGAAACCACGGGCAAGGAAACCCCGGTGATCCTCATCCAGGCGGAGGAGAACGGCGAGATCAAGGCGGTGGGCTACAGGGAATTGAACACCGATCAACTCGGTGCGGCGCTGCTGCGCGAGGTTCGGCTGCTAGGCACCCAGAAGCCGATCTGACACTTTATGCAGGAGCGAGCTTGCTCCTACAGCAGCGCTGCCTGGCTCAGCGAACCCAGCCGCCCCCCTGCCAGTGGTACCCATCATTACGCTGCACCCAATGCGGATGCACATAGCGATAGCCCTCGCGCACCGGCTCCCAATGGCCGTGGACCGCGACATAGCGACCGCCTTCCCAGCGCCAGTACCCGCGTGACCATATATAGCCGTAGCGCACCGGCGGCTCGACTTCGATCACTTGCACCGGTGGCGGTTGTGGCGCCACGACCTCGACATACTCACGTTGCACCGGCCTGCGCTCATGCACGACGCGCTCTTGCACACACCCGGATGCCGCGACGACCATGGCCGCCAATGCTGCATAACGTAGCAACATAAAAAACCCTCGGACGCTGACGCCCAGTACCTGCACCGCTAAAAATGCCCCCTTGTTGCAGCCTCGCTCCTGCTTGGCTGTGGGTATTTTTAACAGGTGGTGTCTGTCAGCTTGCTGAACCCGCAGCCCTCACGACGTGCACGCGACGGTCGGTCGCTTCAGGCGTACCAGCAGCAGCCCGGCAACCACCACGCCAATGCCGGCGTAGGTCGAGGCATGAATCACATCGCCAAACATCAGCGCCGCCCACACCAGGGTGACTGGCGGCTCCAGGTAGACCAGCGCCGCCACATGGGTCGCAGTCATCACGCGCAGCAGCATCCAGAGGCTCAAATAGGCGACGAAGGTCGAGAACACCGTGAGCCAGACAATCGAGATCAACAGGTCAGGGTCATGGGGAATACTCAGTGTGTCGGTGTAGAGCACCGCGCCGGTAAAGCCGATCAGGGTCAGCAGTGACTGGATGAACAGCGGCAACACCAAGCCTGCATCCTCGCGTTGCACAGTGCGACGCTCGTACAGGGTCGCCAGTGTCAGCCCCAGCGCCGCGGCCAATGGCAACAGGTACATGACCAGGCTGACGCTACCTCCGCCGCTGCCGTACTGCCCGGCAATCACGATAGAAACGCCAACGAAGCTGATCATCAGCCCGCCCCACTGCCAGCCGCCACTGCGCTCAGTCGTGCTGCCGGTCGACAGCGCGGCCGTCATCAACGGTTGCAGCGCCGCGATGATCGCTGCAATACCGGGCGGCAAGCCATTCTGGATCGCGACGTAGAGACAACTCAGGTACAGGAACTGCGAGAGAAACCCGATGACGGCGTAATGGCGAACCTGCGCCCATGACACCTTCGACAGCCTGATGTTCAAGAACAGTCCCAGGCACACCGAGACCAGCAGGAAGCGCCAGAACAGCAGGTTAAAAGCATCACCCCCCTGCGTCCCCAATTTGGCGCCGATATAGCCAGAGCTCCATGACAGCACAAACGCTGCCTGTAACAGCAGCCGTTTTAAAGTTGATCGCGTCATGATGCCTGCCCGTCGGTCCAAGTTGACTGAAAGGCTACGGGCCGCACATGATTCTGTATATTTGAATAAGCCGCACCATCAATTCGCAATAGTGGAATCATGGCCAGACAACTGAATATCGACCTGTTACGCACCTTCCACGCCGTGGCGCGCTTCGGGCGCTTCAACGAAGCGGCCGAGCATGTGCACCGCAGCGCGTCCACCGTGACGACGCACATACAGAAGCTCGAAGACCAGATCGGCCAACGCCTGTTCAGCCGCAGCAACCAGGGCGTGGAGTTGACGCTCTACGGCAAGAAACTGCTGGGCGAAACCACCGAGTTTCTCAAGAGCCATGACCGCCTTCTGATTTCACTGATGCCCCAACGCATGCAGGGCAAGATCCGCCTGGGCGTGCCGGACACCTATGCGCCCGCCTTCATCCAGGAATTCCTGCCCCGACTGATCGCCGACAATCCGCTGCTGGAATTCGAAGTGGAAGCGCGCACCAGTGGTGAACTGCTGAACCTGTTCATGGCGAATCAGTTGGACCTGGCAATCACCGTCAGCGCGCATCCGCTGGCACAGGGCGAACGTCTGGGGCCAGTGCAGCCGCTGTGGGTCGCAGCCGAGGGCTTCAGCTTCCCGCCGAATGCGCCATTGCCCATCACCGTGCCCATCGCCGGCTGCTCTTACCGCGCGGCGGCCTTGCAAGTGCTGAAAGAGCACGGGATTTACCACCGGGTACTGTTGGAAAGTCCCAACTCAACAGCTGTCGAAGCGTGCATCCGCAGCGGTGTGGCGGTGGGATTGATTGAGGAAAGTCGCATGGGCACAGGGCTGACACAGGTGATAGCGGGGGTCGAGCTTCCCCCGCTGCCGGTGCATCATCTTTACCTGCTGTGCGACAGCAGCAACGCCCTGGCCCTGCACCTGTATGAACAAGTTAAACAGGGCTTCCACATCTGAGCGCTCAAGCAGGGCCGAAGCGCATCAGCACCGCTTCCACAAAGCGTCGCAGCTTGGCGGTGCGTTGCCGATTTGCGGTGTAGACCAGATGCATCGGCCGGCTCGGCGCGTCAAACGCCGGGAGCACCCGCACCAACTCGCCGCTGGCCAACGCCGTGCGCAGGAAGTCTTCGGGACCGAGAACGATGCCGAACCCATCCAGTGCAGCCGACATAAGCGCCCTGCTTTCGTTGATCTGAAGACGGCTGGCGACCTGCACTTTGTGAGCGGACGCACCTTGATGGAAGACCCATTCGCGATCCGCCGGGCGTGACCAGAAGGCATAGCCCAGGCATTCATGCTGCTCGAGGTCTGCCGGCAGATGCGGCGTGCCCCGCGCCGCCAGGTACGCAGGTGACGCGCAGACCACCAGGCGATAAGGCGCCAAGGGCCGGGCGGTAAAGCCGGTGGTTGCCAAGGGGCCGATCCGGAAGGCTGCTTCATAGCCTTCTTCCACCAGGTCGACAAAACGATCCGTCAGGTGCAGGTCGATTTCCACATCCGGGTTGTCGCGCAAAAATGCGGTAATCAGCGGCATCAGGCTGTAGGAACCGAAGGTCACCGGGGCCGTGACTTTCAGCTTGCCACGCGGCGTGTCATTCATGATCTGGGCGAGCGAATCAGCAGCCTCGGCCTCTGTCAGGATGTGCTTGCAACGCTCGTAGTACGCGCTCCCTAACTCCGTCAGGCTCTGCCGACGTGTGGTGCGGTTAAGCAAACGAGCGCCGAGGCGTTGCTCCAGCGCGGCAACATGCTTGGCGACCATTTGCGCCGACATGTTCAAGCGCTCGGCGGCGCGCGCATATGAGCCCAACTCGGCGGCCATCACGAAGGCGCTCATGCTTGAAAGACGATCCATCACTCCCTACTCCCAGTAACAACACCCATGCCGGAATGCTCATTTATCACCAATTGGTTGCCAATCATCATAACGGCTCTATGACTTCCCAGGAGCAAGGCCATGAAGATCGGCGTGATTGGAGCAGGTTTCATCGGGCGTGCCGTCGCACAGTTGGCGCTGGCGGCCGGGCATGAAGTGATGTTGAGCAACTCCCGTGGCCCGCAGACCATGAGCAGCGTGGTCAGCGGCATACGCGGCGTCAAAGTGGGCAGCGCAGAAGACGCTGCGCAGTTTGGTGACGTGGTGCTGGTGGCGATTCCGTTTGAACATTACCGCAGCGTCCCGGCGCAGTGGCTGGCAGGCAAGACCGTGCTGGATGCCAACAACTATTACCCGGAGCGCGACGGGCATTTCCCCGTGCTGGATCGTTTTGAAACCACCACCAGCCGACTGCTCGCCGAACATTTCGCCCATTCAACGGTGGTCAAGGTGTTCAACGCGATTTTCGCCACCGACCTGACCGATGATGCCCGCCCCCACGGCGCACCTGACCGCCGCGCATTACCGGTGGCCGGCGACGATGCGGTCGCCAAGGCGCAGGTGATCGGCCTGCTCGACGAGCTGGGCTTCGACGCCGTAGATGCCGGCAGCCTGGATGAAAGCTGGCGGTTCGAGCGGGCCAAGCCAGCGTATTGCGTGGCACTGGACCAGCCTCGGCTGAAGGCTGCCCTGCAAGCAGCCGAGCGCACGGTCGAGCTGCCTCCGGTCGACCGCGAGCACACCTGCGCTTAAACACCAGCCAAAAAAAGCCCGCTGACCGTCACCGGTTCAGCGGGCTTTTCACATCGGCTCGATACTGGGCTTACAGCGCCAGGTCGGAAGCCGGCTTGCTCGGTTCAGCCGCAGGCTTGGCAGCCTCGGTTGCCTTTGGCGCAGTCACTTGCGGGATCGCAGGTGGCGGCGTCAGTTGCAGGATACCGGCGGTGTAGGCCCATTCCTTGGCAACAGCTTCAGGGCTGTCGTTCAGCTTGGTGCCGTAGCTCGGTACGATCTGGTGCAGCTTGGTCTGCCACTCAGGGGTCGCCACTTTGTCCTTGAACACTTTCTGCAGCACGGTCAGCATGATTGGAGCCGCGGTGGACGCGCCTGGCGATGCACCCAGCAGGCCAGCGATGGTGTTGTCGGCGGAGCTGACCACTTCGGTACCGAGTTTCAGGACGCCGCCCTGCTCTTCGTCACGCTTGATGATCTGCACGCGCTGACCGGCTTGCCACAGGCGCCAGTCGGATTGCTTGGCGTTCGGGAAGTACTCTTGCAGCGCCTTGAAGCGATCGTCGTCCGACAGCATCAGTTGGCCGGCGAGGTACTCGACCAGTGGGTATTCACGAATACCGACTTTGGTCATTGGCCAGATGTTGTGGGTGGTGGTGCTGGTCAGCAGGTCCAGGTACGAGCCTTCTTTCAGGAACTTGGTCGAGAAGGTGGCGAACGGGCCAAACAGGATCACGCGCTTGCCATCCAGCACGCGGGTGTCCAGGTGCGGAACCGACATCGGCGGGGCGCCAACCGAAGCTTTACCGTAGGCCTTGGCCAGGTGCTGTTCGGCGATGGTCGGGTTATCGGTCACCAGGAACGAACCACCTACCGGGAAGCCAGCGTATTCCTTGGCTTCAGGAATGCCCGACTTTTGCAGCAGGTGCAGTGCACCGCCACCGGCGCCGATGAACACGAACTTGGCGTCGGTTTCAGTCTTGGTGCCGTCTTTCAGGTTTTTGTAGCTCACACGCCACGAACCGTCGGCGTTCTTGGTGATGTCCTGCACTTCGCTCGACAGTTTCAGGTCGAACTTAGGCGTCGTTTGCAGGTGAGCGACGAACTGACGGGTGATCTCGCCGAAGTTCACGTCGGTGCCGATCGGGGTCCAGGTGGCCGCGATTTTCTGGTTCGGGTCACGCCCTTCCATCATCAGCGGAACCCACTTGGCGATTTGCGCCGGGTCTTCGGAGTACTGCATGCCGGCGAACAGCGGGCTCGCTTGCAGGGCTTCGTAGCGTTTCTTCAGGAACTTGATGTTGTCATCGCCCCACACAAAGCTCATGTGCGGTGTGGAGTTGATGAACGAACGCGGGTTCTTCAGCACGCCCTGCTGGACCTGCCAGGACCAGAACTGACGGGAGATCTGGAACGCTTCGTTGATCTCGACCGCTTTCGGGATCTCAACGTTGCCGTTCTTGTCTTCCGGGGTGTAGTTCAGCTCAGCCAGGGCCGAGTGACCGGTACCGGCGTTGTTCCAGCCGTTGGAGCTTTCTTCGGCCACGCCATCGAGGCGCTCGACCATCTCCATCGACCAGCCCGGCTCCAGCTCATTGAGCCAGACACCCAGGGTCGCACTCATGATGCCGCCGCCGATCAGCAGCACATCGACTTTCTTTGCCTCTTCCGCGTGAGCGGAGCTGATCCCCAGCGACAAAGCCAGCCCCAGCAGGGCAGTGTTTACTTTTTTAAACATCAGTAGCACCTATGATAAAACGCCATCCGCCCTACCGCCCCTGATCATGGGCAACCCTCCATCACGCTGCGCCAGGCAACGCACCGCGGGGTTCGCACATTCACTCGAGGACCGCAGGGTGGGCACACAAGGCCGATGTATCGACCTCACTTTTATGTCCCTTCTGCGCTGACTTCTTATCATTATTGGCTTCAGCTACCTGGGCGAGAGCCAATCGCTGGGACGTATACGGATGTACGCGCCAGAGAAAGACTAGACCAAGACGGCGCGCAGAATATCACGGCAAACGGCGTTTATGCGCCGTTTGGCCAATTGACAGCTCTAAATCGCGGGTTTTAACGCTTCGATGTCAAGCGTGGCAGGCGCGACGTGGGGTCACAGGCCAGGAACTCTCAGGCAAAAGGCTGTTCTAGACAGCTTCGCCGCTGCTTGCGTAGCATCGGCGGCTCTCCTTCGTACCACCCTTCAACACAGAGCGATCCATGTCTATCCACCAAACACCCGGGCATGTACTGCCCGCGCGCAGCGCCGCCAAAATGGAAGCTGCCATGGCCGTGGGCGCTTTCGCGATCGGCACCGGCGAATTCGCCATCATGGGCCTGATGCCCGACATCGCCCAGAACCTGGGGTTAAGCGAACCCCAGGTCGGCCACGCGATCAGCGCCTACGCGTTGGGCGTGATGGTCGGCGCCCCGCTGCTGGCCATCCTCGGCGCCAAGTTGCTGCGCAAACACATGCTGCTGTTGCTGATGGGGCTGTATGCCCTGGGCAACCTCGCCACCGCCTTCACCCCGACGTTTGGCTCACTGGTCGCCTTCCGCTTCATCAGCGGCCTGCCCCATGGCGCCTATTTCGGCATCGCCGCTGTCGTCGCGTCCAGCATGGTGCCCAACGACAAACGCGCCGGCGCCGTAGCGCGAGTGATGATGGGCCTGACCCTGGCCATGCTGCTCGGCAACCCCATCGCCACCTTCCTCGGCCAACACCTGGGCTGGCGCTCGGCGTTTGCACTGGTCAGCGTGATTGCCCTGTGCACAATCGCACTGGTCTGGCAATTCGTGCCCCATCGCCACGACGAACAACGCAGCGACCCGCGCAAGGAACTGCGCGCCTTCACCAAGCCGCAGGTGTGGATGGCGCTGTCCATTGGCGCGATTGGTTTTGCCGGAATGTTCTGCGTATTCAGCTACCTGGCGCCGACCATGCTCGAAGTGACCAAAGTATCGCCGCAGTGGATTCCCTTCGGCCTCGCGGCGTTTGGTGTGGGCGGCATCATCGGCAACATCGCCGGCGGCAAGTTGTTTGATCGTATGCAGTTCCGCGCGGTTGGCCTGATATTGGTGTGGTCGATGGCCGTGTTGCTGTTCTTCCCCTTCGCAGCGCCTTCACTGTGGGGCGTGCTGCTGAGCATGGGCTTGGTCGGCACCATGGTGGCCTTGGCTGCGCCGTTGCAGATCCGCCTGATGGACATTGCCCATGAAGCACCGAGTTTGGCGGCGGCGTCCAACCACGCCGCGTTCAACCTGGCGAACGCGCTGGGGCCGTGGTTTGGCGGGATGGCGATTACAGCCGGGTATGGCTGGACCAGCACTGGGTATATCGGCGCGGTTACGGCGTTGGTCGGTCTGGGTATTTATCTCGTGGCGAGACGGATGCAGGGAGGGCATTAAGCCGCAGGCGTTTGAACGATTGTGTAGTAGAGCTGATCCTATGTTCGCAGGGTGTGGATATCTGGAAACGCTAGGTTATATAGAAGCTCCGAATCTGACGGACAAGAACCATTCGCATTTAACGCCCATCGCACTATTGCGTGGGCGTATTGTGTTTTTTTCTCTACAATTCGAGAACGCAAATAAAGGATTTTTTTGTGAGCAGTCCAACAAACACTAAAGCCCGTTCCACCGATGATGAAATTGATTTGATTCCTCTTGTTCAAGCGTTGTGGAAAAGTAAGATAACGATTATCGCAACAGCCATCGTGGGCACAGTCGCTTCGTTGGCCCTCTACGTGTCGACGCCTGAACAGTGGACCGCCAGCACATACATCACTAAACCGTCACTGTACAGTCTATATAAAGAGGTCAATGAAAAAGACGCACCAGCCACGGCCAGCCCACTGTCGCTGGAGACCAAGCTGTACAGAACGATCCAAAACGATATTTTCTATTCCGCCATGGGCGTCATGGCTGCCCAATCCGTTACGTTGAAAGAACCCCCCCCCAAACAAAGTGCAAATGAGCCCGTCCTTTATATCGCCTCTACCACTGCGACCACGGCAGCATTGGCTTCCTCTGCGCTGAAGTCCGCAATGGAAACCGCCAACACCAAAGCCATCGAACTTAACCTTCCGGCATTGGCAGCAGGCAATACATTAAAAGCATTTAACACGTTGGATGAAGTAAAAACGTCCACCATCAAGAGCGCCAAGAAGTTTGCATTTCTAGGGGCTTTTATGGGGCTTATTCTAGGAAGTGCCTTTGTGCTCGGCAGGTTTTTTATTCGACAATACAAACAGTCGAATGGAGCGTGAGCGCCGCTATAGCAGTTCTTCAATCAGTAGATAAATAGCGCAGACCAGCAGGGAAGCAATAAAAACAATAAACAATTTCGCGGAAAATGTTGTTTTCATCAAGAATACTTTTATAAAGCAAAATAATGGCCTAGAGCCATTATTGCACCATGTCCGCCTTTTTTCACGGTAATTCTTTGCTGAACACAACACGCACGTGCCCTTCACCGCCGGGTTTGTCAACGCCGAAAGTCGAGATTGAAGTCGTCTCATCAGCGGAGGGTGGCTGAGCATGAATCCTGTGTCTTTATTCCTGATAAACTTGCGCCCTCTGCCTTGCCCACTCAGATTGTCCAATGCCCCTGATCAGCGCTTCACAGCAACCTCTCTCCCGCCGCTTCTCGGTCGCCCCGATGATGGATTGGACCGACCGCCACTGCCGGTTCTTCCTGCGTCTGCTCTCCAAGCACGCTCTGCTCTACACCGAGATGGTCACCACCGGCGCCATCCTCCACGGTGACCACGACCGTTTCCTGCGCCATAACGAAGCCGAGCACCCGCTTGCCTTACAACTGGGCGGCAGTGTTCCCGCCGATCTGGCCGCCTGCGCGCGCATGGCCGAGGCCGCCGGTTATGACGAGGTGAACCTGAACGTCGGCTGCCCCAGCGACCGGGTGCAGAACAACATGATCGGCGCGATCCTGATGGCTCACCCTGCCCTGGTGGCGGATTGCGTGAAGGCGATGCGCGATGCGGTGTCGATTCCGGTGACGGTGAAGCATCGCATCGGGATCAATGGGCGGGACAGTTATGCCGAGTTGTGTGATTTCGTCGGGACGGTGAAGGACGCGGGATGCACCAGTTTTACGGTGCATGCGCGGATTGCGATTCTGGAAGGGTTGTCGCCGAAGGAGAATCGCGACATTCCGCCGTTGCGTTATGACGTGGCGGCACAGTTGAAGCGGGATTTCCCCGGGCTGGAGTTCATTCTCAACGGCGGCATCAAGACGCTGGAGCAGTGCCATGCGCATTTGCAGACGTTTGATGGAGTGATGCTGGGTCGCGAGGCTTATCACAATCCGTATTTGCTGGCGGAGGTGGATCAGCAGTTGTTTGGCAGTGAGGCGCCGGTGATCAGTCGGGCGGAGGCGTTGGTGCAGTTGCGGCCTTATATTGCGCAGCATTTGGCGACCGGCGGTTCGATGCACCATGTCACTCGGCATATTCTGGGGCTGGGCACCGGTTTTCCGGGAGCGCGCAAGTTCAGGCAGTTGTTGTCGGTGGATATTCACAAGGCGAGTGATCCGTTGGCGTTGCTGGATCAGGCGGGAGAGTTGTTGGAGGGGCGCTGAGGTTGGGTGTCAGGGGGCGGTCGGTGGCCGGGCTGTTGTGGCGAGCAGGCTTGCCCTGCGTTGGGGCGCGCAGCGGCCCTAATAACTACGACGGCGTTCTCACTGAAAAACCTCATCGCCTTACTGGGGCCGCTTCGCAGCCCAACGCAGGGCAAGCCTGCTCACCACAAGAAGCCAGCGCCTACAGGGGGCCGCGTTGGTTAGGGGAACTTGGGTTGAACCTGCTGGCGGTTTTGGCCTCCTATTTAACACCAAGGCCGGTCTTTCAAACGGCCGTTTTCAGGTTGTTGCCCTCGCAAACGATCGAACGCATTTGCGCCCTTGAGCGCCTGCCGGCGCTCGGGTAATGTCATCAGACCCACAGGACAGAGCACGCCCATGACTTCCAAGCTGGAACAACTCAAGCAATTCACCACCGTCGTAGCCGATACCGGCGATTTCTCCACCCTCGCCAAGCTCAAGCCGCAAGACGCCACCACCAACCCTTCCCTGCTGCTCAAGGCCGCTTCGATCCCAGCCTATGCCCAGTTGCTGGATGAGGCCGTGAAGGACTGCAACGGCGACGTGGGCCTGGCCAGCGACCGCTTTGCGGTGGCAGTAGGTCAAGAAATTCTCAAAGTGGTGCCGGGCCGTATTTCCACCGAAGTGGATGCCCGCCTGTCGTTCGACACTGACGCCGTACTCAAGCGCGCGCACCGTCTGATCGACCTGTACGACAAAGCCGGCGTTGGCCGTGACCGCGTGCTGATCAAGATCGCTTCCACGTGGGAAGGCATTCGCGCCGCTGAACAGCTGGAAAAAGAAGGCATCCAGACCAACCTGACCCTGCTGTTCTCCTTTGCCCAGGCCGTTGCCTGCGCCGAAGCCGGCGTGTTCCTGATCTCACCATTCGTGGGCCGTATCTACGATTGGTACAAGAAAGCCAACGGCAACGACTACACCGGTGCTGAAGACCCGGGCGTGCAGTCGGTAACGCGCATCTACAACTACTACAAGGCCAACGGCTACAAGACCGTGGTGATGGGTGCGAGCTTCCGCAACCTGAGCCAGATCGAAGAGCTGGCTGGGTGTGATCGCCTGACCATCAGCCCGGACCTGCTGGAGAAGCTGGCGGCGGATGAAGGCAAGCTGGAGCGCAAGCTGTCGCCGGGCCATGCAGGCGAAGCCCGTGTGCATCTGACTGAAGCGCAGTTCCGCTGGGAGTCCAACGAGGATGCGATGGCGACTGAGAAACTGGCGGAAGGTATTCGTCAGTTTGCTCGCGACCAGGAGAAGCTGGAGGCGCTGCTGTCGGCCAAGCTGTAAAAGGCAGCGACTGCAAAAAGGGCGGAACCTGTGAGGGTTCCGCCCTTTTTTATGCTGCCTGGACTGACGCCATCGCTGGCAAGCCAGCTCCTACATAGCGGTAGCGTTTCGTCAGTGGCGTTCGAGGGCGTTGACGAGGTCGTGGAAGGCTTCGCGGTTGGACTCGTTGAGGCCCATCAGGATCTTGTGCGCTTCCAGTACCTTGACCCGCACCACTTCTTCGGACTGGTCTTGCGAAGGCAGGTCGGTCAGGCACTCCGGGCACGGGATCGGGCGGTCAACGATGTTGAACACCTGGTCGAAGCCCATGGACTGCAACAGACGGGTGATGTCTTCGTGGGTGGTGACGACAGTCGGCAACAGGCCAACCTTCTGCCGAGACAGAATGGACAACTTGGCCAAAAGGCCCAATGTGGTGCTATCGATGCTGCGGGTTTCGGTCAGATCGATCACGATCGCCGAGAAGTTCAGCGCTGTGAAGATCCGCTCAATCGTCGCATCCAGCGCCGAACACAAGGTCAGGCGCACTTCACCGACAAACTTCAGGACGAAGGTCCCGTCTTGCTCGGCGAATTGGATTCTTCCGGTACTCATCAAAGATTCCTGCTCAACACCAATAGGGCGATATCATCCGGCATCTCCCCCAGCGTGGCCAATCCAAAAACCTGCCGCAGGCCATCCAGGCTGCCGCCCGCCGACTTGACCTTTTGGGGCAAGGCGGCTTCTTTCTCTTTGAGTGTAGGCTCTGGAAGAAGGTCCAGGATGCCGTCGGACATCAGCGTCAGGCTGAAGGTCGGCGGCAGCTCCAGGATGTGGTCTTCGTAGGTGGCTTCATTGAACAAACCCACCGGCAGACCACGCCCTTCCAGGTAACGCACACTGTCTGGAGTGTATAAAACCGGCATCGGCAAGTGACCGCCGATGCTGTAGGTCAAAAGACCGGTTTCTTCATCGATAACGCCGCCGACCATCGTCACGTGCTTGCCCAGCTTGCAGCTGATCAGGCCTCGGTTGATGTGGCCCAGCACCTCGGAGGGAGTGAACTCCGGCAAGGTGCCGTTGCGCTTGGATTCGAACAACAACCGTGTGGTCATGAACTTCAACAACACGGTGACAAAAGCAGAGGAAGCACCGTGGCCGGAAACATCGGCCAGGTAGAACGCGACACGCCGCTCGTCAACGCGGAAGTAGTCGACAAAGTCACCCGACAGGTACAGCGACGGGATGATCTGGTGCGCAAACTTGAATTCGTCGATGGTCCACGGGCTGACCGGCAGCATGTTCATCTGCACCTGGCGACCGGCGTTCTGGTCTTCCTGGAGCAGGTTCAAGCTGGCTTCGAGTTCGCGGTTGGCGGTTTCGAGCTTTTCGCGGTAGCGCTGGTTTTCGACCAGCAGGCGGGCACGGTCCAGCGCACGACGCACCGAATGCTCCAGCACGGCCAAGTCTTCCAGGGGCTTGATCAGGTAGTCGGCAGCGCCCAGGCGCAAAGCCTCGACGGCATCGTTCATCACGCCGGCACCGGACACGACAATCACCGGCGTCTGTGGGGCACGCTCGGTCACCTGGCGAATCAGCTCCAGGCCGCCCATCTGGGGCATGCGCAGGTCGCAGATCACTAGGTCGGGCTGGTCGCGCTCGAACACCTGGAGACCCTGTTGGCCATTGCTGGCCTGCAGGACGCTGAAGCCACTGTCTTCCAAATAGGCCGCAAGGCTCGCGCGCACTACTTCGTCGTCATCGATTATCAGCAGCGTGGCACTGGTTTTTTGCATGTGGGCAAACGGCGCCAGAATTAGGTTGGCGTAGGCGGCTCGGCAATGGCCGGGCTCACGTACTGGATTCGCTTTCTAGCCTCTCTGTCCTACAAAGCAATGGGATTTTGCCCATGCACAAAGGTAAAGCAGAGGTGCCCTTCTAAGGCGCAGACGGTACTCCCATCCGTGAGGGGTTTCAAGCTCATGCCGATGGTCGCCGGGCGTCTTTACACCGCAAATCACCGGGAGTTATAAGAACAGGCACGACCACAACACAAAGTAAGGATGAAGCCCATGAGCGAACACGAGCGCGACTACGCCGAAAAACGCGATTTCATCCGCATGCGTGTGGATGCCGATGTGTCTTTGATCCATGCAGGCCAGGAGATCGCTGGGGTTTGCGTGGACCTGTCCAGCTCCGGCATGCAGGTGCAGGCGCCGCGCCAGTTCAACGTAGGCGACCTGTTGACCGTACGCATCGATTCGGAGCACGCCGCCCTCAAGGGCCTGGAGGCGGACACCGAAGTGGTCTGGGCCAAAGCCACCGGTGACGATCAGCACCTGGGCCTTAAGATCCTGAAAATGCGCTGAAAACCGCGCACAAAAAAAGCGACCGCTGAGGGTCGCCTTTTTTCATTTCAAAACGTCACGGCTTAAAAGTCGTCGACGACCTTGCCGTCCTTGACCTTGAACTCGCGGTTCTGCAGGTAGGCGTTGCGAATAAAGGTGTACTTGTCACCGGTGATCAACTTCTCGCTGTCGAGCAGGCTGGCACGGGTGTCGACGATGTTCAGGCCGAAGGTGCTGTTGCGCCAGCCGATATCGTTCATGTAGCGGTACGGTTGGGTGTAGCTGTCCACGTACTTGGACGGCGCGTCACGCAAAGTGCTTGGACCCAGCAGTGGCAGCATCACGTAAGGACCGCTGCCCACCCCCCAGTAGCCGAGGGTCTGGCCGAAGTCTTCGTCGCTGCGTTGCAGCCCCATTTTGGTGCCTACATCAATGAAGCCCAGCACGCCGAAGGTGGTGTTGACCAGCAAACGGGCGGTGTCGACACCGGCATTGTGGGGCTTGAGCTGCAGCACGTTGTTGGCCAGGTTGCCGACATCGCCGATGTTGCGGAAGAAGTTGTGCACGCCATCCTGGACGAATTGCGGGGTCACGAACTGATAGCCCTGGGCCAATGGCTTGAGGGCGTAGGTATCAACCGTATCGTTGAAGGTGAAGATCGGGCGGTTGACGCTTTCCCACGGATCGTCTTCCGACGCTGCGTGTGCGGCAAACGGGGCCAGCAGGACAGTGGCACACACTGACAGCTGAGCGAAGTAGTGGCTCCAGCGCATAGCTTTTGCTCCTTGAATGGTCTGTCATGGGCGCTATGCCCTGAATAAGGCCGTCAGTATATGACGGAAGTCCCCAATTAGGCAGTAACTAGGAAACGTCTGACCAAAAATGGACAAAATTCCTACAATTAACAATCCTGTCATCGACTTGTCATCCCGACTCGATAGCGTTAGCGCTATTTCAGGGATGTCGACATGCCTCACGCCGAGATAGCCATCGCCAGCACCCCCGCCTTGACTGCCGTTCTGTTTGGCCTGAGTGGCTGCCTGGTGGACTTCGGTTCCAGGGCACGCACCGACTCGCCCTCCCCCGACTCCCAAGCCACACCCGGCGCGCTGAAGATCCTGCGCAGCCTCAAGGAGCAAGGCGTTCCCTGCGCCTGGCTGGATGAGCTTCCCCCCTCCGTCACCACGCCTCTGGCCGCCACGCTGCCCGATTGGGTCAAGACGACATCCCCCTCGTCGATCCGATGGCCCGCCCCCCACGCCTGCTGGCAAGCCTTGATGGAGCTGAACATCGAACGCCTTGAAGGCTGCGTGCTGGTCAGCGGCGAACCGCGCCTGCTGCAATCAGGCCTTAATGCCGGGTTGTGGACCATCGGCCTGGCTTCCTGCGGCTCACTCTGTGGCATGGCCCCCGAACAATGGCTCGCGCTGAGCGAACAGGAGCGCGAGCTAAAGCGCGGCAAGGCCACTCTCGCCTTGTACGGGCTGGGCGTGCACTCGGTGATCGATCACCTGGGCGAACTCGGCACCTGCCTGGCCGACATCAGCCTGCGCCAGCTCAAAGGCGAGAAGCCCTGACACGGATCATGCACAGTCGGCGCCAGTGGATTAATCTACAGGTCAGTCCGTAGACCTTTCTCGGCGTGCCGCGGTCTATGCCAGTGCCTATCGATAAAAGGAAACACGTCATGCCTGATCGCGAAAAGTTACAACAGCAGGCCGATATTGTGCGTGAGCAATTGGAGAATCATCCAGAACTGCCCGCAGAAAAACGTGAAGCGCTGGAAGAGTTGATCGCCAAGTTTGAAGTGCAACTTCAACTGGAACCCGCTACTCAGACGCCCAGCATCGCTGACGATGTGAACCGGGCGGTGGAGGGTTTTGAACTGGACCATCCGGGCATTGCCGGGACATTGCGCAATATCGTGATCACCCTGGGCAATATCGGGATCTGACGCAAACCCAAACCCAAACCCAACACAAAGTCAAAATGTGGGAGCGGGCTTGCTCGCGAATGCAGTAGATCAGTCACAACATCTTTGACTGATACTCCGCATTCGCGAGCAAGCCCGCTCCCACATTGGGTTCTGAGTGAAGGCTACTGACGGGCCAGGCGCACGTTCTGGAACGCCACTTCTTCTGTACTGCGATACGGGTTGATATCCAACCCGCCACGTCGCACATACCGCGCATACACCGTCAACGTCTCCGGCTTCAGCAAGCGCTGCAGGTCCAGGAAGATGCGCTCCACGCACTGCTCATGGAAGTCCGAGTGCTGGCGAAAGCTCACGATGTACTCCAGCAGGCTGGCGTGATCCAACGCGTGGCCCCGGTACTCCACCACCACACTGCCCCAGTCCGGCTGGCTGGTCACCGGGCAGTTGGACTTGAGCAGGTGGCTGTGCACGCTCTCCTCGACAACGCGCGAGTCATCGCAACGCAGCAGTTCCGGGCGCGGGTGCTCGTAGTTGCTGACACGGATATCCAGGTCGTCGATGCACACGCCCGGCAATGCCATCACGCCTTCGGCTTCGATCTCGGCCAGGCTGCGGATGCGTACGCTCACCGGTTTGCCGGCAGCGGCACTGAGGTCGGTGCGCAGGGTCGCTTCAAGACTTGCCGTGTCGGCAAACGCGGTCTGGTTCAGCGAGTTGAGGTACAGCTTGAACGACTTGGACTCGATGATGTTCGGCGAGTCGGCCGGGATGCTGAATTCACCGATGGCCACCACTGGCTTGCCCGACGGCAGCAGCCAGGACAGTTCGAAGCAGTTCCAGAAATCCACGCCTTTGTAAGGCAGGGTCTCGGCGCTCAGGCCCAGCTCGGCCCATTTGGCGGCACGCGGGATCGGGAACAGCAACGAAGGTGTGTAGGTGGAGATGTATTCACTGGACTTGCCCAGCGGCGAATGTTCGGCTGCGGGATGCATGGCGGAAACCTGGCTAAATAAACCGCGCCAGTCTACCAGCCTTTGCCCCCGCGCCTAAGCGCCAGCGGATCAATCGACATTGAGCTTGCCGACCATGCCCGCCTGGTAATGCCCCGGAAGGTTGCAGGCAAACTCCAGGCCCGTGGCCTTGGTGAACGTCCAGGTCAGCTCGGCGGTTTTGCCCGGCTCGACCAACACGCTGTTGGGATCGTCGTGTTTCATCGCGCCATGGCCCATGGCGCTGTGGTCCATCTTGCCCATACCCGTGGCAGTGAGCATGCCACTGGCCTGCATCTGCAGCATTTCCTTCTGGTGCTCGGCATGCATCGCCGCGTCGCCCAGGTTGAATTCGTGCAGCAACTGGCCCTTGTTGACCAACACAAAGCGCACTGTCTCACCGGCTTTTACGTCAATGGACTTGGGCGAAAAGGAAATGTCCTGCAGGTTCACTTCCACGGTCCGCGTGGCCTTGCTCGCAGGCGCCGCCTCGCCGAACGCATAGGCGTGGGCGGCATCGGCCATCGCATCAAAACTCAACACCAGCAGGCAACCCGCCAACAACAGGGGTGTACGCAATGCCATCTCTCTTCTCCAAAAATATACCTGACTCACCTGGGCACACTCTAAGAGTGCGCCGCTGCCAGCCAGCTGACTGCTAGATTACAACTTTGTCAGGTTGCCCCCCTGCCTTGGCACCCAAGGTATAAAGCCGTCGTCACCCGTTGCCAAGAGCCGCCCATGAAACTGCTGATCGTCGAAGACCAACTCAAAACCGGCCAATATCTGCGCCAGGGCCTGACGGAAGCGGGTTTTATTACCGAACTGGTGGCCGACGGCACCAGCGGCCAGCACCTGGCACTGACCGGCGACTACGACCTGTTGATCCTCGATGTGATGCTGCCAGGCCGTGATGGTTGGCAGATCCTCCAGGCCGTGCGCAGCGCAGGCCTGGACATTCCGGTGCTGTTCCTCACCGCCCGCGACGCCGTCGAAGACCGCGTGCATGGCCTGGAACTGGGCGCCGACGACTACCTGGTCAAACCCTTCGCCTTTTCCGAACTGCTGGCGCGGGTGCGCAGCCTGTTGCGCCGTGGCAGCAGCACGCCGCAGGAAACCGCGCTGCAACTGGCCGACCTGCGCCTGGACCTGATCCGCCGCCGCGTCGAACGGGACGGCCAGCGCATCGACCTGACGGCCAAGGAATTTTCCTTGCTCGAACTGCTGCTGCGCCGCCAGGGCGAAGTGCTGCCCAAATCGCTGATCGCTTCCCAAGTGTGGGACATGAACTTCGACAGCGATACCAACATTATTGAAGTGGCGATCCGTCGCCTGCGCCTGAAAGTCGACGATAACTTCCCGAATAAGCTGATCCACACCGTGCGCGGCATGGGTTATGTGCTCGAGGAGCGCTTCAATTGATCAAGCGCCTGTCCCTGACCAGCCGTCTGGCGCTGCTGTTTGCCGCGTGCACGGCCGTGGTGTCGCTGATCGCCGGCGTACTGTTCGACCGCGCCAGCGAAGCGCACTTCATTGAGCTGGACCAGCAACAGCTCGACAGCAAGTTGGTCGCACTGCGCAGCACCTTGCAGGGTGTCGACTCAGCGGATGCATTCGCCCAACGTAAGGCGCAATTGCGCGTCGAGCTCAGTCGCCAGCCCGACCTGACCCTGCGTATCACCGCGGCCGGCCAACGCTGGCTGGACGATGCGCCAAACGTCAGCTTGCCCGACGCCCCCGGCCTGCACAGCCTGCAAAACGCCGGCACCGACTACCGGGTCTACAACGCGCCGTTGAAGGCCGACCAACCCGACTCGCCGCAACTGAGCCTGATGCTCGATATCACCCACCACCAGCACTTCCTGCAGCGCATGCAGCACCTGATCTGGCTCACCGTCGGCCTGTCTGCCCTGGCGACCGCCCTGCTCGGCGCGTGGGCCGCCCGCAGTGGATTGCGGCCGTTGCGGCGCATGAGTGAAGTGGCCGCTGGCGTGTCGGCGCATTCCTTGACCCAGCGCCTGCCCCAGCAACACATGCCGGTGGAACTGGCCGAACTGGCCCAGGCCTTCAACGCCATGCTCGGCCGCCTGGACAATGCGTTCCAGCGCCTCTCGGCGTTCTCCGCCGACATCGCCCACGAACTGCGCACACCGCTGTCAAACCTGCTGACCCAGACCCAGGTCATTCTCACCCAGCCACGCCCGCTGGAGGATTACCGCGAGGCGCTGCACAGCAACCTGGAGGAACTGCAATGGATGGCGCAGTTGGTCAATGACATGCTCTATCTGGCCAAGGCGGATCATGGGCTGCTGATGCCCAAGCGCGAGCCTTTGGCGCTGGCCGATGAAGTCGATGCGTTGCTGGAGTTTTTTGCGTTGTTGGCGGAAGACGGGCAGATCAGCCTGGTGCGCGAGGGCACGGCCATTACGACGGGCGACCGTGGGATGTTGCGGCGGGCACTGTCGAATCTGCTGGATAACGCGCTGCGATTTACCCCGCCAGGCGGCGAAGTGCGTGTACAAATCGAGGATGGGGTGAGGCTTTCAGTCGAGAACACCGGGGATGGCATTCCAACCGAGTTGCTGCCCCGGTTGTTTGACCGCTTCTACCGGGCCGATCCGGCACGGCACGAAGGCAGCAGCGAGCATGCAGGGTTGGGGCTGGCGATTACCCAGTCGATTGTGCGGGCGCATGGAGGGAGGATTTATTGTGAATCCGGGACGGGGTGGACGCGGTTTGTGATTGAGTTGCCTGCTGGAGATTGATGCAAGCTGTACCGGCCCTATCGGGGGCAAGCCCCCTCCCACAGGGTGATTTGTGAATACATTCGAAATGTGGGAGGGGGCTTGCCCCCGATAGCGGTCTTGAATATTACGAATATCTCAGGGCATGCGCCGGTTCAATCTTCGCCGCCCGATACGCCGGGTAAATCGTCGCCAAAAAGCTCAACACAAACCCGGCTGTGCAGATCAGCAGCACATCCCCGCCCTGCAGCTCCGAAGGCAGGTTGCTGACAAAATACACATCCGAACTGAAGATATGCTGCCCGGTGACCCGCTCTACCCAGCCCACCAGCTCACTCACGTTCAGCGCCGCGATCACGCCCAATATGCCGCCGATCAAGGTGCCGACGACACCGATCACCGTGCCCTGCACCATGAAGATCGCCATGATCTGCCGTGGCGTGGCGCCGATGGTACGCAGGATCGCGATGTCCGCGCCTTTGTCGTTCACCACCATGATCAAGGTGGCGATGATGTTGAATGCCGCCACGGCGACGATCATCAGCAACAGCAGGCCGATCATGGTCTTTTCCATCTTCATCGCGCTGAACAGGCTGCCCTGGGTGTGGGTCCAGTCATCGGGCTTGTAGCCGGTGCCCAGGCTGGCGGCGATGTCTGACGAGACCTTGGGTGCCGCGTACAGGTCTTTCACCGCCAGGCGCACGCTTTGCACCTGGTTCGGCTGCCAATGCTGGATCTCTGCGGCGTCGGCCATGTGGATCATGGCCATGGAGCCATCCAGTTCGGCGCCGACCTTGAAGATGCCCACCACGTTCAAGCGCTGCATGCGCGGGGTGATGCCACCCGGCGCGGTGCTGATTTCCGGCACGATCAGGGTCAGCTTGTCGCCCACGTTCAAGCGGAAGCGTCGGGCGGTGATTTCGCCGACCACCACGCCGAACTCGCCAGGCTTCAGGTCATCCAGTTTGCCGCGCACGATGTGCTGGGCCACGATCGACACCTTGCCTTCCTGCTCAGGATCGATACCGCTGATCTCGATCGGCTGCATCGCGCCCTTGTAGGAGAACATGCCGTCCATCTGCGTGAAAGGGACGGCGGCCGTCACCTGCGGATTCTTCATCGCGGCGGCGGCCACGGGCTGCCAGTCGTCGATCGGGTTCACGCCAACGATGGTCGCGTGGGGCACCATGCCAAGGATGCGCGAGCTCATTTCGCGCTGGAAGCCGTTCATGACCGACAACACCACGATCATCGCCAGCACGCCCAGGGCGAGGCCGATCATCGAAGTCATCGAGATAAACGAAACAAAACGGTTACGGCGCTTGGCGCGGGTATAGCGCGTGCCGATGAAAATCGATAACGGTCTGAACATTCGCGGGCACCGTTGAAAAAATGAAAAAACCCGGCGCTTGCAGCACCGGGCTTGAAACGGGTCAGATGGCGACCAGATGACCTTCCTGCAAGTGCAGCACGCGGTCCATCTGGCGGGCCATGCTCATGTCATGGGTCACCACCAGGAACGCGGTGCGCATCTGGGTGCTCAGTTCCAGCATCAAGTCCTTGATGCCCTGGGCGGTGTGGGAGTCGAGGTTGCCGGTGGGCTCGTCGAGCATCACCAGCCCTGGGTTGTTCACCAGGGCACGGGCAATCGCCACACGCTGGCGCTCGCCACCGGACAGTTCCGCCGGCTTGTGCTCCAGGCGATGGCCGAGGCCAACACGCTCCAGCAGGGCCTGGGCGCGCTGGCGGGCTTCCGGGATCGCGGTCTTGCCGATCAGCAGCGGCATGCACACGTTCTCCAGGGCGGTGAACTCCGGCAACAGGTGGTGGAACTGGTACACAAAGCCCAGCGAACGGTTGCGCAGTTGGCCACGGGCCTTTTCACCCAGGGCCGACAGTTCTTCACCGGCCAGCCACACGCTGCCCTGGGACGGCGTATCAAGGCCGCCCAGCAGGTTCAGCAAGGTACTTTTACCGGAACCGGAACTGCCGACGATCGCCACGCGTTCGCCTGGATGCAGTTCAAGCTGCAGGTTGGACAGCACCACCACCGATTCCGGGCCTTCCTCGTAGGATTTGCCCAGGTTGCGGCAGCTCAGGATTGCTTTTTCACTCATGCCCGATTCACTCATAACGTAAGGCCTGTGCTGGCTGGGTACGTGCCGCGCGCCAGGCTGGATACAGGGTGGCAAGGAAACTCAGGACCAACGCAGCGCCGCCCACCATCAACACGTCCTGGGCCTGAACCTGGGACGGCAAGTAGTCGATGAAGTAGACGTCGGCGTTGAGAAACTTGTGGCCGATCAGGGTTTCGAGGCCGGCGATGGCGGCACTCACGTTCAACGCAGCCAGGATGCCGACGGCCGTGCCGATCAAGGTGCCGACCACGCCGATCACGGTGCCCTGCACCATGAAGATCGCCATGATCTGTCCCGGTGTCGCGCCGAGGGTACGCAGGATGGCGATATCGCCCTTCTTGTCGTTCACCACCATCACCAGCGTGGAGATGATGTTGAAGGCGGCGACGGCGACGATCAGCAGCAACAGCAGGCCGATCATGGCTTTTTCCATGCGAATGGCCTGGTACAGGTTGCCGTGGGTACGGGTCCAGTCGCGCGCATAGTACTGGGACTCGCCCAAGTGCTGGGCGATTTCCCAGGCGCCGCGCGGTGCGTCGAACAGGTCGTTGAACTTCAGGCGCAGGCCCTGCACCTGATCCGGCTGCCAGCGATGCAGGCGGGCCAGGTCGGTGAGGTTGGTCAGGCCGAGGTAGCCGTCGATCTCGCCGGCGCCCACGTGGAAGGTGCCCACCACGGTGAAGCGCTTCATGCGCGGGAACATGCCGGCCGGGGTCACGGTGACTTCCGGCGCGACGAAGGTCAGCTTGTCGCCGACGCCCACACCGAGCTTGGCCGCAGCCTTGTCGCCGATGACGATGCCGAAACTGCCGGGCGCCAGGTCGTCGAGTTTGCCCTGCAGCATGAACTTGTCGATGATCGAGACGTTGCGTTCCTGGGCCGGGTCGATGGCATTGAGCAGGATCTTCTGCACCTTGCCGTCATTGGTCAGCAACCCCTGCATCTGGGTGAAGGGCGCAACCGCCAGCACCTTGGGGTTCTGCTTGACCTTGTCGGCCAGGCTCTGCCAGTCGCTGATGGGCGCATCGCCCTCGATGGTAGCGTGGGGCACCATGCCCAGCACGCGAGTGCGCATCTCATGATCGAAGCCATTCATGACCGACAGCACCACGATCATCACGACCACGCCCAAGGCGAGCCCGATCATCGAGGTGAGGGAAATGAACGACACAAAATGATTGCGGCGCTTTGCACGGGTATAACGCGTGCCGATAAATACGAAGAGAGGTCTGAACATGTCGGGGCTTGTTCGGAGGAAAAGAAGACGTCCCGGTGGCGGGGTCTGGTAAGCAGCTTTACACTCAGACCATTACCGTTACCTGGGGTTCGCCATGTCGACATTAGATGAAGAAGAACGCCGCGAATACTACCGTATCGACGACATGATCGCACTTCAAATCAAAAGCCTGTCGGCCCCCGAAGCGGCGAGCAAGGAAGTGTTGCTGGATGATTCGCCGCTGTTCAATCTGCTCAGCGAACTGCACCTGAGTGAGTTCGAAGCCCAGCACCTGCTCCGTCAGCTCAGCGAGAAGGATCGCACCCTCGCCGCCTTCCTGCGCGTGCAGAACAAACGCGTGGACCTGCTCAGCCAGATCATGGCGCGCGGCCTGCTGGATGAAGTCGGCGCCCCGCAGCCGGTGATCATTTCCGAAGGGGGCATCGACTTCCAGCACCCCACGCCCCTGCCGGCGGGCGCACACCTGGCGGTCAAGCTGGTGCTGATGCCCCAGGCGCTCGGCCTGCTGCTGCGCGCCCGCGTCACCCATTGCGACCCCAAGGGCACAGGCTTTGATGTGGGCACTGAATTCGAATCGATGACCGATGCCCAACGCCAACTGCTGGCGCGCTACATCCTGCAGAAACAGGCCCAGGAACGGCGCCTGGCACGGGAACAGAGCGACGCCCAAGACACCTGAGTTCGTATTCACACAGCCAGGACACCTGGCGCAAAGGAGCAATTGTGACCCTGATCTACGGCCACCGCGGTGCCAAAGGCGAAGCACCGGAAAACACCCTGACCAGCTTCCAGGAGTGCCTCAAGCACGGTGTACGCCGCTGCGAACTGGATTTGCACCTGTCCATGGACGGCGAGCTGATGGTCATCCACGACCCGACCCTCAAGCGCACCGCCGACCGGCGCGGCAAAGTCGTCGAGTATTCGGCGGCGGACCTGGTGAAAATGGACGCACGCAAAGGCGGCCCGGGCTGGGTCAAGCCCTGCCCGATCCCACGCCTGGAAGAGCTGTTCGAAACGTGCGATTTCGATCACTGGCAATTGGAAGTCAAAAGCGCGTCGCGCACCCGCGCCGCCACCACCGTGCTGGCGATCCGCGAAATGGCCGTGCGCTTTGGCCTGATGGACAAAGTCACCGTCACCTCAAGTTCGCGGGAAGTGTTGAAAGCAGCGGTTGAACTCACCCCCGACCTGTCACGCGGCCTGGTCGCCGAATACGCCTGGCTCGACCCTTTGAAAGTCGCGCAGAACTATGGCTGTGAGATTCTGGCGTTGAACTGGACGTTGTGCACCCCTGAGCGCCTGGAAAAAGCCCAGCGCCAGGGCTTGCACGTGTCCGTGTGGACAGTCAACGAACCTGCGCTGATGCGCAGGCTCGCCGACTTCGGCGTAGATAGCCTGATTACAGACTTTCCCGGTTTGGCCACTGCCACTCTCGGGAATTACTGAAATCGGTCTCCCCGGCCGGCTCAGGCCACCGGCCGGAGCCGCTCAAAAAAGCCGGTTGAGGCCGTCGTAGGCCGCTACCCGATAGGCTTCCGCCATGGTCGGGTAGTTGAACGTGGTGTTGACGAAATACTTGAGGGTATTGAGCTCACCCGGCTGGTTCATGATCGCCTGGCCGATGTGCACGATCTCCGACGCCTGGTAGCCGAAGCAATGCACGCCGAGTACCTCAAGGGTTTCGCGGTGGAACAGGATCTTCAGCATGCCTTGCGGCTCACCGGCGATCTGCGCACGCGCCATGCTCTTGAAGAACGCCTTGCCCACTTCGTAAGGCACCTTGGCCTTGGTCAGTTCGTGCTCGTTCTTGCCGATCGAGCTGATCTCGGGAATGGTGTAGATCCCGGTCGGCACGTCGTTGACGTAGCGCCAGCTGCCGTTGTCGACGATGCTGCCAGCGGCCGAACGGCCCTGGTCATGGGCGGCACTGGCCAGGCTCGGCCAGCCGATCACGTCACCGGCACCGTAGATGTTGGTCACGCAGGTACGGTAGTTCTCGTCCACCTCGATCTGGCCACGGCTGTTGACCTTGACCCCGATGTTTTCCATGCCCAGCTTGTCGGTGTTGCCGGTACGACCGTTGCACCACAGCAAGGCGTCGGCCTTGATCTTCTTGCCGGATTTGAGGTGCAGGATCACCCCGTTGTCCAGGCCTTCGACGCGCTCGTACTCTTCGTTGTGGCGCACGGTGATGTTGTTGTTGCTGAAGTGATAGCTCAACGCCTGGGAGATTTCCGAGTCGAGGAAGCTCAGCAACTGGTCGCGGTTGTCCACCAGCTCGACCAATACACCGAGGCCGCTGAAGATCGAGGCGTATTCACAGCCGATCACACCGGCGCCGTAGATGATCAGTTTGCGCGGGGTGTGGCCCAGGCTCAGGATGGTGTCGCTATCGTAGATACGCGGGTGGTGGAAATCGATGTCCGCCGGGCGATACGGGCGCGAACCGGTGGCGATGATGATGTGCTTGGCCACCAGTTTCTCGACCACGCCGTTGGGGCAGACCACCTCGATGGTTTGCTCGTCGGCGAAGCTGCCGGTGCCGAAGAACAGGTCGACACGGTTACGGGCGTAGTAGCCGGTACGCGAAGCAACCTGCTTGGAGATGACTTTCTCGGCGCTTTTGAGCACGTCCGGGAACGAGAACCAGCGCGGCTCACCAATGGCCCGGAACATCGGGTTGGTGTTGAACTGCATGATCTGGCGCACCGAGTGACGCAAGGCCTTGGACGGGATGGTGCCCAGGTGGGTGCAGTTACCGCCGACCTGGCGACGGCTATCGACCATCGCCACCTTGCGCCCAGCTTTGGCGGCGTTCATCGCCGCACCTTCTCCAGCCGGGCCGGAACCCAGTACCACCACGTCGTAGTTGTAGACAGCCATGCGTACTCCTCAGAACAGGCCAGGCGTACGGTTGGACGCCGGGCTAAATCATGCCGCGGCCAGCGGTCATGAAGGACAATTTGGCTCAAGTGTGTGAACCGGGGCACAGTCTATATAAGGCTCAACGCCGCGAACATTAACCCTTGGTCGCGTCGTAGGCCAGTCTTGCCTTTACTACACAGCGCAGATTATCCCTGAACCCTGCCGCTGCCGGAAAATGAATTAACCTGTAGCCACGCATCTTTTCAGGACGGGCCATTATGCGGCATTTAGTTTTCTGTTTATTGCTGATGCTGTCGATCACGGCAAACGCCAATGAGGCGGATCGGCTCAAGCAGGCTGACTTCCCGGCACAGGCCCAGGCGTTGGCGCTGAAAAACCAGGCAGTGCTCACCTACCTCTGGGCGGATGTCTACGCGGCTGCGCTGTACGCCCCGTCCGACCTGAGCGCCAAGCAGGCTTGGGCGCAACAAAAAGCGTTGCGCCTGACGCTGTACTACTTCCGTGACATCGACCGCAATGATGTGATCAAAGCCGCCACTGCCACGCTGCAGCGCCAGCAGGCCAGCGCCCGACTGAAGTCCGAAATAGACAAACTGCACGCCAGTTTTCGCGATATCCGCAGCGGCGATCGGTATGCCCTGGATTTTCATCCGGGACGTGGTTTGAACCTGGAGATCAATGGGCAAGTGGTGTTCAGCAGTCGCGATGAGGAGCTAGCGAGGGCTTACCTGGGCATTTGGCTGGCGCCTAATGGGTTGTCGGATAGTTTGCGTGACAAATTGCTCAGGTAGCCTGTTAGACCGCAATCGCCGGCAAGCCGGCTCCTACAATGGAATGCCCCCCCAAGGAGCCGGCTTGCCGGCGATGAGGCCCGCCCAAACACCAAAAACTCCCAGGCATGAAAAAGCCCCGAACCAGTCGGGGCTTTTTCATTCAACGCAAACGCTTAACGCGGGAACGCAGGCGGGTTGACCCCGGCCATGTCTTCCATCACACGCACAACCTGGCAGCTGTAGCCGAACTCGTTGTCGTACCAGACGTACAGCACAACGCGGTTGTCCTGGCTAATGGTCGCTTCCGCGTCCACCACACCGGCGTGGCGCGAGCCAACGAAGTCGGTGGAGACCACTTCCTGGGAATTGACGAAGTCGATTTGCTTGTGCAGATCGGAGTGCAGCGCCATGTAGCGCAGGTACTCGTTCATCTCTTCGCGGGTGGCGGCTTTCTCAAGGTTCAGGTTGAGGATGGCCATCGACACGTTTGGCGTCGGAACACGGATCGCGTTACCGGTCAGCTTGCCGGCCAGCTCAGGCAGGGCCTTGGCAGCGGCGGTGGCAGCACCGGTCTCGGTGATCACCATGTTCAACGCGGCGCTGCGACCACGGCGATCGCCCTTGTGGAAGTTGTCGATCAGGTTCTGGTCGTTGGTGTACGAGTGAACGGTCTCGACGTGGCCGTTGACGATACCGAACTTGTCATTCACTGCCTTCAGCACCGGCACGATGGCGTTGGTGGTGCAGGAAGCGGCGGACACGATCTTGTCGTCAGCGGTGATTTCAGTGTGGTTGATGCCGTGAACGATGTTCTTCAGCTTGCCCTTGCCAGGCGCGGTGAGAACAACACGGTCGACACCCGGGCAGGCCAGGTGCTGACCCAGGCCTTCGGCATCACGCCATACACCGGTGTTGTCCACCAGCAGGGCGTCCTTGATGCCGTACTGGGTGTAGTCCACCTCGGACGGGTTCTTCGCGTAGATCACCTGGATCAGGTTACCGTTGGCGGTGATGGTGTTGTTTTCTTCGTCGATGACGATGGTGCCGTTGAACGGACCGTGTACCGAATCGCGACGCAGCAGGCTGGCGCGCTTGGTCAGGTCATTCTCGGCGCCTTTGCGCACCACGATGGCACGCAGGCGCAGGCCGTCGCCGCCACCGGTTTTTTCGATCAGGATACGTGCCAGCAGGCGACCGATACGGCCAAAGCCGTACAGGACAACGTCGGTGCCCTTGCGGGCCGCGGCGTTTTGCTGGCCAACCACTTCGGCCATTTCTTCGCGTACGAACTGCTCGGCGCTGCGGCCATTGCCTTCTTTACGGAATTTGTAGGCCAGTTTGCCCAGGTCTACCGACGCCGCGCCGAGCTTGAGCTCGCTCATGGCCTTGAGCAGTGGGAATGTTTCGTGGACGGAGAGTTCGCTGTCGTCGGCAGAGCGATGGCGTGCAAAGCGGTGGGCTTTGAGAATCGCGATGACGGACTGGTTGATCAGGCTGCGGCCATAGATCGAGCTCACCACATTGTTATTGCGGTACAGCTGACCGATAAGCGGGATCATCGCTTCTGCGAGTGCTTCACGGTCGATCCATTCACCAAGACACTGGTCGGGCTTCTGAGTCACGGGAACCTTCCACATGTAGGGGCTGAAAAAAGGGGCTACATTATGCCGCCCGACCGCCCTCGGAGCAATGCGCGTCCTACAACAAAAACCCCTTGCCAAAAAATACCGCCCCGCTACAGCCCAGTAAATACGCGGGTTCCAGAAGGCCACCAGTTGGGAAAGCGTGCCGACTTGTCCGTAACCCTCCTAAACAATCGCGTATTTCGGCACTACATATTGAGTCAAAACACGCCATTGTTTGTCTTAGCCACTACATTTCCTACAAACCGTAATAGGCTCAGTCAGAAACTGACAGGCGGCACCTTGGGCCGTTACAATTACCGACTTTGTCGCAACGCTTGGAGCTCAACCTTCCGTGCCCGTTCTGCGTCTACCGCTTCTCCCTGCCGCGGCAGGTAAACAGCACTGGGGCAACCTGCCCGGTGCCGCCCTGAGCCTGGCCATCGCCGAGGCTGCCAGCGCAGCCAAGCGCTTTACCCTGCTGCTCACTGCCGACAGCCAGAGCGCCGAACGGCTGGAGCAGGAGCTGAGCTTCTTCGCCCCCGATTTGCCGGTGCTGCATTTTCCCGACTGGGAAACCCTGCCCTATGACCTGTTCTCGCCGCACCAGGACATCATCTCCCAGCGCATCGCCAGCCTGTACCGCCTGCCGGAACTGGCCCACGGCGTGCTGGTGGTGCCGATCACCACGGCCCTGCATCGCCTGGCGCCGACCAAATTCCTGCTCGGCAGCAGCCTGGTCCTGGACATCGGCCAGAAGCTCAACGTAGAGCAGATGCGCACACGTCTGGAAGCCAGCGGCTACCGCTGCGTCGACACGGTGTACGAGCACGGTGAGTTTGCGGTGCGCGGTGCGTTGATCGACCTGTTCCCGATGGGCAGCAAACTGCCCTATCGCATCGACCTGTTCGATGACGAAATCGAGACGCTGCGTACCTTCGATCCGGAAAACCAGCGTTCCATCGACAAGGTCGACTCGGTCAAGCTGCTGCCGGCACGGGAATTCCCACTGCAAAAAGACGCGGTCACCCGCTTCAAGGCGCGCTTTCGTGAACGCTTCGACGTGGACTTCCGCCGCTGCCCGATCTTTCAGGACCTGAGCAGCGGGATCACACCGGCCGGTATCGAGTACTACCTGCCGCTGTTCTTCGACGAAACCTCCACCCTGTTCGATTACCTGCCCCAGGACACCCAAGTGTTCTCGCTGCCGGGTATCGAGCAGGCGGCGGAAAACTTCTGGAACGACGTGCGTAACCGCTACGAAGAGCGCCGCGTCGACCCCTCCCGTCCTTTATTGCCGCCCGCCGAACTGTTCCTGCCGGTGGAAGACTGCTTCGCACGCCTGAAAAACTGGCCGCGCGTGGTCGCCAGCCAGCAGGATGTCGACACCGGCGTCGGCCGCGAGCGCTTCCCCGCGGGCACGTTGCCCGACCTGGCGATCCAGGCCAAAACCACGCAACCGCTGGAGGCGCTGTCCAACTTCCTCGGCGACTTCCCCGGCCGCGTGCTGTTTACCGCCGAGTCTGCGGGCCGTCGCGAGGTGTTGCTGGAGCTGCTGGAACGCCTGAAGCTGCGCCCGAAAACCGTCGACAGCTGGCCGGATTTTGTCGCCAGCAAAGAACCCCTGGCGATCACCATTGCGCCGCTGGATGAAGGCCTGTTGCTGGACGACCCAGCCCTGGCGCTGATCGCCGAAAGCCCGCTGTTCGGCCAGCGCGTGATGCAGCGGCGTCGCCGTGAAAAACGCGCCGACGCCAACAATGACGCAGTGATCAAGAACCTCACAGAACTGCGCGAAGGCGCGCCGGTGGTGCATATCGATCACGGCGTCGGCCGCTACCTGGGCCTGCAGACCCTGGAGATCGACAACCAGGCCGCCGAATTCCTCACCATGGAATACGCCGAGGGCGCCAAGCTCTACGTGCCGGTGGCCAGCCTGCACCTGATCGCGCGCTACACCGGCAGCGACGATGCCCTGGCGCCGTTGCACCGCCTGGGCTCCGAGACCTGGCAGAAAGCCAAGCGCAAAGCGGCCGAGCAGGTGCGCGATGTCGCCGCCGAACTGCTCGACATCTATGCACGTCGCGCCGCCCGAGAGGGTTACGCCTTCGCCGACCCGAAAGCCGACTATGCCACCTTCAGCGCCGGCTTCGCCTTCGAAGAAACCCCAGACCAGCAAACCACCATCGAAGCCGTACGCGCCGACATGCTCGCGCCCAAGCCGATGGACCGCCTGGTGTGCGGTGACGTGGGCTTCGGCAAGACCGAAGTGGCGATGCGCGCCGCCTTTATTGCAGTGCATGGCGGCAAGCAAGTAGCGATCCTGGTTCCCACCACCTTGCTCGCCCAGCAGCACTACAACAGCTTCCGCGACCGCTTCGCCGACTGGCCGGTGACCGTGGAAGTGATGAGCCGCTTCAAATCGGCCAAGGAAGTGAATGCGGCCGTCGCCGATCTGGCGGAAGGCAAGATCGATATCGTCATCGGCACGCACAAACTGCTGTCGGATGATGTGAAGATCAAGAACCTGGGCCTGGTGATCATCGACGAAGAACACCGCTTTGGTGTGCGCCAGAAAGAACAGCTCAAGGCCCTGCGCAGCGAAGTCGACATCCTCACCCTCACCGCCACGCCGATTCCGCGCACGTTGAACATGGCGGTGTCGGGCATGCGCGACCTGTCGATCATCGCCACGCCGCCGGCACGTCGTTTGTCGGTGCGCACGTTTGTGATGGAGCAGAACAAAAGCACGGTCAAGGAAGCGCTGCTGCGCGAACTGCTGCGCGGCGGGCAGGTTTACTACCTGCACAACGACGTGAAGACCATCGAGAAATGCGCCGCCGACCTCGCCGAACTGGTGCCGGAGGCGCGTATCGCCATCGGCCACGGGCAGATGCGCGAGCGTGAACTCGAACAGGTGATGAGCGACTTCTACCACAAGCGCTTCAACGTGCTGATCGCCTCGACCATCATCGAGACCGGCATCGACGTGCCGAGCGCCAACACCATCATCATCGAGCGCGCCGACAAGTTCGGCCTGGCGCAGCTTCACCAATTACGCGGCCGCGTCGGGCGCAGTCATCACCAGGCCTATGCCTATCTGCTGACACCACCGCGCCAGCAAATCACCGGCGATGCGGAAAAACGCCTGGAGGCCATTGCCAATACACAGGACCTGGGCGCCGGCTTTGTACTGGCCACCAACGACCTGGAAATCCGTGGTGCCGGCGAACTGCTGGGCGACGGCCAGAGCGGGCAGATCCAGGCGGTCGGTTTCACCCTGTATATGGAGATGCTTGAGCGCGCGGTAAAAGCCATCCGCAAAGGCGAGCAACCGAATCTCGATCAACCGCTGGGCGGCGGTCCGGAGATCAACCTGCGTTTGCCGGCGCTGATTCCCGAAGACTACCTGCCGGACGTGCATGCGCGGCTGATCCTGTACAAACGCATCGCCTCGGCCACCGACGAAGAAGGCCTCAAGGACCTGCAGGTGGAGATGATCGACCGCTTCGGCCTGCTGCCGGAGCCGACCAAGAACCTGGTGCGCCTGACCCTGCTCAAATTGCAGGCCGAGCAGTTGGGCATCAAGAAGGTCGATGCCGGGCCGCAAGGCGGACGCATCGAGTTCGAAGCGCAGACGCCGGTGGACCCCTTGGTACTGATCAAGCTGATCCAGGGCCAGCCCAACCGCTACAAGTTCGAAGGGGCTACGCTGTTCAAGTTCATGGTGCCGATGGAACGTGCCGAAGAACGCTTTAATACGTTGGAGGCGTTGTTCGAACGCCTCATCCCGAAATCTGCTTGAAGGACGCCCCAATGCGCCTGTTCCGCATTTTGAGCCTGTTGTTGGTGGTAGTGGCACCTGCGGCGTTCGCCGATAGCCCGTACCAGGTGGAAATGATCCTGGTGCGCCAGAACGCGGAGCCGGTGATCAACAGCCGCGCCGCGCCGGAAAACTGGGATGCTGGCGCCGTGCGCCTGGGTGATAAGTTGAGCCCGCCGCGCCTGAGCAATATCGTCGACAAGCTGCGTGCCGACTCAAGCTACACCGTGCTGGCACACAAGGCCTGGGAGCAGAACCTTGGCGAGCAACCGGTCAAAGTCGCCATCACCGACGGCCAAGAGCAGTTCGGTCAGTTTCCCATCGAGGGCGTGTTGAGCCTGCAACTGGGGCGCTTTACCGATATCGACGCGAACTTCTGGATCAACCAGTTCGACGCCAACGGCAGCGTGATCGCCAGTGAACACTTGAGCCAGACCGATGTGCGCACCAAGAACAACCAGCTCAATTACCTGGACGGCGGCCACCTGGCGCTGCTGATCAAGATCACCTCGCTGACCGCCAAGCCCCCCAGCGCACCACCGCCCGACATTCAGGACTGATCCAGCGCCATGCCCCTGACGTCGTCGCTGACCAAACCCCTGGCCCCTTCGTGGGCCAATCGCTTCAAAGAGCAAAGCCTGGAGCGCGGGCGACGTTATGCCCTGGAGAACCGCGTGCGCATCGTCGAGTCCGGCGACAGCACCATCATCGCCAGTTGCGAAGGCTCGGGCGGTAACGTCTACCGGCAGACTATTTCGCTGCGGGAGTCGGCCAAGGGCACGCTGATCCTGGTGGACAGCCGCTGTACCTGCCCGGTGCACACCAACTGCAAACACATCGCGGCGGTGCTGCTCAAGGTCCAGGAAACCCTGGCCTATCCGGCCGCCGCACAGGATGCCGAGCTGCTGGAAAAACTCCAGGCCGTACTGGAAAACCGCGTGGCGGTGCCGCAGGTGGTGATGGAGGATGTCGTGCCCGTGCCGCGTTTGTGGCTGGCCAGTGTCGAGTTCAGTGCATTTGAGCCACGCAACGGCAAGATGCAACGTTACATCCAGCACCGTGCGGCGTTGTCGTTCAACTACTTGGGCAACTACGTCAGCGGGCAAAAAAACGCCGACATCATCGTGCGTCAGGAAACCCAGAGCCTGCGCATCAAGCGCCATCCGGAGCTTGAGCAGCCGTACCGTGAACAGCTGCGCCTGTTGGGTTTCAAGATCGCCACGCGCCAGAGCAAGGCGCTGCCTGAAAGCGCCGGCGAGCTGTTCGAGATGGTCAATGACAGCGCCTGGCTGAACTTCACCCTCAACGCATCACCGACCTTGCGCGCCGAGGGCTGGGAGCTGCAGATCGATGAGGATTTCGGCTTCGACTTGAGCGCCGTCGACGACTGGTACGCCACCGTCGATGAAGGCCCGGAGCGCGATTGGTTCGACCTGGAGCTGGGCATTATCGTCAACGGTGAACGGCTGAGCCTGCTGCCGATCCTGCTGAACCTGATGCGCTCCCACACCGAAATCCTCAACCCGGAAAAACTCGCACGCCGCCGCGATGATGAACTGATCCTGGTGAACATCCCCGGCCTGCCCAACGGCGGCCATGGCCCGCTGCAAGTCGCCCTGCCCTACGGCCGCCTGAAACCGGTGCTGGCTACCCTCGGCGAGTTCTACTTGCAGGACGCCGGCACCACTACATTGCGCCTGGCCAAGGCCGATGCGATTCGGTTGAACCCGCTGGAAGACCTGCCGCTGCAATGGGAAGGCGGCGAGAAGATCCGCAACTTCGCCCAGCGCCTGCGGGACATCAAGGACTTCACCTGCGTGGCGCCAGAAGGGTTGAACGCGACCTTGCGTCCGTACCAACTGGAAGGCTTGAGCTGGATGCAGTCGCTGCGCCAGCTTGATGTCGGCGGGATACTTGCGGATGACATGGGCCTGGGCAAAACCCTGCAGACCCTGGCGCATATTCTCAGTGAAAAAAACGCCGGTCGCCTGGATCGCCCCTGCATGGTGGTGATGCCCACCAGCCTGATTCCTAACTGGCTGGATGAAGCGGCGCACTTCACGCCGCAACTCAAGGTGTTGGCGCTGTATGGCGCAGCCCGCAAGAAACATTTCACTAACCTGCAGGACTACGACCTGCTGCTGACCACCTACGCACTACTGCCCAAGGACATCGACCTGCTCAAGGACCTGCCCCTGCATGTGCTGATCCTCGATGAAGCCCAGTACATCAAGAACCCGTCCAGCAAGGCGGCCCAGGCGGCACGCGAGCTGAATGCCCGGCAGCGTTTGTGCCTGAGCGGCACGCCGTTGGAAAACCACTTGGGCGAGCTGTGGTCGTTGTTCCACTTCCTGCTGCCAGGCTGGCTGGGTGACGTGAAAAGCTTCAACCGCGATTACCGCGTCCCCATCGAAAAGCGCGCCAGTGATGTGCGCTTGCAGCACCTCAACGGTCGGATAAAACCCTTCCTGCTGCGTCGTACCAAAGAACAGGTCGCCACGGAGTTGCCGCCCAAGACCGAAATCATCCATTGGGTCGACCTCAATGAGGCCCAGCGCGACGTGTACGAAACCATGCGCCTGGCCATGGACAAGAAGGTGCGTGACGAGATTACCCGCAAGGGCGTGGCACGCAGCCAGATCATCATTCTTGAGGCGCTGCTGAAACTGCGCCAGGTGTGCTGCGACTTGCGCCTGGTCAACGACGCCACCCTGCCCGCCCGTGGCAGCAGCTCGGGCAAGCTCGACAGCCTGATGGAAATGCTCGAAGAGCTGTTTGAAGAAGGTCGGCGGATCCTGTTGTTTTCCCAGTTCACCTCGATGCTCAGCCTGATCGAAGTCGAGCTTGAAAAGCGCGGTGTCGCCTACGCCCTGCTGACAGGTCAGACCCGGGATCGGCGCACGCCGGTGAAGGACTTCCAGAGCGGCAAGCTGCAGATTTTTCTGATCAGCCTGAAGGCCGGGGGCGTAGGCCTGAACCTGACCGAAGCCGACACGGTGATCCACTACGACCCGTGGTGGAACCCGGCCACGGAAAACCAAGCCACCGACCGTGCGTATCGCATCGGGCAAGAGAAGCCGGTGTTCGTCTACAAGATGATTGCCCGAGGCACGGTGGAGGAGAAAATCCAGCACCTGCAGAAGGAAAAGTCCGACTTGGCGGCGGGTGTGCTGGATGGGCGCACGACCGGGGATTGGCAGTTGGGCAATGAGGATATCGAGGCGTTGTTTGCACCGTTGCCGAATAAGCAAGAAAAGCGCTGACTTCCAGACCGCTTTCGCGAGCAAGCCCGCACACACATTTGACTGCATTCCAAAGTTGGAACTCGGTCGAATGTGGGAGCGGGCTTGCTCGCGAAGGCCACGCCGCGGTTTTCAGCCAATCAGTTGAGCATCCCGCAACGCCGTCAGCGCCGCCAACCAACGCGGATCCTGCTTGTATTCCGTCGAAGCCATCGCCCGCCCACGCATCCGCGCGATGCGCGCCGACGGTGTGACCTTCATCCGCTGCGCCGCACTCAACGCCAACTCAGCCGCCGCGCGATCATTGCACACCAGGCCCATGTCACAACCCGCCGTCAGCGCGGCCTCGATACGGCTGGCCGCATCACCGACCACATGAGCCCCTGCCATGGACAGGTCATCGCTGAAAATCACCCCATCGAACTGCAACTCGCCGCGCAGGATGTCCTGCAACCAGCGGCGCGAGAAGCCGGCAGGCTGGGCGTCGACTTGCGGGTAGATGACGTGGGCCGGCATGACTGCCGCCAACTGCCGGCTCAGGCGTGCGAAAGGCACCAGGTCATTGGCGCGAATCTGTTCCAGGCTACGCTCGTCATTGGGAATCGCGACGTGGGAATCCGCCTCGGCCCAACCATGGCCCGGGAAGTGTTTACCGGTAGCCGCCATGCCCGCGCTGTTCATGCCGCGGATGAACGCGCCAGCGAGCACGGCGGCGCGCTCGGGATCACCTTCGAAGGAACGGGTGCCGACCACGGCAC
Organism: Pseudomonas sp. CHM02; assembly: GCF_000612585.1. GTDB lineage: Bacteria > Pseudomonadota > Gammaproteobacteria > Pseudomonadales > Pseudomonadaceae > Aquipseudomonas. The sequence continues at coordinate 100,606 of NZ_JFCA01000025.1, forward strand.
TGCGCTGGTAGTCCAGGTCCAGCACCGGGGCGAAGCTCAGGTCCAGCCCCACGGCCAGCACTTCAGTCGCCATGATCCAACCGCACTGCTCGGCCAGATATTCGGCGTTGGGGTTATCCGCCAACGCACGCATGGCCGGCAGGCGTACAAAGCCCTGGCGCAGGCGCTGTACACGACCGCCCTCTTGATCGACCGCCAACAGCAGGTCTGGGCGCACGGCACGAATTGCCGCACTCAACTCCCGCACCTGCCGAGGATGCTCGATATTGCGCGCAAAAATGATCAGGCCGCCCACTTCAGGCTGGCGCAACAGATGACGATCCTCGGCCGTCAGCCAGGTACCGGCAACGTCAACCATCAAAGAACCTTGCAGGGCAGCAGTCATAAACCTTCCTTAAATAACGCACACAACCCGTTGCTCTCACCAGGCACAGTGAGAACAACGGGTTGTGAGTAAATAGCTGAATTCGGCATGGGCCGCTAGCTTAGCGGATGCAAGCGGCTGCGCACACCCGGAGGTCAAACCTTGGCGGGGGCTGGCGCGGATTTACTGCGTGGGCGCAATTGAGCGGCGGCCATGGCCGGGTCGGTCACGCCGGTTTCGGCACGCATGCCGGCGGCGAGGAACGGCACCATCAGGCGCATCACCTGCTCGATGGAGGTATTCACACCGAAATCGGTTTCGGCAATCGCCCGCAATGCCTTGATCCCCGACATGCTGAACGCCGCGGCACCGAGCATGAAGTGCACACGCCAGAACAGCTCGATCGGCGGAATACGCGGGGCGGCCTCATTGACCAGCAACATGTAGCGGCGGAATACCTTGCCGTACATGTCTTCCAGGTAACGCCGCAGGTGGCCCTGGCTCTGGCTGAACGCCAGGCCCAAAAGGCGCATGAAGATCGACAGGTCGTTGCCGCTGCGGGGTTGAACCACCAAAGCCTGTTCAACAAGGATTTCCAGCAGGTCTTCCAGAGTCGGCTTGTGGTCGGCCTTGGCCTGGCGACGCTCGAGTTCGCGATCGAGGCTGGCGCAGAACGGCCCCAGGAAGCGCGAGAACACGGCCTGGATGAGGGCTTTTTTCGAACCGAAATGGTAGTTCACCGCGGCCAGGTTGACGCCAGCCTTGCTGGTGATCAGCCGCAGTGAAGTTTCAGCAAATCCTTTTTCCGCGAACAACTGCTCGGCAGCATCGAGAATGCGTTCAACGGTTTCCGACTGGGCCATGGCTACTCCGCCTGACAAACACTTGTTTGAAACATACGTTTCAGGTTGTGTCTTGTCAAGCCTGCGGGTTCGCTTTCCGGCCGGGCAGTCATGTATTTCATCGCTATTTAATCACATCCTTGCCGGTCTGTAGGCAGCGCTATCTCGGCCTCGTGGGAAGCAGGTCGGATGACCGTCCAGCGGAGCGGTAGAAAAGGATGATTGCCAAGCGCAGTTCACTGTATATAATCCCAGTCACTGTATAAAAAGACAGAGCGATCAACATGCTAAAACTGACGCCACGCCAAGCTGAGATTCTGGCTTTTATCAAGCGCTGCCTCGATGACAACGGCTACCCGCCGACACGGGCGGAAATTGCGCTGGAACTGGGGTTCAAGTCCCCCAACGCCGCCGAAGAACACCTCAAGGCCCTCGCTCGCAAAGGCGCGATCGAGATGACCCCCGGTGCCTCGCGCGGTATTCGCATCCCTGGCTTCGAAGCCAAGGCCGACGAATCGACCCTGCCGATCATCGGCCGCGTCGCCGCCGGTGCGCCGATCCTGGCGCAGCAGCACGTCGAGGAATCCTGCAACATCAACCCGACCTTCTTCCATCCTCGCGCCGACTACCTGTTGCGGGTCCATGGCATGAGCATGAAGGACGTGGGCATCTTCGACGGCGACCTGCTGGCCGTCCACACCACCCGCGAAGCCCGTAATGGCCAGATCGTCGTTGCCCGTATCGGCGACGAAGTCACCGTCAAACGCTTCAAGCGCGAAGGCAGCAAGGTCTGGCTCCTGGCCGAGAACCCTGAGTTCGCCCCGATTGAAGTGAACCTGAAAGATCAGGACCTGGTGATCGAAGGCTTGAGCGTCGGCGTCATTCGCCGCTAAAGGAGGCATCATGCAGCTCGTGCACACCCCACAACACACACAACTGTCGCTGTTCGAGGCCTTCATGGCCCAACCCCTTGCGCCCATTCTCAAGGAAACGATCGAAGCGCCCTGGAGCGCCGAGCCTGAGGCGTTCAGTGAATTGTCGTTGCGCGGTGCAGCTGGGAGCTGCCTGAGCCTGCTGGCGCCGATCCTTCGCGAATTGAGCGAAGAGCAGGACGCCCGCTGGCTGACGCTGATCGCCCCGCCCGCCAGCCTGACCCAGGCCTGGCTACGGGACGCCGGCCTCAACCGCGAGCGCATCCTGTTACTGCAACCGCGTGGCGCGCAAAGTGCCCAGCAGTTGACCTGCGAAGCGCTGCGCCTTGGCCGTAGCCATACCGTGGTGAGTTGGTTGAACCCGCTGAATGCTACGGCCAAGCAGCAACTGATCAGCGCCGCGCGTACGGGCGATGCCCAGAGCTTGAATATTCGATTGGGATAAGTGCTGACCGGGCTTGTGGGATGAGCAGGCTTGTCGTACTAAACGGGCTTGTTGTGGTGAGCGGGCTGTTGTGGTGAACAGGCTTGTGTGGTGAGCGGGCTTGTGTGGTGAGCGGGCTTGCCCCGCGCTGGGCTGCGAAGCAGCCCTAAATCGATTTAATGCGGTATGTCAGGTATTCCACGGTGCTTGGTTCAGGGGCCGCTTCGCAGCCCAGCGCGGGGCAAGCCCGCTCACCACACAAGCCCGCTCACCACAACAGCCCAGCTCACCAAAACAAGCCCGGTGAGCATAAACAAGTCCGCTGACCACAACCTGTACGCTTCTCGCAGAACTCAGTGAAGAACCCGCGGTCCGTCTTCTTTCTCCGGCTCGCCTTCGGCCAGACGACCTGCCATCTGCACACCCACGCTCAACATGGCTTTAGCCACTTCCACGTGCTGGCCCTGCAGGAAGACTTTGGCGTCCTCGGAAAAATCCAGAATGACCAGAGAACCCTCGTCCTCAGCCCGGCGCAGCTCGATTCGGCCGTCAGGCAACTCAACAATTTCCAGAAAGGACGTCGGCATAAAAGTCTGTTCTCCACGAAAGGCCGGGATTATATCAGTCATCCGCTACGTTTCGCTGAGGATCTGGCCTGGTTTGTTGACAGCTTGATGAATGGTCGCCGGTCTGCAGGAGCCGGCTTGCCGGCGATGGCATCAACACGGTGTACCTGACACTCCAAGCCGGCAAACCGGCTCCTATGTATGGACTCGCCCCCACTGTCAACCCGCTTTTGAACACTGCTACCCGGTTGCATCTATGTATCAGGCCTATTCGAGGAAGCCTGGGCGGCTTCTGGCCAACATTGGGTAAGCTCGCGGTATGCCTATTACAGTAAGGCCTCGAGGGCCGGTAGGAGCCAAGGCATCTATCCGCGACGGTCTGACCTGGGGTCAATGTTCTTTAGCATGGGTTGGAGCGGTTTTACGCCCCGATGGCAGAACGCTTTAGCTCAGTAACTCATCATTGCCTCTTGGCTCTTGCCCGACTGGCGACGATAAACCTGATCGTTTTGTAGGAGTACCCAGAGGATACGCAGGTTGCGGTTGGCCAATCTCACCGCCGCCT
>NZ_JFCA01000026.1 GCF_000612585.1 Pseudomonas sp. CHM02
CGGATCACCTGATAGACCGCATTCTGCTTGATGGGGCTGCTGCGCAGCCCAACGCGGGGCAAGCCCGCTCGCCACAGGGTGTTTGCTAGGCAGGGGGCTGGGTCTGCTGCATGGACGGCCGCTGGCTGACCTCGGCGTACCAGGCGGCAAGCTGCGGGTTATCCAACCGCCATTGCATATCCGGATGACGGAAGTCCAGGTAACCCAAGGCGCAGGCCACGCTGATGGCGGCGATGTCGAAGTTGCTGGTCAGTTCGGCAATTGCGTCAGCTTCCAGTTCGGCGAGGCTGCGGCGGATCTTGTTGCGCTGTTCGTCCAGCCATTGGTCCCAGTGCTTTTCCGCCGGGCGCAGGGCCGTCTCGTAACGCACCAGCACGGCGGCGTCCATGATGCCATCGGCCATCGAGGCCAGGGTCAGGCGGCGCCAGCGGGCTGAGCCGTCGCGGGGGATCAGCGGGTTGCCGACGTGCTGGTGGTCAAAGTAATCGAGGATCACCCGGCTGTCGTGCAGCACGCTGCCATCGGCCAGGCGCAGGGCCGGGATCTTGCCCACGGGGTTGCCTTGCACCACCTGCGCATCCGGGTTGACCGGGGTCGGCATGCAGCCGTGCAGGGTGACGCGGTCCTGCTGGCCGGTTTCAGCCAGCAACACGCGAACCTTACGAACGAACGGTGAAGCGGGGTTGTGGAACAAGGTCATGCTGGGAGCGGACATGGGCATTCCTCAAGAAAGGGCTGGGCTAATCTATCTCACCGTTTGAGCAAGGCCCAAGTACCAATTGCAGCGGGAATGCCTAACCCGAGCCAACTGAGCGAATCCCACAGCCCATCGCCGAGCAATGCTGCAAACAACCCGGCGGCGCTGAGCAGGCCAATCCCCAATGGAATGGCAAACACCTTCCAGAAATTCGATTGCCTTGGCTTCATGCCTTGCCCGCCTTGCGCCGCACGATCCACAAGTAAATCCCGCTGACCAGCACGATGATGGTCAGCACATCGAGCAGCGCCCACAGGATCTTCATCGGCATGCCGCCGTAGTCGCCAAAATGCAGCGGTTGGGACATGCCCATGGCGTCCATGTACCACGGCCGTTCGGCGATGGCGGTGACGGCCAGGGTGCTGGCGTCGATCAGGACCGGCGTGAGCAGGTGCGAGGTCAGGTGGGTACTGCCCTTCATGAACACGGCGTAATGGTGCTCGCTGGAAAAACGTGTACCGGGGAAGGCGATGAAGTCCGGCTCCATGCCGGGTGCGGCCTTGGCGGCAATCGCCAGTAGCTCGGTGGCCGGTGCGCGTTGGGTCAGTGGCGGGGCGTTTTGGTAGGGTTCGATCATTGCGCTGAGGCTGTCCTGGCGCCAGGCGGCGATGATCAGGTCGGCGCAGGCGCTGATCACGCCGGTCACGCCGACGACCAATGCCCAGGTCAGGGTGACCACGCCGATCAGGTTATGCAGGTCGAGCCAGCGCAGGCGGGTGGATTTGTCCTGGCGTACGGTGGCGAACTTCAAGCGGCGCATGAACGGCAGGTACAGCACCGTACCCGAGATGATCGCCACTACAAACAGAACGCCCATGAAGGCCAGCAACAACTTGCCCGGCAGGCCGGCGAACATGTCCACATGCAGGCGCAGCAGGAACAGGGTGAGCCCGCCATTTGCAGACGGCATCTCGACCGCCTCGCCGGTGCGCGCATCCAGCATGAAGGTGTGGGACGAGTTGGGTTCGGTACCGGCGGTGGCGGCCATGATCACGATCACACCGTTCTTGTCGTCTTCGTCCCGGGCCAGGTACTGCATGGCCTCGCCGGGGCGATGGGCCTGGGCCTTGGCTACCAGTTGCTCAAGGTTCAACTGCGGCGTATCGGCAGGCATCTGCGCCAATTCCGGCTCGTTGCCCAGCAGATGGTCGATCTCGTGGTGAAACACCAGCGGCAGACCGGTGAGGGCGAGCAGCAGCAGGAAGACCGTGCAGATCAGGCTGGTCCAGGTGTGGATAAAGGACCAGCGGCGGATGGTTTTGCTTTTCATTTTCTAGCCTTCAGACACACCAAAGCCGCCCATGGAGGCGGCCTGGTTGTTAACTCAGCCGATTACCACTGGTAGGTGGCGCTGGCGACTACGCTGCGTTGGTCGCCGAAGTAGCAGTAGTTGCCATCACAGGTAGAAAGGTAGTCCTTGTTGAACAAGTTGGTGGCGTTCAACTTCACCGAGGCTCCCTTCAGGCTGTTGTCCAAGCGGCCCAGGTCGTAGTGCACCGCGCCATCGAACACGGTATAGGCGTTGGCCTTGCCGGTCCAGGTGTTGGCTTGGTCGCCGTAGGTGTTGCCGGTGTAGCGGGCACCGAAGCCGATGCCGAAGCCGTCGAGTACGCCGGTGTGCCAGGTGTAGTCGGTCCAGAGCGAGGCTTGCTGGTTTGGCATCAGTTGCAGGCGGTTACCTTTGTATTGCCCTTTTTGTACCTCAGACTTGGCCAAGGTGTAGGCCGCGATGACCTTGAGGTTTTCGGTTACATCGGACACGGCTTCCAATTCCAGGCCCTTGACCTTCACTTCACCGGTCTGGTCGGTAACCGACACGCCACCGGCCTGGAAGCTGGTGACTAGCACGTTTTTCTGCGTCAGGTCGTACACCGCTGCACTCAACAGTGTGTTGGAACCCGGCGGCTGGTACTTGACCCCCAGTTCCCATTGCTTGCCTTCGGTGGGTTTGTACGACAGCACAGGGTCGACGCTGGCGTTGCTCGCGGGTTGGAACGATTCGGCATAGGACAGGTACGGCACAAAACCCGAGTCGAACACATAGCTCAGTGCCGCGTTGCCACTGAAGTTCTTGCTGCGGTCAGTGTTGGTGGCGTCGTTCTTGTTGAAGTACGTCGTGCCCTGGTGCACCCAGTCCTCGCGCCCGCCCAGGGTCAGGCGCCATTTCTCCAGGGCCATCTGGTCTTGCACGTACAGGCCGGTCTGCACGGTTTTCTGGTTGTAGTCGTAGAACGCCGTCGAGCGCGCCGGGCGCACGGTTGGCTGGGTGTTGACCGGGTTGAAAATGTTGATGTTCGAGGCACCCCCGAAAATCGACAAGTAGGACGTGTCAGTACGCTGGTGGTCCAGGCCGAGCAGCAGGGTGTGGGTGATGTCGCCGGTAGCGAAGTCAGCCTGGAAGTTGTTGTCCACCGCGAACTGGCTGATGTTCTCGTCAACGTTGGTGGTCGAGCGGCTGATATTGCCCGCTGCGTCTGCCGGCGAGTAGATGTAGGAACCCACGGTCAACTGCTGGAACGACAGTTCCGATTTGGTGTAGCGCAGGTTTTGCTTGAACTGCCAGGTGTCGTTGAAGCGATGCTCGAACGCATAGCCCAGCGCGTAGTAAGTGCGGTCGTAGAACTCGTAGTCCGGGTCGCCCAGGTTCTTATGGTGGGACACTTCGCCAAGCGGCGAGTCGATCTTGGTACCCTGGATCGGTAAGAACTGACTGGTGGTGCCGGTATCGTCGCGGGTGAACTGCGACAGGAAGGTCAACTTGGTATCGGTGTCGATATTCCAGGTCAGGCTCGGTGCGATGTTGTAGCGCTTGTTGTCGATGTGGTCGACCTGGGTGCCGGCATCGCGCACCACGCCGCTGATGCCATAGAGGAACTGGCCTTCGTCGTCGATCTTGCCGGTGCTGGCGAAGTTGATCTGCCGGTAGTTGTCGCTGCCGTATTGCACCTGGATGGCATTGCTCGATTCAGCGCTGGGACGGCGGCTGACCATGTCCAGCAGGCCGCCCGGCGGGGTTTGGCCGTACACCGACGAGGCCGGGCCACGCAGCAGGGCGAGGCGGTCGAGGTTCCAGGTTTCGGCTTTCGGGTTTGCATACACGCCACGCGGCAGTGGCAGGCCGTCGAGGAACTGGGTCGGTTCGAAGCCGCGTACACGCATCCAGTCGTAGCGGGTGTCGCTGCCATAGCTGGCGGAGACTATGCCGGGCATGTACTTGACCGCGTCATCCAGGTTCTGGACGTTGCGGTCCTGCATCTGCTCGCGGGTGGCGACGGAAATCGAACGCGGTGCCTCGACCAGTGCGGTGTCGGTCTTGGTGCCGGCGGCGGTGCGTTTGGCCAGGTAGCCATCGACCGGGCCCCACGCGCTTTCATAGCTGTCCTGCCCCGTGATGTTGGTGGTAGGCAATGCCAGTACCCCCTCCGGAACCGCCACCAACGTGTAAGTCCCCGCGCTGCTCTGCTCCAGCTGCAACCCGGTGCCACGCAACGCCTCACGCAGCGCACCCGGTGCATCGAACTGGCCCTGGACCGGTGCCGAAGTCTTGCCTGCGGCGAGCGCCGGGCTGAGGGTCAGCGCCAGGCCGCCCTGGCTGGCGATCTGGTTCAGGGTGCTGGCCAGTGGCGCCGCCGGCAGGTTGTAGGCGCGCACGCTGGACGCCTGTTCGGCGGCGACCAGCGAGGTGCTGGCCAGCGGGGCGCTGAGGGCAATGGCCACGGCTAACAGGCTGGGGCGCAACAGGGTGTCTAGCGTGCGGGACATGGGGCGGCTCCTGAATGGAAATATTTCGCAATTGCCTAGGTGCCGAACGAGAATCGAAAAGTGATAGGGCCAAGTGAAAATAAATCTGTGAGTGCTCACAACTCTCGCACTGCATGGCCCTCAAGCCTCAAGCCAGCTGAGTGTTTCAGCCGACCGCCCACTGCAATTTGCCGGCCAGTGCCTCGGGGTAGTTGTCGGTACTGGCAAGCGCCGCCCGCGTGGCCTCGCCATGACCAAAGGCCTCGATCAACAACTCGACGTGCGTGCTCAGGAAGTCGCTCAATGCATCGAGCCGCCCCTCAAGCGCGCGGTAGCGGGTGATGTCCATCAGGCCCTCGCTGATGAACCAGGCGGCGTGCTTGTTCAAGTATTCCAGCACATACAGGCCGCAGAGCGCGCTTCCCAGTTCCCTGGCCAGCCCCTGGGGCAGTGAGGCGCCGGCCCGGACCGCGCTCTCGATCGCCAGACGCTGGGCATACGCCTCACCCGCGCGGGCGACGATCATCAATTGCGAGTTCCAGACCTGCATGTCCTCCTCGCCTTCGGCACGGTGCTGGGCAACATGGTCGGCCACTTGCTTGAGCAAGCGATATTCCAGGGTGCGCGCCATGGCCTGCCAGTACTCAGGATCATCCAGGTCGCCTTGCGGGTCTGGCCGGGTGGGTTCGCTCAAGGGCTGGCCGATCAGGACCTTGGCCGCGTCCAACAGGATCATGCGGTTATTGCCACCGGCATCCTGGTAGATCTTGGCCATGCCTTCGTAGTCGGCGAAGCGATTGAGGTTGAGCGCACCGGCCACCCCACAGCGCAATCGGCATTCTGTGGCCAGCGCCTCGGCCGCTGGCGCGCAGAGGGCCTTGGTCAGCGCCAGGGTCTGGCTGATGGCGGCCCACGGTGTCCAGGTCACGTCGCCCGTGCCGGTTGTTTGCAATGACGCCTGGCTGGCCGTGCCTTCGATCCACAGACGCGCGGAATCATTGGCAAAGCCTTTCATGACATACGCCGTCGCCAGGCATCCGAACAGCGCGCGACGTTGGGTGCGAAAAGCCAGCAAGCCGGTGCCGGTGCCGATCCGTGCCTGGGTCGTGCGCCGGTTTGCGTGGGACAAGGCCAGGGTTGAACAGGTCAGCATCACCGTGCTCAAGCCGATACCGACCATTGCCCACACGTTCTTGGGCGCGAACAGTGAGCGAATCAGGCGGCGGTCGGTGCTGCCCAGCGGGTCGTGAAAGTGGTTGGACGCGTCGATCGAGGCGCCATCCCGCAGCCACGCATCGTAGGAGAGGCGCACGTTGTCAAAGCTCGCCAGGCCGTAATCCAGCGGCACTGCGCGAATCTCCGCGGGTGACGACATGGAAATACCCGGGCGCGGGCCCCGGGCGTCACTCAGCGGCAGCACAAAGGCAAATACGCCACAGGGCTGGCCTTCAACGATGACTTGGGCAAACACCACACCGACCTTGTCGAGGTTATTGATCCCGACATTGGCGAACTTCAGCGCGGCCTTGTTCGGCGTATTCAGCACAAACGTGCGCGTGTCGGCCTCGAATATCGCTTCGACGCAGGCGCCCATATGGGAGTTGCTGCGACCTATCTCGGTGAGTGCGTAAACCCCGAGGGTCTCGCCGGTCTCCAGTTTGCGCCGCCACTGGATGGCAGTCGGGTGATCCTGCTCGAACGCCAGAAGTGTACCGATGCACAAACCCTGCTGAATCACGCAGCCCATGAACAGCGAAGGGTCGTTGATGGCTGCGTGAGTCGCCACGGCCATCAGTAACTGTGGTTGCGCAAAGCCGTGAATGCCTTCGGGCAGTTGCCGCATCAGGTGCTGCAAGCGTTGGTAGGTGTGTCGATGCCCGTCGTGAAAGGTCTGGTTGGCGCTGGGATGGAGTTCGGGCGCGCTGAAAATCTTCGCCATTTGCGCGTGTACCTGTGCCTCGACAGGCCCGTTGGCCAGCTCGCGCAAGGCTGCGACCGCCGCCTGTTCGACAGGCGCCTTGGTCAGCAGTTGGCGCAGGGCGTCGATGGGTTGCGCAAGTGGCGCGTAAGTCTGGGCGTCGCGCTGGCTTTTGCGCAGGCAGACAGACAAGCCACTGTTCACCCCAAGGTCGATGAACACGGTGTGCTCATCCGTGGGCAAGTGCGCCAGCGTTTGGGGCAGGTTGGTGGGTTGGGTGACGCCCAGGGTAAACATGCTGTGCAAGTCGTCGCCAGACGCGTAGGCGCGCCCTAGCACCGTTGAGTAGATCGGCGTACTGAGAGGGTTGAGTTTCAAAGGCTGAAGGTTTTCGCGCAGACGCCAGGCGACGGCCGCGTGACCGGGAAAGTGGGATGCATAATAGATATACAACCGGCGCAGTGGATGCGCGCTGTCATCATACCGGGCAAGCAGGCCTTCAAGGCCTTCCGTCTCGCCGCTGATGATGCACTGGACCGGCGAATTGACAGAACCCACGACCAGCTTCAACTCGGGGAAACGGTCAAGCAGGGCTTGAGTCTCCCGGGCTGGCAGGTTGATCAGCAACATCGTGCCGCGGCCCTCTTCCGGCCGATAGGCATCGTTGAGGGCGCAGACCGCACGCGCACCCTGTGCGATGTCGAGCGCGCCACCGCACACCCTGGCCGCAATTTCGCCAAAGCTTTGCGCCAGGATCTGCCTGGGGCGAATGCCGGCATCCTGAAGTAACCGATCAAGCACAACGGCTGCGCCATACAGCGCCAGTTGGGCGACCCCGGACGGGAGCGGGAGTGAGTGCGCGTGGGTCAGCAGGACCTGGCTGACCAGCCCGGGGTGTGGCTCTGGTTCGTACTGAGCCGCTTCGTGTTCGATCGTTGCCAGAATGGCGTCGATTCGCGGCCTGGTTTCAGGGACCTGCTGGTACAACTCTGCCAAGGCGCCGCAAGGGTTGCTGCCCTGGCCCGGAAATGAAAAAACGTAGTTTTGACGGTGGGGATTGAGTTGGGTTGACATGGATCCATCCTCGTTAGCCTAACGAAAGCGCGTTGCCCAGCAGGTTGCCGGGCAAAACGAACGGCTATTGGACGGTAAAAGAGGGGAGGGAGAACCTGTCAGAAAAGACAGTTTTTTGGAATTTTTCGAAATAGCCGTGATTCATTTATGGCTGACAGCATTGCCGGCAGGCGAGGCTGCGACCACGTTGACCCACCACGGCGTGTGCTGCTCGATCTGCACCGGCAAGGTCGGCAGCAGCGCATTGAGCGCCAGGGTGGTGTCGTGCAGTGGGAAGCTGCCGGTAATACGCAGGTCGGCCACGTTTTTATCCACGCCCAGGTAGCCGGTGCGGTAGCGGCTCAGCTCCTCGACCACATCGCCCAGGCGGGCGTTGTCCACCACCAGCATGCCGCGGGTCCAGGCGTCGGTGGCGGGAGTGACGACAAGCGCAGGGCCGAGGCCGTCGCTGCGCATCAGCACCTGCTGGCCTGCCTTGAAGATCTGTTCCTGGTGCAGCGCCTCGGGCTGGGCGGCCACGGCCGATTGCAGCACGCTCAAGCGCGTGGCGTGGTCTTCGCGCTTGACGATAAACCGCGTACCCAGCGCCCGCAGGCTGCCGTCGCGGGTCTGCACATAGAACGGGCGGGCGTCATTGTGGCCGGTCTCGATCAGAATCTCGCCTTCCTGCAACACGATCAGCCGACGTTTCTCATCAAAGCGCACGTCGATGGCGCTGTGGGTATTGAGGTTGACCAGCGTGCCGTCCGCCAGTTTCAGCGTGCGCTGCTCGCCCGTGGCGGTGCGTTGGTCAGCCAGCCAATAGTGGATCGGCACATAACGCTCACCGGCAAACAACGCCAGGCCAATGACCACTGCGATGCTCGCCAGGCCACTGCCGAGCTTGCGCATGCGCTGGCGAATGCCTTCACGCGATTGCAACAGCGCCGCCCGCGCCGGGCCCGAGGCAGCGCTGAAACGCTGGTCGAGCATGCCCAACTGGCGCCAGGCGCGGGTGTGTTCTTCATCGCTGGCCAGCCATTTGTCGAACTCCTCGCGTTCAACCGCGCTGCCATCGCCCGAATCGAGGGACAACTGCCAGGCAATCGCCGCATCCAGCACGCGGGCCGAGACCGGTTTGGAACTGATCACTGTCACTGTGGCTCGCCATACAGGGCGATGTAGCACTGGCGAATGCCCTGAGCCAGGTATTGGCGCACACGGGGCACCGATACGCCGAGGCGCTGGGCGATTTCCGCGTGGCCCAGGCCGTCGAGGCGGTTGTAGAGAAAGGCCGCGCGGGCCTTGCTCGACAACTGGCCGAGCAGGCGGTCGATGGCCTTGAGGTCTTCGAGAATCAGTTGCTGTTCTTCCGGCGACGGGTGTTCGCTTTCCGGGATCAGCATCAGTTCGGTGAGGTAGGCCTGTTCCAGCGCGGCGCGACGGAAGTAATCGAACAGCAAGCCCTTGGCGATCGCTACCAGGAAGGCCCGGGGCTCGCGGGGTTCGCGCAACTCGTCACGGCCGAGCAGGCGCATGAAGGTGTCCTGGCTCAGGTCTTCGGCGCGGCTCGGGCAGGCTACATTGCGTCGAAGCCAGGCCAGCAGCCAGCCACGATGGTCGCGATACAACGCGCCAACAAGCTCACTGTGTGGGTTCTGGATCGACGACAAGGCATCACCGAATAAACAAGAGGTTTAAACTAACGAGAATTATTCGCGATTGTGTCAGAGCCGTGGGGTGGGCGCAATTGGCGTCTGTCGGTTTGAAGGGGAATGCTTTTGTGGTGAGCGGGCTTGCCCCGCGCTGGGCTGCGTAGCGGCCCCAAAACCTGGCACCACGATCTGCCTGGCAGAACGCGGTGTTTTTACTGGGGTGGCTGCGCGACCCAGCGCGGGGCAAGCCCGCTCACCACAAGGATCAGCGGCGTTATAAAGAGGGCGCGTGTTTACGCCGTTTCCATTGGCTCAAACGCGCTTGCAACGCCTGTGGCGTGTCGATGTGCTGCTGTCGCGCACGGTTGAACAGGATGAGCATCAGCTCTGCCGTGGCCAGGGCATCGGCACTGGCGTGATGGCGCTCGCCCACGTGCAGGTTGAAGTGGTTGATCCAGTCATCCAGCCCGGCTTCGCGGATGTGCGCTTCGGGGCACAGTAGCGGGGCGATGTCGGCCACATCCAGAAACGCGTGGGCCAGGCGATAACCCAGGCTGTCCTTGAGTGCCCGGCACAGCATGTGTTGATCGAACGGCGCATGGAAGGCCAGCAACGGGCTATCGCCGACGAACGCCATAAAGTCCAGCAGGGCTTCCACCGGGTCGCTGCCGGCGGCAATCGCACTGGGGCCGAGACCGTGGATCAAGACGCTGGGGCTGAGTTTTGTTTCGGCGCGTTGCAATGTGCGCTCGAACAGCTGGGAGAAGTCCACCGCGCCGTCCTCGATCACCACCGCGCCGATGGACAGCACCTGGTCACGATTGAGGTTGAGGCCGCTGGTTTCCAGGTCCACCACCACCCAGCGTTGGCTGCGCAACGGTTGGTTGCCCAACGGCGAGGGCTTGCGCAGTTGTTCCAGGCGCTGTTGTTGACTGCTGTCGAGCCCCGGTTTTTTCGTACGCAGCCAGCCGAACAAACTCACAGCTGATACCGCAACGTCAGGCTGCTTTGCAGGCGTTGGGCCTGGCGCAGGGATTCACGCAGGATGCGCCGATCCAGGTGGTTGAGGCTTTCAGGATCGACGCGGTTCGAGTACGGCTGGTTCTCACGGGTCTGCAACTGGTGCTGCTGCATGCGGGTTTGCTGGATAAAGTGGTAAGCCTCTTCGTAGGCCGCGCCGTCCAGGGGCTCGATCACTTCCTTGACCACCAGTTGACGCAGGCGCTCCAGGGTATTGTTGGCGTGGATGCCATTGGCCAGGGCCAGCAGGCGCGCGCCGTCGACAAAGGGGGTTAGACCCTGCACCTTGAGGTCGAGGGTGGCTTTCTCGCCACCTTTGCGCGTCAGCACAAACTCGCGGAAACGTCCTACGGGTGGCCGCTGGCGCAGCGCGTTTTCGGCGAGCATGCGTTGGAACAAGCGGTTGTCGGCAACCTGATCGAGAATGCCCTGGCGCAATTGCTCGCAACCGCGCTCATCGCCCCATACCACGCGCAGGTCGAAATAAATGCTGGAGCCCAACAGGTTTTCTGGCGTCGCCTCGCGGATAAACGCCGCGAAACGCCGTGCCCATTCGGCCCGCGACAAGCACAACTCCGGGTTGCCGGCCATGATGTTGCCCTTGCACAGGCTGAACCCGCACAGCGCCAGACTCTGGTTGATCTGCTGCGCGATGGGCAGCAACCGGCCGCGAATCTCGGCCGCTTCGGCGGCGTCCCTGGCGTCGAACAGGATGCCGTTGTCCTGGTCGGTGTACAGCGTCTGCTCGCGGCGGCCTTCGCTGCCAAAGCACAACCAACTGAAGGGCACGCCAGGGTCGCCTTTCTCGGCGAGGGTCAGTTCAATCACCCGGCATACGGTGTGATCGTTGAGCAGCGTAATGATGTGGGTAATCTGGGTGGACGACGCGCCATGGGCCAGCATGCGTTCGACCAACTGGCCGATCTCGCCGCGCATCGCCACCAGGTTGTCCACCCGCGGTGCATTGCGGATGGTGCGCGCCAGGTGAACCAGGTCCACCCGTTGCAGGGAAAACAGATCGCGCTCGGACACCACGCCGCACAGGCGTTGGTCCTTGACCAGGCACACATGGGCGATATGCCGTTCGGTCATGGCGATCGCAGCATCGAAGGCGCTGTGGTCCGGGGTCAGGAAGAAGGGTGCCTGGGTCATATGAGCGTCGATGGCCTGGCTGAAGTCGCTGGTGCCATCGGCCACCACTTGGCGCAAGTCGCGCAGGGTGAAGATCCCCAGGGGGGCCTTGTGCTCATCGACGATCACAATGCTGCCCACCTGTTGCTCATGCATCAGTGTCACCGCTTCGCGCAGCGGTGTGGTTGGGCTGCACGTCACCGGGTGGCGCATGGCCAACTCCCCGAGGCGAGTGTTCAGGGAGTATTGAGTGCCGAGGGTTTCCACCGCTTTTTGCTGCACTTGCTGGTTGACCTGGTCCAACAGGCTGCTGACGCCGCGCAAGGCAAAGTCGCGAAACGGGCTGGAAAGTGCGAACAGCTTGATGAACGCCGGTTTATTCAATTGCAGGCAGAAGGTGTCTTCGGCGGCCTTGTGTTCGGTACGGGTCGCCCGCTCACCGAGGAGCGCGGCCAAGGGGAAGCATTCGCCGGTGGTGATTTCGAAGGTAGTTTCGGCGGCTTCTTGATTCAGCCCGGGGCGCTCTCCGACGACTCGGCCCTGCTTGACGATATAAAAGTGTTCAACCGGCCCGCCCGAGGGTTTGAGGATGCTGTCGCCGGGGCCATAAAAGCGTAATTGGCACTGTTCTACCAAAAACGCCAGGTGGGCGTTTTCCATTTGGTTGAACGGCGGGAAACGCTGCAGGAACTGCAGGGTGCCGTGGATATTCTGCAACACAGCAGTTTTTCCCGCCTGTGCGAAGGCATCAGCTTTACTCATAACAGTGACCGCGTTTTTTTGTCGTTATCGTCCTTCATGGTCGACTCCCGCGTGGCGGGTGCCCATTGGACGTAAGTCTAGGTCGATACAAACGGCACACACCTAGGGAAAAACCTTACATGACTATCGTCCAAACCCCGTGGAACGCCCACTAGGCAAACTTTCCGACGAAGTGCACATTGTTCGCCCTTCCGCAGATGTCTGACGAGTGTGCTGGGAGATTGATTAGAACTGCTGAGAACCGTATGTCCGACCACGATATTTTGAGTGATGCCGAGCGCGAGGCGCTGAGCGCCGTGATGCTGGAGCCTGATTTACCGCCACAACGTGTGTTGATTGTTGACGACGACAAGGACGCACGTGAACTGCTGGCGGAAATCCTGGGGTTGGACGGTATTCGCTGCATGACCGCCGACAGCGGTGAGGCGGCGTGGGACTTGTTGAAGTCCAGCAGCTCCATCGGTTTGCTGATCACTGATCTGCGCATGGCGCCCAGCAATGGCCTGGAACTGATTCGCCAGGTGCGCGAGTCCACGCGTGCGGCGCTGCCGATCATCATCATGTCGGGGGACGCGGAAGCGCCGGACGTGATTGATGCGATGCATTTGAGTGTGGTGGATTTTTTGCTGAAGCCAATTGATAGCGTGAAATTGGCGAAGATGGTGAAGCGGGAGTTGGGGATGGCGCAGTAACTACCGTCTGTCTTTTTCATATTCGAACTGTCAATTCTCACAGTAGGCAAGCGAGCGGTTCTAAAGCCTACTGCTCTGGAGGGTTCTGGTCTTCGGCCAGGGCCACATACACTCCATGGGAGCTGGTTATGTCTATTCAAAAGTCTAAGGATCAAGCAAATAACGGTCACGCAAGTATTCTAATTCTCAGGGATGGAGAGGCTCGCTTTTTAAACTCTTCTAATATCGGAGCAAGCTTGAGGCATTTCTCGGTCATCCTGCCGGGCGCTGGATCGTTGACAGGTGAGTATGGGAGCACGTTGATTCCGCGGGAGGCACCGTACGAGTTCAGCTTTCCACGAGATCCAGATGAGCATCGAGGAAACATTGATTATAGAGATGAAGATGGTGTTTATTTCATAATGCCCCAGTCTGGAAAGTTTGTTGTTATTTCCAAAGATGCGGGCTCCCCGGATACATATACAAATTATATTACCTACATCAATTTGAAATTTGAGCGTGAGGGGCAAGAAGTAACGATTAATGGCACAGGTGAAGCCACTTTCATTTTTAAGTGATAGCCCTCCTGGCAAGAATAAAGCCCGGTCTCTCGACCGGGCTTTTTCATTTACAAGCCGTTTTTAGCCTTGAACTCCCGACGCCGACGATGCAACACCGGCTCGGTATAGCCATTCGGCTGCTTCGTCCCTTCAATCACCAACTCCACCGCTGCCTGGAAGGCGATGTTGCTGTCGAAATCCGGTGCCAGTGGGCGGTACAGCTTGTCGCCGGCGTTCTGACGGTCCACCACCGGCGCCATGCGCTTGAGGCTTTCCATCACCTGATCCTGAGTGACAACGCCGTGGCGCAGCCAGTTGGCGATGTGCTGGCTGGAGATACGCAGGGTGGCGCGGTCTTCCATCAGGCCCACATCGTTGATGTCCGGCACTTTCGAACAGCCGACGCCCTGGTCGATCCAACGGACCACATAACCCAGGATGCCCTGAGCGTTGTTGTCCAGTTCGTTGCGGACCTCTTCGTCGGACCAATCGGTGTTGCTGGCCAGAGGAATAGTCAGGATGTCGTCCACCGACGCACGCTCACGCTTGGCAAGCTCGGCCTGGCGGGCGAATACATCAACCTTGTGGTAGTGCAACGCGTGCAGCGCAGCCGCCGTCGGCGACGGCACCCAAGCGGTGTTGGCGCCGGCCAGTGGGTGGGCAATCTTCTGTTCGAGCATCGCCGCCATCAGGTCGGGCATGGCCCACATGCCTTTACCGATCTGCGCGCGACCTTGCAGGCCAGTGCTCAAACCGATATCGACGTTCCAGTTTTCGTAGGCGCCGATCCATTTTTCTGCCTTCATCGCCGCCTTGCGCACCATCGCGCCGGCTTCCATGGAGGTGTGGATCTCGTCGCCGGTACGGTCAAGGAAGCCGGTGTTGATAAACACCACGCGCTCGCTGGCTGCCTTGATACAGGCCTTGAGGTTGACCGTGGTACGGCGTTCCTCGTCCATGATCCCGACTTTCAGCGTGTTGCGCGGCAGGTTGAGCACGTCTTCGATGCGGCCGAACAGCTCGTTGGTGAACGCGGCTTCTTCCGGGCCGTGCATCTTCGGCTTAACGATGTACACCGAACCGGTGCGGCTGTTCTTGCGGCTGTTGTTGCCGTTGAGGCTGTGGGTCGCGGCGAGGCTGGTGACCAGGCCGTCGAGGATGCCTTCCGGCACTTCGTTGCCGTCTTTGTCGAGGATCGCGTCGATGGTCATCAAGTGGCCAACGTTGCGCACGAACAGCAGCGAACGACCGTGCAGCGTCACGTCCTGGCCATTCACGCCGGTGTAGACGCGGTCGGCGTTCATGGTGCGGGTGAAGGTCTTGCCGCCCTTGGCCACTTCTTCGGCCAGGTCGCCCTTCATCAGGCCGAGCCAGTTGCGGTAGATCACCACTTTGTCATCGGCATCGACGGCGGCGACGGAGTCTTCGCAGTCCATGATGGTAGTCAGCGCGGCTTCCACCAGCACGTCTTTGACGCCGGCAGCGTCGGTCTGGCCGACCGGGGTGCTGGCGTCGATCTGGATTTCGAAGTGCAGGCCATTATGTTTCAGCAGGATCGCAATCGGCTCAGCCGCAGGGCCCTGGAAACCGATCAACTGTGCGTCGTCGCGCAGGCCGCTGTTGCTGCCGCCCTTGAGGCTGACGATCAGCGTGCCGTCGACAATCTTGTAGCCGGTCGAATCGACATGGCTGCCGGCGCTGAGCGGTGCGGCCTCATCGAGGAAGGCGCGGGCGAAGGCGATGACCTTGTCGCCACGCACTTTGTTGTAGCCCTGGCCCTTTTCGGCACCGTCGGCTTCGCTGATGGCGTCGGTGCCATACAGCGCGTCATACAGCGAGCCCCAGCGCGCATTCGAGGCGTTGAGGGCGAAACGGGCGTTCATCACCGGCACGACCAGCTGAGGGCCGGCCATGCGGGCGATTTCGTCATCGACGTTTTGGGTCGTGGCCTGGAAGTCTGCGGCTTCTGGCAGCAGGTATCCGATGTCTTGCAGGAAGGCCTTGTAGGCCACCGGGTCGTGCGCCTGGCCGGCATGAGTCTGGTGCCAGGTATCGATCCGCGCTTGGAAATCGTCGCGTTTGGCGAGTAGGGCTTTGTTCTTCGGTGCCAGGTCGTGGATGACCTTGTCGGCACCGGCCCAGAACTGGTCGGCAGTGATGCCGGTACCGGGAATGGCTTCGTTGTTCACGAAGTCGAACAGGACTTTGGCGACCTGCAGGCCACCGACTTGAACGTGTTCAGTCATTGCTTGCCTCACTCTGCGGAGCTTATGCGCTTTTTCAGATTTTCATTATGTAGTGCACGGTTGGGCATACTACATGATGACTTGCGGTTGTGAAAATTAGACTAAATACGTCGTTTAGCGACCCACTTTGGTCGTACGGTCACAGCGGAGAACCGGATGTTCTCAAAAAACTATTAGATTGTTCCAGATAAATATAAAAATGGTACACGATTTGTTATCGAGGGCCTTCGGGTCCACCTTGTAGATTGAATTCCAGAGGGCGTTGCCATGGACCATCTTGTACTCACAATTATTGCCGCCGACAAACCCGGCCTGGTTGAACGCATTGCGCAGAATATTGCCGCCCACGGTGGCAACTGGCTGGAAAGCCGCATGGCCCATATGGCCGGGCAGTTCGCCGGGATCCTGCGGGTCAGTGTGCCAGCGGAGAACCGTCAGGCACTGGTGGGGGCGCTGGAGGATTTATCCACACATGGTATTCGCGTGCTGGTGGGCGAGGGCAGCACCGGCCAGGCGTTGGTGTCCAAATCGATCGTGATGACGCTGGTGGGCAATGACCGCTCGGGCATCGTGCGTGAAATCACCGCGCTGTTGAGCAAGCAGGGCGTGAACCTGGGAAGCCTGAGCACGGATGTGCGCCCGGCCCCCATGAGCGGTGACCCGCTGTTTACCGCCGAGGCGCTGTTGCAAGTGCCGGCGACGTTGTCCCTGGATGACTTGCAGCAATCCCTGGAGACACTGGCGGACGACTTGATGGTGGAGCTGCACAACGAGGAGTGATCCGCCCACAAGGTTATGCATGGAAATCTTGCATGGGCCTGTGGATAACCTGTAGAGACCCGGCGCCAGGCCAGGCCGGCCGGGGTTCTTCGCCAGTTGAGCAAAAAACGAGCAGTTTCAAGGGCTTGTGCACAAATGGCGGGGATCAGGTTGTGGATAACCTTGGGGTGGATGTCTGCAAGCCATGCGGGCTGTGGCTTGCAGGCGGTTGTACGTTATTTGATCAGCTTTTCCGTACGCTCAACCAGATATCCACGCTGTACACCACCAGGCCCGCCCAGATGAAGGCAAAGGCGGTCAGCGTGCTCGGCGCCAGGTGTTCGCCGAACAGCAGCACGGCCTCCAGCAGCACCAATGTCGGCGCCACATACTGTAAAAAGCCCAGGGCGGTGTAGGGCAAGTGCCGTGCGGCGGCGTTGAAACATACCAGCGGGATCAGCGTCACCGGGCCTGCGGCCACCAGCCACCACGCTTCGGATGTACTCCAGAATGCCATCTGTGCACTGTGGGCCGATGGGTTGAACAGCAACCACGCCACGGCAATCGGTACCAGCATCCAGGTTTCCACTACCAGTCCGGGCAGCGCTTTCACGGGGGCCTGCTTGCGGATCAGCCCATAGAAACCAAAGGTCAATGCCAGCACCAGCGACACCCACGGCAAGCTGCCCACCTGCCAGACCTGTTGCGCCACGCCCACCGCGGCCAGCCCGACGGCGACCCATTGCAGGCGACGCAGGCGTTCACCCAGGATCAGCATGCCCAGCACCACATTCACCAGTGGGTTGATGTAATAGCCCAGGCTGGCCTCCAGCATGCGCCCGCTGTTCACCGACCACACGTAGGTCAGCCAGTTACCTGCGATCAATGAACCGCTGAGTGCCAGGATCGCCAGGCGCTTGGGGTTGTCACGCAATTCGCGGAACCAGCCGGGATGCTTCCATACCATCAGCAACAACCCGCCGAACAGCGCCGACCACAGCACACGGTGCACGATGATCTCGGCGGCCGGTACGCTGGCGATGGCTTTGAAGTAGAGCGGGAAGAGACCCCAGATGACATAGGCACTCAGGCCCAGGATGTACCCCTTGCGGGGGTTGGCGGCTTGCATTGCAGAATCCTTGCTTAGGCAGCTAACAAAGCGCGATTGTAAGGATATTTCTCAGGCAATGGGATCTGCTTTCTGTGGGAGCCGGGCTTGCCCGCGATAGCATCACCTCGGTACTCCTGCAAAACCGAGGCGTGTGCATCGCGGGCAAGCCCGGCTCCCACAGAGAAGCTGTCAGAAGAGTTTCAGGGGTTCTTCGTTGAGGGCCGAGAGTTGCTCACGCAACGCCAACACCTGATCGCCCCAATAACGCTCGCTGCCAAACCATGGAAAGCTGTGGGGGAACGCCGGGTCATCCCAGCGACGCGCCAGCCAGGCGCTGTAATGCATCAGGCGCAGGGCGCGCAAAGGTTCGATCAGCGCCAATTCACGCGGATCGAAGTCGTGGAACTCCTGATAGCCGTCCATCAGTTCCGACAGTTGGCCCAGGCATTCCTGACGATCCCCGGCGAGCATCATCCACAGGTCCTGCACTGCCGGGCCCATGCGGCAGTCATCCAGGTCGACGATATGGAACATCTCGTCACGGCACATCATGTTGCCGGGGTGGCAGTCGCCGTGCATGCGGATGTTTTTGTGCGGTGTGGCCTTGTACACCTCTTCCACACGCTTGAGCAGGTCGCGGGCAACGGACTCGTAGGCCGGCAGCAGGCTCTTGGGAATGAAATTGCCTTCCAGCAGCGTGGTGAGGGAGTCGTGACCGAAGTTCTTCACGCCCAGGGCTTCACGGTGTTCGAACGGGCGCGTGGAGCCCACCGCATGCAGACGACCGAGCAGTTGCCCAAGACGGTAAAGCTGATCGAGATTGCCTGGCTCCGGTGCACGGCCGCCACGGCGGGGGAACAGGGTGAAACGGAAACCGGCATGTTCGAACAGGCTTTCGCCGTTGTGGATAAGTGGCGCAACCACCGGCACTTCGCATTCGGCCAGCTCGAAGGTAAAGCGGTGCTCTTCGAGAATCGCCTCGTTGGTCCAGCGCTGCGGGCGATAGAACTTGGCGATCAGCGGTTCCGAGTCTTCGATGCCCACTTGATAGACGCGGTTTTCGTAGCTGTTGAGCGCCAGCACACGAGCATCGCTGAGGAAACCGATGCTTTCGACAGCGTCGAGTACCAGGTCGGGGGTGAGTGTTTCAAACGGGTGGGCCATGCGAACTCCTGCGCGCAGCAGGGCGCCGCGTCCGGCCGGGTATGGTATCAGTGATAGGAGGTGACTGTGCTGTGGTGAGCGGGCTTGCCCCGCGCTGGGTTGCGTAGCGGCCCCAGAAAAACGGGAGCGCTACGCACTCCAGCGCGGGCAAGCCCGCTCACCACAAGGCCCGATCAGGCCCCGACGATACCGCCGTCATCCCTACGAATCGCCATCACCGACGAGCGCGGCTTGCCGTTCGGCAGATGCTCCGGCCAGGTTGAACCGCCCGTTTCGCCAGGGTGCTGGATCCCCACAAACAACGTCTTCTGATCCGGCGAGAAGCTGATGCCTGTGACCTCACAGGCCACCGGCCCGACCATGAAACGGCGAATTTCCCCGGTGGACGGGTCGGCGCAGAGCATCTGGTTATTGCCCATCCCCGCGAAGTCACCGGCATTGCTGTAGTCGCCGTCGGTGAGAATCCACAAGCGGCCGGCCTTGTCGAAACCCAGGCCATCGGGGCTGTTGAACATGTTCTGCGGGTTGATGTTCGACGAGCCGCCCTTGGGCGAACCTGCGTGGACGCCGGGGTTGCCGGCCACCACAAACAGGTCCCAGCTGAATTCGCTGGCGCCGTGGTTATCGGCGTCGGCTTTCCAGCGCAGGATCTGGCCGTAGACGTTTTTTTCGCGCGGGTTGGGCCCGCCCACCGGCTGGCCGTCCTCACCGCGCTTGGCATTGTTGGTGAGGGTGCAGTAGACTTGGCCATCGGTGGGGCTGACCACGATCCATTCCGGACGGTCCATGCGCGTGGCTTTCACTACGCTGGCAGCGAGGCGCGCGTGGATCAGCACTTCGGCCTGGCTGGCAAAGCCGGTGCTGGCGTCGATGCCGTTCTTGCCGTGCGTCAACTCGACCCATTGGCCCTTGCCCTTGGGGTGGTCGGCGTTGCCGTCGCCCGCGTCGAAAATCGCCACGTACAACGTGCCGTGGTCGAGCAGGTCTTTGTTGGCCTTGGGGTTCTTGTGGTTGATCTTGTCGCGGCTGACGAACTTGTAGATGAACTCGCCGCGCTCGTCGTCGCCCATGTACACCACGGCGCGGCCGTCATGGGTTTCGGCCAGGGCAGCGTTTTCGTGCTTGAAGCGGCCCAGGGCGGTGCGCTTGACCGGCGTGGACTGCGGGTCGAACGGGTCGATTTCCACCACCCAGCCATGGCGATTGAGTTCGTTGGGGTTCTTGGCGATGTCGAAGCGCGGGTCGTGCGGGTGCCAGTTGATGTCCTTGCTGGCCGCCACCACGCCATAGCGCTTCTGTCCGGCGTCGAAGGTTTGCTGTGGGTTGCTGCTGCCGAAGCAGTCAGTGAAGTTCTCTTCGCAGGTCAGGTAAGTGCCCCACGGCGTCTTGCCGTTGGCGCAGTTCTGGAAAGTACCGAGGGCCTTCTTGCCGGTTTTGTCGGCGCTGGTTTTCAGCCAGGCGTGGCCGGCGGCGGGACCGCTGAGACGGATCGGCGAGTTGCCGTGGATGCGCCGGTTGTAGCGCGAGTCCTGCACGAACTGCCAGGTGTCGCCCTTGCGCCGCACTTCGATCACCGACACGCCTTCGCTGGCCTGGGCCTTGTGCACGTCTTCGGCCGATTGCGGCGCGCCGCCGTGGGCGAAGAGGTAGCGGTAGTTGGTGTATTCGTTGTTGATCGCCATCAGCGCGCGGTTGTCGTCGCCGGGGAAGGCGAACAGGCTCATGCCGTCATTGTTGTCGCCGAACTGCTGTTCCTGGGCCTTGGCCGTGCCGTTGCCGGACGGGTCGAAGGCCGGTGCGCTCTTGCTCAACGGCTGGCCCCAACTGATCAGCACCGAGGCGCTGTAGCCCGGCGGCAAGGTGATGGCGTCGCTGGTGGCGGCGGCGATGCTGGTAAAGCCCAGCAGCGGGCTGGCGCTGGCGGCGTTGACGGCCAGGGCGCTGCGGGTCAGCAGGTTGCCGCCGAGGAACATCGCGGCACCGCACAAGGCACCGGCGCCGATGAAGCGGCGGCGGGTGAGGCCAACCATCTGTTCAAGGTCGGTGGCTTGGTTTTCTTCTAATAGGCTCATCTCAGGCTCCCTGCGGTTTTTGCAGACACCATAAGGAGCGGGCGTGACGAAATTGTTGCAGTTTGAATACGCGAAGCGGCTACACCGGCGTACCGAGCAGCACATTGCTCGGTGCGAATTGCACCTGGATCGCCTGGCCCTCGGCGGCGCCCAGGGCCTTGAGTGCGTCGGGCTGCGCCAGGGCGCATAAAACCTGGCCGTTGGGCAGGGCGATGCGGACTTCGCTGGGGCCGTCGTCGGCGTCGAGAATGGCGTCGACGGTGCCGCTCATGCAATTGTGTCCAGGTGTTGCAGAGTGTTCGGCCGCCAGCAATTCCAGCCAGCCGGCCTTGATCAGCGCGAACACTTCCACGCCGGTTTCCAGTTCCAGCCGTTGTGTGCTGTTGTGGGTGATCTGCGCATTCAGGGTCAATCCGCCAGCCAGTTGCAGGCGGATCAGGTCGTTACGGCCATGCTGCTCGATGGCGATGACCTGGCCGTGCAGTTGATTGCGCGCACTGGTACGCAGCATCAAGCGCCCCAGCAGGTTGAAGTCGCTGGCCGCTTCATCGGAGCCCAGCACTTCGGCCTGCAACACTTGCAGGCGCTGGTAAAGACGCAACACGCGCTCACCTTCGGTCGTCAGTCTGGCGCCGCCGCCGCCCTTGCCTCCCACGCTGCGTTCCACCAAGGGCTTTTGCGCCAGATTGTTCAGCTCGTCGATGGCATCCCACGCCGCCTTGTAACTCAAGCCTGCGCTTTTCGCTGCGCGGGTGATGGAACCCTGCTCGGCGATATGCGCCAGCAGGGCAATGCGCTGGGGGCGACGGATGATGTGTTGGCTGAGAGAGGTCGGCAGAGACATGTGGATACGCTTCGATGTGATGGGCTGAACGTTGCGGGCAAGGTGGGCCGGAGTCAAGTCAGCTGCCGGGTTTGGGCGTGCGCGCCAGGCAGTACACGTCGACCTGGCGTGCACCAGCGTTCATTAACAACCGCGCCAGGCTGTGGGCGGTGGCGCCGGTGGTCAGCACATCGTCCACCAGGGCCAGGTGACGGCCCTGCACCTGGGCGTCGGGCGCCAGGGCGAAGGCGCCGAGCAGGTTGCGCTTGCGGGTCTTGGCGTCGAGGGCTTGCTGGGCAACGGTTTCATGGGGGCGTAACAACAGGTGTTCATCGTAGGGGATGTGCAAGTCGTTGCTGAGCCAGCGCGCCAGCATCAACGCCTGGTTATAGCCGCGCTCGCGCAGGCGCTTGCGGGCCATGGGCACCGGCAGCAGGCAGTCGGGCCGTGCGAGTTCAGTGTTGTCGAGGCGGTGTTGCAGGTGTTGCGCCAACAGCCGTGCAAGCATCTGCCCGAGGGGCCAGCGTGCCTGATGCTTGAAGCGGCTGATCAGGCTGTCGATGGGAAAGCTGTAGGTCCAGGGCGCGATCACCTGTTTAAAGGCCGGTGGTCGTTGCTGGCATTGGCCACAGATCAAACCCTCCATGGGCAAGGGCAGGGCGCACACGTCACAGCGCTCCATCAGCCATGGCAGTTCTGTTTCGCAGGCGTTGCACGCACAATCGGCGGAATCTGTCGTTTCATCACAGATTAAACAGGTCTGTATGTTTTTTAGCCAGATGTAAACCTTGTGTTTGTGGTTGGGTTGACAGTGCATGAATCTTCCTTAAATATGCCGAGCATCCGTGTCGTGCCTGTGGGTATTGCCCTTCCCACAGCGCTTGCCAAAGCATAATCAAGGAATCGCCCATGAGCGCCAGCACCACTGCCACTTTGCGTCACGATTGGTCCCTCGCCGAAGTCAAAGCGCTGTTCGTGCAGCCCTTCAATGACCTGCTGTTCCAGGCGCAGACCGTGCACCGCGCGCATTTCGACGCCAATCGTGTGCAAGTGTCGACGCTGCTCTCGATCAAAACCGGTGCCTGCCCGGAAGATTGCAAATATTGTCCGCAGTCGGGTCACTACAACACCGGCCTGGAAAAAGAGAAGCTGATGGAAGTGCAGAAGGTCCTCGAAGAGGCTGCCCGCGCCAAGGCCATCGGTTCGACCCGTTTCTGCATGGGTGCCGCCTGGAAGCACCCGTCGGCCAAAGACATGCCCTACGTGCTGCAGATGGTCAAAGGCGTGAAGGCCATGGGCCTGGAAACCTGCATGACCCTCGGCCGTCTCGACCAGGAACAGACCGAAGCCCTGGCCCAGGCCGGCCTCGACTACTACAACCATAACCTCGACACCTCGCCGGAGTTCTACGGCAGCATCATCACAACCCGCACCTACAGCGAGCGCCTGCAAACCCTGGCCTACGTGCGTGATTCGGGGATGAAGATCTGCTCCGGTGGCATCCTCGGCATGGGCGAGTCCCTCGATGACCGCGCCAATTTGCTGATCCAACTGGCCAACCTGCCGGAGCATCCGGAATCGGTGCCAATCAACATGCTGGTGAAGGTCGCGGGTACGCCGCTGGAAAACGCCGAAGACATCGACCCGTTCGACTTCATCCGCATGCTTGCCGTGGCGCGCATCCTGATGCCGCAGTCCCACGTGCGCCTCTCGGCCGGCCGTGAGGCGATGAACGAACAGATGCAGGCCCTGGCGTTCTTTGCCGGTGCCAACTCGATCTTCTACGGGGACAAGTTGCTGACCACCGCCAACCCGCAGGCCGACAAGGACATGCAACTGTTCTCGCGCCTGGGCATCCTGCCGGAAGCGCGCGAAGAGCACGCCGATGAGGTGCATCAGGCGGCAATCGAGCAGGCGTTGGTGGAGCAGAAGAGCAGCGAGCAGTTCTATAACGCCGTCGTGTGATTGAAATGCCATTCCTGTAGGCGCCGGCGTGCTGTGGTGAGCGGGCTTGTCCTGCGCTGGGCTGCGAAGCAGCCCCTCCGACATTCTCGACTGAATTAATCCTGTTAAACCGAGGCCAGCATGTCTTTCGATCTCGCCGCGCGCCTCGCTGCCCGCCGTGCCGAACACCTTTATCGCCAACGCCCGCTGCTGGACAGCCCCCAAGGCCCGGAAGTGGTGGTGGACGGCCAGCCACTGCTGGCGTTCTGCAACAACGATTACCTGGGCCTGGCCAATCACCCGCAAGTGATCGAGGCCTGGCGCGCCGGTTCCTCCCGTTGGGGTGTGGGCGGCGGCGCTTCGCACCTGGTGGTCGGCCATGCCACGCCGCACCATGAACTGGAAGAGGCCCTGGCCGACCTCACCGGTCGCCCGCGTGCGCTGCTGTTTACCACTGGCTACATGGCCAACCTCGGCGCAGTCACGGCGTTGGTGGGGCAGGGCGATACGGTGCTGGAAGACCGTCTCAACCATGCTTCGCTGCTGGATGCCGGCCTGTTGTCCGGTGCGCGCTTCAACCGCTACCTGCACAACGACGCTGCCAGCCTGGCCAAGCGCCTGGAGAAAGCCACCGGCAATACCCTGGTGGTCACCGACGGCGTGTTCAGCATGGACGGCGACCTGGCAGACCTGCCCGCGCTGGCCCGTGAAACCAAGGCCAAAGGCGCCTGGTTGATGGTGGACGATGCCCATGGCTTCGGCCCATTGGGCGCCAATGGCGGTGGGATCGTCGAGCATTTCGGTCTGAGCCAGGATGACGTGCCGGTATTGGTCGGCACCCTTGGCAAAGCGTTCGGCACCGCCGGCGCTTTTGTGGCCGGCAGTGAAGAGCTGGTCGAAAGCCTGATCCAGTTCGCCCGCCCGTACATCTACACCACCAGCCAACCGCCCGCCCTGGCCTGCGCGACCTTGAAAAGCCTGGAGCTGCTGCGCACCGAACACTGGCGGCGCGAGCATCTCAACGCTCTGATCCGCCAATTCCGCCAGGGTGCCGAACAGCTTGGCCTGGACCTGATGGACAGCTTCACGCCGATCCAGCCGATCCTGATCGGCGACAGCGCCAAGGCCGTGCGCCTGTCGCAGATGCTGCGCGAACGCGGCCTGATGGTGACCGCGATCCGTCCCCCTACCGTGCCGGCCGGCAGCGCGCGTTTACGCGTGACACTGACGGCGGCCCACAGCGAGGCGCAGGTGCAGCTATTGTTAAACGCATTGGAAGCGTGTTTTCGGTTGTTAGGCCGTTCGGAGCCCGACCATGCGTGATCGACTGATATTGCTCCCCGGCTGGGGCCTCGGCGTATCGCCGCTGGAGCCATTGGCCGCTGCCTTGCAAGGCCTGGACGAGCACCTGCAGGTGCAAATCGAGCCGTTGCCCGCGTTGGACTCCAGCGACCTGCATGAATGGCTCGACGAACTCGACGCTACCTTGCCGGACAATGCCTGGCTCGGCGGTTGGTCCCTGGGTGGCATGCTGGCTTCGGAACTGGCAGCGCGGCGCGGCGAACGCTGTTGCGGCCTGCTGACCCTGGCCAGCAACCCGTGTTTTGTCGCCCACGAGGGTTGGCCGAACGCGATGCCCGGCGAGACCTTCGATGCGTTCCTTGCCGGTTGCCACGCGGACTCTCAAGTCACCCTCAAGCGCTTCGGCTTGTTGTGTGCCAAGGGCGCCGAAGACCCGCGCGGGTTGTCGCGGTTGCTGGTCAGCGGTGCGCCGAATACGCCTTCGAGTGTTCTGATGCCCGGGCTTGAACTGCTTGCCCAACTCGATACCCGTGAAGCCTTGCTGGCTTATCGCGGCCCACAGTTGCACCTGTTCGCCGGCCTCGACGGCTTGGTGCCCGCCGAAGCCGCCAGCGCCCTGCTGGCCCTGCTCCCCGATGTTGAAATCGGCCTGATTGAACAGGCCGGCCACGCTTTTCTTCTGGAAGACCCCCACGGTGTTGCGGGGGCGATCCAGGCTTTTTTGCATGAGTGCGTCGATGACTGATTTATCCCACGCCCCGCTGCCGGGTGGCTTGCCGGACAAGCGCCTGGTCGCAGCGTCGTTTTCCCGTGCGGCTGCCAGTTACGACAGCGTTGCCGAATTGCAGCGCGCGGTGGGCAGCCAATTGCTGGCACGTCTGCCGGCTGGCATCGCGCCAAAACGCTGGCTGGACATGGGGTGCGGCACGGGCTATTTCAGCCGTGTGCTGGGTGAGCAGTTACCCGCCAGCCAGGGCGTGGCGCTGGATATCGCCGAAGGCATGCTTAACCACGCACGCCCCTTGGGGGGCGCGCATCACTTCATCGCGGGTGATGCAGAACGCTTGCCGCTCAAGGCTGAAAGTGTGGGGCTGATCTACTCGAGCTTGGCGGTGCAGTGGTGCGCTAACTTCGACGCGGTACTCAGCGAGGCCTATCGCGTGTTGCAACCGGGCGGTGTACTGGCCTTCGCCAGTCTCTGCGTGGGCACTCTGGAAGAGCTGCGTGAAAGCTGGCGCGCGGTGGACGGCCTGGTGCACGTCAATCGCTTTCGCACCTTCGAGGCCTATCAACAACTGTGTGCGGGCAGCGGCCTGCGGGTGGTCAGCCTGGAGCGGCGTCCCCATGTGCTGCATTACCCGGATGTGCGCAGCCTGACCCATGAATTGAAGGCATTGGGCGCGCACAACCTCAACCCAGGGCGTCCGGGAGGGTTGACGGGGCGCGCGCGGATTGTTGCACTGGTGCAAGCGTATGAGCGGTTCCGCCAGGCCCGAGGCCTGCCGGCGACTTACCAAGTGGTGTATGCCGTATTGGAGAAACCTTTATGAGCGCCGCTTACTTCATCACCGGCACCGACACCGATGTCGGCAAGACCACCGTCGCCGCTGGCCTGTTGCACGCGGCGCGGCTGGCCGGCCGAAGCACGGCTGCCGGTAAACCCGTCGCGTCGGGCTGCCAGGTCACGTCCAAAGGCTTGCGCAACGCCGATGCCCTGGCGCTGCTGGCTGAGTGTTCATTGCCGCTGACGTATGCCGAGGTCAACCCGGTGGCGTTTGAACCCGCCATCGCACCTCATCTGGCGGCGCGTGAGGCGGGAGTCCCGCTCACGGTGCAATCCTTGTTGAAGCCCATGCAGCAGATCCTGGCGCGGCAAGCGGATTTCACCTTGATCGAGGGCGCGGGCGGCTGGCGCGTGCCTTTGGCCGATCAGGCCAACTTGTCGGACCTGGCCACGGCGCTCAAGCTGCCGGTGATTTTGGTGGTGGGCGTGCGCCTGGGCTGCATCAGCCATGCCTTGCTGACCGCCGAAGCCATCGCCCGGGACGGTTTGCCGCTGGCGGGGTGGGTGGCCAATATCATCGACCCCAAGACCTCTCGTCTGGAAGAAAACCTCGCCACCCTGGCGGAGCGGTTGCCTGCTCCGTGCCTGGGGCGCGTGCCCAAACTCAAGCACGCCGGGGCCGACGCCGTGGCGGAATACTTGCAGCTGGACCTGCTTGACTGATTTTGGCTATCGATAAGGCATTATGCCATTAGTGTTTTTGACGAGCCCTTTGCCGGGATATCTGCTTCAATTCGACTTCACGATTCTCTAAAGGCAGGCTTACGCCATGGAAATCTCTGGAAGCAGCGCGTTTTACTCGGGGCTGAGCACTATTCAGGCCGGGCAGAACCGTGTCGATCAGGCTGCCGGCAAGATTGCCAGCGCCGCGACGACCCAGCCATCGGACGCGCAAAGCGACCGTCTGCAAGCCAACGACCGCGCCCAGCCGTCCAACTCGGCCAGCAACATGGTCGAAATGGCCCAAGGCAAGTTCCAGGTGGAGCTCGGCGCAAAAGTCGCCAAGGCGTCGGATGAAATGCTCGGTACTTTGATCGACACCTACGCTTAACCCCCTTTTTGTCCGCGCCTTGGCTTTTTTATGGGGGCGGGCTTGCTCGCGAAATCGGTCCTTCAACCAACACATCAGTTGAATGATCTACCGCTTTCGCGAACAAGCCCGCTCCCACATTCGCCCTGCGTCATCGCACTGAACTTCTATTCTCTCCTCAATCCCTTGTGGCATCTCGCCGCAGGCGTTGCCGTGCGCGCGATTGATTCACGTCATGACAAACGGCATCTGGACGACGCTTGACATCCCCAAGTGGTAAACGTATGTTTCAAACACCTGTTTGACCGCTACAACACAATTCCACGCGGTTGTTCATTCCAGATACATCAGCAGAGGTTTATCGCTATGCCTGACTACAAGGCCCCCTTGCGTGATATTCGCTTCGTTCGTGACGAACTGCTCGGCTATGAAGCGCACTATCAGAGCCTGCCGGCTTGCCAGGACGCTACCCCGGACATGGTTGACGCCATCCTTGAAGAAGGCGCCAAGTTCTGTGAGCAAGTGCTGGCACCGTTGAACCGCGTGGGCGACATCGAAGGGTGCACCTGGAGCGAGTCAGGCGTTAAGACCCCTACTGGTTTCAAAGAAGCCTACAAACAATTCGTCGAAGGCGGCTGGCCAAGCCTGGCCCACGACGTGGAGCACGGCGGCCAAGGCTTGCCGGAATCCCTGGGCCTGGCCGTGAGCGAAATGGTGGGCGCCGCCAACTGGTCGTGGGGCATGTACCCGGGCTTGTCCCATGGTGCGATGAACACCATTTCCGAGCACGGTACCCCCGAGCAGCAAACCGCTTACTTGACCAAACTGGTCTCGGGCGAATGGACCGGCACCATGTGCCTGACCGAGCCACACTGCGGCACCGACCTGGGCATGTTGCGCACCAAGGCCGAGCCTCAGGCTGATGGTTCCTATAAAGTTTCCGGCACCAAGATCTTCATCTCGGCCGGTGAGCACGACATGGCCGACAACATCGTCCACATCGTACTGGCCCGCCTGCCGGACGCACCGGCTGGCACCAAAGGCATCTCGCTGTTCATCGTGCCGAAGTTCCTGCCGAACGCCGATGGCTCGATCGGTGAGCGCAACGCGGTGACCTGCGGTTCCCTGGAACACAAGATGGGCATCCACGGCAACGCCACCTGCGTGATGAATTTCGACGCGGCCACCGGTTTCCTGATCGGCCCGGCGAACAAAGGCCTGAACTGCATGTTCACCTTTATGAACACCGCTCGCCTGGGCACCGCGCTGCAAGGCCTGTCCCACGCCGAGATCGGCTTCCAGGGCGGCCTGAAATATGCGCGTGACCGCCTGCAAATGCGTTCGCTGACCGGCCCGAAAGCGCCGGACAAAGCCGCTGACCCGATCATCGTGCACCCAGACGTGCGCCGCATGCTGCTGACCATGAAAGCCTTCGCCGAAGGCAACCGTGCGATGGTGTACTTCACCGCCAAGCAAGTGGACATCGTCAAATACGGTACCGACGACGAAGCCAAGAAACAGGCCGATGGCCTGCTGGCCTTCATGACTCCGATCGCCAAGGCGTTCATGACCGAAGTCGGCTTTGAATCGGCCAACCACGGCGTGCAGATCTACGGCGGCCACGGCTTCATCGCCGAGTGGGGCATGGAGCAGAACGTTCGCGACAGCCGCATTTCGATGCTGTACGAAGGCACCACCGGCATCCAGGCCCTGGACCTGCTCGGTCGTAAAGTGCTGATGACCCAGGGCGAAGCGCTCAAGGGCTTCACCAAGATCGTGCACAAGTTCTGCCAGGCCAACGAAGGCAACGAAGCCGTCAAAGAGTTCGTCGCACCGCTGGCTGCACTGAACAAAGAGTGGGGCGAGTTGACCATGAAGGTCGGCATGGCCGCGATGAAAGACCGCGAAGAAGTGGGTGCCGCTTCGGTGGACTACCTGATGTACTCCGGTTACGCCTGCCTGGCTTACTTCTGGGCCGACATGGCGCGCCTGGCTGCGGAGAAACTGGCTGCCGGCACCACCGAAGAGGCGTTCTACACCGCCAAGCTGCAGACTGCGCGCTTCTACTTCCAGCGCATCCTGCCGCGTACTCGCACTCACGTAGCTACCATGCTGTCGGGCGCCAATAACCTGATGGACATGAAAGAAGAAGACTTCGGCCTGGCTTACTAAGCCAAACCGGCTTCACCTCCAAAGCCGCCGCTCCTTCCGGGAGCGGCGGCTTTTTTGCTTTTTTGCAGGAGCGAACCCGCTCGCGAAAAATCCACAGGCGCCACGTTTGCTCAGGCAGCCCCCAAAATAAAAAACCACAGCACCGCGCTCAGGGATTGCCGCCGGCTGCCGTTACAGTGATGGCAATGTGATACATGTTCGACAGGTTGTGCTTAACTGTCCGCAACAAGGCACAGTGCCATCATTTTTTGCGGGTCGGAGTTTTACCCTTGTCGCGCGTGTCCGCTGTACGCTTCAGTCATTTTTTACCTTCGTTGCTGCTCTTGCTGGCCGGGCTTTCGGCTGCGTATGTCAAGGACCTCAACGTCTTCTTCACTTCGCTGTTCAATGTGTTGCCGACCCTGGTGCTGTTGCTCGGCGGTTCGTACTGCGCGGTGTACCGCCGCCAGCGTGAACTGTTCCTGATGATCACGGTGTATATCGCTTACTTCCTGCTCGATACCCAGACCGACTTCTATCGCGACCACGGCCGCGTGCGCGATGACGCGGCGGTGGTGTTTCACTTGTGCTGCCTGCTGCTGCCGTTGTTGTTCAGCATCTACGCGCTGTGGCAGGAGAAGACTCACCTGTTCCGTGACTTCGTCGCCCGTGGCGCGGTGTTGCTGGCAGTCGGCAGCGTGGCCTTGGCGCTGGAGCAGAGTTATCCCCAGGCGGTGCTGAACTGGCTGGCGGAGATTCGCTGGCCGGCGCTGCATGGCAGTTGGATGAGCCTGATCCAGTTGTCGTACCCGATGTTCCTGATCGGCTTCCTGACCCTCGCGGCGCAGTACTGGTACCAGCCACGCCCGCTGCATGCGGCGCAACTGGTGGGGCTGCTCGGGATGTTCTGGATGTTGCCGCAGACGTTCATCCTGCCATTCACCCTGAACATCATGTGCAGCCAGGTGATGCTGATGATCGCCGCCGGCGTGGCCCACGAGGCGTATCAAATGGCCTTCCGCGATGAGCTGACCGGCCTGCCGGGGCGTCGCGCGTTGAACGAGCGCATGCAGCGACTGGGGCGCAACTATGTGCTGGCGATGAGCGACGTCGACCACTTCAAGCGCTTCAACGACACCCATGGCCATGACGTCGGTGACCAAGTGCTGCGGCTGGTCGCGAGCAAGCTGTCCAAGGTCAATGGCGGCGGGCGCGCCTACCGCTATGGCGGTGAAGAGTTCGCCGTGGTGTTTGCCGGCAAGACGGTGGAGGAATGCTTGCCGCATCTGGAGGAGATCCGCGAGATCATCGCCGACTATGACATCAAGCTGCGCAATTCGGACCGCCCCCAGGACGATCAACAAGGTCGCCAGCGCCGCTCGGGCAACGGCGCCTCCAGCGTGTCGGTGACCATCAGCATCGGTGTCGCCGAACGCCAGGCCGAGCAGCGCACGCCGGAAGAAGTGCTCAAGTCCGCCGACCAGGCGCTTTACGCCGCCAAGGGCGCCGGGCGTAACTGCGTG
The DNA here is from genome assembly GCF_000612585.1 of Pseudomonas sp. CHM02. Classification (GTDB taxonomy): domain Bacteria; phylum Pseudomonadota; class Gammaproteobacteria; order Pseudomonadales; family Pseudomonadaceae; genus Aquipseudomonas. Next base: position 30,958 of record NZ_JFCA01000026.1, read on the forward strand.
GTGGCGGCCGGGCAGACCCGCCGTGGTGCAGTGCGCATGGAGGGCGCTGCCGGTTGAGTGATGGCGGTGTATTCAGCGGTTCTACAGTGATTGTCCGAGGCAGGGGCTGGCAGTAGGTTGAAGCCATCTGCTGACGGAGACATTGCCATGCCTGAGTACAAAGCTCCCCTTCGCGACATGCGCTTCCTGATCGACAACGTATTCGATTTCCACGGCCACTACGCCGCGTTGGGGGCGACCGACGCCAGCCCGGACATGGTCAGTGCGATCCTCGAGGAAGGCGCGAAATTCTGCGAGAACGTGCTCGCTCCGCTCAACCGCAGCGGCGACGAAGAAGGCTGCCATTTCGATAATGGCGTGGTCACCACGCCCAAGGGCTTCAAAGAGGCCTTCGCCCAATACGTGGAAGGTGGCTGGCACGGTGTGGCGGCGGACCCGGCCTACGGTGGCCAGGGACTGCCGCAGTCACTGGGCCTGGTGCTCAGTGAAATGATCGGCTCCAGCAACACTTCCTGGGGCATGTACCCTGGGCTGACCCACGGCGCGATGTCGGCGATCCACGCCCATGGCACCGCCGAGCAGAAAGACATTTTCCTGAGCAAGCTGACGGCCGGCGAATGGACCGGCACCATGTGCCTCACCGAGGCCCACTGCGGCACCGACCTGGGCCTGATCAAGACCCGCGCCGTGCCCCAGGCGGACGGCAGCTATGCGGTCACCGGCAGCAAGATCTTCATCTCGGCCGGCGAACACGACATGAGCGCCAATATCATCCATCTGGTGCTGGCCAAGCTGCCGGATGCGCCGGCGGGCACCAAGGGCATCTCGCTGTTTATCGTGCCCAAGTTCCATGCCGACTCCGGCGAGCGCAACGCGGTGCACTGCGGGTCCATCGAACACAAGATGGGTATCAAGGGGTCGGCGACCTGCGTGCTGAACTTCGATGGCGCCAAGAGCTTTCTGATCGGTGAGGCGAACAAAGGCCTGAACTGCATGTTCACCATGATGAACCATGCGCGCCTGGGCACCGGCATGCAGGGCCTGTGCAATGGCGAAGCAAGCTTCCAGGGTGCGATCAAATACGCCAACGACCGCCTGCAGATGCGCTCGCTGACCGGCGCCAAAGCCCCGGAAAAAGCCGCCGACCCGATTATCGTGCACCCCGATGTACGTCGCATGTTGCTGACCATGAAGGCCTTCAACGAGGGCAACCGCGCCCTGACTTACTTCACCGCGCAATTGCTCGACACGGCGCACCTGAGCAGCGACGCCACCCAGCGCCAGGACGCCGAAGACCTGCTGGCGTTCCTCACGCCCATCTGCAAAGCCTTTATGACCGATACCGGACTGGAGGTGACCAATCACGGCATGCAGGTATTTGGCGGCCACGGTTACATTCGTGAATGGGGCATGGAACAACTGGCACGCGATGCGCGGATTGCGCCGATCTATGAAGGTACCAACGGCATCCAGGCCCTCGACCTGCTGGGGCGCAAGGTGTTGGGCAGCCAGGGCAAGCTGCTGCGTGGGTTTACCAAGATCGTGCATAAGTTCTGTGGGGCGAATGCCGAGCATCCACAACTCAAGGCGTATGTTGCGCAACTCAACCAGTTGAACGGGGAGTGGGGTGAACTGACGACTAAAGTCGGCATGGCCGCGATGAAGAACCCCGATGAAGTGGGCGCGGCGGCTGTGGATTACTTGATGTACAGCGGCTACGTGATTCTCGCCTACCTGTGGCTGCGCATGGCGATTGCTGCCCTTGAGCAACAAGACGCTGATTTTGCCAAGGCCAAGCTTGCCACTTGCGAGTTCTACTTCAAACGCCTGTTGCCGCGTACCGCTACGCACCGTGCCGCTGTGGAAGCGGGCAGCGAATGCCTGATGAGTCTGCCTGCGGAGGCGTTTGCGGTGTGATGACTTAAAAATACCTGTCAGTCACAAGTAGACCCTATGTGTCTCAAAAGTTGTTCGGGTACACTCGGGGCCTGTAAAACCGATCCTACCGAATTACTTTTCACGTTCTCACGAGGTTTGCCATGGCTGATTACAAAGCGCCGCTGCGTGATATGCGCTTCGTCCTCAACGAAGTCTTTGAGGTCGCCAAGACTTGGGCCCAATTGCCGGCATTGGCAGACACCGTTGACGCCGAAACCGTAGAGGCCATCCTCGAAGAAGCCGGCAAGGTCACCGCCAAATCCATTGCCCCGCTCAGCCGCAGTGGCGATGAACAAGGTTGCCGTTGGGACAACACGGCGGTGTTCACCCCGGACGGATTTCCACAGGCCTACAAAACCTACGCGCAAGGCGGTTGGGTGGGTGTAGGCGGTGATCCGGTCTTTGGTGGCATGGGCATGCCCAAGGCGGTGTCGGCCCAGGTCGAAGAGATGATCAACTCGTCGAGCCTGGCGTTCGGCCTGTACCCGATGCTGACGTCCGGTGCCTGCGTGTCGATCAACACCCACGCCAGCGAAGAGCTCAAAGCCGCCTACCTGCCGAAAATGTATTCCGGTGAATGGGCCGGTTCCATGTGCCTGACCGAGGCGCATGCCGGTACGGATCTGGGGATTATTCGCACGAAGGCCGAGCCACAGGCGGACGGCTCCTACAAAGTCAGCGGCACCAAGATCTTTATTACCGGTGGTGAACACGACCTCACCGAAAACATCATTCACCTGGTACTGGCCAAGCTGCCGGACGCACCCGCGGGTCCCAAGGGCATCTCGCTGTTCCTGGTGCCGAAATTCATGGTCAATGCCGATGGCAGCCTGGGCGCGCGCAACCCGGTGAGCTGTGGCTCCATCGAACACAAGATGGGCATTCAGGCATCGGCCACCTGTGTGATGAACTTCGACGAAGCCGTGGGCTATCTGGTGGGCGAGCCGAACCGTGGTCTGGCGGCAATGTTTACCATGATGAACTACGAGCGTCTCGGCGTGGGCATCCAGGGCCTGGCGTCCGGCGAGCGTTCCTACCAGAACGCGATCGAGTATGCGCGTGACCGTCTGCAAAGCCGTGCACCTACCGGCGCCCAGGCCAAGGACAAAGTGGCCGATCCGATCATCGTGCACCCGGACGTGCGTCGCATGCTGCTGACCATGAAAGCTGCCAACGAAGGCGGCCGAGCGTTCTCCACCTACGTGGCGACGCAGTTGGACATCGCCAAGTTCAGCGACGACGCCACTGCCCGCGAGCGTGCGGATAACCTGGTGGCGTTGCTGACGCCGGTGGCCAAGGCGTTCTTGAGCGACCTGGGCCTGGAAACCACCGTGCTGGGCCAGCAAGTGTTTGGCGGCCACGGCTACATTCGCGAGTGGGGCCAGGAGCAACTGGTGCGCGATGTGCGCATCACGCAGATCTACGAAGGCACCAACGGTATCCAGGCGCTGGACCTGATGGGGCGCAAGATCGTTGGCAGCGGCGGGACGTTCTACACCCTGTTCGCCGATGAGATCCGCGCGTTCATTGCCTCGGCGGGTGCCGAACTGGCTGAATTCACCCAACCGCTGAGCGCGGCGGTGGATAACCTGGACGAGTTGACCGCCTGGGTATTGGGCCGCGCCAAGACCAACCCGAATGAAATCGGCGCAGCCTCGGTGGAGTACCTGCACGCCTTCGGCTACATGGCCTATGCCTACATGTGGGCGCGCATGGCCAAGGCCGCGTTGGGCAAGGAATCGGAAGAAGACTTCTACGCCAGCAAATTGGGCACCGCGCGCTTCTACTTTGCCCGCCTGTTGCCGCGTATTCATTCGCTGAGTGCGTCGGTAAAAGCCGGTAGCGAATCGCTGTTCTTGCTGGATGAAGCCCTGTTTTAAGGGATTGGAGGGCGTGTAAGCATTCTCTTACATGACGTGCTGCTATTCGTCCTCTATCGCCAGATTGGATCCACGGATAATCTACTTCACATGGACGTCGCGCAGGAAGCGCAAAGCAACAACACGGACACGTAGGATTCTGCCAGGACGGCGGAGTGAAATGGATGTCAGGGAAACAGTCTGCAAAGCCCCGCTTCGGCGGGGTTTTCTTTTGCCCGCGAAAAAGTCAGGCAGGCGCCTGCGGGGCATTCATCACGTCTTCCAGCAGGGTGCGCAGCAGCGCCACCGTCGCCTGCTGGCGCTGCACATCGCGGCATACCAACCCCACTTTCAGCGGCACCCTGGGTTCACTCAAGGGTTTCCACAGCAGCAACTGGCTGTTGTGCTCGTCCTGGGAGCGTCCCGGCAGCACTGTCGCCAGCTTTGTATGAGGCAAGCTGTCGAGGATCCCCACCATGGTGTTGAGCTCTGCCTGCACCTGCGGGCGTCGTCCGAGGTTGGACAGTTGGCCCTGCCAGATCTGCCTGACCTGGAACTCTTCCCCCAGCAGCAACATCGGCAACTCAGCCGCCTGCTTCAGCGAGACTTTCTTGAATTCCCTCAAGGGATGGTCCTCGGGGATGACCACTTTCAACTCATCTTCATACAGCAACACACCGTGCAGCCCCGGCTGGCGTGGCGGCAGGTAGCTGATGCCGATGTCCAGTGAGCCGTTGAGCAGTCGCCGCTCGATCTCAAGCCCGGTCAATTCGTAGATTTGCACCACCAGGTGGGGCTGGGCCTTGCGCACGCGCTCGAGCATCTGCGGAACCAGGCTGGTGTGCACGGTTTGCAGCACGCCGATGGCCAAGGTGCGCATCGCCTGGCCCTTGAAATTGCGCAATGCTTCCACCGCTTGTTGCATTCCATCGATCAGTGGCAGGGCGTGGTTGTACAGCGTATGCGCCGCCAGTGTCGGGAGCAGGCGCTTGCTGCTGCGTTCGAACAGGCTCACATCCAGGTTCTGCTCCAACTGGCGAATCTGTTGCGACAGCGCCGGCTGTGAGATCGACAGACGCTCCGCGGCACGGCCTACGTGGCCTTCCTCATACACCGCGACGAAATAACGCAGTTGCTTGAAATCCATAAGACTTACTTATCGAAAAAGCTGGAAAAACGAAATGGCTGTGGGCCCCCGAGACGCCTAGTCTAGCGCCTATTCGCAGGGCTTACAGGGCCGGATCGAGCAATGAACAACGTTTATGTTGATGGCGTTTACATAGGCAAGGCAAACAATTTTCAAGCAGGGCATACGGTGTATACCAACCAAGGTCCGGTTGCCAGCGGGGGTGAGGTGTGAACCTGTTCAATATGCGTCGTCCCGCGCCGAGCCTGGACGACCTGATCCTCGACACCCCACGCGACAGTTTTTCCAGCGAATCGCTGATGCCCACGGTAGCCCGGCCGGCTCAAGTATTTGTGCGCGGCCAAGGCTCCTGGCTGTGGGACAACGATGACCGGGCTTACCTGGATTTCAGCCAGGGCAACGCCGCCAACAGCCTCGGCCACAGCCCCCAAGTGTTGATCAAGGCGTTGGCGGCCCAGACCCAGGCGCTGATCAATCCGGGCAACGGTCTGCATAACCGCACCCAACTCAACCTTGTCGATCGACTGTGCCATCGCACCGGCAGCGACCAGGCGTACCTGCTCAACAGCGGCGCGGAAGCCTGCGAAGCGGCGATCAAGCTGGCGCGCAAGTGGGGCCAACTGCATCGGGGCGGCGCCTACCGCATCATCAGCGCGAGCAGCAGTTGCCATGGCCGCAGCTTCGCGGCGATGTCGGCTTCGGCGAGCGACCGCGCCAATCGTTTCGAGCCGCAATTGCCGGGCTTCAGCCACGTGCCCTTCAATGACCTGCCGGCCCTGCATGCGGCAGTCGACGCGCAAACCGTCGCGATCATGCTCGAACCGATCCAGGGTGAAGCCGGCGTGATCCCCGCGACGGAGCACTATCTCAAAGGTGTCGAGCGCCTGTGCCGTGAACTGGGGATCCTGCTGATCCTCGACGAAGTGCAAACCGGCATTGGCCGCTGCGGCACCTTGTTGGCCGAACAGCAATACGGCGTGCGTGCCGACATCATCACCCTCGGCAAAGGCCTGGGCGGCGGCGTGCCCCTGGCGGCGCTGCTGGCACGCGGCAACGCCTGCTGTTTCGAAGTGGGTGAACTGGAAGGTACCCACCATGGCAATGCGCTGATGGCGTCGGCCGGGGTTGCCGTACTCGATACGGTGCTGGAACACGGCTTCCTGGAGCAGGTGCGTGACTCCGGCCTTTACCTCGGTGAAGGCCTGGCCCGCCTGGCCTACCGCTACGATCACGGCCAATTGCGCGGCCACGGCCTGATGTGGGGCCTGACGCTGTCGGATGATTCGGCGGATGCTGTCGTAAAAGCTGCCCTGCACGAAGGCCTGATCATCAACGCACCGCAACCCAACTGCCTGCGCTTCACCCCGGGCCTCACGGTGAGCAAAAGCAATATCGACGAAATGCTCCTGCGTCTGGCCCGCGCCTTTTCCCGCGTGCGCACCGCACAGTTGCAATGCCGCAAAGGCATCGCCGTTTAACCCCCTATTCCTGAACCGTCTCGCGGTATACGCGGCGCCTCCGGCCTGATTCTTTTGGCTGGGGGCGTTTTTTTGTCTGCACAACAACGATGGATGGCCCAACGCCAGATCCCACTGAACCCTCACGAACGCCCAAGGTCGATTAGCTACACGGCTCACACGAGCCGATTTTCTGGAGCTGACCCTATGGATTTCATTCGTATCATCATCGCCATTCTGTTGCCGCCACTGGGTGTGTTCCTGCAAGTGGGTTTCGGCGGTGCGTTCTGGCTGAATATTCTGCTGACCCTGTGCGGCTACATTCCGGGCATCGTGCACGCGGTGTACATCATCGCCAAGCGCTGAGGCGGTCAGCCTTTTGCGATGAGCCGTGAGTTGCGCTCATTGCGAAAGGCCAGTTGCTCGATGGTCTGGGTGGCATGTTCAGCGTCTTCCCGCGCTTGAAGGATGATGCCGTGCTGCTCGGACTTGCTGCACACCGGGTCGGCATTGCTCGCATCCCCCGTGAGCATGAACGCTTGGCAACGGCAGCCGCCGAAGTCCTTCTCTTTTTCATCGCACGAACGGCACGGCTCGGGCATCCAGTCGTAGCCGCGAAAGCGGTTGAAGCCAAACGAGTCGTACCAGATGTGCTGCATGCTGTGGTCACGCACGTTGGGGAATTGCACTGGCATCTGTCGGGCGCCGTGACAGGGCAGAGCGGTGCCGTCTGGTGTTACTGTCAGAAAGATACTGCCCCAGCCATTCATGCAGGCTTTCGGGCGCTCTTCGTAGTAATCCGGCGTGACGAAAATCAGCTTGCACGGGTGGCCTTCGGCTTCGAGTTTGGCGCGGTATTCGTTGGTGATGCGTTCGGCGCGTACCAACTGTTCCCGGGTCGGCAATAGCCCCACACGATTGAGCTGTGCCCAGCCGTAGAACTGGCAGGTGGCGAGTTCGACAAAGTCCGCTTCCAATGCAATGCACAGCTCGATGATGCGGTCGATCTTGTCGATATTGTGCCGATGGGTGACAAAGTTCAGCACCATCGGGTAGCCGTGGGCCTTTACCGCGCGGGCCATTTCCAACTTCTGCGCGAAGGCTTTTTTCGAGCCGGCCAGCAGGTTGTTCACCTGTTCATCGCTGGCCTGGAAGCTGATCTGGATATGGTCGAGGCCGGCCTTCTTGAAGTCGCTGATCTTCTGCTCGGTCAGGCCGATACCGGAGGTGATCAGGTTGGTGTAGAACCCCAGCTTGCGGGCCTCGGCGATCAATTCGGCAAGGTCCTGGCGCACCAGCGGTTCGCCGCCGGAAAAGCCCAACTGCGCAGCACCCATCTCGCGGGCTTCGCGAAACACCTTGAACCACTGCTCGGTACTCAGCTCCTTGCCCTGTTCGGCAAAATCCAGCGGGTTGGAGCAGTACGGGCACTGCAACGGGCAGCGGTAGGTCAGCTCGGCCAGCAACCACAGTGGCAGGCCGATGGCTGGCTTTTCAGGCAAGGGTGATCCAGTGCTCAGCACGGGCGACCTCCATGAATTGCTCGATGTCGTCACCGAGCTCTGGCACGCCAGGAAATTGTTTATCCAACTCGGCGATGATCGCTGCCACGTCGCGCTCGCCGTCGATCAAACCACCGATCAGCGCGGCGCTGTCGTTGAGCTTGATCATGCCCTCGGGGTAGAGCAACACATGGCCCTTTTGCGCGGGTTCGTACTGGTAACGATAGCCCTGGCGCCAGGTCGGTTTTCTGCTGCGATCAAAGCTCATAGGGTGATCCCTTTATGCCAGACCCGCTGTTCGGTCACGCTGTGATACGGCGGGCGTTTGAGTTCGTAGGCCATGCTCATGGCGTCCAGCATGCTCCAGAGGATGTCGAGTTTGAACTGGAGAATCTCCAGCATGCGCTCCTGGCCTTCGCGGGTGGTGTAGTGCTGCAGGGTGATCGCCAACCCATGCTCCACATCGCGACGAGCCTGGCCCAGGCGGGTACGGAAATACTCATACCCGGCCGGGTCGATCCAGGGGTAATGCTGCGGCCAGCTGTCGAGGCGCGATTGGTGGATCTGCGGCGCGAACAACTCCGTCAGGGAGCTGCTGGCGGCTTCCTGCCAACTGGCACGTCGGGCGAAGTTGACGTAGGCATCCACCGCAAAACGCACACCGGGCAACACCAGTTCCTGGGAGCGCAGTTGGTCCGGGTCGAGGCCGACCGCCTGGCCCAGGCGCAGCCAGGCTTCGATACCGCCATCCTCACCAGGAGCGCCATCGTGGTCGAGCAAGCGCTGGATCCACTCGCGGCGGATTTCGCGGTCCGGGCAGTTGGCCAGGATCGCCGCGTCTTTCAGCGGGATGTTCACCTGATAGTAGAAACGGTTGGCGACCCAGCCCTGGATTTGCTCGCGGGTGGCACGGCCTTCGTACATCGCCACGTGATACGGGTGATGGATATGGTAGAAGGCGCCCTTGGCGCGCAGGGCCGCTTCGAATTCAGCGGTGGTCAACGGCGTGTCAGTCATTTCGATCGCTCCTACAATTCAATGCTCATGCCGTCGTAAGCCACTTCGACATTGCGCCGCACCAATTCCGCTCGCTCGGGGGAGTCTTCATCGAGGATCGGGTTGGTGTTGTTGATGTGGATAAGGACCTTGCGTTGCTCGGGCAACTGTTCCAGCACTTCGAGCATGCCGCCGGGGCCGTTTTGCGCCAGATGGCCCATCTCGCGCCCGGTGCGTGTGCCGACGCCACGGCGCTGCATTTCATCGTCGTCCCACATCGTGCCGTCCACCAGCAGGCAGTCGCTGCCGGCCATGATCTCCAGCAGCGGCGCGTCGACCTTGCCCAACCCCGGGGCGTAGAACAGTTTGCCGCCGGTGCGCAGGTCTTCGACGATCAGGCCGATGTTGTCGCCGGGGTGCGGGTCGAAGCGGTGCGGGGAATAGGGCGGTGCGGCACTGCGCAGCGGCAGCGGGGTAAAGCGCAGGTTCGGACAGGCCGGGATGGTGAAGCTGGCGTCCAGCTCGATGCGGTTCCAGGCCAGGCCGCCATTCCAGTGGGTGAGCATGGTGAACAGCGGGAAGCCGGTGCTGAGGTCTTCATGGACCATGTCGGTGCACCACACCGGGTGCGGGCACCCTTCGCGCAAGCTCAGCAGGCCGGTGGTGTGGTCGATCTGGCTGTCCATCAGGATGATCGCGCTGATGCCGGTATCCCGCAGGGCGCGCCCGGGTTGCATCGGCGCGAAGCCCTGGAGCTGCGCGCGGATATCCGGCGAGGCATTGCATAGTACCCAGTTCACGCCATCGTCGGAGATCGCGATGGACGACTGGGTACGCGCTTGAGCCCGCAGGCTGCCATCACGAAAACCTGCGCAGTTCACGCAGTTGCAGTTCCACTGCGGGAAACCACCGCCGGCGGCGGAACCTAGAATCTGGACAAACATGGCCGCTCCATCAAGCTCAAAACAAAAACGCCCCGGGCGAACCGAGGCGTTGTATTACCCAGCGGATTAACGGCTGGCGAAGTACATGGTGACTTCGAAACCAATGCGCAGATCAGTGTAAGCAGGTTTGGACCAGGTCATATTCTTACTCCTACGAAGGGATGGGACGTTTACTACCAAGTAATACATATAGTCCACCTCCAGTCGGAGATGTTCAGATGTGTGCGTAGGAATGTTACGCAATTCTTTTCAAGTTAGCGCTGTCTTGGTGGAAAAAGCCTTTTGCAGAGGCGGCAATGATCAGTCTGCCGCGTGCCAGGTATCCGAGACGCGCGGGCCGTTGGCCACGCAGCGCCAGCCGCCTGTAGCGTCATTCAACTGCTGGGCGGCGAGCTGTAGCGCTGCACGTGTGCAGGCCTGGATATGGGATGACAGGTGAGCCAGGTAACCCGACGAATGGCCCGCCAGATGGGCGTGCCACAACAGTTCGGCGGCTTGGGCGTTGGGCAGCGTTTGTGTTGAGAACTGCTGCGCCAGGGCCAGGTTGCCCAGGTCGTCGCTGCTGTCGATCAACGTCGGCAGCTGCTTCAGGAAGGTTTGCAGGTGATCAACGATGCCTTCAAGGGACACGCTGGGAGATTGCACGCCGAACAGCAGGCCGGTCTGGCCGTTTATCTGTCGGATACCGCTGAATACGGCGTAGCCGAGTTGTAGCTCTACCCGCAGGCGTTGGTAGAAAGGTTCCTGGAGCCGATGGCCGAGCAGTCGCCATGCGGCCTCGTCCGCCAGCGATTGGCTCGGTGCCGGGCAAAACAGTAGCAGGGCGGCTTCGTTGGCGTCGGTTTCAAGCGCATGCCAGAGGCGCTGGCCGCGGAGGGATGGCAGTGCGTGATCGAGGCGTGCGGGTTGCCCCGGCAGACGGGCCGCTGCGGTCTTGATCGCGCCTTCGTCGGCGCCAGGAAACCCCACCCCCAGGGCTTCCCAGCGAGCAGTGGCCCACGAAGAAGAGGCTGGTGTGAAGGCGGTGCAGCAAGCGGGCAGGGCCTTGAGCAAGGCCCGAATGGCGATCATCGGTGGTAAGGCGGGCTGAGGCTCGTGCGGTTGAGTCAGGCGCTGCGCCAATGCGTCCAGTACGGCTGGCATGGGCTCGTGCAGACCGATCATTTTCACCAGCCCGTCATTGCCCTGGCCTTCGTACGACAAGTCGACGCCCGCCTGACCGGCATTCTCACGCAACGACAGCACTGCGCTTTCCAGGCCGGGAGCGGCCGACTGCCAGTGCAGGTACAGCGCACGTTCATCACTGTCGCTCGCCAACGACTGACTGAAGGTCAACGCTGACACTTCCCGGCGCCCGCGGGAACGGTCCTGGGCAAAGGTACGCAAACCCCGATGGGCACTGGTCTGGCCGCGAATCAGGCCGGCGCGCTCTTCCTTGACCGGTGGGCGCAGGAATGGATTGTTCGGTGGCAACCGCCACGTGTGCCGCGAGCGCGGCAGGTGCAAGGCGTCGAGCATGGCCTTGAGGGCAGCGACGGCCTGTTCCGACAGTGCCTCGCTGTCGTGTCGAGCCAAGGCCAGGGCACCTTGGGTCTGCTGTTGGCGAACGGTCAGCAGGGCAAATTCTTCGCGTAAGGATGTCCAGTCGCTGTGTGCGAAAAAGCTCATCCAGTCGTGCAGCAACGCCTCGATTTGTGTCGCCGATTTTTCGGCGCTGTTGAGGGTAAAGTCGATATCCAACAGCGCCTGCCCGGCGAAGTGATACGGCACCGAAGCCTGCAGTGCACTGCCCAGTTGCCGAGTTTTCAGTTCAGCCAGCAGCCCTCCGGGTGCCGAGGCGTTGAGCCAGGTGCAGAGGAACTCCAGTGCTTCAAGGGGCGCGTTACAGGTGATGACGTGGTGCAGGTGGTTATTGGCAATGTGTTGATAGCTCGGTGCTTGACCCTGCCTCAATGCCGGCGGCGTGGATTGTGGGCGCAGTGGCCCTGAGGTCAGTTGTTCACTGAACTGCTGTGCCAAGCCTTGCAGCTCCTCCAGCGGCAACGGGCCGGCGAGGCTCAGGGTCATCTGCCCGCTCTGATAAAACTGCGCGTGGAATTCCCGCAAGGCCTGCTGAAAGGCCTCACGCTCCACCGGCAGGCTGTCGCGGTTGCCTGCATGAAAACCCCGCAGCGGATGGTCAGCCGCCAGCCCTTGCAGCAACGCGACCTGCTGTTGCGCCTCGGCATCCTGGGACCAGGCGACAAACTCAGCGTGCAGCACTTCGCGCTCGCGCAGTTGATCCTCCTGCATCAGGCGCGGGTGGGTCAGCATGTCCACCAACCGCTCCAGTCCACCGGCAAACGTTGCGACCGGCAGTTCAAAGAAGAAATCCGTGGTGCGCTCACGGGTGCTGGCATTGACCTGGCCCCCATGACGTTGCACGTAAGGCATCAAGCCTTCCCTTGTGGGAAAACGCTCGGTGCCGAGGAACAGCAAATGCTCGAGGAAATGCGCCAGCCCCGGCCACGCCAGCGGCACGTCATGGCTGCCGGCCGCCACCCTCAGCACTGCTGCGCACCGCTTCAAACGCGGCACATGCTGCAAGGAAACCCGCAAGCCGTTGGCCAGGGTCAGATGAAGGTGATGAGGGTGGGCCGGCGCAGGCATGGGCACTTCCGAAACGTAGAATATGCCTATGCTAACAAACCGGCTGGATCAGGGCTTGTGCAGCGCGCCGTACAACGCGGGGCGACGGTCTTGCAGGTAGTGATTGGCAGCACGGGCGTCGAGGATCGATTGGCGATCCAGCTCGCCGACGATCAGCGCTTCATCCAGGCCCGCCTGGGCAATGCGCTGGCCATTCGGTGCGGCGATGCTGCTTTGCCCGCAGTACTGGATCTGGCCTTCGTGGCCACAGTAATTGGCGTAGGCCACATAACATTGGTTTTCAAAGGCCCGTGCCCGCACGGTGACATCGGCGACAAAGTCGAATGGCACCATATTGGCCGTGGGCACCAGGATCAATTCGGCACCTGCGAGGGCCAGGCGCCGGGTGTTTTCCGGGAATTCCAGGTCATAGCAGATCAGGAATCCGAGCTTCCAGCCATTGAGTTCCACCAGCGGGAAATCATCGTCGCCGGCGCTGAACATCGAATGATCCAGGTCGCCAAACAGGTGGGTCTTGCGGTAGTTGCACAGGCGTTGGCCGTGGGCGTCGATCAACTGTACGGCGTTGTAGATCTGGCCATCCTCGGCCCGCTCCGGGTAGCCGTACAGAATGGCGAGCCCGGCGCTTCTGGCCAGTTCGCCAATCGTCTGCGCCGACGGCCCGTCCTGTGCCTCGGCCAACGCACCCACGGCCTCGGCGCCGATGTTGTAACCGCTCAGGAACATCTCCGGCAGCACCAGCACATCGGCGCCGGACGCCTCGTGCGCCAGTTGGTGCAGGCGCTTGAGGTTGCCGGCCACATCCAGCGGCAGCGGTGGGCATTGGTACAGGGCGACGCGCATGCTCAACTCCTTAATCGGCCAGGGCGATCGGCCCGATTTCATCGAATACATCACCTGGGCCCGGGTTCTCCGGGTGCGTGCTGCCACCGAAGTGATTCATGATGCCCCACACCGCGTTCAGCGAGGTTTGCACCGCGCCTTCCACCCAGGCTGGGGTCCAGGACACATCGTCACCGGCGATAAAAATCCCACGTTGTTCAGCGGGCATGTCCTTCTGCATGAAGTGTGCGTACATCCGCTGGTTGTAGCGATAGTGGCCCGGCAAGGCGCCCTTGAAGGCGCCGAGGAAATGCGGGTCGGCTTCCCAGGACACGGTGATCGGGTCACCGATGATGCGCGCCTTGATATCGACTTTCGGGTAGATCTTTTTCAGGGCGTCGAGGGCCAGCTTCACGCGCTTGTCGATCGGCTGTGGCAGCATTTTCAGGGCATCGCTCATCCACGAATAAGACAGGCAGATGACCCCCGGCTTGTCGTCGCCGTTATCGAACAGATAGGTGCCACGGGTCAGGCGATCGGTGAGGGTCATGCTCATCAGGTCGCGGCCGGTTTCCGGGTCTTTGTCTTTCCAGAATGGACGGTCGACCATCACGAAGGTTTTCGAGGACTGCATGTAACGAGTGCGATCCAGGGCCATCCACATCTTTTGCGAGAACAGGGTTTCGTCGCATTCGATCTGGGTGGTCAACAGCCAGCTCTGGCAGGTGGTCAGCACCGCGGCGTATTCGCGGGTGTCGCCGTAGTTGTCGGTGACGGCAAAGCGGCCATCGGCGGCGTGGGCTATGCGCTTCACCCCGGCCCGTGGCGCACCGCGGTGCAGCGAACTCAGGCTGGTGCCGGCCGGCCAATGAGCGCATCGCTCCGGTACATGGCGCCAGATGCCCATTGGCACTTGTGCCACGCCGCCGACCACCAAGTGTTGGTGGTCGTCGCAGTTGGTCATCACCACGCGGAAGATTTCCAGCATCGAGTTGGGAAAGTCCGAGTCCCAGCCTCCGGTGCCGAAGCCCACCTGGCCGAAGACTTCGCGATGATGAAACGACAACTTGGCGAACGCCTTGGAGGTGGCGACGAAGTCGTAGAAGGTGCGGTCGTCCCACAGCGGTACCAGCTTGTTCCAAAGCGCTTTGAGGCGCGGCACGTCGCGGTCACGGATGGCTTGCTGGATATCCCCGAACTGCGAACCGGCTTCCAGGGCATCCGCCCAGGCGTCTGCCACTTCCTGGAACAGTGCTGGCAAGTCGGAGAGTTTTTCGGCGTAGTGGGTCTGGCCTTCGAGGTCGATCACCGTGCTGCCGGACGCTGGCGTCAGCGGGTTGGGGAAGGGTTTGGTTTCCAGGCCAAGCTTGTCCACATAGTGGTAGAAGGCGGTGGAAGATACCGGGAAGCGCATGCCACCCAACTCGGCGATGATGCCTTCTGCACCTTCGAAGGCCTGGGAGCGCAGGCGGCCGCCCATTTTCGAGGCTTCGTACACCACCGGCTTGAGGCCCAGTTTCATCAGCTCGTAAGCGGCAACGAGCCCGGCAATCCCGGCACCGATGATCGCCACTTCGGCACCATGGTGGGCGGCGGGGATGCTGCCCAGGCCGGCCGGGTGCTCGATCCAGTCATCAAAGGCAAACGGAAAGTCCGGGCCAAAGATGGTGATGGGTTTCTTGCCGTCGGCGGGGTGGCGATTGGTCTTGCTGATGGTGCTGGACGGAATGCTCATGGCTGACCCTTACTGGCGACCTGGCGGGCGTGACCCGCTGAGTATAGGAAAAGATGGCAGCCAGTTTAGGGAGCGTAGCGTTCGTTAATAAGACGCAATGTGTCGTCGGATTGATCTGTTTTTAGTCGAAATGACGAACCTGTTGATCAGATTGGCTGACCGCGATCCAATTTGTTACTCAGGATGATCGACGTAGTGGTTTTCTCCACCCCGTCCACACTGCCGATCTGGTCCAGCAATTGGTCCAACTGTTCGGGTGAATCCGTGCGCAGCCAAGCGACGTAATCGAATTCTCCACTCACCGCGCACAATTGCTGCACCTGTGCCATCGCACTCAACCTTCGCAACACTTCCTTGCCCGAGCGCGCTTGTACGGTGATCCCGACGTAAGCCTGCAGACCACCATCGACCACGCGTTGCCCAAGGCGCACGCCATAACCGGTGATCACCTGGGTTTTCTCCAGGCGTGCCAGGCGTGACGTCACCGTGGTGCGTGCGATGCCCAACTGCCGGGCGAGCATGGCCACGCTTTCGCGGGCGTTGATCTGCAGGGCGGCGATCAGTTGGCGATCAATTTCGTCTAGGGCGGGCAAGGCGAGGGCTCCGATACGGGGGGGCAATGTGCAGGCATCTTACAGGTTGGCGTCGGCGAGCAGGCAGCGGCTAAACAGTTGCGGCACGGGTAAATGGCGTTGGCTGTAGCGACTGAGCAGGATGATTTCACGGTAAAACGTCCGATTGCCCAGCGGGATAATTCGCACTTTTGGCGAGCGTTCCAGCCACAACCCGGCCTGAGGAATCAGCGACACGCCCAGGCCACACTCGACCATCTTGACGATGGCTTCCAGCTCGTCCAGTTCCAGTGCCACCTGTACCTCAAGCTTCTGCTCACGCAAGAATCGACTGACCAACCGACCGCCAAATGAAGCCCGGTCGTAGCGCACATGGGGCTGTGTCGCGAGCAACTGTAAAGGATCATCGCCCGTCAGTGCATGAGGCACGATCAGCGCAAACGGCTCCTTGCGCAGCAGTTGTACGTGCAACTCCTTGGGCAGGTCAAAGGGGGGCCGAATGATGATGGCCGAGTCCAGTTCACCGGCGTCCACCTGGCTCAACAGCTCCAGGGACACGCCAGGTATCAGCTTGCACTCCACCGTCGGCGCCGCCTGGCGTAAACGCACCAGCGCCTGGGGCAGCAGGCCGGTCTGCGCAGTGGTGATGGCGCCCACTTTCAGCTCGCCCCGGTACTCGTTGGCATCCACCGGCACCGCCATGCGGTTGAAGGTGTCCAGGATCTCCCTGGCCAATGGCAAGGCCCGCAAACCCGCGGCATTCAATGTGGCCTGGCGCCCGGTACGGTCGAACAACTGCACGCCCAGCGCCTGCTCCAATTGACGAATCTGCGCACTGACCGCCGACTGCGTCAGCCCGATATTCATGCCCGCCGCCGCAAACGTGCCGTGACGGGTTACCGCGATAAAGGTCTTCAGTTCGCGCAGCATGGGCGTCTCGATTGATCGAAATAATTTGAGCTCGGCGCAAAAACTATCGTCTTTTCATCGCCAGGAGCAAGGCTAAACTCGGGGGACTTAATGCCCACAGAGGTTTGACCTGATGACACTCACACCTTTTCACCTGGCAATTCCGGTATACGACCTCGCCGCTGCGCGGCATTTCTACGGTGAAGTCTTTGGCCTTGAAGAGGGGCGTTCCAGCGAACACTGGGTAGATTTCAACTTCTTCGGGCATCAGTTGGTCATTCACGAACACCCGAAAACCGCCTCTCAGGAGTCAGCCCACACCAACGCGGTAGACGGCCATAACGTGCCCGTGCCGCATTTTGGCGTGGTGCTGGGCTGGGAAGATTGGCATGCCTTGGCAGAACGTCTGCAGGCCAGGGAAACCCGTTTTGTGCTGGAACCGCACATTCGCTTCAAGGGGCAGGTGGGGGAGCAGGCGACGTTGTTTCTGTTTGATCCATGCGGGAACGCGCTGGAGTTCAAGGCATTCCGGGATATTGGGCAGTTGTTTGCGAAGTGAAGCAGCCAGACACGCAAAAGCCGCGCAATGCGCGGCTTTCTTGTTTGGTGGGCCCACACGGACTTGAACCGTGGACCAAAGGATTATGAGTCCTCTGCTCTGACCAACTGAGCTATAGGCCCTGTAACAGGTCGCGGATTATAACGATGGTTTCCCCGCGGTGCCATCCGAAAAATCCTCAATGCTCCTACGAAGAAACGTCGCGGCAAAAAGCTCGGGCGGCAGGGGCAGGCTGACGATGTAGCCTTGCATCTGTTCGCAGCCTTCGGCGGCCAGGAAGGCTTGCTGTGCGGGGTTCTCCACGCCCTCGGCGATGATGGTGAATTGCATGCTGTGGCCCAGGGCGATGATGGCGCGGACGATGGCGGCATCGTGGGGGTCGTCGGGCAGGCCGCGGACGAAGGATTGGTCGATCTTGAGGAAGTCCAGCGGCAGGCGCTTGAGGTAGCTGAGGGATGAATAGCCGGTGCCGAAATCATCGATCGCCAGTTGTACGCCCAGGTCTTTGAGTTGATGCAGGACCTCCAGCGCTTCTTCGGCCTGGCTCATGATGAAGTTTTCGGTGATTTCCAGTTGCAGGCGGCCTGGGTTGAGTCGGTAGTCACGCAGTAGCTGTTCGATGCGACTCAGCAAGCCGGGGTGGCGCAGTTGGGCGCCTGCCAGGTTGACCGACAGCGGGCCGAAATCGTCGAAGGTGCTTTGCCAGGCGTGCAGTTGCCGGCAGGCCTGTTCCAGCACCCAGTCGCCAATCTGCAGGATCATGCCGTTCTCTTCGGCCAGGGCAATGAAGTGTTCCGGCGGCACATCGCCAAAGGTGGGGTGATGCCAGCGGATCAGCGCTTCGGCACCGATCAGTGCCTGTGTCTCCAGGCTCAGTTTTGGCTGGTAGTACAGGCTCAGCTCGTCGCGTTCTATGGCGCGGCGCAGTTCGTGTTCGAGTGCCACGCGCTCGTTGGCTTGGGCGGTGAGGTCGCGGGTATAGCTTTCGACCCGGTTGCGTCCCTTGGCCTTGGAGCGGTACATCGCGGCGTCGGCATTTTTGACCAGGGTAGCGACGTCGGTGCCGTCCTGGGGGTAAAGGCTGGTGCCGATGCTGGCGCTGATAAAGAACTCATGCTCACCCGCCTGGAATGGCGGGGTGAAGCAGGCCAGCAGTTTATTGGCCAGGTATTGGGCGTCGCTGGCGTGTTGCAGGCCAGGCAGCAGGATGATGAATTCATCGCCGCCCAGACGGGCGACGGTGTCGATATCACGCAGTTGTTCCTTGAGGCGCACGGCGATGTCTTTGAGCAGCAGGTCTCCGATCGGGTGGCCGAGGCTGTCATTGATGTGCTTGAAGCGGTCCAGGTCGAGAAACAGCACGGCGCCCTGCTTGCCGGTTTCCTGATGCCCGTTGAGGGCGGCTTGCAGTCGGCTTTCGAACAGCGTGCGGTTGGGCAGGCCGGTCAATGGGTCGTGGTGCGCCTGGTAGTCGAGGCGGGCCTGGGCCAGCTTGAGGCTGGAGATATCGGCAAACACCGCGACAAAGTGCGTGATCAACTGGTTGCGGTTACGCACGGCACTGATGGTCAACCAGCTGGGGTACAGCTCGCCGTTCTTGCGTCGGTTGGAAATCTCGCCCTGCCAGTGACCCTGCGCGGTCAACTGGTGCCACATGGCAGCGTAGAAGGCGCTGTCATGCAGGCCGGAGGCAAGCAGGCGCGGGGTTTGACCGAGAGCCTCGGCCTCGCTGTAGCCGGTGATCTCGCTGAAGGCGCGGTTGACGGCACTGATGTTCTGCTGGGTGTCGGTGATCAATACGCCTTCGGCCGTGCTCTCGAACACGGTGGCGGCCTGTTGCAGTTTTTCCTGCATCAGTTGGCGTTCGGTGATGTCCCGCGCGATGGTCAGCATGCAGTCGTCGTCGCCGATCGGCAGGGGGCGGCTGGACAGCTCGCACAGGCGGATCTGGCCATCGCTGCGGCGTATGTGGCAGATGAAGTCGCGCACAAAGCCATCGCGCTGCATCACTTCCAGCATGTGTTTGCGTTCATTGAGGTCGACCCAGATGCCCAGGTCCAACGTCGACTGGTCGAGGGATGCTGCGCTGTTGAAGCCGGTGATGCGACTGAAACCATCGTTCACTTCTATCAACAGGCCATCGCGCTGCCGGCTCAGTAGCAAGCCGTCGGGGGAGGCGTGGAAGGCCTTGGCGAATTTCTCTTCGGAGGTTTGCAGTTGTTGCTGGGTTTCCTTGAGTTGGGTGATGTCGCGCACCACCACCACGATGGCTTCCGTGGTGTCGAGTTGAAACGGCTCGGCGGAGATCAACCCGGTGAAGGCTTGCCCATTGCTGCGCAGAAAGGGCATTTCCAGGTTACGGATGCTGGTGGTCTGCACCCGTTGCAGCAGGTCGGGTTCGACGCCCTGGATACCCCAGATGTTCAGTTCAGTGGCGGTTTTGCCGACCACTTGTTCGGCCTTCAGGCCAATCTGGTCCTCGAACGCCTTGTTCACCTCCAGCAGGCAGCCATCGGACAGGCGCGCGATCACCAGCATGTCCGGGCATTGCTGGAACACCGAGGCGAACTTCTGCTCGGACAGCTGCAAGGCTTCCTCTGTACGCTTGGCCTCGCTGATATCGATCATCAAGCCGCGCAGTACCGGCTCATGGCCGTGTTCGATGAGGCTGACGATGTCACGTACCCACAGGCAGCGGCCATCGGCGGTGATCACGCGGTAATCGATGCTGTGGTCACGGTTGGCACGGGTTTCGCGGTAGCAATAGGCTTCGGTACGTGTCAGGTCGGCAGGGTGGATAATGTTGCGCCAGAAGCCTGGAATCAGCCAGTGCGCGCGAGGGTAACCGAGTAATTCCTCGGCATGCGGCGACACGTAGCTGTAGGTGAAATCGGTGATACTGGCTTCCCAGGCGATGGCGGACAGGCTCTCCACCAGGCCGCGATAGTGGTATTCGCTGCTGCGCAGCTCCTGCTCAAGGGCGACGCGGCGGGAAATTTCCGAACTGAGCCGGCGATTGATCCGAATCACCACGGCCAAAACGGTGCTCAGCAAGAGCACGGCGGGCAGGCCGTAAATCAGCAGGTCCGTCCAGAAGGTACGGTGGTCGGTAAAACTGCCGACCCAGTGTTGCTGGATCGCGTCGGTTTCCTGGGGGCTAAGGTCGGCCAGTACCTTGTCGAGGATGCCCACCAGCATTTTATTGTCACGCGGTACACCCATCGCCAGTTGGTAGCGGTACGGGGTTTCACCGCTGACGTACAAACCGTCGAGCTTGAGTTGGCGCAGGCTCCAGACACTTGAAGCGAGGTCGCCGACCACCGCATCCACTTCATCCGTGGCCAAGGCCTGCAGCGTCGAGCTGACATTCGGCATGGCCACCAGATTGAGGTCGGGATGGTGGGTGCGCAATAGCTCGTGGGGCGCGTAGTTCTCCACCACGGCAATCTTCAACCCGTAGAGGTCTTTCAGGGTACGCGGTCTGGCGCCGCCTTCATGGGCCAGGATGACGATGGGGAAGTCCAGATATGGGCGGGTGAACGCCATGTAGCCCTGGCGCTCCGGCGTGGACATGATGCCGGGCAACAGGTCGAGCTGGTTGTTCCGAGCCTGCTCCAGCACGGCGCTCCAGTTCTGCGGCTCGATCAGCTTGACCCGCACGCCCAGGCGGTCCTGGATCAGGCGCACGTAATCGGCCGCCAGGCCTTGGTAGCGGCCCTCTTCGTCACGGTATTCAAAGGGTGGCCATGACGCGTCCACCCCCAGGCGCAGCTCCTGATGGTCCGCCAGCCAGCCACGCTCATCATCGCTAAGAGTCAACGCGCCAGCCGTTGCGGTCCAGGTCAGCAGCGACAGCAGCAACACAGTCGGCAATCTGGGCATAACGGTCTCGTTATGGCACGGGGAATGGTTCGAGTGTAGACGGGCATTGCGGGGGAGGGGTGTTGCGAGGGATTTTATCGATACAAAACAAAACCCCCGGCCTGGGCCGGGGGTTCTGGTATCACTCGTCGAGGAAGGAGCGCAGATGCTCGCTTCGCGTCGGGTGGCGCAACTTGCGCAGCGCCTTGGCTTCGATCTGACGGATCCGCTCACGGGTCACGTCAAACTGCTTACCGACTTCCTCAAGGGTGTGGTCGGTATTCATGTCGATGCCGAAACGCATGCGCAGTACCTTGGCTTCACGGGCAGTGAGGCCGGACAGTACGTCGCGAGTCGCTTCCTTAAGGCTCTCAACGGTGGCGACATCGATTGGCGACTGCATGGTCGAGTCTTCGATGAAGTCACCCAGATGGGAGTCTTCGTCATCACCAATCGGCGTTTCCATGGAGATCGGCTCTTTAGCGATCTTCAATACCTTACGGATCTTATCCTCAGGCATTTCCATGCGTTCGCCCAGCTCTTCCGGAGTCGGTTCGCGACCCATTTCCTGCAACATCTGCCGGGAAATACGGTTGAGCTTGTTGATCGTCTCGATCATGTGCACCGGAATACGGATGGTGCGGGCCTGGTCGGCGATCGAGCGAGTGATCGCCTGACGGATCCACCAGGTGGCATAAGTCGAGAACTTGTAGCCGCGACGGTATTCGAATTTGTCCACGGCCTTCATCAAGCCGATGTTGCCTTCCTGGATCAGGTCGAGGAATTGCAGGCCGCGGTTGGTGTACTTCTTGGCGATGGAGATCACCAGACGCAAGTTTGCTTCAACCATCTCTTTCTTCGCACGGCGGGCCTTGGCCTCACCGATCGACATGCGACGGTTGATGTCCTTGATCTCGGCAATCGTCAGACCGGTTTCGGTCTCAAGCGCGGTCAGCTTCTGCTGGCAGCGGATGATGTCCGGCTGCAGGCGACCAATGGCTTCGGCGTATTTCGCCTTGCCTTTGGCCAGCGCGTCGGTCCAGCTTTCATCAACTTCGTTGCCCGGGAACTGGCGCAGGAAGTCGGCACGCGGCATGCGCGCATCACGCACACAGAGCTGCATGATCGCACGCTCTTGTGCACGCAGACGTTCAAGGGCACTGCGAACACGCTCGACCAGGCCTTCGAATTGCTTCGGCACCAGTTTGATCGGCATGAACAGCTCAGCCAGGGCCAGCAGCTCGGCGATGGCCTGCTTGTTGGCGCGACCGTGCTTTTTCAGGGCCTTGCGGGTGATTTCCATTTGATCGGAAACCGCACCGAAACGCTGGGCAGCGATGATCGGGTCCGGACCGCTTTCGACTTCATCTTCATCGTCGCCGCTGGCTTCAGCATCGTCGTCTTCGGAGTCGTCGTCCGCTTTCGCAGCCTTGGCATCGACAGGCGGCGGCACTTCGGCGGCAGGCGGCGCAATGCCGTCATCCGGGTCGATGTAACCACTCAGAACGTCGGACAGGCGGCCACCTTCGGTGGTAACGCGGGTGTACTCGGAGAGAATATGGTCAACCGTGCCAGGGAAGTGCGCGATTGCGCCCATCACTTCACGGATGCCCTCTTCGATACGCTTGGCGATTTCGATTTCGCCTTCGCGTGTCAGCAGCTCGACGGTACCCATTTCACGCATATACATGCGCACAGGGTCGGTGGTACGACCGATATCGGTCTCCACGGCAGCCAGCGCGGCAGCAGCTTCTTCAGCGGCAGCCTCGTCGGTATCGGCGTCCGCCAGCATAAGGGAATCCTTATCTGGCGCAGCTTCGAATACGTTGATCCCCATGTCGTTAATCATGCGGATGATGTCTTCCACCTGCTCTGGATCTGAAATATCCTCAGGCAGGTGGTCGTTGACCTCCGCGTAAGTCAGGTAACCCTGCTCACGACCGAGAACGATCAACTCTTTGATACGAGACTGCTGTTGCGCTTTTCCGGACATAACACCCTATCCACTGAAGGTCTTGGCGGGCAAAAAACAAGCCGAGGATTATACCCGAGCTATGACCTCACACGCCAGCTGAGGTCGGGTTTGATGCGGAAACATTCTGTTTTAAGAGGTCGCGCATCTGTTTTGCTATCTGAATTTGCTCTTCAGCCGTCAATCCCGGCTGCCTTGCTCTCTTGATGAGCTCATCGAGGGTCTGCGTGTGCTGACCCGCGGATAACCTAGTAATGGTGTCTAAAAACTGTTGTTCAAGGTTATCGCCGTCAATTAGCCACTCCTTTTCCGCGAGTGCTTTCAACAAACGGCCTTGTTCGGTGCCATGCCAACGCGCCATCAACTGAATTGAGTTTAGCCTAGGATTTTTCTGGACCGCCTCGATCAAGGCGATCAGTACCTGGGCGTAGGTATTGCTCTCGTTGGCAAAGTGATCGGCGCTCTCGACCTTTTCCGCGAGTTGCGGGTGGTGGATGAGCGTGCGCAGGGCAATCAGCGTCGGCGCTTCTACGGCAACCGGGGTGCGTGGGGCATACGCCTCATCGCCGTCACCGCGCTTGCCGTTCTTGTTCCAGGGCTTCTTGTCCCATTTCTTGCCGCCTGCGCCGGGTTTCTTCGGTGTCCATTCCTGCTGGGGCGCGTAGGCCTCTTGCGGTTGATGGAAGTCGGAGTAGTCCGGCATGGCGTCGTAATCCATGCCTGGGTCGTAGGCCGGTGGCGCGGCATCATGCGGTGCGTTGTGCACCAGCTGGCTGACGGCTTCACCGCTGAGCCCGGTGATTTCCAGCAAGCGCATGCGCATCAGGGATTTCAGGTTGGCGCCGGGCACTTTGTCGATCAGCGGTGCCGCGAGGGTGGCCATGTGGGCCTTGCCTTCGAGGGAGCGCGGGTCGGCTTCTTCGGTCAGTTGCTGGAAGAAATAGTCCGCCAGCGGCTGCGCATGTTGATTGATGCGCGCGCGGAATGCGTCGGTGCCTTCGGAGCGCACCAGGGTGTCCGGGTCTTCGCCTTCTGGCAGGAACAGAAAGCGTGCGCGACGTCCGTCCTGCAGGCTCGACAGTGTTGCTTCAAGCGCGCGCCAGGCAGCGTTGCGACCCGCCTGGTCGCCGTCGAAGCAGAACAGCACGCTGGGCACCACGCGAAACAGTCGTTTCATGTGTTCTTCGCTGGTGGCGGTGCCGAGGGTGGCCACGGCGTTGCGCAGGCCCTGTTGGGCGAGCGCGATCACGTCCATGTAGCCTTCAACCACGATGATCTCATCGAGGTTGCGGTTGTTCTTGCGTGCCTCGAACAGGCCGTAGAGTTCTTGGCCTTTATGGAATACCGGGGTTTCCGGCGAGTTCAGGTACTTGGGCTTGTCGTCCCCCAGGACTCGGCCACCAAAGGCGATGATGCGGCCGCGGCTGTCGCGGATCGGGAACATCACGCGGTCGCGGAAGCGGTCGTAGCGCTTGCCGGTCTCGGCGTTCTCGACCAGCAGGCCGGCGTCGATCATGGCTTTCTGCTGCAGGGTGTCGCTGCTCAGGTGCTTGTACAGGTTGTCCCAGCCGGGTGGGGCGAAGCCGAGACCGAAGTCGCGGGCGATCTCACCCGTGAGGCCGCGACCCTTGAGATAGTCGACGGCGGCCTTGCGCTGCGGATGGCTTTTAAGCGCCTGACGGTAGAAGTCGGCAGCGGCAGTCAGCAACGGGTACAGCGGCGAATCGGTAGGTTGCCGCGGTTTGTGCGGGCGACCACTTTCTTCGCGGGGAATTTCCATGCCGGCGGCTTTTGCCAGTTCCTCGACGGCCTGGGGGAAGTCCAGGTTGTCGTGGTCCATGATGAAGCCCAGGGCATTGCCGCCCGCGCCGCAGCCGAAGCAGTAGTAGAACTGCTTGTCGGGGCTGACGCTGAACGAGGGGGTCTTTTCCTTGTGGAACGGGCAGCAGGCGGTGTAGTTCTTGCCGGCCTTCTTCATTTGCACGCGCGAGCTGACAACATCGACGATGTCGGTGCGGTTCAGAAGGTCGTCAATAAAGCTCTGGGGAATCAGCCCGGCCATGGCGTTCTCGTCATCACTGCGTGTAAATGAGGGCCCGTGAAGTGTTCAAGCGCACGTATCGAGTGCTCGAGCATCTAGCGACTGCATGGGTTGTACGGAAGTGTATCTGCCGAATATTCACTGACGTTAGTTTCTGATCAGTCTTCGGTGTGGAAATGTTGCCCCGGCGTCCGGTCTTGGCCAATGATGAGCCTCGGAAACGCCTCGATAGGCACAGTCGACACGGTTGGTCGCCTGTTTGCAGAATAAGTGTGCTCGTCAGTAGCCTTGTTAGGCTCGTCAGAAGAGACGTGCACCGCTGGCAAAAGAGCCAGTCCTGACGTGTGAAGCAGTTGTCTCGGTCGCATGTGCGGCGTCGACAGTGAAGCATCAAGCGATATCCGCAAATGCCAATAGCCCGGCTGAGGGCCGGGCTTGGCAGAAGCTTGCTACGAACGTCTGTGTATTAGTACAGACGAACGGCGCGGCGCTGTTCGCGCTGAACTTTCTTGGCGTGACGCTTAACAGCGGCTGCTGCTTTACGCTTACGCTCAGAAGTAGGCTTCTCGTAAAATTCGCGGCTACGAACTTCAGCCAGTACACCGGCTTTTTCGCAGGAGCGCTTGAAACGACGCAGAGCTACGTCGAAGGGTTCGTTCTCTTTAACTTTGACGGCTGGCATCCAGAGCTACCTTCTTTCATTACCGGGATCAACGTTCTCGTCGCAAAAAATTCGCGGCTGAGGTCGTCGGTTTTTAAGGGTTGCGGATGTTAACCCCTCATTGCCCGGAATGCAAAGCCTCTGATCGAAAACCGCTAGTCGGGAGGGGGAGTGGCGACTATTATGCGCGCCTTCGAATTCAGCCTCTACAAGGCGCAAACCCATGCTAGTACTGGGACTTGAAACCTCCTGCGACGAAACCGGTGTCGCACTTTACGACAGTGAACGCGGGCTCATGGCCGATGCGCTGTTCAGCCAGATCGACCTGCATCGCGCCTATGGCGGCGTGGTGCCGGAGCTGGCCAGCCGCGATCATGTCAAACGCATGCTGCCCCTGATTCGTCAGGTGCTGGATGAAGCCGGCTGCGTGCCGACCGAGATCGACGCCATTGCCTACACCGCCGGCCCCGGATTGGTCGGGGCCCTGCTGGTCGGGGCCTCCTGCGCCCAGGCGCTGGCCTTTGCCTGGGGCATTCCGGCCCTCGGTGTGCACCACATGGAGGGCCATTTACTGGCGCCCATGCTGGAAAAAACACCGCCACAGTTCCCGTTCGTCGCTTTGTTGGTTTCGGGCGGCCATACGCAGTTGGTTCAGGTGGATGGCATCGGTCAATACACCCTTTTGGGTGAATCCCTGGATGACGCCGCGGGTGAAGCTTTCGACAAGACCGCGAAGATGATGGGCCTCAATTATCCGGGTGGCCCGGAAATCGCTCGCCTCGCCGAAAAGGGTGTTGCCGGCCGCTACACCTTCCCGCGCCCGATGTGTGATCGCCCGGGCCTGATGTTCAGCTTCAGCGGCTTGAAAACCTCCGCGTTGAACACCTGGCAGCAGAGCGTCAGCGCCGGGGACGACAGTGAGCAAGCCCGTTGCGACATTGCGCTGGCGTTCCAGCAGGCCGTGGTGGAGACTTTGACCATCAAGTGCAAGCGCGCCCTGAAGCAGGCAGGCATGAAGCGCCTGGTGATCGCAGGCGGCGTCAGCGCCAACAAGGCCTTGCGCACGTCGCTGGAAAAAATGCTCGGTGACATGAAGGGTGATGTGTTCTACGCACGGCCGGAATTCTGCACCGACAATGGTGCGATGATCGCCTACGCCGGTTGCCAGCGCCTGCAGGCCGGGCAGCATGAAAGCCTGGCAATCAGCGTGCAGGCGCGCTGGCCGATGGAGCAGTTGTCGCCGCTGTAACGCCGTAACGTGGGCCGGGCTCAGTGAACGTATTTAAAAATGCCGTTCGCGCCCTGCAAACAGGTCGCGTAAATTGCCCCGATGGCGCCAGACGATCAACAGTGTCAGCACGCTCATCGGCAGCAGCGCCGCCGGTTCCTGCCACGCCAGTAACGGCAGGGTGAGCGGCGTGGCGATCAGCGCGGCAAGTGAGCTGGTGCGGGTCAGGTAGAACGTCAGCAGCCAGGCGAGTACAGCCAGCAGCGCTGCCGGTGGGTAGATCCCCAGCAACATGCCGGCCGCCGTGGCGACGCCTTTGCCACCGCGAAAGCGGAAGTACAGTGGAAACAGATGGCCCAGGACGGCACATACGCCGATCCAGGCTTGTTGTTGCAGGGTAAGGCCGGCGAGGCTGGCGATCAGCACGGGCAGCAAGCCCTTGCACACGTCGCCCAGCAGCGTCAGTACGGCGAGCTTCTTGCCGGCCAGGCGCAACATATTGGTGGCGCCGGCATTGCCTGAGCCACTCATTCGCGGGTCGGGATTTCCCGTCAGGCGGCTGAGCAAAATGGCGAAGGACAGCGAGCCGAGCAGGTAGGCGAGAATCGCCAGTGACCAAAACATGCTAACTATTCCGGGCGAGGACGCCCTGATTCTAACGGGGCATCGCGCCCTTGTCGTGCTGCGGAGAAGAGTGCTTGGACAGAGTGTTTATCGAAGGCCTGGAAGTCGACACCGTCATCGGGGCCTACGACTGGGAGCGCGGAATCCGTCAATGCCTGCGCCTGGACCTGAGCTTCGCCTGGGACAACCGCCCGGCCGCCGCCGGTGACGACCTCACCCTGGCACTGGATTACGCCAGCGTGTCTGCGCGCATCCAGGCCTTTGCCGAACAATCCCAGTACCAGTTGGTGGAAACCTTTGCCGAGCGCCTGGCCGAAGTGCTGATGAGTGAATTCCAGATTCCCTGGCTGCACCTCAAGTTGACCAAGCCTGGGGCCGTGCCGGCTGCCAAGGGTGTCGGCGTGGAGATCGAGCGCGGATGTCGCTAACTCAGGTTTACCTTGGCCTAGGCAGCAATATCGAGCGCGAGCGTCATCTGTGCGCCGGCCTCGACGCGTTGGCGAGTTTCTTGACGGATGTGCGTTGCTCGGCAGTGTTCGAAAGCCAGCCGGTGGGTATCAAGAGCGGGCCGTTCTTCAATCTGGTGGTGTCGGCTTATACCGATCTGCCCCTGATGGCGCTGGATCGTCGGCTCAAATTCATCGAGGCCGATAACGGACGCTATGCGCCGGATCGCAAAGGCCTGCCGCTGGATATCGACGTGCTGCTGTATGGCGAACTGGTGGGCAACTTCGATGGTTTGGTGCTGCCGCGTGCGGAGATCCTCAAGAATGCGTTTGTGCTGTGGCCGCTGTCGTTGATGGCGCCGGAGCGTGTGCACCCTGAGGTAGGCAAGACCCTGGCTGAGCTGTGGCGCGATGCGCAGATTGACCAAGTGCTGGCGCCTGTCGGGTTTGAATGGCAAGGCCAGCAACTGACACCGAACACGCTCCTGTAGGAGCCGAGCTTGCTCGCGAAAAACTTGAGAGCGCCGCGTTATCGTTGACGTTCTTCGCGAGCAGGCTCGCTCCTACATGAGGGCGTGTTGTTCTTTGTAGGCTTTCAGTGCTTTGAGCCGTTCGCGCTTGAGCGCCTCGCCCAGCTCCGGGCCTTTGAATCCTTTCTCCAGCAGGGGCGCCACCGCCACCTGGCGGGCCACTTTGGCCGCGCCGCGCAGATACTCCGCTTGTGGATAACTTCTTTGCTCCAGACCCTTGCGGCCTCGGGCGTCCATTTCGCAGGCGACCACGAACTCCTCAAAGCGCTGCGGCCGACGGTATACGTCAAAGCTCTGCAGCAATTCCAGCAAGGTCGAGGCTTTCAGTTCCAGTGCACGATGGCCGTGGGTGTGATATTGGCCCACCAGCAGCGCCAGTTCCTGGCAATCCTTGGGCACTTTGAAGCGTTCATTGACGGCTTTGATCAGCTTCAAGCCCCGGTGTTCATGGGCAATATGCTGCGGCAACTTATCCACAGGCGTTGTGCCCTTGCCCAGGTCGTGCAACAGGCAGGCCCAGCGCACGGTCAGCGGTTGCTGATGCAAGGCTGCCTGTTCCAGCACGCTCAAGGTGTGTATGCCGGTGTCGATTTCCGGGTGGTGGGCTGCGGGTTGCGGCACGCCGAACAGTGCATCGACCTCAGGCATCAAGGTCTTCAGCGCATCGCAGTCGCGCAGGACCTGGATAAACACTTGAGGCTGATCTTCCATCAACGCTCGGGAAATTTCCTTCCAGCTGCGTTCAGGCGTCAGGGCCTCCAATTCGCCGGATTCGCTGAGTTGACGCATTAATTCCAGTGTTTCCGGCGCGACGGTAAAACCCAGGTGTGCGTAACGCGCAGCAAAGCGGGCGACCCGCAGTACGCGTAGGGGATCTTCGGCGAACGCCGGGGAAACATGGCGCAGAATGCGCGCTTCAAGATCGCGTTGGCCGTGATAAGGGTCGGTCAAGTTGCCGTCATCGTCTTCCGCCATCGCATTGATGGTCAGGTCGCGACGAATCAGGTCTTCCTCCAGCGTAACCTCGGGGCTGGCATGAAACACAAAGCCGCCATAACCCCGGCCGCTCTTGCGTTCGGTGCGGGCAAGGGCGTATTCATCGCCGTTTTTCGGGTCCAGGAATACCGGGAAGTCTGCACCGACGGGCTTGAAACCCTTGGCTTGCATCTCGTCGGTGGTTGCGCCCACGACGACGCGGTCGATGTCGGTCACCTCAATGCCCAACAAGCGGTCACGCACGGCACCGCCGACTTTGTAGATTTTCATGAAAAAGCCTCCATTAGCGCCACAGGATACCGCCTGTGCCTGGCCAATGGAGGCTTTGCTGTTTCAGAGATGAACGACGGCCAGGTCCAGGCGGCCGTAGTCGTTGTCGTTATGATCGCTGCGCGGTGGCACATGGTGAGTCTTCATCACCTGATCGCCTTGCAGGGTTTCCAGGTGGATATCGAAGCCCCACAGCCGGTGCAGGTGCTTGAGCACTTCCTCGGTGGACTCGCCCAAAGGCTTGCGGTCGTGCTGTTGGTGACGCAGGGTCAGCGAGCGATCGCCGCGCACGTCGATGCTGTAGATCTGCACGTTGGGCTCACGGTTGCCCAGGTTGTACTGCGCCGCGAGGGTTTCGCGGATGGTGCGGTAGCCGGGTTCGTCGTGGATGGCGGGTACCACCAGGTCATCCTTGAGGTCGTCGTCGAGGATGCTGAACAGCTTCAGGTCCCGGATCACCTGCGGTGACAGGTACTGCAGGATAAAGCTCTCATCCTTGAAGCTGCTCATGGCGAACTTGATGGTGGACAGCCAATCGCTGCCGGCAATTTCCGGGAACCAGCGGCGGTCTTCTTCGGTGGGGTGTTCGCACATGCGCCGGATGTCGCGGTACATGGCAAAGCCCAGCGCATAAGGGTTTATGCCGCTGTAGTAAGGGCTGTCGAAGCCGGGCTGGAAGACCACGCTGGTGTGGGAGGTCAGGAACTCCATCATGAAGCCGTCGGTGACCAGGCCTTCGTCGTACAGGTCGTTCATCAAGGTGTAGTGCCAGAACGTTGCCCAGCCTTCGTTCATGACCTGGGTCTGGCGCTGTGGATAAAAGTACTGCGCGATCTTGCGCACGATACGCACGATTTCCCGTTGCCAGGGTTCCAGCAGTGGCGCGTGCTTTTCCAGGAAATACAGGATGTTTTCCTGAGGTTCGGCGGGGAAGCGTGCATTGTCCTTGTCACTGTTCTTGCCGGCGCGTTTGGGAATGGTGCGCCACAGGTCGTTGATCTGTTTCTGCAGGTGTTCCTCGCGCTCCTTCTGGCGCAGGCGTTCTTCCTCGGCGGAAATCGGGTACGGGCGTTTGTAGCGGTCCACGCCGTAGTTCATCAGCGCATGGCAGGAATCGAGCAGGTCTTCCACCGCATCAATGCCGTGGCGTTCCTCGCACTGCATGATGTACTGCTTGGCGAACACCAGGTAATCGATGATCGAACTGGCGTCCGTCCAGGTGCGGAACAGGTAATTGCCCTTGAAGAAGCTGTTGTGCCCATAGCAGGCATGCGCGACCACCAGTGCCTGCATGCAGATGGTGTTTTCTTCCATCAGGTAGGCTATGCAAGGGTCGGAGTTGATGACGATCTCGTAGGCCAGGCCCATCTGGCCGCGGGTGTAGGACTTTTCGGTGCTGAGGAAGTGTTTGCCGTAGGACCAATGGTGATAGCCCAGGGGCATGCCCACTGAGGCGTAGGCATCCATCATCTGTTCGGCGGTGATCACTTCGATCTGGTTAGGGTAGGTGTCCAGCGCATAACCCGCCGCAATGCGGCTGATTTCCCGGTCATAGGCCTGGATCAGTTCAAAGGTCCACTCAGACCCCGTGGAGATAGGTTGGCGTTTTTGCTCTTTTTTGGCGGTCATGTCACTAACCTGCGCTGGAAGAGTTCACGGAAGACCGGGTAGATATCGCCGGCCGAGACCAGTTGCTGCTGGGCGAAGGTATCGGCAAACGCTTCGCCGATGCGCTCGTATTCGAACCACAGGGCCTGGTGCTCACGGGGGGTGATTTCAACGTAAGTGTAGTACTGCACGAACGGCATGATCTGGTTGATCAGGATGTCGCGGCAGATCGGCGAATCGTCGTTCCAGTTGTCACCGTCCGAGGCTTGGGCGGCGTAGATGTTCCACTCGTTGGCCGGATAGCGCTCGGCCATGATCTCCTGCATCAGTTTCAAGGCACTGGAGACGATGGTGCCGCCGGTTTCCCGCGAGTAGAAGAACTCTTCCTCGTCCACTTCCCGGGCGCTGGTGTGATGGCGGATGAACACGACGTCGATCTTGTCGTAGTTCCGCTTGAGAAACAGATACAGCAGGATAAAGAAGCGCTTGGCGATGTCCTTCGTGGCCTGGGTCATGGAGCCCGATACGTCCATCAGGCAGAACATCACCGCCTTGGAGCTGGGGTTGGGTTGCTTGACCAGCAGGTTGTATTTCAAGTCAAAGGTGTCGAGGAACGGCACTCGGTGAATGCGTGCGCTGAGTTTCTCGATTTCCGCCTCGATTTCCTGGATATCGCCGAAGTTGTCCGGTTCTTCGCGCTTCAAGCGCGCCAACTCCTCCTTGGCTTCCTTCAGCTTGGCGCGGCTGCTGCCCGACAGGGCGATACGCCGGGCATGGGCCGAGCGCAGGGTGCGGATGATATTGATGCGTGACGGGTTGCCCTCGTTGCTGATCCCGGCGCGCACGGTCTTGAACGTGTCGGTGCCGGTCAGGTTGCGCTTGACCAGGTTGGGCAGTTCCAGGTCTTCGAACATGAATTCGAGGAATTCTTCCTGGGTGATCTGGAACACGAACTCGTCCATGCCTTCGCCGGAGTTGCCCGCCTTGCCCGGGCCTTTGCCCCCGCCGCCGCCTTGGGGACGCTGGATATGTTCGCCGGTGGTGAACTCCTTGTTGCCGGGGTGCACGACGGTCTGCTTGCCGCCCCGGCCGTGGTGGAGCACCGGTTCGTCGATGTCCCGTCCGGGAATGCTGATTTGCTCGCCATGCTCCATATCGGTAATGGAGCGGCGGCTGACGGCCTCTTCAACGGCCTTTTTGATGTGGTCACGGTAACGCCGCAGGAAACGCTGGCGGTTTACCGTGCTCTTGTTCTTGCCATTGAGGCGTCGGTCGATCACATAGCTCATGGGGAGCCCTCCGGGCAGCTTCACGTTACAAGCTTCAAGCCGCGAGCTGGAAGCTTAGAGACAAGCGGTCGGCTGCCAGGCCAGGGGCCCGGCAGCACACGCCTGTCGCTGCCTTACTGCGATTTGCGAACCCGCAGGTACCACTCGGAGAGCAGCCGTACCTGTTTGTCGGTGTAGCCGCGCTCGACCATTCGTGTGACGAAGTCGTTGTGTTTTTGCTGGTCCTCCTTGCTGGCCTTGGCGT
Source organism: Pseudomonas sp. CHM02 (assembly GCF_000612585.1). Classification (GTDB taxonomy): domain Bacteria; phylum Pseudomonadota; class Gammaproteobacteria; order Pseudomonadales; family Pseudomonadaceae; genus Aquipseudomonas. Next base: position 63,817 of record NZ_JFCA01000026.1, read on the forward strand.
TGAAGCTGATGACCGGCAGCAGATCCTCGGTGTTGGAGAACATTTTCTTCTCGATGACCACCCGCAGCTTCTCGTAGCTGAGCCAGGTTGGGTTCTTGCCATTGTTGTTGGCGCGGGCGCGCAGCACGAAGTTGACGATTTCGTTGCGGAAATCCTTCGGGTTGCTGATGCCGGCGGGTTTTTCGATCTTTTCCAGTTCCTCGTTGAGGGCTACGCGGTTGAGGATCTCGCCGGTTTCCGGGTCGCGGTATTCCTGGTCCTGGATCCAGAAGTCGGCGTACAGCACGTAGCGGTCGAAGATGTTCTGGCCGTACTCGCTGTAGGACTCCAGGTACGCGGTCTGGATTTCCTTGCCGATGAACTCGATGTAGCGCGGCGCCAGGTATTCCTTGAGGAAGCGCAGGTAGCGTTCGCGGGTTTCCGCCTGGAATTGTTCCTGCTCGATCTGCTGCTCCAGCACGTAGAGCAAATGCACCGGGTTAGCGGCGATCTCGTGGGGATCGAAGTTGAAGACCTTGGACAGGATCTTGAACGCAAAGCGCGTCGACAGGCCGTTCATGCCCTCGTCCACACCGGCCGTGTCGCGGTATTCCTGGATCGACTTGGCCTTGGGGTCGGTGTCCTTGAGGTTTTCGCCGTCGTACACGCGCATCTTCGAATAGATATTCGAGTTTTCCGGCTCCTTGAGACGCGATAGCACGGTGAACTGCGCGAGCATCTTCAGCGTATCGGGGGCGCAATGGGCCTTGGCCAGGGAGCTGTTGAACAGCAACTTGTCGTAGATTTTGATTTCATCGCTGACCCGCAGGCAGTACGGCACCTTGACGATGTAGATCCGATCGATGAAGGCTTCGTTGTTCTTGTTGTTGCGGAAGGTGTGCCATTCCGATTCGTTGGAGTGAGCCAGCAGGATCCCGGTGAACGGAATCGCGCCCAGGCCTTCGGTGCTGTTGTAGTTGCCTTCCTGGGTTGCGGTGAGCAGCGGGTGCAGCACCTTGATCGGTGCCTTGAACATCTCCACGAATTCCATCAGGCCCTGGTTGGCCCGGCACAGTGCGCCTGAGTAGCTGTAGGCGTCAGCGTCGTTCTGCGGGAATTCCTCGAGTTTGCGGATATCGACCTTACCCACCAGCGCCGAGATGTCCTGGTTGTTCTCGTCGCCCGGTTCGGTCTTGGCCACACCGATCTGGTTGAGAATGGACGGGTAGAGTTTCACCACGCGGAACTGGCTGATGTCACCGCCGAACTCGGCCAGGCGCTTGGTTGCCCAGGGCGACATGATGGTATTGAGGTAGCGACGCGGGATGCCGAAGTCTTCCTCGAGGATCGCGCCATCTTCCGTGGCGTTGAACAACCCCAATGGCGACTCGAAGACCGGTGAGCCCTTGATGGCGTAGAAGGGCACCTTCTCGATCAGTTGTTTGAGTTTTTCGGCCAGGGATGACTTGCCGCCGCCGACCGGGCCGAGGAGGTAGAGGATCTGTTTCTTCTCTTCCAGGCCTTGGGCGGCATGGCGGAAGTAGGAGACGATCTGGTCAATGCATTCTTCCATGCCGTGGAAGTCTTCAAAGGCAGGGTAGCGACGGATCACCTTGTTGGAGAATATTCGCGACAGGCGCGAATTGTTCGAGGTGTCTATCAGCTCCGGCTCGCCAATTGCCAGCAGCAGACGTTCGGCGGCAGACGCGTAGGTGCTGCGATCCTGTTTGCACAGCTCGAGATACTCTTGCAGCGTGAGTTCTTCCTGCTGTGTGGATTCGAAGCGGTTTTTGAAGTGGCTAAAAATACTCATGACGTCGTCACCTCGCTCGATACGTGGAGCCGACGCCGGATCAATCAGTCGATGCTGGCAGACATTGGCGAACGCCAACGGCCGTTTTCCCCCCAAACACCCTGAAACGCTACCGATGACCCGCACGCCGGTGTACCGGCTCTCCCCTGATTCGGATGGCCTGCGCTTAAGGATAGTTCGGAATCGGAGAGGTCAAGGCGCGATGCACAATTAGTTTGGCTGCGCCGTTCGTCAGAAACGGCGCGAGCCCAAGCATCACGCGGGGTAGCGGGGTGTGAAAAAAATTATTGCGAATCGCCTGAGGAAATTTCCGCAGGATAGGTCGTACGCCACAGCTCAAAGCCACCGTCCAGGCTGTAAACGTCGGAGAAGCCCTGGCTGACCAGATAGGCTGCCGCGCTCTGGCTGGAATTGCCGTGGTAGCAGGCCACGATCACCGGCGCATCAAGGTCGGCAGCGCGGATGAAATCGGCGATGTTGACGTTGTCCAGATGCTGGGCGCCGCTGATGTGGGCAGCCACATAAGTCGGTTGGTCACGGATATCGACCACCACTGCACCTTGCTCGCGCAGGGCCTGGGCTTGTTCAGGGGGGATACGTTTGAATTCGCTCATGGCGGTCTCCTTGGGCTTGGCAGCGGCTGCGTCTAGCGCTTGGCGGCGGCCGGCAGTGTAACGGGAAGGGGAGATTGGCACTGGCAGCTGTGGCGCTCGCCAGTGTCGATGTTCATCAGGGTCATGGCGCCGCCCCACACACAGCCGGTGTCGAGGGCGAACACGCCGGGCTCGTCGCATTTGCCTTCAAGGGCTGCCCAGTGCCCGAAGACGATCTTCGTGTCGCGAGTCTTGCGTTCCTTGTGGGCGAACCAGGGCTTGTAGCCGGGCAGCGCGGTGTCGGCACCTTCCTTGCTCTTGAGGTCCAGCTTGCCCTCGGCGGTGCAGAAGCGCATGCGCGTGAAATAGTTGGTGATCACTCGCAGGCGGATAACGCCGCTCAGCTCACTGTCCCACTTGACCGGTTCATTACCGTACATGCCGTCGAGGTAGGCGGTGTACAGGTTGTCATCGGTCAGGGCGCTTTCGACTTCGGCGGCGCACTTGAGGGCTTTCTTCAGTGTCCACTGGGGCGGGATGCCCGCATGGACCAGCGCCATGTTGCGGCCTTCATCGTAATGCATGATTTTTTGCCGGCGCAGCCAGTCGAGCAACTCGGCGCGATCCGGCGCTTCGAGGATTTCCCGCAGGGTATCGCCCTTCTTCAGGCGCTCGATGTTATTGCCGGCCGCCAGCAGGTGCAGGTCGTGGTTGCCCAGTACGCACACCAGGGATTCACGCAGGCTATATAAGTAGCGCAGCGTCTCCAGGGACGCCGGGCCGCGATTGACCAGGTCACCGACCAACCACAGGCGGTCTGTGCTCGGCTCGAAGGCCACGCGCTCAAGCAGGCACTTGAGGGGCTCCAGGCAACCTTGCAGGTCTCCGACCGCGTAGGTCGCCATCAGTGCAGGGCTCCGGGTACCGCGAGACGGAAGGGCGCAATGATGGCGTCGAACAGTTGGCCGTCGGTGGCTTTCATTTGATACGAACCCTGCATGGTGCCGACCTTGGAGGTCATCACCGTGCCGCTGCTGTAGGTGTGGCTGGCGCCGCTGTCGATCAACGGCTGCTGGCCGACCACGCCTGCACCGCGAACTTCTTCGACCTGACCGTCACCGTCGGTGATGACCCAGTGGCGCGACAGCAGCTTAGCCGGCACCAGCCCGTTGTTTTTCACCGTGATGGTGTAGGCAAAGGCGAAGCGGTTCTGTTCAGGTTGCGATTGGTCCGCCAGGAAGCGGGTGACGACGCTGACGTCGATCTGGTAGCGAGGATCGGACATGCAAGAGGCCTTAAAAGCAAAAGCGGAGGACAGCAGATGCGGATCAGTCTAGGCCAAGAGGTGGGCACTAGGCCAGACATGCTGTCTGGCTGCACGCCATTGTAGGAGCCTGCTTGTCGGCGATGGCGATCTTGAGGGCGCCATCGCCGTACAGGTCATTCCTCGGCAGGCGCAGGCTGGATCGCAAGCTGGTCGGCCAGGCGCACGAACGCCGCCAGGTCCAGTTGCTCGGGACGCAGGCTGCCATCGACGCCGGCAGCTTCGATCTCGGCAGTGCTCAACAGCGCCTTGAGCGTGTTGCGCAGGGTCTTGCGACGCTGGTTGAACGCTTCGCGGACGACGCGCTCCAGCAGGCGATGGTCCTTGGCGGGGTGCGGCAGTACGGCGTGGGGCACCAGGCGCACGATGGCCGAGTCGACCTTCGGCGGCGGGTTGAACGCGCCAGGCCCGACGTTGAACAGGTGTTCGACGCGGCAGTGGTACTGAACCATGATCGACAGACGGCCCCAATCACCACCGCCAGGCCCGGCCGCCAGGCGCTCCACCACTTCCTTTTGCAGCATGAAGTGCATGTCGCGGATGATCCCGGCGTTGTTCAGCAGGTGGAAAATCAACGGCGTAGAGATGTTGTAAGGCAGGTTGCCCACTACGCGCAGGCTGTTGGGCGCTGCGTTGAGGGTGTTGAAGTCGAACTTCAGTGCATCACCCTGATGCAGGTTGAAGTTGGACTTGCCGGCGAATTGCTGGTTGAGGATCGGGATCAGGTCCTTGTCCAACTCAACCACGTCCAGTTGGCCGCCGCTGGCCAGCAGGCCCTGGGTCAATGCGCCCTGGCCCGGGCCGATTTCCAGCAGACGGTCTTCGGGCTTGGCATGGATGGAGCGCAGGATACGGTCGATCACGCCAGCGTCGTGCAGGAAGTTTTGCCCGAAGCGCTTGCGCGCCCGGTGTTGGTAATGCTCGGTCATATACGGGTCTCGGCCATCTGATAGGCGGTTTCCAGGGCCACGTGCAGGCTGCCGGTATCGATCTTGCCGCTGCCTGCCAAGTCCAGGGCGGTGCCATGGTCGACGGAGGTGCGGATGATCGGCAGGCCCAGTGTCACGTTGACTGCGGCGCCGAAGCCTTTGTATTTAAGCACCGGCAGCCCCTGGTCGTGGTACATCGCCAGCACTGCGTCGCAGTGCTCCAGATATTTGGGGGTAAACAGAGTGTCCGCAGGCAGTGGGCCGCGCAGGTCCATGCCTTCTTGGCGCAGACGCTCCAGGGTTGGTTCGATGATGTCGATTTCTTCATGGCCCAAGTGGCCGCCTTCACCGGCGTGGGGGTTGAGCCCGCAGACCAGGATGCGCGGTTGGGCGATGCCGAACTTCTGTTGCAGGTCGGCGTGCAGAATGCGCGTCACGCGTTCCAGACGCTCGGCGGTGATGGCATCGGCAATGTCACGCAGCGGCAGGTGCGTGGTCACCAGTGCGACCCGCAGGCCGCGCGTAGCCAGCATCATCACCACTTGTTCGGTGTGGGTCAGTTCGGCGAGGAACTCGGTGTGTCCGGAAAAGGCGATACCGGATTCGTTGATCACGCCCTTGTGCACTGGGGCGGTGATCATGCCGGCGAAGTCGCCGTCGATGCAGCCTTGCCCGGCGCGAGTCAGGGTTTCCAGCACGAAGGCGGCGTTGGCCTTGTCCAGCTTGCCGGCAACCACCTTGGCCTGCAGCGCGGTGTCCCACACATACAGGCTGCCGGCGGGGGCGGGAAGGTCGGGCCAATTGCCGGGCGTCACGTCCAGCAGATTGACGACCACACCCAGCTGCGCGGCCCGCTCAAGGAGCAGGTCACGGCTGGTAATGGCAATCAGGGGGTGTGGCTGAGGTTGCGAGGCGACCAGCAGGCACAGGTCAGGACCAATGCCGGCCGGCTCGCCGGGTGTCACCGCGAAACGCTGGGGTTTCACTGAACTGCCTGGTCGGTGCCTGTCTGGGCGCCTGGCAGCTTGTTCTCAACGTAGGCTTCGTCGCGGATCTGACGCAGCCAGGTCTGCAGCTCTTCGTCGTATTTACGGTTACGTAGTACGTTCAGCGCTTGTTGCTCGCGAGCCTGGCTGGTGTTGTCGGTGGCGCGACGGCCAAGGACTTCCAGCACGTGCCAGCCATATTGGGTCTTGAACGGCTTGGACAATACGCCTTGCGGGGTATCGGCCATCACTTGCTGGAACTCCGGTACCAGGGCTTTCGGGTCGATCCAGTTCAGGTCGCCACCGTTGAGGGCAGAACCCGGGTCTTCCGAGAAACTCTTGGCCAGGGTGGCGAAGTCTTCACCGCTTTCGATGCGGTCATAGATCTTCTGGGCCAGTTCCTTGGTTTGGGCTTCGGTGCGGATTTCGCTTGGTTTGACCAGGATATGACGAACATGCACTTCGTCTTTCAGCGAGGTCTCGCCACCACGACGTTCCAGCAGCTTCAGGATAATGAAGCCACCTGGGGTACGGGCTGGCTGAGTGATGCCGCCGACTTCCATGGCGCTCAATTCGCGGTCGAACGGAGGTGGCAATTGAGCGGCTTTACGCCAGCCCATATCACCGCCCTCGAGAGCGTTGTCGCTGCCGGACACGGCAATGGCCGTCTGGGCAAAGTCGGCACCAGCCTTTAGGCGGTCGTACACCGCCTGGGTCTTGGCGGCGGCTGCATTGAGCTGTTCGGAGTTGGCGCTGTCCGGTGTCGGGATCAGGATGTTGGCCAGGTGCAGCTCTTCGGAAAGCTGCATCTTGCCCAGGTCGGAGGCCAGGAAGTTCTTCACTTCCTGTTCCGACACCTGAACCCGCTCGGCTACACGGCGCTGGCGCACACGGCTGATGATCATTTCGCGGCGGATCTGGTCACGGGCGTCCTCATAGGACAAACCGTCGTGGGCCAAGGCTGCACGGAACTGGTCAATGCTCATGTTGTTGCGCTGGGCAATGGTGCCCACGGCCTGGTTCAGTTCTTCGTCCGAAATACGGATGCCGGAACGATCGCCGATCTGCAGTTGCAGGTTTTCGACGATCAGGCGTTCCAGTACCTGTTGGTCCAGGACGCTGGTAGGTGGCACGCCACCGCCACGCTTGGCGATGGTTTGCTGGACTTCCTTGACGCGCTGGTCCAGTTGGCTCTGCATGATCACGTCGTTATCGACGATGGCCACTACCTTATCCAGTTCTTGAACCGCAGCGTGCGCCGATGCGGTACCCAGGAACAGTGCGCCCAGCACTAGCGGGCGCAGACAATCAGAAAGCTTGGTCTTCACGTTCACGATAACCTTCAATGCCTTTGTCGAGGAAGCTCTCTACCTTGGCGCCGGTCAGGCCGCCGAGTCCTTTGAGGACGATCTGGAAGAAGAGCCCGTGGTCACCCTTTTCGTTAAGCGGGGCGATCTGGCTGTATTCGTCGTTGGAAACCCAGTAACGGTTGATGACGCGCAGTTTCCAGCAGCAGTTGTCGTACTCGAAACCACCGAAGGCTTCCAGGGTACGGTTGCGAGCGTAGTCATACTGCCAGCGGGTGATCAGGTTCCACTGGGGAATGATCGGCCACATCATCGAGAAGTCGTGTTGCTGGATTTTGTAGTAATCCTTCACGAAATTCGGGTCGCCTGGCTGCCCGTAGTCACCGCCGAACTGCCATTTGCCGGTCAGCTGGTTGTAAACCACTTGGTCGTTGCGATAGCGATAGCCGACGTTGATGATCTTGTTCGGGTTGTCTTCCGGCTGGTAGTGAAGCATCGCGCTGCCGGAACGAGGACTGTGTTCCTCGGTGTCCCAGTTGTAGTCGGCAGTGGCGCGCCAGTCACGGTTGAAGCGGAACTCGTAGTCCAGGGCGACTGGCGATACATCCGACTGTGCATCGGCACGGTCAGAGGCCAGGAGGCCCGGCAATTGAACTTCACGATCCTTGAAGTACAGCGCCTGGCCCACGGATACGCGTTGACGTTCGAAGCCGTTGTCTTCGATCCAGCGGCTGGTCAAGCCCAGGGACAGCTTGTTCTCGTCACCGATCCGGTCTGCGCCGCTGAAGCGGTTGTCGCGGAACAGCGAGGCGTAGCTGAACGAGTATTCGCTGGTGTCGAAGACTGGGATATCAGCCTGGTCCTTGTTCGGTACGTACAGGTAGAACGCACGCGGCTCAAGGGTCTGGCGATAGTCTTTGCCGAACCAGTTGGTGTTGCGGTCGAAGTACAGGCCGCTGTCGATGCTGGCCACCGGAACCGCACGGTCCTGGGAGCTCTTGAACGTGCCGCCCGCGTACTGGGTTCCGTTTGCAACCGAGGCAGCTTGGTCAGCAATGATCTGGTTCTTGCCGATGTTGTCCAGGTCCAGGTCGTACTTGGTGTACACGTACTTGAGCTTCGGTGTGACGAAGCCGTAGGTCCAGTTCATCGGGTATTCGACGGCCGGGGCTACGTTCAGGCGCGTACCGTTCGCACGGGTCAGGCCACGCACGTAGGTGTCCAGGCGTGCCTCGGTTTGACCGTCTTCATTGGTGAAGTTGCCGTTTTCCAGGTCGCGATCAAAGCGTACTGCCTCGGTCTCGTAGCTGAAGTTCAAGCCACCCGGATGGTACGGCAGGGTACCGTTGAAGGTGATCTGCGGCAGGCGGTCATACGGGGTGACCTGGGAAATCGTCGCCAACTGGTAGGCCTGCAGGTTCAGTCGAGCCTGGAAGGTGTCGCCGCGATAGGTCACGGAGCCTTGCTGGTTGACGTAGTCCTGGCTCTCTACACCTTCCTCGTAGGACTTGAGGTCCTGGAAGTAGTAGGGATCACTGATCGTGGTGTAGTCGACCTGGGTCAGTACACGCGAATCCAGCCCGCCCTTGTGTTGCCAGTTGAGCATGTAGCGGGTTTTTTCGTAGTCGGTTTGACGCTTGCGCTCGTCGTTGTCGTCGTTCAGGTACGCGCCGCCGAACTGGCCTTCGCTGGATTTGGTGAGGTAGCGGAATTCGCCTTCCATCAACAAACCGCGCTTGGTCATGTATTGCGGGTACAGCGTGGCGTCGTAGTTGGGCGCCAGGTTGAAGTAGTACGGCGTAACCAGGGTGAAGCCGGTTTCGCCGCCCGTGCTGAAGCTAGGCGGCAGGAAGCCGGATTGACGACGGTCGTCGATCGGGAAATAGATGTACGGGGTATAGAGGATCGGGATGTTCTTGACCCGCAACGTCGCGTTGGTGGCCGTACCGAAACCGGTGGCCGGGTTCAACGTGATGTTGTTGCCTCTGAGCTGCCAGGCGTTGCTGTCTGGCTCGCACGTGGTGTACGTACCGTCCTTGAGACGGATGATCGCGTTTTCGGCGCGCTTGGCGTACAGCGCGTTACCGCGGATACGCGACTTGTGCAGCACGTATTCGGCGTTGTCGATCTGAGCGGCGCCGGTGTCGAGTTGCACTTCGGCGTGGTCGCCCACGATCAGTGCACCGTTGTCGCGCAGACGGACTTTGCCGTTCAGCTCGCCACGGTTCTCGGCCTGGTACAGGCTGGCTTCTTCCGACTCCAGCTGCATGCTGCCCTGGCGCATGACAACGTCACCGGCCAGGGTAGCCACTTGTTGTTCCTGCTCGTAACGAGAGGCCTTGGCACCGATGAAGGTGGGCGCATCGCTCTTGTTCGTCTTGTCGTTCATGCCAGGACGAGTCGGCTCGATGTACGCACCGCCGCAGTAAGGTCCGGTTTCGGCCAACTGCGCTGCGGTCAGCTTCTCGCGCGGTACCCAGTCCAGGTGGCTGTAGTCGGCGCTGCGCGAACGCAGGCCACGGCCCTTGGATTCGGTGACCAGTGCGGTCTTGGGTTCGGCCTCGGCTTTGCCGCCAGCATCGGTTTGCGCCGTGCTGTTGGCGGAACTGACGGCGGCGCCGTCATGCACCGGGCGTGGTGGCAACGGGGTCGCGGCGGTTTTCGGCGCGCAATCCCAGGCACCCGAAGCAGAGACTGAGCAGTCATACTGTTCCGCGGCGACCACGAATGAGGTGGCGAAGGGTTGCAAGGCCAGCAGACTGCCGGTTACCAGCAACGGAAATTTTCTACGAAACGCGGGGGATTTCAATGCCATCTTATTAGTCCGGGCTTCCTGCGTGCCATCTGCCCGCGGTTTGGGCCGCACGCCTCTCGATGGTCTGAAAAAGATGCGTGATAATAAAGCATGCCCCGCTTGACGGCTAGCGCCGTCGGAGACCCTTGTAATGCCCGAGCAAGATCTACGTTTACAACAGCTGGAAGTCTGGCTGGATGAGCAGTTGCCGATCCTTTTCAACGCTCAAGGCTGGGGTGCCGTACCCCCGGCCACATTGACCGCGGCCAGCAGCGACGCGAGTTTCAGGCGCTATTTCCGTTGGGAAGGCGGTGACCGGACATTCGTGGTAATGGACGCTCCACCCCCCCAGGAAAACTGCAAACCTTTCGTCGATATCGCGCATTTGCTGGCGAAGTCGGGAATAAATGTTCCAAAAATTTACGCAGAAGATTTGCCGCGAGGCTTTCTTTTGCTCAATGACCTGGGCAGAAAAACCTATCTGGACGTGATTGACGACAAAAACGCCGATCAATTGTTTGCCGAGGCCATAGACACCTTGCTGGCTTTCCAGCAACTGCCGATGGACGCGCCACTGCCCAGCTATGACGTGGCCTTGCTGCGCCGCGAACTCGAATTGTTTCCAGAGTGGTACGTACGCCGGCACCTGGGTATCGAACTGGATACGCAGCAACACGCGCTCTGGCAGCGTGTCAGCGACCACTTGATCGACAGCGCCCTGGCGCAACCGAAAGTGCTGGTGCACCGCGACTACATGCCGCGCAACCTGATGATCAGCGCGCCGAACCCAGGCGTGCTGGATTTCCAGGATGCGGTCTACGGGCCTGTCACCTACGACATCACGTGCCTGTTCAAGGACGCTTTCCTCAGCTGGCCCAAGGCCCGCGTGCGGGACTGGCAGCGCGGCTATTGGGAGCGAGCGGGGCAAGCGGGCATTCCGGTGCAGGCGGATTTCGAAGACTTCCTGCGCGCCAGCGACTTGATGGGCGTGCAGCGTCACCTCAAGGTCATCGGGATTTTCGCGCGCATCTGCCATCGCGATGGCAAGCCTCGTTACCTGGCCGATGTGCCGCGCTTCTTTGCTTATATAGAAGCCGTGCTGGCGGACCGTCCGGAGTTGAGCGAACTGGGTGAGCTGCTGGCCAGCCTGCGCGAGCCGGTTGAGGCGAGCGTATGAAGGCCATGATCCTGGCGGCCGGCAAAGGCGAGCGGATGCGTCCGCTCACCCTGCACACGCCCAAGCCGTTGGTGCAGGCCGGGGGCAAGCGCCTCATCGAGTATCACCTGGAGGCGCTGGCCAAGGCTGGCTTCACCGATATCGTGATCAACCATGCCTGGCTCGGCCAGCAGATCGAAAGCTATCTGGGGGATGGCGCGCAGTTTGGCTTGCGCATCCGTTACTCCCCCGAGGGCGAACCGCTGGAAACCGGCGGGGGGATTTTCCAGGCGCTGCCATTATTGGGCGATGAACCCTTCCTGGTGGTCAATGGCGATATCTGGACCGACTACGACTTCACCCAACTGAAGCAACCACTCAAGGGCCTGGCCCATCTGGTGATGGTCGATAACCCGGCGCATCACCCTTCGGGCGGTGATTTCTACCTTGATCAAGGTTTGCTTCATGATGCGGCGGCCGGTGCCGATAACCTGACCTTCAGTGGCATTTCAGTGCTCGACCCCAAGCTGTTCGCGGGGTGCAGCGCCGGAGCCTTCAAGCTGGCGCCGCTGCTACGGGCAGCCATGGCCAAAGGTCAGGTAACGGGGGAACACATGGCGGGACGCTGGATTGATGTCGGCACGTTGGAGCGCCTCGCGCAGGTCGAAACCCTGCTGACAGCGGGGCAGTAGCATGTTGTGGCCAGGGACGCTGATCGGCGCCGGGGCTGGCTTTGCCATCGCCAGTATTCCGGGGGCTTTGTTGGGGGCGCTGTTGGGGCAGGCGCTGGACCGCCGCCTGCAACTGCAGAGTTGGGCGCAGTTGCGCGAGCGCCTGGGCGGACGCCCGGCATTACGCAATGACGAGTTGTTGTTTGTGTTGCTGGGCCGTCTGGCCAAGAGCAATGGGCGAGTGGTGGATGGGCACATCCAGCAGGCGCGCCATGAAATGCGTGCGCTGGACATGAGCGACTCGGCCCAGCGCCGTGCGATTGCGGCGTTCAATCGCGGCAAGTCCGGCTCCGACCGAGTGCGCAGCTATCTGCGCGTGCTCAAGGCTCAACCCCATGCGGCGGAAGGCGTGTTGCGCGCCTGCTGGCGCATGGTCTGGGCGGACGGCAGGGCGGATGATGCCGAGCGCGACCTGATCGACCTGTGGGGCAAATGGCTGGGCTGGACGCCGCAACAACTCCAGGCGCTGGCGGCCGACTACACGCCGGAGCGCAAGCCGTTGGTGAACCGGGGCGGTTCCTATCAGGACGCGTTGCGGTTGCTGGGCGTGACGGCTACCACTGAGCCGTCGGCGATCAAGCGCGCATACCGGCGCCTGCTCAGTCGTCATCATCCGGACAAGATCGCCGGCACCGGTGCCAGCCCCGCGCAAGTGCGTGAGGCCACCGAGCGCACCCGTGAATTGCACAGTGCCTATGCATTGATCCGCGAGCGTCGGGATTTCCGTTAGATTTCGTTTCTTCATGTTGATAACCCGCTCCCACAGGGGACCTGCGGTGTTCCCTCAGTCGGCGCTTGCTTGCGGGCTCAGCCAGCCGCGAATCCTGCGATACAACTGCTCCTGTCCGGCATCACTGTTGCCGGGCAGGGCTTTCAACGACACCTGCCGGTAGCCCTCGTTCTTCAAGCGCTTGGCCGCCTGGGCGCGGGCCAGGGCGTTTTTGCGTGATTGGGCTGCGTCTTGATAGAAGACATCGGCGGTTGGCACCTTCAAACCGGGGGCCAGTTGCTGGATATCCGGATGGCGCCCGGTAGGCGTCTGCGCTGCGACCATGACGAACTTCTGCACCTGGGTTGGCTGTTTTTCGCTCAAATACCGTGCAGCCCACCAGGCGCCGGTGCCATGGCCGAGCAGCACTACGCTGCGCGCGCTTTGGGTCTGGGCGAAGGCCACGGCGGCGTCGATGCGGTCGAAGATGCGCGAGGCGTCGGTCTTGTCTTGCTCGTCGACTCCGGGAACCACTGCTGGGTCAGTGCCTTCGGCTTCGGCGCTGGCAGCTTGCTCGATGGGTTTGTCGGCGGTGCTCGCCTCTTTGCTGCTGGTGTCGACGGTGGCCTTGGGCGCTTCCATCACGCGCGGTGGCAGGGTGTCTACGCTCACATCCGGCAACGACAGGCTGAGGCTGCCCCAATTAGCATCCGGCAATTTGTGCCGCAACGGGCTGATTGCTTGCGGCCAGTCAGCATTTTCGCCGGCGCCCGGTACGATAATCACCACACCTTCGGGCTCGGCGCTGTTGGCGGGTTTCCACAGGGCGAGGAATGAATCGCTGCCGGCCTGCAGTTGTTGCTGTTCCTGTTGCGGGATTTTGCGTTCCAGGGCGCTGGCTTCTTCCTGGCTACGCTCGGCCAAGGGTTGGCGCTCGACGGGTTTTTCGGGGGCGGCCTCAGGGGCGTCAGCAGCCTGTACAGAAAAGGCACTGGTAATCAGCAGCGACAAGCACAATGCTGGCAGTGCCGAACGGTGGAAAAAGGGCATCGTTAATTCCCGGCCAGAAATGATTCCAGCAGCCTAATGGGTTGGTCAGTATTTGTCAGTGATGTGAGACGTGGATCATGGGTTTTCGCTGTCTGCTGGTTATCGGCTGTTTGTGCCTTGCCTTGATGGCAAATGCCGCCCCTGCGCCCGCCGCACCCCAGGTGCAGCTCAATGCGCAGCAACGCGAATGGCTGGCGCAGCACCCGGAGCTGAGGGTGGGCCTGGTGTTGCAGGCGCCTTACGCGCAATACGATCGGCGTTTGCAACGGCTGTCCGGGGCGAACGTCGAGTTGATGCAGTGGCTGGCCAAGGCGCTGAACATCGAGCTGACCTGGCGCAACTTCCCTAATCAGGAACAACTGGAAGCTGCCGTACGCGAGGGCGAAGTGGACATCGCCCCTGGCCTGCAACAAACCCCGGCTGGTTTGCGCTTATGGCTGTTCACTGACCCCTACATGCGCGTGCCGCAGCACATCGTCGGTATTCGCGAGGGCGGCGGCGCCGTGGAGTTGGAAAAGCTCGATGATCGATCCCGTGTCGCCGTGCGCATGCCCAGTGCCGTCGCCGATTACCTGCGCAGTACCTATCCCGGCCTCAACCTGCAAGGCGTGCCGATGGAGCGCCAGGCCCTGCAATTATTGGTGAGCCAGCAGGCGCGCTACGCGGTGGTGGATGAGGCGCAATTGAGCCGTTTGTCGGGCGAGGCGGAATTCGCCGGGCTGGCGGTGGTGGGCGATATCGGCCTGCCGCAATTGCTGCGGGTAGCCACGCGCCGGGAATGGCCGGAGCTGGCGGGCATCATGCAAAGCGCACTTCGCGCCATCCCCGCCCGCGATCTGGACCAACTGCACAACCGCTGGCTGCAACCCAAGTACCCGCGCCTGACAGAGTCCCCGGGCCTGTGGCAAAACCTCAGCCTGTTGCTGGGCCTGTTGCTGCTCGCCAGCCTGGCCACTGTGTTCTGGCAACGGCGCCAGCAACGGGTGCTGGAACATGGCCTTTTGGCCGCGCGCGAAGAAAGCGCGGCCCGTGCCGCCGGGGCCGAAGCTTTGCGGCTGACGCAATTTTCCATCGATCAAAGCACCGTCGGCATCCTCTGGGTCAATTGGGACAGCCATGTGCGCTATGCCAACCGCGCGGCCGAAAGCATGCTTGGCTACGCCCCCGGTGCACTGATCGAACGGCCGCTGGCCGACCTGGATCCGAGCCTGGACATGGATCGCTGGCTCAACCTGTGGAAGCGTGCGCGGGCCAGCGAGGACGGCCCGCAGAATTTCGCCACCGATTGTCGGCGCGCCGATGGCAGCGTCCTGCCGACCAATGTGTCCTTGAGCTTTCTGCGGTTTGCCGAGGCCGAGTACCTGGTGGTCTACCTCAATGACGTCAGCGAGCTGCGCCGGACTTTGGCCGCGTTGCTGCAAAGTGAGGCGCAGTTGCGCGAACTGTCCGCCCACCTGGAAACCGTGCGCGAAGAAGAGAAGGCGCGCATCGCCCGCGAGGTGCATGACGAACTCGGGCAAATGCTGACGGTGCTCAAGCTTGAAACCTCGATGTGCGAGCTGGCCTATGCGCAACTCGATCCGGGTTTGCACGAGCGCTTGAACAGCATGAAGCGCCTGATCGCCCAGTTGTTCCAGTTGGTACGCGATGTGGCGACGGCGCTGCGTCCGCCGATTCTGGATGCCGGCATTGCCTCGGCCATCGAATGGCAGGCGCGGCGTTTTGAAGCGCGCACGCAAATTCCCTGCCTGGTCCAGGTGCCGGATAACCTGCCGACCCTGAGCGATGCCAAGGCCATCGGCCTGTTCCGCATTCTGCAGGAAGCGCTGACCAATGTGATGCGTCATGCCCAGGCGCATACTGTGGAGCTGACCCTTGCCATCGAGGGCTCTGATTTGCGCCTGACCATCAGCGATGATGGTGTCGGTTTCATCCAGGCTCAGGGCCGCCCGGTCTCATTCGGCCTGGTGGGCATGCGTGAGCGTGTGCTGATCATGGGTGGGCAATTGAGCCTGGACAGCGAACTGGGGGAGGGCACCACCCTGAGTGTCACGGTGCCGTTGGATGCATAACACCAAGAGGAAGTCCCTGTGATCCGCGTACTGGTAGCCGAAGACCACACCATTGTTCGTGAAGGCATCAAGCAATTGATCGGCCTGGCCAAAGACCTGTTGGTGGTTGGGGAAGCGAGCAATGGCGAGCAACTGCTGGAGACGTTGCGTCATGTGCCGTGCGAGGTGGTATTGCTGGATATCTCGATGCCTGGCGTCAACGGCCTGGAAGCGATTGCGCGCATCCGCGCGCTGAACAATCCGCCGGCGATCCTGGTGCTGTCGATGCATGACGAAGCGCAAATGGCCGCCCGCGCCTTGAAGGTCGGCGCCGCCGGCTACGCCACCAAGGACAGCGACCCGGCGCTGTTGCTGACGGCGATCCGCAAGGTGGCGGCCGGCGGGCGTTACATCGACCCGGACCTGGCCGACCGCATGGTCTTCGAAGTCGGCCTCACCGATGCCCGGCCGCTGCATTCATTGCTGTCGGAGCGTGAGTTTTCGGTGTTCGAGCGCCTGGCCCAGGGCGCCAATGTCAACGACATCGCCCAGCAACTGGCGCTGAGCAGCAAGACCATCAGCACCCACAAGGCGCGGTTGATGCAAAAGCTCAATATCACTTCCCTGGCCGAACTGGTGAAGTACGCCATGGAACACAAACTCTTGTAGACGCCTCGCTTGCCGGTGATGGCGATGCAACGGACGCCATCGCCGGCAAGCCGGGCTCCTACAGGGCGGGGCATGTCTGTTTGCGACAGGTGTCTCGCAGGTAGATGCCCTTTCTTGGCGCTTGCAGCTCCCCCCTTGGCGCAGCGCTGTCCTGTCCCCGCCATCCGTGTAGGGCAATCCCTACCCCAAACCTTCCATCCGGCTGATGCGATTCTCTCCTGGCCCCCGATTTCCGGGACCTTGCGCCTGGACTACGCTTGTTCCACAGCAGTCCAAAATACAAAGGTGCGGGTATGAGCGAGGTGGATACAAATGATGTGCTGGTCAGCTTTCGTGGCGTGCAGAAGAGCTACGACGGCGAGAACCTGATCGTCAAAGACCTCAACCTGGAGATTCGCAAGGGCGAGTTCCTGACCCTGCTCGGGCCGTCCGGCTCCGGCAAGACCACCAGCCTGATGATGCTCGCCGGCTTTGAGACGCCGACCGCTGGCGAAATCCAGCTGGCCGGGCGCTCCATCAACAACGTGCCACCGCACAAGCGCGATATCGGCATGGTGTTCCAGAACTACGCACTGTTCCCGCACATGACCGTCGCCGAAAACCTGGCGTTCCCGCTGTCGGTGCGTGGCTTGAGCAAGACCGACATCAGCGAGCGGGTCAAACGCGTGCTGAGCATGGTCCAGCTCGACGCCTTCGCCCAGCGCTATCCGGCGCAACTCTCTGGTGGTCAGCAACAGCGTGTGGCCTTGGCCCGTGCGCTGGTATTCGAACCGCAACTGGTGCTGATGGACGAACCCCTCGGTGCCCTCGACAAGCAACTGCGCGAACACATGCAGATGGAGATCAAGCACCTGCACCAGCGCCTCGGCGTGACCGTGGTGTACGTGACCCACGACCAAGGCGAAGCCTTGACCATGTCTGACCGGGTGGCGGTGTTCCATCAGGGCGAGATCCAGCAGATCGCCGCACCGCGCACCTTGTATGAAGAACCGAAGAACACCTTCGTCGCCAACTTCATCGGCGAGAACAACCGCCTCAACGGCCGCCTGCACAGCCACACCGGCGAGCGCTGTGTGGTGGAGCTGGCGCGGGGCGAGAAGGTCGAGGCGTTGGCCGTGAATGTCGGCCAGGTCGGCGGCCCGGTGACCCTGTCGGTGCGCCCGGAGCGCGTCAGCCTCAATGGCTCCAGCGAAAGCTGCGTCAACCGCTTCTCCGGGCGGGTGGCAGAGTTCATCTACCTGGGCGACCACGTGCGCGTGCGCCTGGAAGTCTGCGGCAAGACCGATTTTTTTGTGAAACAACCGATTGCCGAGCTGGACCCAGCCCTGGCGGTCGGCGACGTGGTACCGATTGGCTGGCAAGTCGAGCACGTTCGCGCACTCGACCCACTTCTAGAGGCGAATTGATCGCCCCCTGGCTTCACCAACCCTGCACGTGGAGAGAACAACAATGTTGAGTTCCTTGAAGTATTCCGTTTTGGCATTGAGCTTGATGGGTGCGACACAGGCCATGGCAGGCCCGGACCTGACGGTCGTGTCCTTTGGCGGCGCGAACAAGGCAGCCCAGGTCAAGGCCTTCTATGCACCGTGGGAAAGCGCGGGCAACGGCAAGATCGTCGCCGGCGAGTACAACGGTGAAATGGCCAAGGTCAAAGCCATGGTCGACACCAAGAGCGTGTCCTGGGACCTGGTAGAAGTGGAGTCGCCGGAGCTGTCCCGTGGCTGCGATGAAGACATGTTCGAACCGCTGGACCCGAAACTGTTCGGCAACACCGCCGACTACGTGAAGGGGGCGATCCAGCCGTGCGGTGTGGGCTTCTTTGTGTGGTCGACCGTGCTGGCCTACAACGCCGACAAACTGGCGTCCGCACCAACCAGCTGGGCGGATTTCTGGGACACCAAGAAATTCCCCGGCAAGCGTGGCCTGCGCAAAGGCGCCAAGTACACCCTGGAATTCGCCTTGATGGCTGACGGTGTGGCGCCGAAGGACGTGTACAAAGTGCTGGCCGGCAAAGATGGCCAGGACCGTGCGTTCAAGAAACTCGACGAACTCAAACCGTCGATCCAGTGGTGGGAAGCCGGCGCACAACCGCCGCAGTACCTGGCCTCGGGTGACGTGGTGATGAGCTCGGCCTACAACGGTCGCATTGCTGCCGTGCAGAAAGAAAGCAACCTGAAAGTGGTATGGAACGGCGGTATCTACGACTTCGATGCCTGGGCCATTCCTAAAGGCCTGGCCAAGGACCGCGCCGAGGCGGCGAAGAAATTCATCGCCTTCTCGGTGCAGCCACAGCAGCAGAAGACCTACTCGGAAAACATCGCCTACGGCCCGGCCAACACCCAAGCCGTGCCGTTGCTGGCCAAGGACGTGCTGAAGGACATGCCGACCACCCCGGAAAACATCGCCAACCAGGTGCAGATCGATGTGAGCTTCTGGGCGGACAACGGCGAGCAACTGGAGCAGCGCTTCAACTCGTGGGCTGCCAAGTAAAACCGCATACCCCTCTGGCGAAACCGCTTCATGTGGGAGCTGGCTTGCCTGCGATGCAGACACCTCGGTACAGCTGATGCACCGAGTTGATGCCATCGCAGGCAAGCCAGCTCCTACAGGGACCGTGTTTACCAAGGTCCCAACCGTAGATTTTCCGGAGTCAGCCATGGCCATCGCCGTTCCCTCGAACGAGGTCAACAGCCCCACCCTCAAGCAGCGCCTGGCGCGTGCCGAGCGGCTCAATCGCTGGAAGGCCCAGGCCTTGATTGCGCCGCTGGTGCTGTTCTTGCTGCTGGTGTTCCTGGTGCCGATCGTGGCGCTGTTGTTCAAGAGCGTCGGCAACCCGGAAGTGGTGGGCGGTTTGCCGCGTACTGTGGTCGCGGTGACCACTTGGGACGGTCGTGGCCTGCCAGGCGAGCCGGTGTACCAGGCCCTCAGTGAGGACCTGGGCGAGGCGCGCAAAAACCAGACCCTGGGCGATTTGTCCAAGCGCCTGAACATGGAGTTGGCCGGCTACCGCAGCCTGCTGACCAAAACCGCACGGGCGCTGCCATTCAGCGAAGCGCCTGCCTCTTATAAAGAAGCGCTGGAAAACCTCGACGAACGCTGGGGCGACCCGGCGTACTGGCAGGCGATCCGGCGCAATACCAGCAACCTGACGCCGTTCTACCTGCTGGCGGCCGTCGATCACCGTATCGACGACCTTGGCGAAGTCGCGCCGGCCACACCCGACCAGGCAATCTACCTGGACATCTTCGCCCGTACGTTCTGGATGGGCCTGGTGATCACCGCCATCTGCCTACTGCTGGCCTATCCCCTGGCCTACCTGTTGGCCAACCTGTCGGCGCGCAAGAGCAACTTGCTGATGATTCTGGTGTTGCTGCCGTTCTGGACCTCGATCCTCGTGCGCGTGGCGGCGTGGATCGTGTTGCTGCAATCCGGCGGCCTGATCAACAGCGCACTGATGGGCATGGGCTTGATCGATAAGCCGCTGGAATTGGTGTTCAACCGTACCGGGGTCTACATCTCTATGGTGCATATCCTGCTGCCGTTCATGATCCTGCCGATCTACAGCGTGATGAAGGGCATCTCGCCCACCTACATGCGTGCGGCCATATCCCTGGGCTGCCACCCGTTCACCAGTTTCTGGCGCGTGTACTTCCCGCAGACCTATGCCGGTGTCGGCGCCGGTTGCCTGCTGGTGTTCATCCTGGCGATTGGTTACTACATCACCCCGGCACTGCTGGGCAGCCCGAACGACCAGATGGTCAGCTATTTCGTGGCGTTCTACACCAACACCAGCATCAACTGGGGCATGGCCACGGCGTTGGGCGGCTTGCTGCTGCTGGCCACCGTGGTGCTGTACCTGATCTACAACCGGCTGGTGGGCGCCAGTCGCCTGCGCCTGAGCTAAGGAGACCTTGCGATGCTGAGCCCTTACATGTCGCCCGTCGAGCGGGTCTGGTTCTACAGCTTGCGGATCCTCTGCGGCTTGATCCTGTTGTTTTTGATCCTGCCGGTGCTGGTGATCATCCCGCTGTCGTTCAACAGCGGCAGTTTCCTGGTGTACCCGCTGCAAGGCTTTTCGCTGCACTGGTACCAGGACTTCTTCGCCTCGGCAGAGTGGATGCGGGCGTTGAAGAACAGCATCATCGTCGCCCCGGCGGCCACAGTGCTGGCCATGGTGTTCGGCACCCTGGCGGCGATCGGCCTGACCCGCGGCAATTTCCCCGGCAAGGCGCTGGTGATGGCGCTGGTGATTTCGCCGATGGTGGTGCCGGTGGTGATCATTGGCGTGGCCAGCTACCTGTTTTTTGCGCCACTGGGCCTGGGTAACAGCTTTTTCTCGTTGATCGTGGTGCATGCGGTGCTGGGCGTGCCGTTCGTGATCATCACCGTGTCGGCCACGTTGCAGGGGTTCAACCAGAACCTGGTGCGGGCGGCCGCCAGTCTCGGTGCTTCGCCACTCACCGCGTTCCGCCGGGTGACGTTGCCGTTGATCGCGCCAGGGGTGATTTCCGGGGCGTTGTTTGCCTTCGCCACGTCGTTCGACGAAGTGGTGGTGACGCTGTTCCTCGCCGGTCCCGAGCAAGCGACCCTGCCACGCCAGATGTTCAGCGGCATCCGCGAAAACCTCAGCCCGACGATTGCGGCGGCGGCGACCTTGTTGATTGCCTTCTCCGTGCTGCTGTTGCTGACCCTGGAATGGCTGCGTGGCCGTAGCGAAAAGCTGCGCACCGCCCAGGTCTGACTCGTCTTTGTAGGAGCCCGGCTTGCCGGCGATGGTGCCCTGAAGATCGCCATCGCCGGCAAGCCGGGCTCCTACAAGGGCGTGGCGACTATTCGAACCATGAATGGCTGACAACGCCAATTCCCGAGCTACTCTTGTGCCAGCCCATTTCCGAATAAGAGGCCGTGCACATGAGTACTTCCTCATTCAAGATCGCCCACAAACTGCTCACCGGCGCTGGCGCCATCGAACAACTGGCCTCCGAGCTCACCCGCCTGGATGTGGATAACCCGCTGATCGTCACCGACGTCGCGCTGGTCAAGTCCGGCACTGTGGCGTTGGCCCTCGAACACCTGGGCGAACGCACCTACGAGATTTTCGACCGCGTATTGCCCGACCCGGAAATCGCCATCGTGGAGGACTGCATGCGCGTCTACCGCGAGGGCGGGCATGATGGGCTGATCGGTGTGGGCGGCGGCAGCGCCATCGACATCGCCAAAAGTGTTGCCGCCTATGCCGGGTATCACGGCGCGCTGGCTGATTTGTTCGGCGTCGACCAGGTGCCGCGCAAGGGCCCGCCGCTGATTGCCATCCCCACCACCGCCGGCACCGGTTCGGAGGTGACCAATGTGGCGATCCTCTCCGACAAGGCCGCGCAGCTGAAAAAAGGCATCGTCAGCGACTACTTGCTGCCGGATGTGGCGCTGATCAGCCCGCAAATGACCCTGACCTGCCCACGCAGCGTCACCGCTGCCAGCGGCGTCGATGCGCTGGTGCATGCCATTGAATCCTACTTGTCGCTGAATGCCTCGCCGATCACCGACGCCCTGGCCATCGGCGCGATCAAGCTGATCGCCAATGCCTTGCCCAAGGCCTACGCCAACCCGGCCAACCTGCAGGCCCGTGATGACATGGCGACCGCCAGCCTGATGGCCGGCATGGCGTTCGGCAATGCCGGGGTCGGCGCGGTGCATGCATTGGCCTATCCACTCGGCGGGCGTTTCAATATCGCCCATGGCGTGAGCAATGCGCTGTTGCTGCCCTACGTGATGCACTGGAACAAGTTGGCCTGTGTGGAGCGCATGCAGGACATTGCGCAGGCCATGGGCGTGAATGTCACCGGCTTGAGCGTCAACGATGCCGCTGACCAGGCAGTGGCGGCGATGACGCGACTGTGCGCCGCCGTCGAGATCCCGGCAGGGCTGCACAGTTTCGGGGTTCCCGAGGACGCGATCCCCGCCATGGCGGTAGAGGCGGCGGGCATTGAGCGGTTGATGCGCAACAATCCGCGCAAGCTCAGCGCGGCCGATATCGAGAAAATCTATCGGGCGGCTTACTAACCGTTGAGTTAGGTCACGGTGCGCGCGGCAAAGCATGAGGTATACAATGCGCGCCATCGTGATTTAGCTCAAAAAAGGTGCGTCATGCAGCCCTTCGTCATTGCTCCATCGATTCTCTCCGCCGACTTCGCCCGCCTGGGTGAGGAAGTGGACAAGGTGTTGGCCGCCGGTGCCGACTTCGTGCACTTCGATGTCATGGACAACCACTACGTGCCCAACCTGACCATCGGCCCGATGGTCTGCGCCGCGTTGCGCAAGTACGGCATCACTGCGCCGATCGATGCGCACCTGATGGTCAGCCCGGTGGATCGCATCATCGGCGACTTCGTTGAAGCCGGCGCGACCTACATCACCTTCCACCCGGAAGCTTCGCTGCACGTCGACCGCACCCTGCAACTGATCCGCGAAGGCGGCTGCAAGGCGGGCCTGGTGTTCAACCCGGCTACCCCGCTGAGCGTGCTTGAGTACGTGATGGACAAGGTCGACATGATCCTGCTCATGAGCGTCAACCCTGGCTTTGGTGGGCAGAAGTTCATCCCCGGCACGCTGAACAAGCTGCGCGAAGCCCGTGCGCTGATCGACGCCTCGGGCCGTGACATTCGCCTGGAAATCGACGGCGGGGTCAACGTCAACAACATCCGCGAAATCGCCGCGGCGGGCGCCGACACCTTCGTGGCCGGCTCGGCGATCTTCAACGCGCCGGACTACCAGGAAGTCATCGACAAGATGCGTGCCGAACTGGCGCTGGCGCGTCCATGAGCGGCTTTGAGCAGCTGTTCCCCGGCAAATTGCCACGGCTGGTGATGTTCGATCTGGACGGTACCTTGATCGACTCGGTGCCCGACCTGGCGGCGGCGGTGGACGAGATGCTGCTCAAGCTGGGGCGCAAGCCGGCCGGGCTCGAGTCTGTACGCGAGTGGGTCGGCAACGGCGTGCAGGTGCTGGTGCGCCGCGCCTTGGCCAACAACATCGATGCCGAAGGCGTGGATGATGTGGAGGCCGAACACGCCCTGGAACTGTTCAACGCTGCCTATGAAGACGGCCACGAACTGACCGTGGTTTACCCGGGCGTGCGCGACACCCTCAAGTGGCTGAGCAAGCAGGGCGTGGAAATGGCCCTGATCACCAACAAGCCGGAACGCTTTGTCGCGCCGCTGCTGGACCAGATGAAAATCGGCCGTTATTTCCGCTGGATCATCGGTGGCGACACCCTGCCGCAGAAAAAACCCGACCCGGCGGCGCTGTTTTTCGTGATGAAAATGGCCAATATCCCGGCGTCGCAGTCGTTGTTTGTCGGCGATTCGCGCAGTGATGTGCAGGCGGCAAAGGCCGCGGGCGTGCAGTGTGTGGCCCTCAGCTACGGCTATAACCATGGCCGGCCGATCGCCGAAGAGTCGCCGGCAATGGTGATTGATGATCTGCGCCTGCTAATCCCCGGTTGCTTGGGAGCTGGCGCTGAGATAACGTTGCCCGATACAGATCCGTCCCCTTCTGGAAATTCCATCGTGGTGGTCACTCGCAAACTCTGGATGAAAGTCATCAAGGCCCTGGCCCGCTGGCGTTGGCGCGCCTGACTGATCCTGGCCGCGCTCTGCGGCACGTTTGCATACCTGACTGTTAGACCCTCAAGCCACGAGGCATATGATGACCCGCGAAGAATTCCTGCGTTTGGCCGCTGCCGGCTATAACCGCATTCCCCTGGCCTGCGAAACCCTGGCCGACTTCGACACGCCGCTGTCGATCTACCTGAAACTGGCCGACGAGCCGAATTCCTACTTGCTGGAATCGGTACAGGGCGGCGAGAAGTGGGGCCGTTACTCGATTATCGGCCTGCCGTGCCGCACAGTGCTGCGGGTACATGACCATCATGTGAGCATTACCCATGATGGCGTCGAGATCGAAAGCCACGATGTAGAAGACCCATTGGCGTTCGTCGAAGCCTTCAAGGCGCGCTATAACGTGCCGACCATTGCAGGGTTGCCGCGCTTCAACGGCGGCCTAGTGGGTTACTTCGGTTACGACTGCGTGCGCTACGTGGAAAAGCGCCTGGGCAAATGCCCGAACCCGGATCCACTTGGTGTACCGGACATCCTGCTGATGGTTTCCGACGCGGTCGTGGTGTTCGACAACCTCGCCGGCAAGATGCACGCGATCGTGCTAGCCGACCCGTCACAGGCTGATGCGTTCGAGCAAGGCCGGGCCAGCCTCGAAGCCCTGCTGGAGAAACTGCGCCAGCCGATCACTCCGCGTCGCGGCCTGGACCTCAGCCGTCCGCCGGCAGCCGACCCGGTGTTCCGCTCCAGCTTTACCCAGGATGACTACGAGCGTGCGGTCGATACCATCAAGGAATACATCCTTGCCGGTGACTGCATGCAGGTGGTGCCGTCGCAACGCATGTCCATCGACTTCAAGGCCGCGCCGATCGATCTGTATCGTGCATTGCGCTGCTTCAACCCGACGCCGTACATGTACTTCTTCAACTTTGGTGACTTCCACGTGGTGGGCAGTTCGCCGGAAGTGCTCGTGCGTGTCGAAGACAACCTGATCACCGTGCGCCCGATCGCCGGTACTCGCCCGCGGGGGGCGACCGAAGAGGCCGACCTGGCGCTGGAAGAAGACCTGCTGAGCGACGACAAGGAAATCGCCGAGCACCTGATGCTCATCGACCTGGGCCGCAACGACACCGGGCGGGTCTCGGAAATCGGTTCGGTGAAGCTCACCGAGAAGATGGTGATCGAGCGTTACTCGAATGTGATGCACATTGTGTCCAACGTCACCGGCGAGCTGAAAGCCGGCTTGACTGCAATGGACGCGCTGCGCGCCATTCTGCCGGCGGGCACCTTGTCGGGTGCGCCGAAGATCCGCGCGATGGAAATCATCGACGAGCTGGAACCGGTCAAGCGCGGTGTCTACGGCGGCGCCGTGGGTTATTTCGCCTGGAACGGCAACATGGACACGGCCATTGCGATCCGCACGGCCGTGATCAAGGACGGGGAGCTGCACGTGCAGGCCGGTGGCGGGATTGTCGCCGACTCGGTGCCGGCCCTCGAATGGGAAGAAACCCTGAACAAGCGCCGCGCGATGTTCCGCGCCGTTGCGCTGGCTGAACAGACCCCCAATTCCTGAGGTTTCCCCCATGTTGCTGATGATTGATAACTACGATTCCTTTACCTACAACGTTGTGCAGTACCTGGGTGAGCTGGGTGCCGAGGTCAAGGTGGTGCGCAACGACGAACTGACCGTGGCCGAGATCGCGGCCTTGAACCCGGAGCGCATCGTGGTTTCGCCAGGCCCGTGCACGCCGACCGAGGCGGGTATCTCCCTGGAAGCGATCAAGTATTTTGCCGGCAAGTTGCCGATCCTGGGTGTGTGCCTGGGCCACCAGTCCATCGGCCAGGCCTTTGGCGGTGACGTGGTGCGCGCGCGCCAGGTGATGCACGGCAAGACCAGCCCGGTGTTCCATAATGACGTGGGCGTGTTTCACGGTCTCAACCTGCCGGTGACGGTGACCCGCTACCACTCGCTGGTGGTCAAGCGCGAAACCCTGCCGGAATGCCTGGAGCTGACCGCCTGGACCCAGCGGGAAGACGGCTCTGTCGACGAGATCATGGGGCTGCGCCACAAGACACTGAATATCGAAGGGGTGCAATTTCACCCCGAGTCGATCCTGACCGAGCAGGGCTACGAGCTGTTCGCCAACTTTCTCAAGCAGAGCGGCGGCACGCGCTAAGGACTTTCCATGGATATCAAGACTGCCCTGAGCCGTATCGTCGGCCACCTGGACCTGAGCACCGCTGAAATGAGCGATGTGATGCGCGAGATCATGACCGGTCAATGCACTGACGCGCAGATCGGCGCGTTCATGATGGCCATGCGCATGAAGAGCGAGAGCATCGACGAGATCGTCGGCGCCGTATCGGTGATGCGCGAGCTGGCGGACAAGGTTGAGCTCAAGACCCTCGACGGCGTGGTCGACGTGGTCGGCACCGGCGGTGACGGTGCGAACATTTTCAACGTCTCGACCGCCTCTTCTTTTGTCGTCGCGGCCGCGGGTTGCACCGTGGCCAAGCACGGTAACCGTGCGGTGTCCGGCAAAAGCGGCAGTGCCGATTTGCTCGAAGCGGCCGGCATCTACCTGAACCTGACGCCGGTTCAAGTGGCGCGCTGCATCGACAGCGTCGGCATCGGTTTTATGTTTGCCCAATCCCATCATGGTGCAATGAAGCACGCCGCCGGCCCGCGCAAGGACCTCGGCCTGCGCACTCTGTTCAACATGCTCGGCCCGCTTACGAATCCGGCCGGTGTGAAACACCAGGTGGTGGGCGTATTCAGCCAGGCCCTGTGCCGGCCATTGGCCGAAGTGCTGCTGCGCCTGGGCAGCAAGCATGTGCTGGTGGTGCATTCCAAGGACGGCCTGGACGAGTTCAGCCTGGCGGCCCCGACCTTCGTGGCGGAGCTGAAGAATGACCAGGTCACCGAATACTGGGTCGAGCCGGAAGATTTGGGCATGAAGAGCCAGAGCCTGCATGGCCTGGCGGTGGAAAGCCCGGCGGCGTCCCTGGAACTGATTCGCGATGCCTTGGGGCGTCGCAAGACCGAGAATGGTCAAAAAGCTGCAGAAATGATTGTTCTGAATGCGGGTGCGGCGCTGTATGCCGCCGATCACGCCTACAGTCTTAAAGAGGGCGTAGCCCTTGCTCATGATGCGTTGCACACCGGGCTCGCACGCGAGAAGCTTGAAGAACTGGGTGCCTTTACTGCGGTGTTCAAGATGGAGAATGAAGGATGAGTGTGCCGACCGTTCTGGAAAAGATCCTGGCTCGCAAGGCCGAAGAAGTCGCCGAACGCCGTGCCCGCGTGAGTCTGGCCGAGCTGGAAGAGCAGGCGAAGATCGCTGATGCGCCGCGTGGCTTTGCCAATGCGCTGATCAAGCAGGCCAAGGAAAAGCAGCCCGCCGTCATTGCTGAAATCAAAAAGGCTTCGCCTAGCAAGGGCGTGATTCGCGAGGTCTTCATTCCTGAAGACATTGCCAAGAGCTATGAGAAGGGCGGGGCGACGTGCCTCTCGGTGCTGACCGATGTCGACTACTTCCAGGGGGCCGACCTGTTCCTGCAGCAGGCACGCGCCGCGTGCAAGTTGCCGGTGATCCGCAAGGATTTCATGATCGACCCATACCAGATCGTCGAAGCTCGTGCCTTGGGTGCCGACTGCGTGCTGCTGATCGTGTCCGCATTGGACGACGTGAAGATGGCCGAGTTGGCGGCCGTGGCCAAAAGCGTCGGCCTGGATGTACTGGTGGAAGTGCACGACGGCGATGAGCTGGACCGCGCACTTAAAACCCTCGACACACCGCTGGTGGGGGTCAACAACCGTAACCTTCACACCTTCGAAGTGAGCCTGGAAAACACCCTCGACCTGCTGCCGCGCATTCCGCGTGACCGTCTGGTGATTACCGAGAGTGGCATCGTCAACCGTGCCGATGTGGAACTGATGGAAATCAGCGGCGTGTATTCGTTCCTGGTGGGCGAGACCTTCATGCGCGCCGAGAACCCAGGGGCGGAGTTGCAGCGCCTGTTCTTCCCGGAACGTGGTGTGGCGGTGAGTGGCTCGACTCTCGACTGACTAAAACGCGGTCAACATCTGGAATGCGGATTTGGATTGAGTTCAGGCGGTGAGGGTTGTATCGATGGTTCAAGCTGTAGCGATGACTGTTGAAGCAGGTCTTGCCGCCGAGCAAGCACTGTTGGCTGCTGTTTGCACCGGTGATCAGGAGTTCGGCCTGCTGTTCTGGCAACCCAACGATCAAGCCCTGGTGATGCCCCGTCGTTTGAGTCGGCTGCCGGCGTTCGAAACCGCCAGCCAGGTCTCGGCGGACGCCGGTTGGCCGGTGTTGCTGCGTGAAACCGGCGGAGAGCCGGTGCCGCAGTCGAGTGCCACGGTCAATATCGCGCTGGTCTATGCGCCGCCGCGTAGCGAAGGCGATCAGAATCGTATCGAAACCGGTTATCAGCGCCTGTGCCAGCCGATTTGCGATTTGCTGATCGAGTTGGGGGGGGATGCCTCCGTCGGTGAAATCGACGGCGCGTTTTGCGACGGTCGCTACAACGTCAACCTCAACGGTCGAAAAATGGTCGGCACTGCCCAGCGCTGGCGCCAAAGTGGTGGCCGTCCGGTGGGGTTGGTGCACGGTGCCTTGTTGCTGGAGAACGATCGCGAGGCATTGATCGCGGCGGTCAATCGGTTCAATGAGGCCTGCGGTCTCGACCAGCGGGTTCGCGCAGACAGCCATATCGCCTTGCACGAAGCTTTCCCTGCACCGGATGCGATCAGCCGGCTGGATACCTTGTACCGTCAAATGCTGGCCAGCTTCCTGCCGGTTTAGCGGGTACCGAATACCACCATCGTCTTGCCTTTGACGTGCACCAGGTTGCGCTCTTCCAGGTCCTTGAGCACGCGACCGACCATCTCCCGTGAACAGCCGACAATGCGCCCGATTTCCTGGCGTGTGACCTTGATCTGCATGCCGTCCGGGTGAGTCATTGCGTCGGGTTGCTTGCACAGATCCAGCAGGCAACGAGCGACGCGACCGGTGACGTCGAAGAATGCCAGGTCGCCGACCTTGCGCGTGGTGTCCCGCAGGCGCTGGGCAATCTGGCCACTCAGGGCGTAGAGAATGTCGGGGTCCTGCTGGGCGAGTTCGCGAAATTTCGCGTAACTGATCTCTGCCACTTCGCACTCGACCTTGGTTCTTACCCAGGCGCTACGCTCCTGCTCTTTGCCGGCTTGTTCAAACAGCCCCAGCTCGCCGAAGAAATCGCCGGTATTGAGGTAGGCAATGATCATTTCGCGACCGTCTTCATCCTCGATCAGGATGGTGACCGAGCCTTTGATGATGAAGAACAGCGTTTCGGAGCGTTCGCCGGCGCAGATGATGTTGTGCTTGGCCGGGTGGCGACGGCGCTGGCAATGCATCAATAGCTTGTCGAGATTCTTGATCTTGGGTATGGGAGTAAGAGCAACCATGGTTGTGTCCCGAAAAGACTGCGCAGGTAGTTGGAGTTGTTTTATGTATCGGTATCGGCATTGATACACGGTGTATAAAGGGTGGCAATGCGCCATCGATTTGGCGCCAGCTTAACAGACACATTCTGTCTCGATTAGCCAAATTTCTGCGTAAACCCTGCTATTGATCGCTTTTGTCGGAAACGCTGACGCAGGCGAGCCCTGTGCTAAGCTGGCGACCCTTTTTTAGCAGTGGAGTCTGGGCGATGAAGGCACGCATCCAATGGGCGGGCGAAGCCATGTTCCTCGGTGAGTCGGGCAGTGGCCATGTAGTGGTCATGGACGGTCCGCCGGAAGCCGGTGGCCGTAACCTGGGTGTACGCCCGATGGAAATGCTCCTGCTTGGTGTGGGCGGTTGCAGCAATTTCGACGTGGTCAGTATCCTGAAAAAGTCCCGCCAGGCCGTGGAAAGCTGCGAAGCCTTCCTGGAAGCCGAGCGCGCCACTGAAGACCCCAAGGTATTCACCAAGATCCACATGCATTTCGTGGTGAAGGGCCGGGCGCTGAAAGAAGCCCAGGTCAAGCGTGCGATCGAGTTGTCGGCTGAGAAGTACTGCTCGGCATCGATCATGCTCGGCGCAGCCGGTGTGGCCATCACCCATGATTACGAAATCATCGAGTTGGGTTGATCGCTCAATCGACAGGCAAAAAGAAGGGCGCTGTGATGGCGCCCTTTCTTTTTGCCTGTCGATTCGAGGCTACTAAATTCGATAGGTGCTTTTAGTCATGACCTTGGCCAAAACACTCATGCCAAATCTCACCGGCGCCGGAAAGCGGAAACCACCAGCATCCAGTGCGCTTTCTGCGTGATGTTCTTCATCGATACGCATCTGCTCAAGAATGGCCCGGGACTTTTCGTCTTCGGCCGGCAGTTGCTCCAGATGTTCGTCCAAGTGCTTGCACACCTGGTGTTCGGTCGCCGCGACAAAACCCAGGCTGACTTTGTCGCTGATCAGGCCGGCAGCGGCGCCAATCCCAAACGATAAACCGTAAAACAGCGGGTTCAGTACGCTGGGATGACTGCCCAGTTGGCGGATGCGTTGCTCGCACCAGGCCAGGTGGTCGACTTCTTCCTCGGCCGCATGTTCCATGGCTGCACGCACCTGGGGCAGCTTGGCGGTCAGCGCCTGGCCCTGGTACAGCGCCTGGGCACAGACTTCGCCAGTATGGTTGATGCGCATCAGGCCGGCGACATGGCGGGTATCGGTCTCGCTCATCTGTGTATCGGGTTGCACGATGGCGGGTGACGGACGATACGGTTGGCCGCTGAACGGCAGCAGCGTGCGCATGGCCATGTCGGCTTGCAGCAACAGACGGTCAATCGGCGAGTAGTGACGTTGGGTAGTCATGCTGACCTCCGGGAAGAATCTCGGCGGCCAGTTTACCGCAAGAGAGGGGGAAGCGTTTGCGCTGAGTCAAGGGCATGGGGTCGCAGCCTGAGGCCTTGACCCTTGTTCTTGGGGGAATCAGCCCGGTGGCCAGTTCATCTGACGCTGACCCAGTACATGCATATGGATGTGATAAACGGTCTGCCCGCCTTTCGGATTGCAGTTCATCACCACTCGGAAGCCTTCCTCGCAGCCTTGCTCCACCGCCAGGCGCTGGGCGGTGAATAAAATATGGCCGGCCAGGGCTTTGTCTTCTTCGGTCAGGTCATTGAGCGTGGGGATATGTTTCTTCGGAATGACCAGGAAATGCACTGGCGCCGCCGGATGGATGTCCTTGAAGGCCAGGACCTGGTCGTCTTCGTAGATGATATCCGCGGGTATTTCTCTGTTGATGATTTTGGTGAACAGAGTATCCACAGCTGTTTCTCCATTATGAATATGCAGGGTGAGTGTACTCAGCCGGTCAGCGCGGGCAATAGGCCTTGTTGATGGCGCCGGCGATCTTGCGGGTCAGCCAGCGTGGGCTGAAGCGCGGGCTAAAGGCGATCCAGCGGTTGCGTCGGCCGGGAATGATGATGGCCTTGTTCTTTTCCAGGGCGCGCACAGTGTAGAGCGCCACTTCCTCGGGGCTCATCAGTTGTTGGCTGCGGTCGAGCTTGGCGGTATCCATTTGCGCAGTGCCGAAGAATGCGGTGCGTGTGGGGCCCGGGCAAAGGACCGAGACCTTGATGCCGCAGGTTTTCAACTCTTCACGCAGGCCTTCGGAGAAGTGCAGTACGTAGGCCTTGCTGGCGTAGTAAGTACTCATCCACGGGCCGGGCTGGAATGCCGCGATGGACGCCACATTGAGAATTTGCCCGCCGCCGTGCAGCGCCATGGTGTTGCCGAGCGCGTGACACATACGGGTCAGGGCTAGGATGTTGACCTCCATGAGGTCCTGTTCGGTCATCCAGTCCTGGGCCAGGAACGGCCCGCTGGTGCCGATGCCGGCACAGTTCACCAGCAGGTCGATCTGCCGCTCACCTTCTTCAAGCTCCAGCAGGAAGCCCGACAAGCGCAGCGGCTCGCCCAGGTCGCAGGCCCGGAACAGCACCTCGACGCCAAAGCGTTGGGTCAATTCGATTGCAATGCTTTCCAACTGATCACGCTGGCGGGCCACCAGAATCAAGCTGCGGCCACGACGGGCCAGTGCTTCGGCCAGGGCCAGGCCGATGCCGCTGGAGGCGCCGGTGATCAGAGCGTAACGGGTCATGCCTTTCTCCATCGCAACACCCCCGGCCTGCGACAGAGGC
The DNA here is from genome assembly GCF_000612585.1 of Pseudomonas sp. CHM02. Lineage (GTDB taxonomy): Bacteria > Pseudomonadota > Gammaproteobacteria > Pseudomonadales > Pseudomonadaceae > Aquipseudomonas. Next base: position 95,710 of record NZ_JFCA01000026.1, read on the forward strand.
ATCGCAGGCGGGGGGTGTTTCTTTACTGTTCTGGAGAGTCTACAGGTTCGCTCGCTTCGTCAGCACTCTGCGCTTCGTCTTCTTCTACGGTAGCGCTTTGGTCGGCGTCGTCATCGGAGGTGATGGAGCTGCTTTCGTAGCTGCTGTCCATGTTGGCTTCGAGTTGGTTCAGGTAGCCGTTCATGCCCAGGGTCACCACGATGGCGAGCATGACCGGGATAAACGCCAACCACAGCGTGGCCAGGACTTTTACCGCCGTAGAGTTGCGTGGCGGTGGCGCACCGTATTGGTTGGCCCCCGCGTTCCCCGGCAATACCAGCAACAGGATCGGGAAGACGCTGTTCACCAGCGGGACCAGGTTGAGGAAGTACAGCCAGCCGGACCAACCCAAGTCGTGCAGACGTTGCACACCGATCTGTACGCTGACCCAGACAAGCGCAACAAACAAGGCGAGACCCAGCAGCACCCCGAGGATCGTGCCTGCTGTCGGCGATGCGGTAGCCACGGCAAAGCTGACGGTGCTGATGATGCCACCTGCGACGAGCAGCGCAAGAGTCAAGACCAGGGTCCAGGCGAGGTAGCGCAGACGGCCAATACGCCCGTGGATAGTGAAAACCTTGAGGGTGGCGTATTCCGGCAGGTTCTCACCTACCGCAGCACGCGGCGGCGCGTAGGGCGAAGCGGCCGGGCGAGAGAAGTCGGCAGCGCCGGAATCCGTTTCATGGGTTTCGGCGAGGTTGAAGGCCACAGGCTGTTCGGCTTCGATACGTGCATCGACCCCGGCGTTTTTCAGTGCAGTGAGGTAGGTTTCGGCGTCCGGGCGGGACAGGTCACGTTTGAGTGCGACCGTGCGGCCGGAAAAAAGCTTCTCGATGGCCTCGACTTCGCTCTTGAACAGCTCGGCCAGGTTCAGTTTGGCCGTGGTGCTTTCGACACCCGGGAGCAAGGCTCCATCAAACACAATCTTGAAACGGTTGTCGCTCATGCGGGCTTCCTTGTCACTTATTCAGGGGGGAGTGCAGGCCTGCGCAATCGGCAGGCCTTGCGGTTGGGTCAGCGTGGCCAGCGCAGTTGCGCTGCCTGTTCGCGTGCCTTGCGGTATTCTGCATCCAGGCGGGCAACCAGTTCATCGACGCTGGGCAGATCATCAATCTCACCGACACCTTGGCCGGCTGACCATACAGTCTTCCATGCCTTGGCCTCGTCGCTCAATGGCTTGAGCTTGGAGCCAAAGTTGACTTCGCCTTTGCCTTGCAGGGCGGCGAGGTCGAAACCGGCGTTTTCCAGGCTCTGGCGCATGAAGCTGGCGGGCACGCCGGAGACAGCAGGAGTGTGCACGATGTCGGCAGCGCGCGATGTGAGCAGCATCTCTTTATACGCATCCGGGGCATGGCTTTCGGTGGTACCGATAAAGCGCGTGCCGAAATAGGCCAGGTCCGCACCGAGCAACTGGGCAGCGAGAATCTCGTGCCCGTGGTTGAGGCAACCTGCCAGCAGTAGGGTTTTGTCGAAGAACTGGCGGATCTCGGCAATCAGCGAGAATGGGCTCCAGGTGCCAGCATGGCCGCCGGCGCCGGCCGCTACGGCGATCAGGCCATCCACGCCGGCTTCGGCAGCCTTTTCGGCATGGCGGCGGGTGGTGACGTCGTGGAATACCAAGCCACCATAGCTGTGCACGGCATCCACCAACTCCTTGACGGCGCCCAGGCTGGTAATGACGATCGGCACTTTGTGCTCGACGCAGATCGCCAGGTCGGCCTCCAGTCGTGGGTTGCTGTTGTGCACGATCAGGTTGACGGCGTAGGGCGCGGGGTTGTCCAGCTGTGCCAGGCCCGCTTCGATTTCTTCCAGCCAGGCCTTGAACCCGCTGCTTTCGCGTTGGTTAAGCGCCGGGAAACTCCCGACTACCCCGTTGCGGCAGCACGCCAGGACCAGTTGCGGGTTGGAAATCAGAAACATCGGCGCAGCCACGACGGGCAGGCGCAGACGTTGTTCGAGCAGAGCGGGCAGCGACATTGGAGGTACCCCGAGTAATTGAAGTTAGAACGGTTTGACCACGACCAAAATTACGATAGCCAGCAATATCAGAACGGGCACCTCATTGAACCAGCGATAAAAGACATGGCTGCGGGTGTTTTCGCCACGGGCAAAACGTTTTACCTGCGCGCCGCACATATGGTGGTAACCGATGAGGAACACGACCAGTGTCAGCTTGGCATGGATCCAGGCCCCCGACTGAAAGATGCCGGGGTTGAGGGCGATCAGCCAGATACCGAACACCAGGCTGGCAACCATCGCCGGGCCCATGATGCCGCGATACAGCTTGCGTTCCATGACGCTGAAACGCTCTTTGCTGACGGTGTCCTCGCTTTGGGCGTGGTAGACGAACAGGCGCGGAAGGTAGAACAGCCCGGCAAACCAGCAGACGATGCTGACGATGTGGAAGGCTTTGATCCATAGATAGAGCATTTCTAGTTATTCCCAGGTTCACGGTAACTGAAGATAGTAGTGGCTCATGCGCCCGTACGTCACGTTGACGGTTGTCGCAGGACGATACGGCCCCTATTATCGACGGCTTTCCAGTGGGTTCGTTGAGGGCAGGTTTATGGTCAAGGTCGGTATCGTCGGCGGCACGGGTTACACCGGTGTCGAATTGCTGCGTCTGTTGGCTCAGCATCCGCAAGCTGAGGTGGTGGTTATCACCTCCCGATCCGAGGCCGGCCTGGCCGTGGCCGATATGTACCCGAACCTGCGAGGCCATTACGACGGCCTGGCGTTCAGCGTTCCGGACATCAAGACTCTGGGCGCGTGCGACGTGGTGTTCTTCGCCACGCCTCACGGTGTTGCCCATGCATTGGCCGGTGAACTGCTGGCCGCTGGCACCAAGGTGATCGACCTGTCCGCGGACTTCCGTCTGCAGGACGCTGATGAGTGGGCCAAGTGGTATGGCCAGCCTCACGGCGCGCCGGAGCTGTTGGAAGAGGCTGTGTACGGCCTGCCGGAAGTCAATCGTGAGCAGATCAAGCAAGCGCGCCTGATCGCGGTGCCGGGTTGCTATCCAACGGCAACACAGCTGGGTTTCCTGCCATTGCTGGAAGCCGGGTTGGCGGATGCATCGCGGCTGATCGCAGACTGCAAGTCGGGTGTGAGTGGCGCCGGTCGTGGTGCGGCGGTGGGTTCGTTGTACTCCGAGACGTCGGAAAGCATGAAGGCCTACGCGGTAAAAGGGCATCGTCACTTGCCGGAAATCCGCCAGGGCCTGCGTCGTGCAGCCGGTAAAGACGTGGGCCTGACCTTCGTGCCGCACCTGACCCCGATGATCCGCGGCATTCACTCCACGCTCTACGCGACCGTGGTTGACCGTTCGGTAGACCTGCAGGCCCTGTTCGAAAAGCGTTATGCCAACGAACCGTTCGTCGACGTTATGCCGGCCGGCAGTCATCCGGAAACCCGCAGCGTGCGTGGCGCGAACGTGTGCCGGATTGCTGTGCACCGTCCTCAGGATGGCGACCTGGTCGTGGTGTTGTCGGTGATCGATAACCTGGTCAAGGGCGCGTCGGGCCAGGCAGTGCAGAACCTGAACATCCTGTTTGGCCTGGACGAGAAGCTCGGCCTGTCCCACGCGGGCATGCTGCCTTAAGGCTTTCCGTCTGGTGTGCAAAAGGCCCGTTGATCGGGCCTTTTGTGTTTTTAATGGCGGCTGCGTAGATTGATATACCGTAACAATAGTTGACCGCTTTTCTAGGAGAAGCGGATAATACCGGCCATTACGCATATGGCGGCGCTACGCCGGGAGATTATCAGCATGAGCGTTGAATCCTTCACCCCCACGGCTTTGCAATTCACCCACGGTGCTGCGCACAAGGTGAAGAGCCTGGTCGATGAAGAGGGTAATGATCGCTTGAAGCTGCGCGTATTCGTTACGGGCGGCGGTTGTTCAGGGTTTCAGTACGGTTTTACCTTCGATGAAGATGTGGCCGATGATGACACCATCGTTGAGCGCGAAGGCGTAAGCCTGGTCGTGGACCCGATGAGTTTCCAGTACTTGGCAGGTGCCGAGGTGGATTATCAGGAAGGTCTGGAGGGTTCTCGCTTTGTGATCAAGAACCCTAACGCTACGACCACTTGTGGTTGCGGGTCTTCGTTCTCGATCTGATCGATAGCCTGATCCACAGCGAATAAAAAACGCCGCTTGGCTTTGATAGGCCAAGCGGCGTTTTGCTGTCTACGGATTATTGCGGCAGTCAGGCAGGGTAGATAGCGCCCAGTACTCGCAGCCCGTGTGCGCCGGTGACGCTCGGGCGGTTGGCGGCGATGCCTTCGAGGCAGCAATGGGCCAGCCAGGCGAAGGCCATGGCCTCGACCCAGTCGGGATCTACGCCGTAGGTGGCGGTGCTGCTGACGTGAGTCGACGGTAGCAGGGCTGCCAGGCGATTCATCAGGGTAGCGTTGTGCGCGCCACCGCCACACACCAGCAGTGTTTCTGTCTGGGGTTGGGCAGACTGCAGCGATTCGACGATTGTGAGCGCGGTCAGCTCCAGCAGAGTGGCCTGCACATCCTGAGGCTCAAATGCAGGCAGGCGGCCAAGGTGTTGTTGCAGCCATTCCAGGTTGAATACTTCGCGCCCAGTACTCTTGGGGCCCTTCGTCACGAAGAATGGGTCGCTGAGCAGGGCATTGAGTAACGGTGGCTCAATCTTGCCGCTGGCGGCCCACTGACCATCGCGATCAAAGTTTTCGCCGCGTTGTTGATGAATCCACGCGTCCAGCAGGACATTGCCTGGGCCGCAGTCGAAGCCGGCTACAGGTTTGCCAGTCTCGATCAGGCTGAGGTTGCTGAAGCCACCCACATTCAATACCGCACGGTTGCCGGTGTGCTCACCAAACAACGCTTCATGGAAGGCGGGAACCAGCGGCGCGCCCTGGCCACCGGCTGCGACGTCGCGGCTGCGAAAGTCGCTGACCACGGTGATGTTTGTCAGCTCGGTCAGCAAGGCCGGGTTGCCGATCTGCACGGTAAAGCCCCGGGCGGGTTCATGGCGGATGGTCTGGCCATGGCTGCCAATCGCGCGAATGTCCTGGGGCTTGAGGTGTTGCTGATCGAGCAAGGCGTGAATGCCTTGTGCGGCCAGGCTCACCCATTTCTGCTGGGCGATGGCTGAGCGGGCGATTTCATCCGGGCCGCTGGCGCACAGAGCCAGCAGCTCGGTGCGCAGGGTATCTGGCATGGGAATGTAGTGCGTGGCGATCAGCTTGACTGCCGGGTCTTGCTCGATCAGCGCAATGTCCAGGCCATCGAGGCTGGTACCGGACATCACGCCTATATAGAGCGACATGCTTCAGCGCTTCGCCGAAGCCAGCAGGGTGGAGCGCTCTTGATCCATGCGTGCCATCAACGGTTGGCTCTGCTGCATGAAGCGCGCGCGCTCGGCCTTGGCGATCGGGTCAGCCATGGGCAGTTTCTGGCCCAGCGGATCGACGTGTACGCCATTGACCTGGAATTCATAGTGCAAGTGCGGGCCGGTGGAGAGGCCAGTAGTGCCGATATAGCCGATCACCTGACCTTGCTTCACGGTGCCGCCAGTTTGCACGCCCTTGGCGAAGCCTTGCATGTGGCCATACAGCGTACGGTAGGTATTGCCGTGTTGAATGATCACGGTATTGCCGTAACCGCCGCGACGGCCGGCCAGCAGCACTTTGCCATCGCCGGCGGCCTTGATCGGCGTGCCACGCGGGGCGGCGTAGTCGACGCCTTTGTGGGCGCGAATTTTGTTCAGAATTGGATGCTTGCGACCCATGGAAAAACGCGAGCTAATGCGAGCGAAGTCCACCGGCGTGCGGATGAAAGCTTTGCGCATGCTATTGCCATCAGCCGTGTAGTAGCTGCTGTTGCCTTGTTTGTTGGTGTAGCGCACGGCGGTGTAGGTCTTGCCGCGGTTGGTGAAGCGTGCGGAGAGAATATTGCCAGTGCCGACGACTTTGCCGTTGGCGACTTTCTGCTCGTAGATCACGTCGAATTCGTCGCCTTGGCGGATGTCTTGGGCGAAGTCGATGTCGTAGCCGAACACGCTGGCCATGTCCATCGTCATGCTGTGGGACAAGCCGGCGCGGGCTGCCGATTGTGACAACGAGCTGTTGATCACGCCGTGTACATAGGCGGAGCGCATGACCGGTTTGGTGGTGATGCGGTTGAAGGCAAAGCCTTTGGCGCCTTTGGTCAGGGTGATGCTTTCGAGGTCGTTGATATTGCTGTGCAGGTTGTTCAACTGACCGTCAGGCGTCAGTTCGAACTCAAGTTTCTGGCCATGCTTGAGCTGGGTGAATTGCTTGGCTTGCTTATCACTGGCCAGTACTTCATTGACCGTTGCAGCGGGGAGGCCGACTTTCTCGAACAGCGTGGACAGTGTGTCGCCCCTGGCGACGATCACTTCGCGGTGCTGAGGGTTCTTGGCTGCGTCGGCAGCAGGCGCTGGCTGCTCCTGGACTGCTTGCTGGGTATCTTCGGGAGCGCTTTCTATCTGGGCGAACGGCGATTCGGTGGGTGCGTTTGTGGCTTGTTGTGCGTCGGAAGCGTCTTGATCTTGTGTCAGTTGTTCAACTGGACTTTCCAGGTCAAGGCTCAGGGATGTTCGTTTGGCTTCTACGTCACTGGAAGGGAATACCAGGAGTGCCAGGCTGAGAAGGGCGGCGATACCACTTGCGGCGAGCAGGTGGGTCTTCGGGTAAAGCGGCGGCGCTTTAGACGGTTCAGTGGTCATAGGTAATTTTGACTTTGAAGATGAAATGGAAAAGATGAATGACATGATGAAGATGAAATAACTGTATAAAATATAACCAAATCATCTGTGGCGCAAGCTCGCGAATGCGGGGCTTGCTGAACGGTGTCCGTTCGCAGGGCAAAACTTGTAATTAGTCCCTGATCTTGTATGGTTGGTTCCCTTTTGAATCTGAGCCTTGCGGGTCTGTTATGAAGTCGGTTGAAGAGCAGCTAGCGCTGATAAAACGTGGTGCGGAAGAACTGTTGGTCGAGGCCGAGCTGATCGAAAAGCTAAAGCGTGGCCAACCCCTGCGTATTAAGGCTGGCTTTGATCCGACTGCACCGGATCTGCATTTGGGTCATACCGTGCTTATTAATAAGCTGCGTCAGTTCCAGGAACTGGGGCATCAGGTCATCTTCCTTATAGGTGACTTCACCGGGATGATCGGTGATCCGAGCGGCAAGAGCGCCACGCGCCCGCCGCTGACCCGTGAGCAGGTTCTCGATAATGCCGAGACCTACAAGACACAGGTATTCAAGATTCTTGATCCAGCCAAGACTGAGGTGGCGTTCAACTCCACCTGGATGGATCAGATGGGGCCGGCGGACTTCATTCGTCTGACTTCCCAGTACACCGTCGCGCGGATGCTTGAGCGTGACGACTTCGACAAGCGTTACTCGACCAATCAGCCGATCGCCATTCATGAGTTCCTCTATCCGCTGGTCCAGGGCTATGACTCGGTAGCATTGCGTGCGGACGTTGAGCTGGGCGGTACCGACCAGAAGTTCAACCTGTTGATGGGGCGTGAACTGCAGCGTGCGTATGGGCAAGAAGCCCAGTGCATTCTGACCATGCCGTTGTTGGAAGGGTTGGATGGCGTCAAGAAGATGTCCAAGTCCTTGGGCAACTATGTCGGTATCCAGGAAGCGCCGGGTGTGATGTACGGCAAGTTGGTCTCGATTCCTGACGCGCTAATGTGGCGTTACTTCGAGCTGTTGAGCTTCCGCTCGATGGATGAGATCAATGCGCTGCGTGCTGATGTAGAAGCAGGCGCGAATCCGCGTGACGTGAAGATCAAGCTGGCGGAAGAAATTGTTGCGCGCTTCCATGGTGAAGAGGCTGCGGCCAATGCTCACCGTGCTGCGGGCAACCGCATGAAGGATGGCGAGCTGCCGGATGATCTGCCGGAGATCGAGCTGTCTGCGACTGAGGCGATGCCGATTGCCGCCGTGCTTAATAAAACAGGCTTGGTCAAGAACTCGGCGGTCGCGCGTGACCTTCTGAGTTCCGGTGGTGTGCGTGTAGATGGTGAGGTGGTAGATCGCACCTTTATATATGAGCTAGGCGCTACCCATGTTTGCCAGGCGGGGAAGAAGGCATTTGCGCGCATTACGCTCAAATCCGAATAAACCCGAAATAAAGTGTTGACGGCGAATTTTATCT